>JAJYLB010000044.1 GCA_021788095.1 Acidobacteriota bacterium | reverse complement strand
TTTCCTGAAGGATGGGCCGGGGCGCAACCTGGGGCAAAGACACCCACCCTTGCACAAAACGCAAGGGTGGGGCACCCGAACTGCACGCAGGATTCCCACATCCCGTCAACGCTCAAATCCCGCAATGCAGCTCCGAGTTTGGTCCCCGACTAGAGCGAGCCGGCGACCGGGAAGCCGCGCGGCGGGCGCCCGCCGCCTCTTTCCAGGGGCCATTCGGTGAAGGCGAACCAGAGAAGGACGAACCAGTTCACCAAGGGAATGAGTACCAAGAGACAGAGCCACGGGGAATAGCCAGCTTTCGAGAAGATCTTGGCGTAAGCCACCACCGTAACTAGGAAAGTGGCCAGGAGGACGAAGAGACCAAGTGCCCTTATCGCCTCCGGCAGAACAGGCGGAAATGGAAAAGCGAATCCGAGAGGGGTTGCGATTGGTTCAAGACCCACAGGCACCTCCAGCCCACGTGCACGCATGATACTCCCGGTGGGGGGAGCCGAGAGCGCCTCATTTCGCTCTTCTGCGCGGCGCGGGGCAAGCTCAACGGCTGGCGTGGTGGGCGTGGCGGTTGGGCTGGCGGGGGCTGGATGAGGAAGCCGATTTCGCGGGAGTTCCCTTCACCGGCGCGCTCTTTGCCGGCCGCGGTTTCCCCCCCGCTTCAGGTTTGGCCGGGGCGGCCTTGGCGGCGGGCGTGGCCTTCGCCGGCTTGCCCGCAGGCTTCTTTGGCTCGGGTTTGATCCCAGCGAGTTGGCGGAGGATGCGCGGGCGATCGAGGGGCGTTCTGACCCTGCCGCGCAGCTCGAATTCGAAGAACTGTTCGAGGATGCGATCGAATTGCGGTCCCCGAGGCACGCCCAGCGATTCCAGTTCCGCGGCGGGCAGCGAGAGGCGCATGGGGCGCCACTTCTGCAGGTAGTTGCGCAGGCGGCTGCTCGCGCGCAGGTTCGGGAACTCGGCATGCTGGAAAGCCAAGACGTCGAGCGGCACGCGTTCCAAATACCGGTAGGCGTCCTTGGCCGATTCCGTCTGCCGGCCCCGGAGCGCCTTGAGCGCCTCGCGGGCCGCCGCTTCGAGCTTGGTTACCGCGGCGATTTCCTCGGGGCGGAGCTCCATCTTGTGCAGGGCGAGCGCGCGTTCGCGCGAGGTGAGGCGGCGGAGGACGTACCAGACGATCGGGGCGAACAGCCGGGGTTTGAGTCCTCCCTCCCGCAATTGCGCGGCAACGCGCCCCAGGCGCGCCAGGCCCTCGTAGTCGGGACGACGCTTGGCCAGATGGGGATGGAGCGTGGCGAGCAGTCCCTTCGCTTCCCAAGCCTTCAGCGTGGCCGCGGGGCGCTCTTCCCGGCCTAATTCGCGCAACTCGCGCCCGGCGTCGGCGGCGGTGATCTGGCGATCGAGCCCGCGCTCGAGAGCCAACGAAAACCAATCCTCCGTCCGTCTTTCCATCTTGAAGTCCAACCGCGAAGCGAAGCGCAGGATGCGCAGCAGGCGCGCAGGCTGGTTCGTGAAGCAGTGGATGGAGAGCGCGCGGACCTCGCGCCGCTCGATATCGGCCAGCCCGTTCGTAGGATCGAGCAGGAGGCCGCGCGAAGCCGGATTGAGCGAGAGGGCGATGGCGTTGATGGAAAAATCGCGCCGGCGCAGGTCCTCCATGATCGTGGCCCAGCGAACCTCCGCCCGCGTTCCCGGCAGGCGATAGACCTCTTCGCGCGCCGCGGAAACGGAAGCTTCCGCGTTGCCGGGGAAAAGCAGCTCCGTCTCTCGCAGCTTCGAATCCTCGGCAACGATCCGCGTGCCGCCCGCTTCGAGTTCGCGAATGATCCCCGAGGGGTTTCCCTCGACGGTGAGGTCCAGGTCCCCGATGGGCGCGCCGGAGATGAGATCGCGGACGGCACCGCCCGTCAGGTAGAGGTTCACGCCCTGCTTTTGGGCCAACTCCTGCACGCGCGCGAGCGCCGCCTGCTGCTCGGGCGAGAGCCGGCTTTCCAGCAGAAACAGATAATCGGGCATCGCTACTCCTCGCCGGCGCCTTCAGGCGCGCGGATGATGAGCCTTGTAGACTTGTTTCAGCCGGTCTTGCACCACGTGCGTGTAAATCTGCGTGGTGGCGATATCGGAGTGACCCAACATCATTTGCACGGAACGCAAATCCGCCCCGCGTTCGAGCAGATGCGTGGCGAAGCTGTGCCGAAGCTTGTGGGGCGAAAGGCGGGCGCGCAGCTTCGCCTTCCGGCCGTAGGCCGCCAAAATCTTCCAGAATCCCACTCGCCCGAGCCGCCCGCCCAGCCGATTCACAAAGAGGTACGAACTCGTTTTCTTCTTCAGGAGTGGGGGCCGGCCCTGCCGCAGGTACTGCTGCACCGCCCGCAGCGCCGCGCGCCCCACCGGCACGAGCCGCTCCTTGTTTCCTTTGCCCACGCAGCGCAAGTAACCCATCTCGAAGCGAACGTCGTCGAGCTTGAGCGCGAGCATTTCAGAGACGCGCAAGCCCGTGCCGTAGAGCAGCTCGAGCATGGCTTTGTCGCGCAAGCCCTGCGGGCTTTCGGCGTCGGGCTGCGCCAGCAATCGCTCCACCTCCTCCACGCTGAGGAAACTGGGCAGACGCGAGCGGATCTTCGGCGACTGGAAATGCTCGGTGGGATCGGAGGAAACGAGTCCTTCACGGCGAGCGAATCGGAAGAAATTGCGAAGAGTGACCAGGTGGCGGGCCACGCTGCGGCTGTCGAGCCCGGCCCGGTAAAGGCTGGCCAGGAAATCGACTATGTCCCCCCGGTCAAGCGCCTCGAGACTCTTGCCGCGCCCGGCGGCAAAGAGGGTGAACTTAGCGAGGTCGCGCCCGTAAGCGAGCAGCGTATTCTCCGCCAAGCCCTTTTCCACCCCGATATAGGTGAGGAAGGACCGTGCCTGGTTCTGGAGGCCTGTTGGATGACTCAAAGCCTAAACTTTCCGAGCAGTTACCTCGCCCCGCTCCGACTCGGGCTGAGGTTGGACCTCCCGTCCACCTCGGGGCTCCCCTCGACACCCCGCTTGCCGGCCTTCGAGGGCACAAGCGGGTAAGGGGGTGACCCCATCCTAACCCACTCGCACGCAAGCACTTGACACCAGACAGCGGGTTAACATAGCATACTCGCGGCCCAAGGGCAACCCTTAGCTTGCCCTCGGTTACGTTGCTTGTCTTCGTTGCCACCAAAGCGCCACAAACCCACCTCCACCTTCAAGAAGGTCGTCGTGGTCTGCCTGGACCATAAGACCGAGCCCGGCTATCTCGATCCGGCAGGACTCGGCCGGACCGAAGCCGTGGATCTGCTCTCTCTCGACGGGGAGCACCGGCCGATTCCCTTCTCCGGCGTCAAGAGCGTTCATTTCGTGCGGGAATTCGATCAGCCGTTCGTTCCGGCGCGAAAGTACTTCCTCAGCCGGCCGCGCCAGGAAGGGCTTTGGGTGCAGCTGCGATTCGTCGATGGCGACCAGATGGAAGGGCTCGTGCCGAACAATCTGCTCGGCCTGCTCGAAAACGGCATCCAAATCACCCCGCCGGAGAGCAACGGTAACAACCTGCGCCTCTTCATTCCCCGAACCGCGCTTACCGACTTCGTGGTACTCGGAGTGGTGGGAGCCGCACAACGCGCCCGCCATGCGGCAGGCTTGGCTTCGACCACCCAAGGCGATCTCTTCGGCCCACGTTCCGGCTAAGCCGTAGAACCTGCCGCAAAACCTCTGGACTTGTCGGCCCGGCCCATCCTTCCGGCCAGAGGCGCCGGAAGGATGGGCCCCCGACCAAAATAATCGGGGCAGGCACCCGAAAAACCTTGCGGGATTTCAGCGTTGACGAGATGCGGTAATCCTGCGTGTTGTTTGGCTGCCCCCCAAACCCGCGGCCGCCGCGGCGGCCGAAGGATCTCGAGGCAGGTTTCCTGCGAATTGACGGGATGCTGCGCTTCGCTCAGCATGACAGCTTGGCTTATTTCAGCATCCTGCTAAAGGTGACGAGAAATAAGGGGTAGCACCTCTCCCCGCGAAGTCGGGAGCCCCCGAGAGTAGCCGAGACCGGGAACAAGGAGCCGACCATGAAGCTAGGGGAACTGGCCGAGCGTTTGGGCTGCGAATTGGAAGGCGATCGGAAAATCGAAATCACCGGCGTGGCCAGCTTGGCCGAGGCAGAACGAGGCGAGTTGACCTTTCTGGCCAACCCCCGCTACCGGTCCGCGGTGCGCACAACCCGCGCCTCGGCGATCGTCGTCGCTCCGGGAGCCGGCTCCATGCCGCTTGCCGCCTTGCGCACACCGGACCCCTACTACGCCTTCGCTCGCGCCATCGAGTTGTTTCATCCCGCCCCTCGCCCCGCTCCCGGCATTCATCCCACCGCCGAGGTTTCGGCTTCCGCGCAAATCGGGCAGGGAGCGCACATCGGTCCTTTCTGCTTCGTTGACGACAACGTCCGAATCGGGCGCGATGCGGTTCTGCACAGTCTCGTAGCCATCTATCGCGACGCAACGATTGGCGACGATTTCACCGCGCATTCCCACGCCGTGGTGCGCGAAGGATGCCGCCTTGGGAATCGAGTAACGCTGGGAAACGCGGCCATCGTCGGCTCGGACGGGTTCGGCTTCGCCCGCACGCCCGAAGGCCGCTGGCACAAGATGCGCCAGGCGGGAATCGCGATTGTGGAAGACGACGTCGAAATTCAGGCGGGGAGCTGCGTCGATCGCGCGACGGTGGGTGCGACGCGTATCGGCCGCGGCTCGAAACTCGACAACCTCGTTCAGGTGGGCCATTCGAGCCAGGTGGGTGAAGATACCCTGCTCTGCGGCCAGGTGGGTCTCGCCGGATCTTCCCGCGTCGGGAGCCGCGTCATCCTCGCCGGACAAGTCGGCCTTGCCGGACATCTCACCGTGGGCGACGGTGCCGTGCTCACCGCCCAGAGTGGTGTGCCGAACGACGTGCCTGCCGGCGCGCTCTATTCCGGCTACCCCGCGATGGAGAACAAGGCCTGGCTCAAGTCCGTTGCCGCCTTCCACATGCTGCCCGAATTGCAAAAGCAGGTGCGCCGCCTGCGCGGCGAATGGGACGAGCTGCGCCGGCGCGCCGGCGCGAGCAAAGCCGGAGGGCGCCGGAAGCGCGGGACCAAACGGACGTAACGCGCATTTCTCGCAACCGAGAGGGAGTCGCCCTCCCGAAGAGAGAGCCGCTCACTCGCGGAAGGAACTTCCACCGCAGAGACGCGGAGGGATGGCAGCCTCCGCCTTCGCCTCCGCTGCGTGTTTTCAGTGCCGCTTGTAGGGGCACGCTGCAGCGTGCCCCTACGGCATGGCCTGTTTGAGCCGAACGCTAAGGCTTCCCGTCGCGCGCTGGATTTTCGGTCGGAACGTCATCCGGAGGGACGTGTCTCGGACGCGCGACACGCTCCGATCGCCTGGCCGCAGGCCAGTTGCAGCTTCGCGCGCAGCTTCGCCGCCCTTCGCGCATCGAGCTTTGCGGGAGCCTGCCGCCGCAAGCGCTTCACGGTGCTCTCGAGACTCCGCAGGAACACCTGGCATGGCCGGCAATTGTCCAAATGAACTTCCAGCTCCCGGCAAATCGCGGGGTCCAGGCCCCCATCCAGGTAGGCGGAGAGTTCGCTGAACAGCATTCGGCACCGGTTATCGGGCGCGCCGCCTGGCCGGGGCGACGCCTTTCTCCTGTGGCTCCCCGCCAACTCGTTCCGAAGGAATACGCGGGCGCGGTGCAGCCGCACGCGCACCGTCCCTTCCCGCAGGCCGGTGACGCGCGCCACTTCCTCGGTCGAAAGCTCTTCCATATCGTGCAAGACGAGGACGAGCCGGAAAGCCGGGGGAAGCTTCTGAATGGCTTTTTGTAACTGGTCGGCTCTCTCCCGGCGAAGCAAGGCGCCGTCGGGCGATTCGAAGTCGCTCACGAACTCTCCTTCCAACTCGTTTCGGTCCGGCATGAGGACTTCCAGGGAAAGGCGCTGGGTGGGAGCGAATTTGCTGCGCCGGCGGCTCATCAGGCACTTACTCTTCGCGACTTTGTAGAGCCAGACGCCAAGCGCTTTCGCGCTTTGAAAATTGCTCAGACGGGAAACGGTGTTGAGGAGCGTTTCCTGCATGGTGTCCTCGGCGTCTTCGCGCTGGCCGCAGACGCGCATGCTGAAGGAGAACACGGTCTTCTGGAGAAGGAGCAGGGCCCGGTCGATGCCGCCCGGTTCCTGCTTCCGCAACGCTTCGAGAGCCTGCTCGAGCTCGGCGCGCACGTCTCACCTCCGAATCCACCAATTCTAGCGTAGTGCGTCCAATGCTTCCCTGCCCAGGCGTGGAACTTCCCCTTGCCCTCGGCGCAAGAAAGGGACATACTCCCCTCAGCCTATGATGGAGCAGGACCGGGAACGAAAGATTCGTGCGGGCGAGGCGGAGCGCGGGAACCGGATGACCGCGGCGATTGGGCGCGCCAGGGAAAGCGGGTGAGGAGGGTTCATGCTGCAGGAATCGATCCACGCGCTGCGTTCGCGAATCCAAGCCCTCTTCCACCGCCGCCAGCTTGACCGCGACCTGGACGAAGAACTCAACTTTCACCTGGCCATGCGCGAGCAGAAGCTGGCGGAATCGGGCGCGCCGCGCGGGGAAGCCGGGCATGCTGCCCGGCGCCGGTTCGGCAACACGACGCAAGCGAAGGAAGCGAGCCGCGAGCTGTGGACCTTCCCCTTCGTGGAAACCCTTTGGCACGACCTTCGCTACGGTCTTCGCCAACTACGCCATAATCCCGGCTTCGCCGCCATCGCCATTCTCATGTTGGCGCTCGGCATCGGCGCATCCACCGCGATTTTCTCCGTCGTGGATGCGGTCCTGCTGCGCCCGCTTCCTTATCCCCACCCGGAAAAAATCGTCACGGTGTGGGAGCGGGAGGGGGGCGGCCAGCGCGCGCGATTGGCCGACCCGAATTTTCTCGACTTTCGCGCGCAAAATCACACCCTGAGCGCCCTGGCTGCTTTCAGCCACGGCCCGGATTCCGTTTCCGGAGGCAGCGAGCCTCTGCGCGTGGACGTCGCTTACGTTTCCCACGGCTTCTTCAACGTGCTTGGGGTCGAGCCTTCCCTTGGCCGCACGTTTTCGCCCCGCGAGCAGGTGGTGCACGGCGCGCCTGCCATGATCGTCAGCTATGGATTTTGGCGGCGATTTCTCGGCGGCAGCGAGGAATTGTCGAGCCTGCGCCTGACCATGGACGGGACCGTTTATCCCGTCATCGGCGTGATGCCCCGCCGATTTGATTTTCCCGCGGGCGTTTCCGCATGGGTTGCGGCCGAGCGCTACGGTTGGTCCGCCAGCCGCACGTCCCATAACGCCGAAGGGATCGGCCGTCTTCGCGATGGCGTCACACTGACGCAGGCGCGCTCCGACCTCGATACCATCGCTCGCAGAATTTACGCCCGGTACGGCAAGACCGAAAATCCGGACTACTTCCTCAAGGACGCGGTCGTGGTTCCGCTGGCGCAGGAAACGGTCGCGAACGTTCGGCCGGCGCTGCTGACGCTTTTCGGCGCGGTCATCCTCCTGTTTCTGGTGGCGTGCGCGAATGTCGCCGGATTGCTGCTCGCGCGGACGGCGGCGCGGCGAAAGGAATTGGCCGTCCGCGCGGCCCTGGGCGCGGGCCGCGGCCGGCTGGTGCAGCAGTTGCTCGGGGAATCGGCTGCGCTCGCGCTGGCCGGCGCGGCGTCGGGCATTCTGCTGGCAGCCTGGACCGTGAATCTGCTTCCCCGAATCCTTCCCGCCGATTTGCCCCGCCGGCAGGGCATCTCCATGAACCCCGTCGTGCTTGCGTTCGCTATTGGCTCGACGGCGATCGTCGCGCTGGGGCTTGGATTTCTCGCCGGCTGGCGCGCGAGCCGGGCGGATGTGAATGACGGCTTGAGCGCCGGCTCGCGGGGCCCCAGTGGCGCCAGCCAAAAGACACGGCGCGCTCTCGTCGTCGGCGAGATTGCGGCAACGTTGGTGTTGCTCGTCGGCGCGGGCCTTCTGGGCCGCAGCTTTTGGCGTCTGATTTCCGTCAGCCCCGGCTTCAACGGGCAGAATCTAATGGTTGCGAAGTTTTCGCCCCCGCTCTCCGAGGCCGCTCTGACTTCCGGCCAAACCGAAGCGGATATCGTCCGCCAGAGCCAGATCGTCGATCGCCTGCTGGCGCGTATCCGCGCGATTCCCGGAGTTGAATCAGCCGGCGTCACCGGCGCGCTTCCGGTCGCCGATCCGGACGGATTCCCCGACGGCCTCTTCTTGATTCTGCATGGCCAGCCGGCGCCTACCACGGAAGCGGAGTGGGGAAAATTCGTGCTGAATAAGCAGCAAACCGGCACCGCCGACTATGCCGTCGCTAGCGGTGGATTGTTTCGCACCGCGGGCATTCCGCTCCTTCGCGGCCGCCTTTTCAATGCGCAGGATGGTCCCACCTCGCCGCACGTCGCGGTGATTACCGAAACGCTGGCCCGCGAAAAGTGGCCGAATCGGAACCCCATCGGCCAGTCCCTGTTCTTCGGCAACATGGACGGCATTTTGAAGCCGCTCACCATCGTTGGAGTCGCGGGAGACATTCGAGCCGAAGGACTCGAGCACCGCCCCTCCCCGGTCATTTTCGTGGATTACCGCCAGCGCGGCCTGGGAGGGACCAGCGCGCCGGCGATCGTTTTGCGAACGTCACTCGCGGCAGGCGCCATCGTCGCTTCCACGCGCGAGATTTTCCACGACGTTATTCCGAATGCCCCCGTGCAGTTTTCCACCTACGCGCAGGCCCTCGGAGGCTACCTGGCCGAGCGACGGTTCCTCCTGCTTCTCGCGGGGGTTTTCGCCGGCGCGGCACTCGCGCTGGCGGCTGCTGGAATTTACGGGCTCGTGGCTTATTCCGTGACGCGCCGGACCCACGAGATTGGCCTTCGGATGGCGCTCGGTGCGCAACGAAGCGACGTCCTGCGCCTGATTCTTGGCGAGAGCGCCCGCTTGGCCGCTTTCGGACTCATCCTCGGCCTGGGCGCATCGCTTGCGGCGACCCGGCTCATTTCCGGCTTGCTTTTCGGGATAAAGGCCACGGACCCGCTGACATTTATCCTGGTTGGCGCGCTGCTCGCCGCGGTGGCGTTGCTCGCTTCCTACATCCCGGCGCGGCGGGCGATGCGGATCGCTCCCGTAACGGCGTTGAAGTACGAGTAAAGCCTTCTCTCCCCCGCCCTTCGACCCAAAACTAGAGAAAGCGGGAAACGGGGCTGCTATAATTCACCCTTGACGGCAGCGCGCTGGGTGGCGCGCCGCCGGGAGAGACCATCCGGCCGAGAGCATGCCTGGATCCTGGGATTACGTCACGCTGCTCCTCTACCTGGCCAGTCTCGGCCTGTACGTGCGTTTTGTCTACACCGGCCGGCGGGCCACGGGGCGCTGGGCCGCCGCGGCGCTGGCTCTCGGCCTTCTAGGCCACTACCTGGCTCTGCTTCAGAGGTCGCATTGGGTGCATTCGGTGCCCTATGACGATCTCTACGGTTCCCTATCCCTGTTCGGCTGGCTGCTCGGCGCGACCTATCTCGGTCTGGAACTCTACTATCGCCAGCGGTCCATGGGCACCTTCGTTGTCCCCTGCGTCCTCGCGTTGTACGTAGCGGGGACATGGCCCGGGCAGCACCTTCCCGCGACCCATCTCGAGCAGGGCCCCATGTTCGCCCTGCACGTTACGCTGAGCGTGCTGGCCTACGCCGCCTTCGCGCTGGCGTTCCTGCTCAGCGCCGTTTACCTGTTGCAGCACCACTATCTGCGCCGCCGCGGCGCCACGGGATGGCGGTGCCCGGCGATGTGGCGTTTTCCGCCGCTCGAAGGCCTCGAGAAGATGAGCCGGGGCAGCGTCCTCGTGGGCTTGGTTTCCCTGGTCGCCGGGACGGGGCTGGGACTCGCTTGGGAATACGAGACGGCGCGGCACGTGTCGTTGGCGGACCCGAAGGTGCTGGTGACGCTGCTCATCGTGGTCCTCTACGGCGGCTACCTGCGGATTTCGCGGCGAGCGGGCTGGCGAGGGGCGCGAGCGTCGCTGGTCTGCGCGCTGGCGTTTCTGCTGGTGATATTCAGCTACGCGGTGGTGAACCTCTATCTTTCGGGATTCCACCGCTACCTCTAAGGGCGAGATGGAAAAAGCCAAGGTGTCATGCTGAGCGAAACGAGGCATACCCTCAACTCGCCGAGGGCGGTGTCGGGATCCTTCGCTTCGCTCAGGATGACAGTCTCAAAAGTCCTTTTGCGGCATCTCGGTAGCTGCTGAACTATGCAGATCATTCTCATCGGGTTGAATCACCGGACCGCGCCAGTAGCCCTGCGCGAGCGGACCGCCTTCAGCTCCGAGGACGCGCAACGCGCCACCGCCGAGTTGCGGCAAGCCGGCGGCCTGGAGGAAGCGGTCATCCTCTCGACCTGCAATCGCAGCGAACTTTACGGCGTCCGCCACGACACTCGCGGCGATTCCGCTAATCTCGAGCTCTTTTTCGCCGATTTCCACGGCCTCTCCCGCCCTCAGCTCGATGGCTGCCTCTACGTCCACAGCGACCGCGAAGCGGTTGACCACCTGTTCCGCGTCGCCGCCGGGCTCGATTCCCAACTTCTCGGCGAAGCCGAAGTTCTGGGTCAGGTTCGCGAAGCCTACCGCCGCGCCGCGGACGCGGGATCGACGGGCCCCGTGCTCAACCGCCTCTTCCAAGCGGCGATCGAGGCCGGGCGGCGCGTTCGCGCCGAGACCGAACTCGGCACGCGGCCGATGTCGGCCGCGTCGGCGGGAATCAAGCTGGCCGAGCGCGTTTTCGGCGACCTGGGCGGCCATTCCGCCCTGCTGCTCGGCGCCGGGGAGGTGGCGGAGCAGGCCGCCGAGCATCTCCGGCAGCGGAAAATCAAGCGGCTATGGATTGCGGCGCGGGGTCGCGACCGCGCGGATGCCCTTGCCGCGCGGTACGAAGGCGCGTCCATCCCCTGGGACGAACTTCCGCGCGCCCTGCTTCAGCCGGATGTGCTTGTCGCTTCGGTCTCCGCCGAGCAGCCTGTGGTTTCCCGCGCCATGCTCGCCGAAGCCATGCGCGCGCGCAACAACCGCTCCCTGCTCCTGCTCGATCTCGGATTGCCGCGGAATATCGACCCGGCGGCTGCCGATCTGTACAATCTCTATCTTTACGATCTCGACAGCCTGACGGAAATCGTCGCGCAGAACCGTCGCGCTCGCGAGCGCGAAATACCTCGCGCCGAGGCTGTCGTCGAGGGCCAGGTATCGAAATTCGAAGCGTGGCGAGCGGGCCGCGCCGGGCGGGACGTCCTCGACGATTTGCGCGCGCGTCTCGACGCGCGACGCCGGCGCCTGCTGGAAAGCCAGGGTGGCGCACTGGCCGGGCTCGCGCCTGAAGAACGGGCCGAAGTGGAGCGGTTGACCGGGCGCTTGCTCGACGAGCTGCTCGAGGAGCCCGCCGATCGCCTTCGCCGCGCGCGCACGGGGCGCGAGCGGATGCAGCTCGTGGAAACGCTCCGCAACCTTTTCGGGCTGGATTCGGAGAAAGAACGATGACTGCTCGGATCGCCACCCGCGGGAGCCGGCTTGCCTTGTGGCAAGCCGAGCACGTTCGCCGTCAGCTTGCCGAGCGCTGCGGGCTGGAATCCGAAATCGTGGTTATCAAGACGTCTGGCGACCGGTTCGCGCAAGCCGCCGTGGGCGAACTCGGGGTCAAAGGCGTGTTCGTCAAGGAACTCGAGGAAGCCCTGCTCGACGGCCGCGCCGACCTCGCCGTGCACAGCATGAAGGACGTTCCCACCGAGGTCGACTCCCGCTTCTCCTTCCCCGCCGCGCTCCGGCGCGAGGATCCGCGCGACTGCCTGGTTTCCCGCGCGCCTGAATCGGGCAAGCCCGGAGCGGCCGGGGCGGGGCTCGCCGGCCTCGCAGCCGAGGCCCGCGTGGGCACCAGCAGCGTGCGTCGCCAGGCGCAGCTTCGGCATCTGCGGTCCGATCTCCAGATCTTGCCATTGCGGGGAAATATCGATACGCGGCTCGCCAAGCTCGACGCCGGGGAATACGACGCGATCGTCGTGGCCAAGGCCGGGCTCGATCGCCTGGGACTCTCGGCGCGCATCACGCATGTATTTCCCGCGGAGACCATGCTGCCCGCCGCAGGCCAGGGCGTGTTGGGCGTCGAAACGCGCGCCGGCGATCCGCAATTTTGCAAGCTGGTGGCCACGCTCGCGGACCCGGAAGCCCGCGCCGCAGTCAACGCCGAACGCGCGCTGCTCGCCGAACTCGAAGGCGGCTGCCAGGTGCCCATCGGCGCGTGGGCCCGCCAGCAGGACAACCGTTTCGTCCTCGATGCCTGCGTGGTATCGCCCGACGGCTCGGAGTACATTCGTCTTTCGGCCGAGGCCGCGGCTGACGAGCTGAGCAATCCCCGCACCCCGCTCGAACTCGGCCAGGAGCTGGGCAGGCGCCTACGGGAAGCCGGAGCGGATCGCATTCTCGAGCGCATGGGCCGGAGGTGAGCTGTCAGGACAACCGATGGCCGAACATGAAAATCCGCTCGAAGGGCGCCGGGTTGTGGTGACGCGAGCCGCCGAACAAGCTTCGGAACTTGCGGCACGCCTCGAATCCTTGGGCGCGGAAGTTCTCTTCCTGCCGCTCGTGCGGTTCGCCCCTGCCTCCGACGCCGGCCCGCTCGACCGCGTCCTCGGCGAACTCGCCGACTACGACTGGCTTCTGCTCACCAGCCAAAATGCGGTTCGCTTCCTTGCCGAGCGCGCGCGAGAGATCGGCTGCGATCTCGCCCCGGTCCTCTCGGAGCAGCGCGCGCGGCCCCGGATTGCCACCGTGGGCCGAGCGACCGAGGAAGCCGCCCGCAGGCAGGGCTGGCGGGTGGATCATGCGTCGAAGGGCTTGGGCGGCGCCGACCTCGTTCGCGAATTCGGCGACGCGTTGCGCGGCCTTCGCGTCCTCCTGCCGCGCAGCGATCGCGCTACCGCCGACCTGCCGCAAGCGCTCCGCGAAGCCGGCGCACGCACCGTGGAAGTCGTCGCCTACCGCACGCTCGCTGCCGAGACCATCGATCCGGGGGTCTGGGACCAGGTCGAACGCGGCGAAACGGATGTGGTGACGTTCGCCAGCCCGTCCGCTTTCTCGATTCTGCGGTCTCATTTCGGCGACGAACGGCTCCGCCAGGTCGCCGAAGCCGCGCGCTTCGCCGCCATCGGCCCTACCACCGCCGCAGCGATTCGCCAGGCCGGATTCCCGGTGCTCATCGAAGCCACCGCGGCCACGGCCGCCGGCTTGGCGGCCGCCATCGCCAGCTATTTCTCGATTCCATCCGTAAGTCCTGGGAGAAAATCATGAGCTTTCCCATCCAGCGGCCGCGGCGCCTGCGCCGCAGCGAAGGCCTGCGTTCGCTCGTTCGCGAGACGCCACTCGAAGCCGACGATTTCATCTATCCGATGTTCGTTTGCCCCGGCAAGAACGTGCGGAAGGAAGTGGGGTCGATGCCCGGGGTGTTCCAGCAGTCCGTGGACCGGTTCCTCGAGGAGTGCCGGGAGGTCGAGCAGCTCGGCATCGCCGGAATCATCCTTTTCGGCTTGCCCTCGAAGAAGGACGAACGCGGCTCGGAGGCTTGGGCCGCGGAAGCTCCCGTGCAGCGAGCGGTAGCTGCCGTGAAGAAGGCCAAGCTGGATTTGGTGGTGCTGACCGACGTGTGCCTCTGCGAGTACACCAGCCACGGCCATTGCGGCGTCGTCGAGAACGGCGAGGTGCTCAACGATCCCACGCTCGACCTGCTGGCGCAGGCGGCGCTCTCCCACGCGCGCGCCGGAGCCGACGTCGTCGCGCCCTCCGACATGATGGACGGCCGGGTGGGGGCGATCCGCCGCGCGCTCGATGCCAACGGCTTCGCCGATGTTTCGATCCTCGCCTATTCCGCGAAGTACTGCTCCGCTTTCTACGGCCCGTTTCGCGAGGCGGCGGAGTCGGCGCCGCAGTTCGGCGACCGCCGCGCCTACCAAATGGATCCCGCCAACGCGCGCGAGGCCCTGCGCGAGGTCCGGCTCGACCTCGAGGAGGGCGCCGACATGGTGATGGTCAAACCCGCGCTTCCCTACCTGGACGTTCTGCGCGCGGTGCGGCGGGCGGTGAGCGTTCCCGTGGCCGCCTACAATGTGAGCGGGGAATATTCGATGGTGAAGGCGGCAGCGCGCAACGGCTGGATGGACGAGCGCCGCGCCGCCATGGAGATTCTGACGTCGATTCGCCGCGCCGGCGCCGATTTCATCCTCACCTACCACGCCAAAGACGCCGCGCGCTGGATGGGTGGCGGCTAGCAGGGCGTCGCAAAAGGCCCTCCTCGGGCTGTCATCCTGAGCCCGTTCGTTTCACTCAGGGTAAACTCCGCGAAGGATCCCGACCCCCTTTCCGCGAAATTGACGGGATGCTTCGCTTCGCTCAGCATGACACCTTAGCCTTTTGCAGCAAGCTGCTAGGGCGAATCTCACCCGAAGTACGGCGGCTGGCGGGATCCCCGCGCACAGGGGCGATCCGCGTCGGCTGTCGCGCCAGCCCATCCTTCCGGCAATCCCGAAGCCTCGGGACGCCGGAAGGATGGGGCACCCCAACTGCGTTGCGGGATTGGGTGTGGGGCGACGGGACGCGCAGGCTGGGGCGAGATGGAGTCGTTCGCGCCGTTTCTGCGTTCGACCGAAGTCGTCGACTAGGAGCATCCTAGAGGTCTGCGCAAGAGCGCACAGCCAGGTCCCGAGGGTTCGGGAGGCTGTGCTACCTGTGCCACGCACGCCGCAGCGGGAACTTTCAGGGAATCCCGCAGGCCGCAAGGTGACAGAGATGAACGAGCAACGGCCTTCACTCTTCGATCGCGCGAAGGAAGTCCTCGTCGGCGGAGTCAATAGTCCCGTGCGCGCGTTCGGCGCGGTGGGCGGCGAGCCGGTAATCATCGAGCGGGCTTCGGGCGCGCGGCTTTTCGACGCCGACGGCAACGAATACCTGGATTTCATCGGCTCGTGGGGCGCGATGATCCTCGGCCACGCCCACCCCGCGGTCTCCCAAGCCGTGGCCGAGCAGGCGGCGCAGGGAACCAGCTACGGGCTCACGTCCGAGCTGGAAATCGAGCTCGCCGAAACGATTCGCTCCGCACTGCCTTCCGTCGAGCGGATTCGTTTCGTCAGCTCGGGCACCGAAGCCGCCATGAGCGCCATTCGCCTGGCTCGCGGATTCGCGCGCCGCCCCGCCATCCTGAAATTCGAGGGCGGCTATCACGGCCACGCCGATAGCTTCCTAGTGCAAGCGGGCTCGGGCCTCGCTACCTTGGGAATCGCTTCGAGCGCCGGCGTTCCCGCCGCCTTCGCCGCCCTCACGCTGAACGCGCCCTACAACGACGCGCGAGCCGTCGAGCGAATCTTCGCCACGCGCCGGCACGAGATCGCCGCCGTGATCGTCGAGCCGGTGGCGGCGAATATGGGCGTGGTGCCGCCGGAGCCGGGATTCCTCGAAGGGTTGCGCGAACTGACTCGCCGCTATGGCGCTTTGCTCGTCTTCGACGAAGTGATTACGGGCTTCCGGCTGGCTTGGGGCGGCGCGCAAAACGCCTACCGCATCCAGCCCGATCTCACGGTGCTGGGCAAAATCATCGGCGGGGGCATGCCCGTCGCCGCCTACGGTGGCCGCGCCGACCTGATGAAGCTGATGGCCCCGGAAGGGCCGGTCTACCAAGCGGGAACGCTTTCGGGGAATCCCCTGGCCATGCGAGCGGGCTTGGCTACACTCGCCGAATTGCGCCGGCCGGGGGTCTACGAAGGGCTCGCGGCGCGAACCCAGCGGCTCGCGGACGGCTTGCGTGAAGCGGCGAAGTCGGCGGGCGTCGCCGCGCAAATCAACGTCGCCGGCTCGCTCCTGACGCTCTTCTTCGCCGCCGAACCCGTGCGCGACTACGCCTCGGCGAAGCGCTCGGATACGGCTCGCTTCTCGCGTTTCTTTCGGGAAATGCGGGCACGCGGCATCTTGCTGCCGCCATCGCAATTCGAGGCCCTTTTCCTCTCCGCCGCGCACACCGACGCCGATATCGATCGCGCCATCGCCGCCGCCCGCGAAAGCTTCGCCGCCCTCGCCGGCGCGTGAGATCGGCGTCAAAGCAGACCGTCACACCGTCGAATCGGATAGCCATCTCCGCGATGCACGCAGCCCTGCCGCGCCTTGCCGTGCCGCGCTGAAGACCGCGGCGTTTACACCTTATCCGGTGCGCCGCAGATAGCACGGCGCCACACGCTGCAAGCATGCGCGCGGGCGGGAGGCGGATGCCCTTCCCCGCGAATGAAACGGTGAGCCCCGCGACGTCGCTAGCACGAGCCGTGCCGTGCTGAAGCCGGCGTCACGTTTAAACCTTATCCGGCTGGCAGCGGGAGGAGGGGGCGGCGGCCGGGAAAGGAAAATCGCGCGGGCAGGAATGCCCGCGCCACGAACCTCAAGATTCAGGCTCAGATGTAGTAGCGCAGCTTGGGCCACATGTCGGCGAGCGGGGCGCGCGGCCGGCGGCATAGGTAGATGGGCAGATGATCTTCCACGGGCATGGAATATTCGTTCACCACGCTCGCCTTCCACTCAACGCTTCCAAACATCTCCTCAAGCAGCGATTGCGGCACGCCAATCGCGATTACGCACTGGCCTGAATAGCCTCGCGGACCCCACAGGTAGTACTCGTTATGGCCGCTGATCGCCGCAGGAAGGGCGTACCGGCGGCCATAATGGTCGATCGCCCCGGCTTCGCCGTAGTTCCAAGCCAGCAGGGCGCATCCCTGCCGCTCTTCGGCGGGCAGCGCGTCGTAGACCTGCGCGACAACCGCCGTGATGTGCCGCCAGCCAAACATGTCGGCGTACAGTTGGGGCAGAACGCCGGTCGCGTCGCGTTCCATCTTCACGTCGCGGCCTACCCCCACCACGCGTTGGTACCGGAGGAAGCTGGCGATAGGAAGCACCGGCACGCCGTACGGCAGCGTGAGGAGCCCTCCGAAGGCGACGGCCGCCGGCAGGGCCACCCGCGCCCACCGCCACTTGGCGGCGCGCAGCCACCGCTCCCAAGCCGCGGCCCCGCCGGCCACCAGCGGCGGATAGGCGGGGAGCAGGTAGTAGGTTTTCATCCTTAGCAGAAGAAACACGAGCAACAGGACCACATAGGTCACGCCGAGAAGTCGCGCCGGCTTCCCTTCCCTGGCGCCGAAATAAAACCACAAGCCGGCAAGCCACACGGGGAGCGCAATCGGGCCGAGGAAGAGCGCCTGCTGGACCATGAACTGCCCCGAGGAGACGGGGACATCCTTGTACAGCCGGCCGTTGAGCACGACGTGAATCTGGGGCCAGCCGTGCCGCCACTGCCAGAGCAGATTCGGAACGAAGATCCCGAGCGCCAGCGCCGCGCCCAGCCAGATCCACGGGCTGCGGAAAAGCCGCCGCGCGGGCGTCAGCAGAAGCGCGACGAAAATAGCGTAACCGAAAATCAGCACCGAATTCTTGTTCAGCAACCCGATGCCCGCGACGAGCCCGAAAAGCATCCAGAGCCGCGCGTCGCCTCCGCGCAGGATCCGCAAGGCGATCAGGGAACAAAGCGTCCAGAAAATCGGCTCGAAGGCGTTCATGGAAAGGAAGCTGTCGAAGGCCAGATACGCCGGCGCCGCCACGATCGCCAGCGCGGCCAGGCCCTGCGCCCATTTGCCGCCGCCCAACTCGCCCGCCAAGCCGCCCGCGAGCAGAACGATGGCCGCACCTGCCAGCGCGGGAAAGAAGCGTATGGCGAAAAGGCTTCGGCCCAGAAGCGCTTCGCTCATCCGCGCGATGAGGGCGACGAGGGGCGGCTGGTCCACGTAACCCCACGCCAGATGATGCCCGCAAGCGATGTAATACAGCTCGTCGCGGAAAAAGCCGTAGCGGCCGCTAAAAAGGAGGTGGAGCAGCAAGGTGAGGCCGGAGAGCACGAAGACGATGCCCGCCGTATTCCGCCACGCAAATGCAGGGGCCGGCTCTCGGTTCTCCATGAATGGCGCCAGCCCGTAGTCGCGGCCGGCTCGGTTCTATTGCCCGGCGGGTCCGGCGTGCGCGGCGGGTGAGCGAGGCCGCGACGCCGCGGGAGCATGAGCCGGCGCGGCCGGAATCCTGCGCACGATCACGCGACGAATGATCACAGGGGTGAGCGGGCGATTGTTGCCCGGGTTGCGCGGAACCCGCGCTATCGCCTTCACCACGTTCAGATCGCGGCACTGGCCAAAGATGGTGTACCCGCCGTCCAACCGAAGCTCAGGCACTTCGGTGATGAAGAACTGGCTGCCGTTCGTATCCGGGCCGGCGTTCGCCAGCGCCAATCGTCCCGGCTGGTCGAATTTCAACCACGGATGCGTTTCGTTCTTGAAGGGAAAGCCGGGACCTCCCGGCTGACCCTCGCCATTGCCCAGCGCGTCTCCGCCCTGAATCATGAAGCCCGGAATGACACGGTGAAACGTCAGCCCATTGTAGAACGGCTTTCCCACCGTCCTCTTGTTGGTGTGGGGATCGATGTACGCCAGCCGGCCGGTGGCCAGCCCCGTGATTCTTTCGACGGCGATGGGCGCGGCCTTGGGGAAGAGCTGACAGTGGATGGCTCCCATCGAGGTTTCGAAGGTCATGTAGAGCCCGGGCACGGGCCGTGCCGAAGGAGAAGCGGCGTGGGGCTTCGCCGGCGCCCGCCGCTGGGCAGCAACCGGCAAAGCCAGGGCAGCCGCCGCCATCCAGATCCAAATATGCTTTCTCATCTCGATCCCCTCCTTTAGCGCCCCTACCGCAGCATCCACCCCAAAATAGCATCGAGCAGCGCCTGGCGGTTGACGTCGTTGTTCGATTCGGTCAGTGGGATGTTCTTGGGACACGCCTTCACGCAATTCTGCGCGTTGTCGCAATCCTGGACCCCGCCAATGCCGCGCACGGCCTGGAGCCGCTCGTGCGCGTGCATCCTGCCGGTCGGATGCGCATTGAAGAGGCGTACCTGGTTGAGCAGGGCCGCGCCGACGAAATCGCTGTTCTCGTTCACCTTCGGGCATACTTCCAGACAGTTGCCGCAGAACATGCAGCGCGAGAGGGCGTAGGCAACCTCCTGGCGCTCCGGCGCGACGCGCGGCCCCGGCCCGATGGCGTAGGTACCGTCAATCGGCACCCAGCAGCGCAACCGCTTCGCATTCTCGAACATCCGCGAGCGATCCACCACCAGGTCCCGCACAATGGGGAATTTCGACATGGGCTCTAGCCGAATCGGCTGCTCGAGTTGGTCCACGAGGGCCGAGCAGGCTTGGCGCGACCGGCTGTTGATCACCATCGCGCAGGCGCCGCACACCTCTTCAAGGCAGTTCGACTCATAGCTCACGGGCGTTGTGTTGCGGCCGTCGCGGGTAACCGGGTTCTCGGCAATGGCGATCAGGCAGGCGATCACGTTCAGGTTCGGCCGCCAGGCCACGGCGAACTCCTCCCACCGCGCCGGCTCGGCGGGTCCCGCTCGCCGCTTGATTTTCAGCACGATGGTCTTGCCTTCGGCCATGGGTCTCGGTTCCGCTTCCCCGCTCAGCTTTTGTAACTGCGCTTGCGCGGCGGTATGAGCGACGTATCCACCGGATCGAACTCGAACTGGAACTTCCCGCCCTCGTAGCGGGCGCGGATGGTGCGGAGCCAGCGTTCGTCGTCCCGGTCGGGGAATTCCGGCTTGTAGTGCGCGCCGCGGGATTCGTCGCGCAGGATGGCGCTCTGCGAGACAAGCCGCGCGAGCACCAGCATGTTTCCCAATTCCCGCGTGAAATGGAGGCTCTGGTTGCCCCAGCGCGCGCGATCCGCCAGGTTGATCGAGCGGTAGCGCTCCTGGAGCTCGGCGAGTTTCGCGTCGGCGGCGGCGAGATCCTTGTTGTACCGCGTGACGGTGACGTGGCGCGTCATCGTCTCGCCCATCTCCCGCCAGATCCGTATCGGGCTCTCGTTCCCTTCCTGGTTGCGCAGCCGGTCGTAAATCTCTTCCTGGCGCTTCTGCTCGCGCGCGAAGACGGACGCGGGAGTCGCCTCGGCGCTCACCGTCAGGTTCCGCGCGTAGCGCACGGCCGCCGGTCCGGCGAGCATTCCCCCGTAGAGGCAGGAAAGCAGGGAATTGGCGCCCAAACGGTTCGCCCCGTGATATTGGTAGTCGCACTCGCCCGCGGCGTAGATGCCGGGAACGTTCGTGGCTTGGGTCTCGTTGTCCACCCACAGCCCGCCCATCGTGTAGTGCTGCGCGGGGAACACCTTCATGGGGTGCTCGCACGGGTCGAGTCCGACGAATTTCTCGTAGATTTCCAGCACCCCGCCCAGCTTGCGCATCAGCATCTCGCGAGGCAGGTGAGTCACGTCGAGGTAGACCATGGCTTTGCCGTCGACGCCGAGGCCCTCTTCGTGCACCACCTTGTGGATGGCGCGCGTCGCCACGTCGC
The DNA here is from genome assembly GCA_021788095.1 of Acidobacteriota bacterium. Lineage (GTDB taxonomy): Bacteria > Acidobacteriota > Terriglobia > Acidiferrales > UBA7541 > JAKASX01. Next base: position 10,095 of record JAJYLB010000044.1, on the reverse strand, counting down.
GAGGCACCAGGTTCCCGTACTTCGGATACCACTCCTCGAGAAAGTAAAAGCGCTCGGCTTCGGGAATCGTGCGGGGATCGCGCGCGTCATGCGGCGTCTTGGGCACCCAAACGCGCCCCCCTTCCCCGCGCACCGATTCGCTGATCAAGCGGCACTTGTCCTCGCCGGGAATCGCCGTCGGATGCACTTGAATCATTTCGGCGTTGGCGTAATGGACTCCCTGCTGGAACAGGGCGGATTGCGCCGATCCAGTGCAGGCCACCGAATTCGTCGATTGACCGAAGATCGAGCCGATCCCGCCCGTGGCCACGATCGTGGCGTCACCGGGAAACGCGCGAATCTCGCCGCTGCGCAGGCTGACCGCGCACACGCCGCGCGAGACGCCCGCGTCGTCGAGCACCGCCGAGAGGAACATCCAGCCCTCGAGCTTCCGAATCCTGCCTTCCGCCTCGTACCGCCGCACCTGCTCGTCCAGCGCGTACAACAGTTGCTGGCCCGTCGTGGCCCCGGCAAACGCCGTGCGGTGGTAGAGCGTGCCGCCGAACCGCCGGAAATCGAGCAAGCCTTCCGCCGTGCGGTTGAAGGTGACGCCCATCCGGTCGAGCAGATCGATGATGCCCGGCGCCGCCTCGCACATCCCTTTCACCAGCGGCTGGTTCTGAAGGAAATCTCCCCCGTAGACGGTGTCGTCGAAATGCTGCCAGGTGGAATCGCCCTCGCCCTTCAGGTTCTTCGCCGCGTTGATTCCGCCCTGCGCGCAGACCGAGTGCGACCGCCGCACCGGCACCACCGAGAACAGGTCCACCGGGTGGCCCAGCTCGGCCACACGTATGGCCGCCATCAAGCCCGCCAGACCGCCCCCAATCAGTTGAATTCGCGTCTCGCTCATTGTGCGTAGAACTGGAACGGGTGCCACTGGAAAACGAAGCTGAAGACGATCGCCAGCCCCACCAGCGCGAAAAGTACGCCGATGGTTCCCGCGGCCCACGCCGCCTTCCGCTGCGCGCCGCGGCCCACCACCAATCCCCACTTGTTCGCGAACTGCCACAACCCGTTGCCGAAATGGTAGGAAACCGCCAGAATGCCCACGACGTAGAAACCCAGAAAGAGCGGATTCGCCAGGGTCGCCGAGACGTCGAAATAGTCCGACTTGCCCTGCGTCAGGAACCGCTCGAGGTACACATGCCAGCCGATGAAGACGAAGGCCACCAGCCCCGTCCACCGCTGAAGCACGTACATCCAGTTCGCCCCGTAATCGTACCGGGTGACGTTGGATTTGCCTTTGGACCAGATGTAGATCCCGTAGAAGCCGTGGTAGAGCAGCGGGATCCAGATCATCAGCGCCTCGACGGGGACGCGCCAAGGAATCGTCTGCAAATCGTAGGAAGCCTGGTTGTAGCGGTCCACGCTCACCAGCGCGTAGCTGTTCGACCAGAAATGCTCGGCCAAAAACGCGCCGATGGGAATGATGCCGGTGAGCGAGTGCAGCTTGTCCCAGAAGTAGCTGCGATCGGGCTTCGCTGCGGGAACGACGGTGGCCTCAGGGGGAACTTCCGCGGTCGCTACGGCTTTTACGGGCATCTGGAAACGATTCTACAAACCGAAATTGGCGAACGCGCCAGTATAGGAAACGCCGCCGCGCTTTGGCAAGCGCAACTCGCGCGTCTCGCGACTCGCGATGGGCGCCATGGTGAGTGTTTTCGCTCTGGCGATGTCGCCGCGCCGGCCCATCCTTCAGGCACCAAACTCCTGAAGGATGGGGCCCCGACCAAAGGAATCGGGGCAGGCACCCAAAAGACGTTGGGGGATTTGAGCGTTGACGAGATGCGGTAATCCTGCGTGCTGCTTGGGTGCCCCACCCTTGCCACTTGGGCAAAAGTGGGTGTCCTTCGACACCCGCTCCACGCAGTGGGGCCACAGCCCCGAAGGAAGAGGTTGCGCCGCCGCGTGGGCAAGTCCCGAAGGTTCGGGAGCCCGCGCCACGAGGGGCAGCGGGGCGAGCGGGAGGTGACCGGAAGGGGCGAAGGCGCGAAAGCCGATTGACAGCGCATCGCGTTCTTGTTACTTTTCCTCGCGCTCCGTTCTTCGGTCACAAACCGAGATGGCTTACATCGCGAAGAAGCTTTTCCTCACCAAAGGCGTCGGCAAGCACCGCGAGCGCCTGAGCAGTTTCGAGCTCGCGCTGCGCTCGGCAGGCATTGCCGCCTGCAACATCGTTCGCGTCTCGTCCATCATGCCGCCCGGCGCGAAGCTGATTTCGCGCAGCGAAGGCCTGAAGTACCTCAAGCCCGGCCAGGTGATCTTCACCGTGCTCAGCGAGAATTCCACGCGCGAGCCGCACCGCTTGATCGCCGCGGGCATCGGCATCGCCGTGCCGACCGAAAGGTCCATGTACGGCTACCTCTCCGAGCATCACTCGTTTGGGGAGACGGAGGAAACCGCGGGGGAATACTGCGAGGAGCTGGCCGCCGAGATGCTGGCCACCACGCTCAACGTGGAATTCGATCCCGAGCTGTCGTGGGACGAGAAAAAAGAGGTTTACCGCATCTCGAACAAAATCGTGCGGACGATGAACATCACGCAGTCCGCCGTCGGCGACAAGCGCGGGTTGTGGACTACCGTCCTCGCCGGCGCCGTTCTCCTGGCCGAAGAAGACCTCTGATCGCTCACCGTTTCCGGCGGGCGCTTTTCCCGCGGCCCAGATACCCGATCCGCTCGAGCACCGCGCCGGCCACGAGCGGCAGCGCCACGGTAGCGTCTTCAAACACTTCCGCCAGCTTGCCCCCTTCTTCCGCCGGCACGAACTTGCCCCACGACACGGCTTCCGAATAGGTGCTGCCGGAAAGCCCGCCCCAGTGCACCGGCTCGGGACAGATCCGTACGCCGTAGTGGTAGCGCTTCAACGCCACGTCGGCAAAGCCGTGGCGGATCAGCAGCTCCGTGAAGACGCCGAATTGCTGCGACCAGTTTCGCGGCACGCCTCCGCCAATCGTGAAAATCCCCAGCCGCTCCTGCTCGAGCATGTGCTGGGCGAAATGATCGAAATCCAGGTAAGGGTCGAACCGGAGCGGGAGCAGGCCGGCGCGGGCGCGCCAGCGATTGTGCAAGGCCAGATCGATTCCCAGCTCCGAATCGGTGAAAGCTGGGATATACACCGGGACGCCGCGTTCCCGCGCCGACTTCAGAATCCCGCGGCCCCGCGCATGCTGGAGGAGGTAATCGCCGATCCGTTCGAGCAAGCGCCAGCTCGATACGGGCTCGGCCGCATCCCACTCGAGGAAAATCCGGTCGGCGATCGATTCGACGTAATCGAGATTGATTTCCGGCTCGATCGAATCGTACACGCGGTTGTAGCCGGCGAGGAAGAGTTCCCGATCATTCATTTTCGGGTCGTAACGGAAGTGCGCCCGGCCCGCGGCTTCCACGAGGCCATGCGCCATCAAGGCTCCCGTCGAGACGATGGCGTGCACGATTCCGGCATCGATCAGGTCGGAGAAAACCAAGCCCATCTTCGCCACCGTCATCGCGCCCGAGAGCGTGAGCACGACGAAACAGCGCTTGTCGCGGGCCATGGCTTCGAGGACGTCCGCGGCGTCGCCCACTTGCCGCGCCGTGAACGCCGTCCGTCCCATCGCCCGCACCAGGGCGTCAATCGAGCCGATCGCGCGCAGATCGAGCGGCTGCATCGGCACCAGCTTGTCTCGAATCGGATCGTGCAGGGCGCGCCCGGTCTTCGTTTTTTTCGGCTTCGCCATTCTCCGGCCTCTCGGGATTTGGCGCGGACTCCGTGCGGTATCCCGCGTCGGCCGCCCGCAAAACCCCTAATACTACACGCAGACCCCCTTCGGGAAACGCAAAAAAGTGTATCGTTCCCGGCCCGCGCCTCCGATCAATTGCGAATTGCTTTCTGCAAGCGAAATACTGCCCGATTCCTCCCGGCGGCCGCACAGCCGTGAGGAGCATGCTTCGTGCCGAAGGCTGCGATGTTCCGGGCCAAAAGCCGGCAGGCTGAAGAATCTGTGTGGCAACCCGGGTCTTACGAAAGGGCACGGCTTCAGCCGTGCCGAAAGTCCTTGCCCATCAACGCGGCTTTAGCCGCTGAGGGCTGTATCCGCCAGTTGCCACACAGACTCTGAAGCCTGCCGCTACCCTGCCGCTTCCACCTTGCGGCTCGCGTCGATGTGGTACGATATGGAGTTACGAGGTGCGACAACCCGCTTGACTGAAACCCCGCTCTGCCTGATTCCCCTAGGCGGCCTTGGTGAGTTCGGCCTGAACATGATGGCCGTCCGCTACGGCGACCACATCATCGTGATCGATGCCGGGATGATGTTTCCCGAAGCCGAGCTGCTCGGCGTCGACATCGTTATTCCGGATATCACCTATCTCGAGCAAAACCGCGCCAAGGTCCGCGCGATCGTCCTGACTCACTGCCACGAAGACCACATCGGCGCCGTCCCGTACATCCTGCGCGCTCTCAACGTTCCCGTGTACGGCACCGAGTTCACGCTCGCCCTGGTCCGCCGCAGGCTCGAGGAGCATGGCCTGCTGGACTCGGCCCGGCTCGAGCAGATCGCGCCCGGCAAGACCTTCGAGATCGGCCCGTTCTCCATCGAGCCGATCCACGTCACGCACAGCACGATCGACTGCGTCGCCTTGGCCGTCCGCACTCCGCAAGGGGTGCTGGTGCATACGGGCGACTTCAAGATCGATTCCACACCCGTCGACGGCCGGCCCTTCGACCTCCACAGCCTGGCCCGCTATGGCGATGAAGGCGTGCTCGCCCTGGTGGCCGACAGCACGAATATCGAGCGGCCCGGCCATACGCCGTCGGAGCGCGCGGTCTGGCCGCGCCTGGAAGAACTGGTGCGCGCCGCGCCGGGGAAAGCGCTCATCTCGTGCTTCGCCAGCTCGATTCACCGGATTCAGCAGGTGATCGACATCTCGGCCAAGCTCGGCCGCAAAGTGGCTTTCATCGGCCGCAGCATGGTCGACAACGTCGAGATCGCCCACGACCTGGGCCGGCTGCGGATTCCCGACGCCATGGTGGTGAAGCCGCAGAACATCGGCGACATGGATCCCCGCAAGCTGGTGGTGCTGGTGAGCGGAAGCCAGGCCGAGCCGCTCTCCTCCCTCTCGCGGATCGCCGTCGATAATCACCGGTTCGTCCGGCTCGAGCGCGCCGATACCGTGGTGCTCTCCGCGCGGATCATCCCCGGCAACGAAAAGGCGATTTTCCGCATGATCGACCATATGTTCCGGCGGCAGGCGCTCGTTTACTACAGCGACGGCGCGGGCTCCCCGGTCCACGTCTCCGGCCACGCCAGCCAGGAGGAGATGAAGACGGTGCTGAATCTGGTTCGGCCGCGCTTCTTCTTCCCCATCCATGGCGACTACCACCAGCTCTTCCGCCACGCCGCCATGGCCGAGCAGACCGGAATGGTTGGCGGCCGCGTGCTTCTGGTGGAGGACGGCCAGCAGGTGCTGCTCACCCGCGACTCCGCTTCGGTCGGCGAACCCGTTACCGCCGGGCGCGTGTGCGTCGATTCCGGCTCGCTCGAGGAGATCGAGGAAGCCGTGATCCGCGACCGCAGGCATTTGGCCGAAGACGGCGTCGTCATCCCCATCATCGCCATCGACAAGCACACCGGGCGCATCGAGGGCCAGCCGGAAATAGTGACGCGGGGTCTGGTGCCCTCCGACAACGGCCAGGAACTTACCAGCCGCGCCCGCGAGGTCGTGCTGCGCACCATCGAGAACTCCAACCCCGACGAAAGGGGCGATTGGACCGTCATCAAGGAGAAGATCCGCGGCGATCTCCGCCGCCACCTCAACCGCGAGACCTCCAAGCGCCCTCTCGTTCTCCCCGTCATCCTGGAAATCTGAGCCTGCCGCCCTTCGACTCCGCCGAGGACCGTGAACCTGACTCTTCGCCCCGCTCGCCCCGAGGACCTCGACGCCCTTTGGCAACTCGATCGCGACTGCTACCCGCGCGGCATCGCCTACACGCGCCGCGACCTCCGGGATTTCCTCACGCATCCGGAAGCGCTCTCGCAGGTGGCATGGAGCGGGAAGGAAATCGTTGGCTTCCTCATCGGCCTCTATCACGACGGCCAAGGCCACATCATCACTGCCGACGTGCGCGCCTCGGCTCGCCGGCAGGGCATCGCTTCGGCCTTGCTCCGCGGCGTGGAATCGGAGATGGGGGCGCGGGGCGTGACCGTCGTCGAGCTCGAGACCGCGACGAACAACGCCGCCGGGATCGCCTTCTGGAAACGTTCCGGCTACCAGATCGTGGCGGTCGTGCCTCGCTACTATCTCCGCCGGATCGACGCCTACCTCATGTTCAAGCGGCTCCGTCCCTCGGTAGTTCCAGCGGACCTGCCGCGCTGAAGACCGCGCCCCGCCAGCATCCGGCGAAGCAAGCGAGTCACGGGTCACGAGCCACGGCCCGCCCGGCTAGTGGCTGTTTCGCCTCCTAACCCGTTTCTTCCCTACCCGAACTGCCCTCAACCGGCTATGCTGGCTGGCGTTTGTTCTCCATCCTTTCCGCGCGCGCTAGCGCCCGCGCGCTGATGGGTGTGGTTTGCCTGCTGCCTTCCCAAGGCGGGAGCGGTCTGTGCGCTTCTTGAATCCAACGGAAAATCGCCGCTTAAACGAACTGATCGGCTTCGTCGGAATGACGATAGCCGTATTGTGCCTGCTCAGCCTCGTCTCCTTCCACGCGTCCGACATCTCGCTCGATGTAGCCGCTCCCGCGGCTTTCTCCGCGCCGGCGCGGAATTGGATTGGCATGTTTGGCGCCTACCTGGCCGACATGCTTTTTCAGCTCCTGGGATACGGCGCGCTGTTCTTGCCGCTGGCGCTCTTTCTGTTCTCTTGGAGATGGTTTCGCAGCCGGCCCACCCCTTCCCCTATCGCCAAGATCGTTGGCTGCGTTCTCTTGCTGCTTTCGCTCGACGCCCTTGCGGCGCTGCTGCATCTGCCGAAGATCAGCGGGACGCTCGAGCCCGGTGGTTTCTTCGGCGCGGTGCTGGCGGCGGGGTTAATCGATGTGTTCAATCCGCTCGGCGCGGGCGTGGTCGCCCTGGCCTCCCTGCTCGTCGCTCTGTTTCTGGCAACGAAATTTTCCCTCGCGGACTCCGCCAACCGTCTGGGCCGTCTCTGGCCGACGGAATGGTTCGCGCTGCGCGCCGATCGTTTCCGCGACTGGCGCCAGGCGCGCCGTGATGCGCGGCAAAAACGCAAACTCGAACGGATTCAAGCTGCCCGCCGCGCCGCCGTTTCTCCTCCGGTCGTGGCAAAGGAACCCGCGAAACGAGAATCGCCTCAGGGGGCCGTGGCAGGGGCGGAACTCGGCTTTGTCGCTGCTCCCGCGGCTTCGCTTCCCGATTCCCTGGAAGACGCCGCCAGCCCGCCGGTCGTCGCCTTTGACGATTCCGACTCCGGCCACGGCCGCCGGCGCGCCGAGCCGAAAATCGCCCGCGGCCGCGCCGCGTTCCGCGTCCCTTCCCCCGGGCTGCTCCACATGGCCGCGCGAGCGGAGAAATTCGACGAAGAGGAACTCAAGCTCTACGCCCGGGCGATCGAGAAGAAAACCATCGAGTTCGGCGTCGCCGGCCAAGTGACCCAGATCAATCCCGGGCCCGTCGTCACCACGTTCGAGTTCAAGCCGGAAGCCGGAGTCAAGTACAGCCGCGTGACCGCGCTTTCCGAAGATCTTTGCCTGGCCCTGCGCGCCGAATCCATCCTCATCGAGCGCATTCCCGGCAAGGCCACGGTGGGCATCGAGGTGCCCAACGTGCACCGCCAAACGATCGTTCTTCGCGAAATCCTCGAATCGGGCGAATTCACCGGATCCAGCTCGAAGCTCACGCTGGCTCTGGGCAAGGACCTCATCGGGCGCATCCGCGTGGCCGAACTGCCGCAGATGCCTCACCTGCTGATCGCCGGCGCCACGGGAACCGGCAAGAGCGTGTTCATCAATTCGATGATCGTTTCGATGCTCTACAAAGCCACGCCCGACGAGCTGAAGCTGATCATGATCGATCCCAAACGGCTCGAACTCGGCCTGTACGAGGATATCCCCCACCTGTTCACGCCCGTGGTGACGGATCCCAAGGTGGCTTCGAACGTCCTCCGCAACGCCACGCGGGAGATGGAGACCCGGCTCAAAATCCTCGCCCGGCGCGGCGTCCGCAACATCGATCAGTACAACCGCCTCCTGGCCAATCCTCGATCTTCGTTTGCCTCGGCGGAAACCGAATCGGAAGGCGAGCCGCTCGATGCGCCTCTGCCTTACATCGTGATCGTGATCGACGAATTGGCCGACCTCATGATGGTGGATACCAACAACGTCGAGGAATCCATCACGCGCCTGGCGCAGATGGCGCGGGCGGTGGGCATCCACCTGATCCTGGCGACCCAGCGGCCCTCCGTCGACGTCATCACCGGGCTTATCAAGGCCAATTTCCCCGCGCGCATCTCCTTCCGCGTCGCCACCAAAGTCGATTCCCGCACTATCCTCGATGCGAATGGGTCGGAATCGCTGCTCGGCCGCGGCGATATGCTGTACCTACCCGCCGGCTCCTCCCGCCTCGAGCGCATCCACGGCCCTCTGGTCACCGAGGACGAGATCGTCGCCGTCTGCGACTTCTGGCGCGCGCAAGCCAAGGCCGCCTACCGCACCGAGCTGCTCGAACCTCCGAAGGACGACGTCGAGAGCGCGGCCGCACCCGCCGGAGGAGACGAACCGGCAGGCGGGGATGGAGAAGCGGATGCGGGCGTTGACGACGAACTCTACGAAGAGGCCATTCGCGTGGTCTGCGAGATGGGCCGAGCATCCACGTCCACGCTCCAGCGGCGGCTCCGGATCGGTTACGGCCGCGCCGCCCGCTTGATCGATCTGATGGAAAAGGACGGGATCGTCGGTCCCGCCGATGGCCCTCGGCCTCGCGAAGTGCTCAAGAAGGGCGACTGGATGAAGGAGTGGGACGAGGCCCCGCACTAAGCGCTAAAATAGCGTGTAGTCCACATGGCCAATTTCGGCAGCCCGTTTCCCTTCCCCGTGCCTCCGCGGAGCGACGCCCAAGAGGCCGAGATCAGCATCCAGGCCGAGCCGGCGCCGGGCGAAGTCACCCTCGACGCCGTTGTCCGCGCCCAATCCACGGCGCCACAAGTCATCACGCGAATCACCGAACTGGAGAATTGTCTCTGGGCCTTGGCCGAATTTCTCGAGCGAGGCGGCCCGGAAGAGGAACGCCGGGCGCTCCTCGAAAGAGCCAGGGAATGCCTCAAAGCCCGTCTTGAAATCGACGACGCTCTCAGCCCCGCCGACGACAACAGCCTCACTCCCCCGCCTCGCCCCTGACGGGCCTACGCGCCCTCTTGCGGGCGGGGATCCCGTCCCGAACGTTCGGGATTCGGGCCCGCCCCTACCAGCGATTCCGGGGGCCGGCGTATCCTCGGTAGGGGCGCGGTTGCCGCGCCCGCCGTCTTTGGGTCCTCTGCGCCTCTGAGGTAATGCCGTCACTCGTGGCCGGCGACACGCAAGCCACTAGCCACTTGCCACCAGCCACTTTCCTTTGGGGGTTCCTTTGGAGGTTTTGCCTCGCGCTACCGCATCGCTTAAAATCACCGGGCGAAGCGTGCCGGGGTAGCTCACTGGTAGAGCGCAGCCCTGAAAAGGCTGGCGTAGGCGGTTCGATTCCGTCCCCCGGCACCAGCTAGCCGCGGCGCCGGGCATGCAGAGGGACGCCATCGCGTCCTCTGTGCGGGCGATCCCACGGAATCTATCAAGCTCCTTCTGCGTGACACACGATCGTAAAGGCGGGCTTTTCTAACAAACATTTTGGGCCAACGGGTGGACACAACTGGATTCCCGCTGCCGCGGGAATGACCGGACTTGGCGGCGGTGTGCTCGGCGGCTTCGACCGTGGTAGAACAAACTTTAGTCTGTGGCTCTTTTTTTTCAACGTGCAGAGAACACAGGCTGAGGAATCTGTGTGGCAACGCGAAAAGGTGCGAATTCCACAGCCCTGGCGCAAATTTCGTGCGTTGTCCGCAAACGACTTGCGCGAATCTATGAAAAATACA
>JAJYLB010000006.1:113857-118683 GCA_021788095.1 Acidobacteriota bacterium | reverse complement strand
CGCTGGTCTGGGTGCCGGAGTAGCGGGGGGAGGGGGCCGAGGGTTCAAGAGGCGCCGGCTGAGGCAAGTGGAAAGCCCCGGGGGCGCAGGTGCCCGTCCGTGCGGGCTCCGAGCGAGTGCGCCTCTCCTCCGAGCGCGGCCGAGCAGCGGGCTGGTGGATCACCGGGTCGGTACACCCGCGCCGCCCGTAGGCGCGGCTCCCGCGCGGTGTCAGCCGCTGTCCAGCCGGAGCGTGGCCCGGGGTATCGGTGCAGCCAGGGTGGCCACTTCGCGAAGAATGACCTTGCCCAGGAGGGACGGAACCAGGTGGCGACGCATCTACCGCGCGACCCCTGCCGGGCGCAAAGCCTTGACCGAGGCGGGGGAGAAGGTGCGCGAGCTATTCGTGGAAATATTCCGACAATAGCTTCGCTGAAGAGGTTCCGGGCCAAGAAGCCTGGCGCCAAGGCAGGAGGAAACGCAATCGGGAATCTTGATCAGGGGATGAAGTCGTGCTTCGCGCAACCGATGCCCTTGCCTCGGGGACGGCGCTGACGCCAAAGCTTGCAAGCAGCGGTGAATGACGCCGATCGTCTCGGCTCTTCCAGGGTAGGGACCTCGGTCGAGGCACGGTCTTGATCCGGCATTGGGGAAAGGACGGACGCGACATGAATTCACTCCCTCGGTTCTTCTTCGGGCCAACGCGAGGGCCGGGAAGTATCTTTCTCATTCGGCTTGCTGTTGGATTGATTTTCTTTACCCAGGGTATTCTCAAGTACACGGATCCCAACATGGGTGTCATCCGGTTCGCAAGGATCGGTTTCCCTTACCCTTACTTTACGGCGCACTTCGTGGGAACGTTCGAGATCGTGTGCGGTTTTCTCGTCCTCCTTGGCCTCTGGACACGAGCAGCGGCGGTTCCCTTGTTGATCGTAATCTCGACGGCGATCGCCACCACCAAGATCCCCGAACTGTTTCGAGCCAACCAGGGCTTCTGGTTCATGGTCAGCGACGCGCGCGCAGATTTCGCGATGTTTTGCTCGCTGATTTTCTTGATTCTGTTAGGAGGCGGAGCGTGGTCTTTGGACACGCGGCGTAGCTCTCGGGAGGGGAGGTGAAATCTCCCATGATCACGCTCGGCAGGATTCTCGCGGCCCTGATCGCTGCAGGAACTATCGCTGCCCCTCCCTCGCTAAGACCGGCGACGGCGCGCGGCGCCGCTGCGGCCAAGCCGGGGCAGGCGAAGTCCCAGGAAAAAGGCTTTTGGCCGGACAGAGAGGCTTCGAAGGTGGTGAGCCTTTCCACAACCGGCTATTCCTACAGGATCATTTTGCTTCAAACCCACGCCGTGGCCGTAAAGGAGATCGGACCCAAGGCTACCGTCGCCAAATTTGGCGAGGTCTATGTTTGGTCGCCGGCGTTCTTCGTCGTTCGTCAGGACGAGCCGGCCCGGATCCGCTTTTGGAACCTTCAGCCGGACGACCAGCACGATTTCATGCTCGTCAACCCGCAAAACCAGGTTCTGATGAAGTTGCTGCTTCCCCCGCTGAGCGATAAAACGTACGTTTTCATCTTCCACAAGCAGGGGGTATACACGTTTCTTTGCACCGTCCACCAACCAGGAATGACAGGCCAGATTCTGGTGCTGCCTCCGGCGCGGAAGTGATGGCGAGGCATGGCGTAATGACGGTCCAAATTGGGGGCTTCCGCCCCCGAAGGGGTCCCAGAAGGGTTTGTGAAATAGCTTCTAGCGTCTTTCCCCGAAGAAGGCTTGGAGCAAGCTGGCGCATTCCTCGGCGAGCACGCCGGAGAGAACGTCCATCCGGTGGTTCAATCGCGAATCGTTTATCACGTTGAAGCAGGTGCGCACGGCTCCGCCTTTGGGGTCGTCAGCCCCGTACACCAACCGGGCGAGGCGCGCTTGGATGATCGCTCCCGCGCACATGGCGCAGGGCTCGATGGTGGCGTAGAGTGTCGCTCCCAAAATGCGATGGTTCGCCACGGTGCGGGCGGCGGCACGCAACGCCACGATCTCCGCATGGGCTGTGGGATCGCACTCGCGCAGCGTGCGATTCGAGCCCCGGCCGATCACTTCCTCCTCCAGTACCACAACCGCCCCGATGGGCACCTCTCCCGCACGCCACGCCTCCCGTGCCTCCTCGAGAGCCGCTGCCATGTGTTTCCGATCGCTTTCCACTTCAGTCATCGGGGCTCAGAATAGCATGGGAATCATTCCCGCCGTTTCCTCTTGCCACGAGCCCGCCGGAGAGGATATAAGGCCCTCGGCGGTCGATCTTATGGAACTGCGCAAGGATCCCATCACTCGAAGCTGGGTCGTCGTGGGTAAGCAGGAGAGCCCCTTCGCGGCCGGTGCTTGCCCGCTCTGCCCGGGTTCGGAAGGCCAGTCCAAGACGCTGCTGGCCTTGCCGGCCGGCGAGCCGTGGCAAGTGCGCGTGATCCCGCACTTCGATCCCCTCTATCGCATCGAGGGCGAACCGGCGCGCACGGCCGAAGGCATCTACGACCGCATGGATCTGGTCGGCGCTCATGAGGTGATCGTCGAGACTCGCGACCACTCGCGCACCTTGGCGGAGATGAGCGATGGGGAGATCGAGCGCGTGCTCCTCGCCTTTGCCCTCCGCATCGACGATCTCAAGCGCGATGCCCGGTTCAAATACGTCACCGTCTTCAAGAATTCCGGCCCTCTGGCCGGCGAGGAATGGCCCCATTCCCATTCTCAAGTCGTGGCCAATACCTTCGTGCCCCGCCGCGTCCTCTACGAACTACGAGCGGCCCGGGAGTGGTATCAGCAGCGCGAGCGCTGTGTCTTTTGCGACATCGTGAGCCAGGAGAAAAGACAAGGGAAGCGCATCGTAGCCGAGCAGGGTGGCTTCCTGGCGTTCTGCCCTTACGCGTCGCGCGTGCCTTACGAAACCTGGATCATCGGACTCTCCCACAACAGCCGCTTTGAGATCCCGGATCCCTCCGCCAGCCGCGTCGATCTCGCTTCGCTGCTTGGCCGCGTCCTGCGCCGGTTGGTGCGCATTGCGCCCGCCTACCACCTGGTCGTTCATACCTCGCCGAACGAGACGCAAACCCGCGGGGAATTGAGCGGCTTCTGGCGCTCGGTGAACGACGACTACCACTGGCACATCGAGATCCTTCCGATTGCCGGCCTCATCAACAAGTCCTATGGCATCAAGGAGACGTATTTCAATTCGCTGGCGCCGGAATCGGCGGCCGCCACGCTGCGAGGCTTCGATTCGGGATGACGGCCCGTAGGAGCGAGCGAGGCGGTTTGATCGGGCGTCTGGCGGGCTTGCTGATACTCGCTGCGGCCGCGCTCTTGCTGTTTCTCTTCCGCTTTTCGATCCTGCGCGCTGCGGGCGGGTGGCTGGTGGTGAGCGACCCGCTGGAGCCGTCGAATGCGATCATCATGCTAAGCGGAGACGATCCGGCCGGCGACCGCGCTGCGGGTGCTGCCGCCCTCTACAAAGCCGGCTGGGCTCCCATCGTCGTGGCGAGCGGGGCCGAGATCCGGCCCTACCTCTCCGAAGCCGACCTCGAGAAGCGCGACCTCATGGCCGATGGCGTGCCTTCCAGCGCCGTCCTCCCGCTTCGGCAGGACGGCCTCTACACGCTCCAGGAAGCCCGCGACCTCCTTCCCCTATGCCAGCAGGAGCATTGGACCCGGGTGATTGTGGTGACGTCGAATTATCACACCCGTCGCGCGCGATACATCTTCCGCCACGTCTTTCCACCGTCCATCACCGTGCGGGTCACTCCCGCACCCGATGGGGGCTTCGCGCCTGGCGATTGGTGGCAATCGCGCGCTGGCATGATCATCTTCGGCCGCGAAACCGCCGCCCTGTGCATCGCGTTTTGGCAACTCCACATCTCTTCCCACGCCAAAGCGCCCTGATTGCGCCTGCGGGATCCGAAAGGGGCCGAAAGGGCCGTTGCCCGCTTCGCTTCCCTGTACTATAGTCGTCTTTTCTCTTCCTGCGCCGATTCGCCGGACGCTCGCGGTCCGCGGGCGAGCGCAGGCAGGCCGTGACGGGAGGCGTCAGTGTGGGGGAGGGGGATCGCCGGTGCGCCGCTCCAGCAACGTCCACCCCGCATTCCTTCGCGTTCCCGTTCCCGCCTGATCCCCCACGTGAGGCATCGAACACCATGAGTTCCATAGCCGAGGGACTAAAAATCAAAGGCGAAGTGCAGGGTAGCGAGGATCTGCGTATCGATGGCGAGATTGAAGGCCGCATCAGCCTTCCGGGAGCCGTGGTGGTCATCGGGCCGAAAGGCCGCGTGACTGGCGACGTGCAAGCGCGCGAAGTGGTTCTCGAGGGTAATGCCCATGGGAATCTCTTCGCGCGGGAACGCGCCCGCATCGCGGCCACGGGTAAGCTGGAAGGCGATGTGACCTCGGAGCGACTTGTGATCGAGGAAGGAGCGCACGTCTCCGGCCGAGTCGATATTGGCGCCGGAGAAGCGCGAGCGGCCCGCCCGGCGAATCGCCCTGCGGCCGCCTCCGCGATCCCTCCCGCTCCCCCCTCTCCTGCGTCGAGAACGACTGTCGGCTAGCCTATGGGTGTTCTGGGTAAGCTGCGTCCCCCCGATCAGGCGGCTCCGGGTTCGGCCGGGCCGCCCCGCGACCCAGGAGCGAATGCGCGCCATTCGAACGGTCTGAAGGACTTCCTCTGGCTCATGCCCGAAGTCGAAGCCGGCCGTCTCCTCGACCTCGGAGGAGGGGATGCGCCGCCCGGTGATCGACATCGGCCGGATCCGGATCCACATCCAGTCAGACCCCCCGCCACCCCACGACGACAGCCCGAGCCTGTCCAGCCGCT
>JAJYLB010000006.1:0-113847 GCA_021788095.1 Acidobacteriota bacterium | reverse complement strand
GCCGGCCGTCTCCTCGACCTCGGCCCGGTGGCCCAAGCAACGGTGACGTTCTTCACGGATCGTGGCTTCCGGGTTTCCACGGAAGATGTGATGCGCTCCTGGGCCGAATTCGAGTCCGAGCAAAAGAGCAAGCCGGAGCGGAGCGGCTCCGCCGAACCGCCCTCACCGGGCCAGGCAAATCGGCGCGGCCCAGCTCCCAGCGGCGACCGGGTTTCACCCGAGGGGGAGCGGAGTCCTGCCGAGCTTGCCGCCGCATTTCTCCAGCAGAACCTCGATTTCGGCCTCGAATCGTTTCACGGCATTCTCGCCTGGGATGTTTTCGATTTCCTCGAAGCCGAACTTCTCGGTCCGCTCGCCGCGCGACTCTACAAAGTGCTCGCGCCGGGTGGCGTGTTGCTTGCCGCCTTTCACGATTCCATGGAAATCGAGCCGATGAGCTTTCGGGTGCGCGACCACGAAACGCTCGATCTTGTTCCGGCGCGCCACCGCCAGCCGATTCGCCGAGCCCTCCAAAACCGCGAAATCCTCGCCCTGTTCTCCGAGTTCCGCTCTTCGCGTACTTACGTCGGCCGCGACCATCTTCGCGAAGCGCTCTTCCTCAAGTAGGCTTCGTCCATAGCACGCCGCGATCGCGCAGACCAAAATCCCCTGGGGATCTCCCCACCGCCGAGGGCCAGGCCTGCTGGTTTTCGCGCAAATTCCTTCATTCGTGGCGAAGTATCCTCATGGGATCCAGGCGCATCGCTCGCCGAGCCGGCAAGTAGCAGGCCGCCAACGCGACCAAACCGAGAACAACCGCGGTCAGCGAGAACGTCGTCGCATCGGCTGGCGTCACACCGTAGAGGAAACCGGCCAGAACGCGCGTAAGAGCCAGCGCGGAGCCGAGCCCGATCCCCAAGCCCAGGACGACGAGCCGTGCCCCTTGCGAGAGAATCAGCCGCAGTACGTCGCCACGCTTGGCCCCCGAGTGCCAGGCAAACCCCAATCTCGTGAGTACGCTGCCGCGCCGAATAGGCGATCACACCGTAACAGCCGATTCCGGCGAGGAGTAGGGCCAGCGCGGCGAAGGCTCCCAAGAGAATGGCGAGAGACCGCGAGGAAGTTATTGCGCTCCTCAGTATTTCACTCATCGGCACGGGCGGGGGAACGGGCTGGTCGGCATCCACCGAAGAAATGGCAGCTTGTAGGGTTCCGGCGCTGGCACGCGAGCCTGGCCCGACCCGCACCACTACGTTCATATCGCGCACGTTCGCCTCCATTTCCGCTAGCGGAACGTAAAACTCCATTTCACCGCTCTTCTCGAGGCTGGCCTGGCGCACGTCGCCCACCTCGCCTACCACGGTGAATTTCTCGTAGCCCTGGAAGTGCCTGCCGATGGGATCCTCACCGGGCCAGAAATGCCGTGCGAAACTTTCGTCCACGATGGCTGATTCGACTCCATTTCGAGAATCCAGCGGTGAGAAGTAGCGGCCGCGCAAAAGCGGAATCCTCAATGCGTGGAAGTAATTTCCAGAGACGGCGAAAACCGGAGCCGTGTTTTGCCAGACGGTTGCTGCTTGCGCCGGCTGGCTCCGAGTGGAGATGGGGATGTCAAAGAGGGGAACGCCGGCGAGCGGAGCCAGGGGAAGGTAGTTGATCGCGCCGGCCGCGGTCACGCCCGGAAGATGTTCGAGTCGGTCAAAGACCTGGCGGTAATAGGCGTCGATTTCGGCTACGTCTTTGTACCGTGCGGCGGGCAGCGAGAGGTGCACCGTCACAACGTGCTGGGGCTGAAATCCCAGGTTGACGGCGAAAAGATTCGCCAGCGTGCGGAGCATCAAGCCCGCGCCGGCGAGCAGCACGAAACTCAGCGCTACTTCGGAGACATACAGTGTGGAACGATACAGGCCTCGGCGCCTGCCGCCAACGGTGGGGGAGTCCTCCTTCAAAAGCTCCAGTGGCTTGCGTTCGAGTGCACCGAGAGCCGGCGCAAGACCAAAGAGGATCCCCGCACCGATCGAAATGGCTGCCGTGAATGCAAGGACCGTGCCGTTGATGGCGATGGGGCTGAGCCGCGGCAAGCTGGCAGGGAGGATGGCCACAAGGAGGCGCAAGCCTGCGAAGGCTAGGGAGACGCCGAACAGGCCGCCGGCTAGAGCCAGGAGCAGGCTTTCCGTCAGGAGCTGACGAACCAGCCTGCCGGGCGGTGCGCCCAAAGCGGCACGTAATGCGATTTCGCGGCGGCGACCGGTGGCGCGCGAGAGCGCGAGATTCGCCACGTTCGCGCACGCGATCAGCAACGCTAGGCCAACGGCCGCTAGAAGCACCCAGAGCGCGGTCCTGCTGTTTGCAGTCAGGCTTTCCTGGAGCGGCGTAACGATTACGCCGTATCCGCCCAGTTCCCTGAAGATCGGATTCTGCTTTCGCGCGGCTGCCGTAAGCGCATCCATTTCCGCTTGCGCTTGGGCCCAGGTCACGCCGCGGCGGATGCGTGCGACGTGGTCGGCGAACCTCGTCGCGCGCTCGATGGTGTCGCTGCCCACCCCGGGAGGAACCCAAATCTCGGCACCCTCGGGAAACTCGAACCCGCGAGGCATGACGCCCAAAACGGGCTCGAGGTGGTCGTTGATCGTCACGAATTTCCCGGCGACCCCTGGGGCACCTGAGAAGCGTCGCTGCCACAGACCCCAACTCAAGACGACTCCGCCGGATGGGCCTTTCGCTTCGTCGGAGAAGTCCCTGCCCAAGATGGGCGCCACGCCGAAGACGCTGAAGAATCCCGGCGTCACTTCCGCCCCCGGGATGGTCTCCGGCTGATGATTTCCACCCAGACTCACGCTCCCAGGCTGATACGCGGCGGCCGCAGAGAGCGAGTGAACGGCATGAATCCAGCTCACCTCGTCCGCGGGATCGGTGTCGAGCCGGGCGAGAACGGGACCCACGTTCCCCGTGAGGACCACAATTCGCCGGGCGTGGGGGAAGGGAAGCGGCTCGAGGAGAGCGGCGTTCACGACGCTGAAAATGGCGGTATTGGCCCCGATACCCAACCCCAGGATGAGAATCGCGGCTGCGGTGAAAGCCGGGGCCTTGCCGAGAAAGCGCAGGCCAAGGCGAAGGTCTTGAACGAGCGACTCCAAAAGGCTCACGCCGCGGGAGTCGCGGCAGGCTTCTTTCGTCTGCTCGGCGCCACCGAGCGCGATTTGCGCGCGGCGCTTGGCTTCTTCTGGTGACCATCCCGAGCGCCGGTATTTCTCGGTTTGCCTTTCAAGGTGGAACCTCAGCTCGTCGTTCAGCTCGGCTTCGACCGCCTTGCGACGGAGGAGCGAGCGAAGGCGAATCCAAAGATGACTCAGCACAGCGTGGCCCTGGGTGAATGGATTCGCGGTCGGAACCTGCGCCCCCCCATTACTTCTACAGGGGAAGGCTACCCCTTCTGGTGTCGAAGCGCAAGGGGAAAGCTACTCCTCGGGCTGGGGGCGGGAAAGGACTGCGGCCTGCCTCACCCGGGCGCGCCGCTGGCGAAGCAGGTGCAGGGCGGGAGGCACGAGCGAGAGAACGACAACGGCGGCGATCACCCAGTGGATTTCGTGCTCGATGTTGGGCACCGCGGTGCCGAGGAAGAAGCCGCCCAATACCATCACCAGCACCCAGAGCACCCCGCCGCAGAAGTCGTAACCGAGGAATCGCCGATAGGGCATCCGCGCCGCCCCGGCCACCGCCGGGCAAAACGTCCGCGCGATGGGAATGAACCTGGCCAGGACGATCGCCAGGGCGCCGCGCTTTTCATAGAACGCGTGCGCGTCGCGCAAATGGCGCTGCTTGAAGAACCGGGAATCGGGCCGGCGGTAGAGTGCTTCACCGGCTTTCCAGCCAACGAAGTAGCCGAGTTGGTCGCCGGCCACGGCGCAGAAGGGAACCAGAGCCACGAGCCAGGCGAGGCGCAATTGCCCGGCGGCGGCGAAAATGCCTGCGGTAACGAGCAGCGAATCCCCAGGAAGAAAGAAGCCGGCGAACAGGCCCGTCTCGACGAAAACGATTCCGCATACGAGCGCTGTGCCTCCCCACTCGATGAGGCCGCGTACGTTGTAAATCGTTACGAGCAGGTGGCGGATCAGTTCGAACACGGACCCTTCTTCTCCTTCCACATCCCCGCGAGAGTCGTCCAGGTGCCTGCTTTCAGAATAGCAGATTCACTCGGCCTCGAAGTCCGCTCCCGCGGAGACCATGGCCAAAGCCTAATAGGGTCCTACCCGTACGAGAATCATCGCGTGCGGGTGACGGAAAACGGCATCACGCGATCGGGCTGGATTTGACTGGCTCGCGCGAAAGATATGGACGGCTTCATCGTCAAGGCGCGGGATGAGGCTCGGTGCCGATCCTTGGAGCCGGTTCTCGCTTCCCGCAAACCGAAATGGCAAAGGCGGGAGGCTAAAGTGGACTTTCTCCTCTATTTCCTCCCAGACCTGGAACGCCGCCCGAGGTCGCGGAACCTGAAGAGCACTTCGGCGATGGGCGCGGGCTGCCGCTTGGCGTTGATGTCGCCCGTGTCTCGTACGAAGCCGTACCAATTTGTTATCAATGAGACATATTCATCGGGCGATTTCGAGAAAACACCACCCCTGTTGTCACTCAACGCAGAATGGCACCCCAAGTACCCTTCAACATAGCCGCGTTGCTCCAACTGCGGGCCGCTGTCCGCGCTTATCTGCATCCAGTAAAGCCCACGATAGTAGCTGTGCCACCCCTTGATCGGCTCGCCGTCACTGGCTGTGGGTTTCTCGCCCCGGCGGTCGCGAAAGCCGTAGAACACGCTCGCGACGGAATCGTTGAGACGCGAGGCGTTGTGCTCGTAGAAATTGGTCACGAGGTTCCAGGCTATCTCCGGCGGGTTCACCGTGAACTTTGCAGGTCCTTTGTACTCATAGGTGTAGCAGTCAAAATAACCGTTCAGGAAGCCGGACTGCTCGGCCTGGGTAACCGATAGCCACCAATGCCCGTCGTACCTGCGCTCCGCTTTCCGCTGAGCCCGCCCTGTCGCGACGGTCAGGCCCAGGGCCAAACAGGAGCAGACCAGCACTGTTCTTGGGACGGCTCTGCACATGGCGTCCCCCTTAGCCCAACTTCGTCACGGGAAGGGCTGAGACGTAGGTAAGTGCCGTGGAATCAGTTCAGGCTGTCGCCGAGTCTACACTACATTCCTGATCGAAAAGGTAACGGCGGTTCTCTCTGTGAATGCTCGGCCTCAGGTTGTGGTGCGAGCTTAGGGGGCAGGCCAATGGCTTGCTGCAATGCCGGAGGAAAGCCCTCGCCAGGAACTGAGCGCCACTCCGGCCCGAGTTTCCGCGAAGGCGAGGTGCGGTCTCCCGCGGTCGGTCGCCCTCCCAGATCACCGGGGTCGATCACACCAGCATCCTGGCACAAAACCAGGAGAACCGAAAGGGCGTGTTCAAGTAAACCCTCGTCGCCCCCCGGGGCGAACCTCGGCTGGCAAGTTTGTGTCTTGCTGGCGATGGGAAGGAATGTCGGCTCGAAAGCCGTTACCAGCCATCGCTCGGCTGCAACTTCGGGATCGTGGCTGAGAGGGCTGTTATTGCTGCCAACCGCCGCCGAGGGCCTGGTAAAGCTGGACGAGGGCGAGGCGCTCGTTGAATTGCGCCTGCACGAGACTCAACTTGGCGGCGAAATCGTTTGTTTCGCTGGTCAGGACCTGGAGGTAACTTGCCCCCCCTTGCTGGTAGAGCACTCGCGAAAGGCGATCGCTCTCCTCGGTGGCTGCAACCAGGCGCATCTGCTGGGCGGTGTATTCCCGGTCCTTCTGGTAGGCCACCAGGGCGTTCGAGACCTGCTCGAAGGCATTCAGGATGGTTTGCTGGTAGGTCAACAGCATCTGTTGGTACTGGCCTTGGGCTAGCCGTACCCCCGCGCGAAGCGCACCTGCCTGAAAAATGGGTTGCGTGACGTTCAAGGCCGCATTCCAAGTTTCCGATGGCGTGGTGATCAGGCGGTTCAGTGCGTAGCTCTCCAACCCTCCGGTTCCCGTCAGGGAGATATCGGGGAACAGGGCAGCCTTCAGCGCGCCGATGTCGGCGTTCGCTGCAACGAGACTCGCTTCCGCCTCCAGAATATCGGGCCGGCGGTCCAGCAGCTCGGAGGGTAAGCCGAGGGGGATCTGCGCAGGTTCCGGCTCGCTGGTAAGCGCCAGACCGCGAGGAATCGGGCCGGGATTCTGGCCTAGCAGAATGCCGAGAGCGTTCTCCTGCTGGGCGATTTGGCTTTCGAGGCTCGGAATCGCGCCGGCAGCGGTGGCGACAAGCTGTTGCGCCTGGCTGACGTCGAGAAGTGACGCGGAGCCATGCTGCTCCAGAACCTGGGTCAGACGCAGAGAATCCTGGCGCGTAGCGAGCGTGCCCTTGGCGATCGCCAGTTCGGCGTCGAGCGCGCGTAGCTGGAAATAGCCGGCCGCGACGCTCGAAACCACCGACGCAAGCACCCCACGCTGCCCCCACTCGCTGCCCAACAAGGCGGCCCGAGCCGCCTCCGTTTCCCTGCGGTATTTTCCCCAGAAGTCCAGGTCCCAGATGACCGAGAGGTTCAAATGGCCCGCATTCTCCTCGAACGAAGGGAACACCTTGGAGACTTTGGGGTTCTGCTGGCTCAAGAGGCCGGCGGAGGCGCTGGCTGAGGGGAACTCATTCGAGCGGGTGATGCCGACCTCGGCCTGCGCCTCGATAACCCGCGTGGCGGCGATACGCACGTCGTAATTCTGCGCAATCGCCGTATGAATCAATTTGTCGAGTACGGGATCTCGAAACACCTGCCACCACTTCTCGTTTCCGAGCGAAGGCAAGGAAGTGGGCGTGGCCGCGCGATAGGCCGGCGGAACGGCTGTGGCAGGGCGTTTGTAATTCGGCCCGACCATGCAACCGGCCAGGGTTGCCAGGGCCGCGGCGAATGCCACTAGCGCCAGTCGCTTCATTCAGGTCCCCTTGCCGGATGCATCGCCGGTAGCGATTTCCGGCGCCGAGTGCCGCTCGGCCCCGGAGATGCGCTCGACGACGTAGAAGATGACGGGAATGAAGAAGATCCCGATCACGGTGGCGGCGAGCATGCCGCCGATGACCGTGGTGCCCATGATCTGCCGCGCCACCGAGCCCGTGCCGGAGGCCAGCCAGAGGGGCAGGACACCCAGAATGAACGCGAACGAGGTCATGAGGATGGGCCGCAGGCGGAGGCGAGCGCCGCCGAGCGCCGCCTCGATCAGCGATTTGCCTTGCTCGTGCTGTTTCTTGGCGAATTCGACAATCAAAATCGCATTCTTCGCCGCCAGCCCAATCAGCATCACCAGCCCGATTTGCGAATAGACGTCGTTGTCGATGTGGACCATGTACGCCGGGTAGAAATGGGCCACGTACATCCGGCGGAGCAGCAGCATCCCAAACGCGCCAAAGACGGCCACCGGCGTGCTCAAGAGCACGCTGAAGGGCAGCGACCAACTCTCGTACAGCGCGGCGAGAATCAGAAACACGAAAAGCAACGACACACCGAAAATCTCCGTCGCCGAAACGCCCTTCTTGGCTTGCTCTTCCTGGTAGGACATGCCCATGAAGCCGTAGCCCATCCCGGGCGGCATGGTTTGGTGGAACACCTGTTCGAGCGCGGCGGTGGCTTGGTCGGAGCTGTAGCCCGGCGCGGGGCTCCCGGTGATCTGCGCCGAGTTGTATTCATCGTAGTGCATGACGAAGAGCGGGCCGAGTTCCGGACGAAAACCCACGAGCGAGGACAGCGGCACCATCTGGCCCTTCACGTTGCGGACGTAGAAGCGCTTCAAGTCGTCGGGATTCGAGCGGTACGCGGATTCGCCCTCGACGTACACCTGCCATTGCCGGCCGAAGCGGTTGAAATAGTTCACGAAGACGCCGCCGAGAAAGGCCTGAAGCGTCGTGTAGAGGTCGGGAAGCGGCACACCCATCTTCAACGCCGCGGACCGGTCCACTTGAGCGTATTTCTCCGGCACGTTCATGACGAACGTGCTGAAAATCGACCCGATCTCCGGCCGTCTGCGGGCCGCCGCCACGAACTTGTCGACGTTGGCGGCCAGGTAGGGAATGCCTTGGCCGCCTCGATCTTCGAGCACGAAGGTGAATCCGCCGGCGGTGCCCACGCCGGGGATCGCAGGCGGCGCAAAGGTGAAGGCAGTGCCCTGGGGCAGGCTGCTCAGCGCGCCGTTGAGCCGCGCCTCGATCCCCCAGACGGTTTCGCTCGTGCGGGTGCGCTGGCTCCAAGGCTGAAGGTTCACGAAGAAGAAGGCGGAGTTGGTGGCCTGGACGGTGCTCAGCAGGCTGAAGCCGATCACGCTCGTAACGTACTTCACTCCCGGCGTCTTCATCAGTATCTGCTCGATTTGGCGCGCGGCGGCATCGGTGCGCTGGAGCGAAGCGCCATTGGGCAGTTGCAGGTTCACCATCGCGTAGCCGTAATCCTCGTCGGGCAGGAAGCTGGTGGGCACGCGCTTGCTGAGCAGCCACGCACCGCCAAAGAAAAGGGCCAGGGCGATCATCGCCACCACGCTCTTGCGAATGATCTGGCCGGAGAAGCGCACGTAGGTGTTCCGGCCGCCCTCGAACGAGCGGTTGAACAGCCGGAAGAACGCGCCTAACGGGCCGCGAGTGTGCTTTCTCGGCCGGAGGAGGAGAGCCGAAAGCGCCGGACTCAGGCTGAGTGCGTTGAAAGCCGAGATGACGACGGAGATGGCGATGGTCACGGCGAACTGCTGGTAGAGCCGGCCGGTGAGACCGGGGATGAAAGCGGTCGGCACGAAGACCGAGGCGAGCACCATGGCGATGCCGATGACGGGACCCGAAAGCTCGTGCATGGCCAGCGTCGCCGCTTCTTTGGGCGCGGCTCCCTCCTCGATGTGCCGCTCGACGCCTTCGACGACGACGATGGCGTCGTCCACGACAAGTCCGATCGCCAAGACCAGGGCAAACATCGAAAGCGTGTTGATCGAAAAACCAAACAATGGAAAGAAGGCGAAGGTGCCCACCAGCGAAACGGGAACGGCGAGCAGGGGAATCAGCGTGGCACGCCAGCTTTGCAGGAAGACGTAGACGACGACGATCACCAGGACCAGGGCGATCCCGAGCGCGATCAAAATCTCCTTCATCCCTTCGGTGACGGCCAGCGTCTGATCCAGCGAGGTGGCATAGTTCATGTCCGGCGGAAATTCGTTCTTCGCCTGGGCCATGAAGGCGCGCACTTCCCGGGCGTCGTCCACGGCGTTCGAACCGGGGAGCTGGTAGAGCGCGATGATCGCGCTCGGCCGGCCATTCAACCGGCCCTTGAGGTTGTAAAACTGCGTGCCGAGCTGGACTTGGGCCACATCGCGCACGCGAACGATGCCCCCGCTGGGGCTTTCGCGAACCACGATGTCGCCAAACTCCTCGGGGGTAACCAGGCGGCCTTGGGCCAGGACGGGAAAGGTGTATTGCTGGCCGGGTGGCGCCGGCTCGCTGCCAATCTGGCCGGCGGGGTTCACCGTATTCTGCGCTTCCACGGCGTTGACTACGTCGGGCACGGTGATGCCGAGCTTGGCCATGCGGTCGGGATTGAGCCAGATGCGCATGGCGTACTGGCCCGAACCGAAAACGTTGACGTTGGCGATACCTTTCAGCCGGGTGATGGGATCTTCGAGGTTGATGTAAATGTAGTTGGCGAGGAACTGGGCGTTGTAGGTGCCGTGCGGCGAGTCCAGCGCGATGAGCATGAACGGGGAAGTCGGCGATTTCATGGTGATGATGCCGTAGCGAGCGACATCGGCAGGGATTTGCGCCGCGGCCTGGGTCTCGCGCATCTGCGTGAGAACGAGATCGGTATTCGGGTCGGTGCCGACGGCAAAGTCGACCACCAGGGACATCTGGCTGTTCGAGGTGGTGCTCAGCGAGGTCATGTAGTTCATGTTGTCCACGCCGCTCATCGATTCTTCAATCGGCGTGGCCACCGACTGGGCGATCGTTTGGCCGTCGGCCCCCACGAACGTCGCGCGAATGAACATGTCCGGCGGAACGACATCGGGGAGCTGGGAAATGGGCAGGCGGAGTATGGCGATGGCCCCCACGACCACCGTGAGGATAGCGATGACGATGGCAACGATGGGACGACGAATGAAGAATTTGGACATGGGTCAGCGGCTCCCCGCCGGCGCCTCCACCGGTCTCACCGCCTCGCCGGGCCGCAAGCTTCCGGCGCCTTCCGCCGCCACGCGCTCCCCCAGCTTCAGACCCGATTCGATCACCCACATCGTTCCCGACATCGGGCCGATCTCGACCGAGCGGATCTCAACCGTGTTGCGAGGGCCGACAACCGCGATTTCGTAACCGCCCTGGAGCTGCGTCACGGCGCTCTGCGGCACCAGCAGCGCGTTTTTCATGATCCGCGTCAGCGCGCTCACGCGACCGTATTCCCCGGGCCTCAGGAGTTCCTTGGGATTCGGGAATGCCCCCACGATCTGTATGGTCCCGGTCTGCGGATCCACTTGCCGGTCGGCGAAGAGAATCCGCCCGCGAAAGGGATAGGTGCTGCCATCGGAAAGAATCAGTCGAAGGGGAACCGACCGGACCTGTGAGAGGAGATCGACCGTTCCTGGCGCGGTCCCGCCGGCCATGCTCAGGTATTCCGGCTCGCTGATAGGAAAGTAGACCTTTATGGGATTGACTTGTGAAACGGAAGTCAGGGCCGAAGACGGCCCAACCAGGTTTCCTGCCTGGACGGTGGCGATTCCGGCGATACCGCCGATGAGGGAACGCACCTTCGTGTATCCCAGATTGAGCGAAGCCGTTTCCACGGCCGCTTGGCCCGCCTCGACCGCGGCCTTGGCCGCGAGCTGCGCCTGCCGGTCGTTATCGAGTTGGCTTTGCGGAATGGCGTGGGCCTGGGCCTCGGGAATGTCGCGATTCACGTCCAAGGTGGTTTTGGCCAGTTGCGCCTGCGCTTCGGCCAGTTGCGCCTTGGCTTGGTCGAGGGCGGCCTGGAGCGGCCGCGGATCGATTTCGAAGAGCGTCTGGCCTTTCTGCACCAGGCCGCCTTCCCGGTAATCCTGGCGGATCAGGTACCCGGAAACCTGGGGCTGGATCTGCGCGTTGACGTAGCCTTCCAGCGTGCCCACCCAATTGCCGTAGATCGGCACGTCCTTTTGCGTCGCCTGAACGACGGCGACGGTAGGGGGTGGCAGCGCGGGGGCCGACCGGACGCGGGATTCGCAACCGGCGCAAACCGCCAGCGCCAGTCCAACGCCTGCCGCGAGGACTCCCCTCTGGAGTCTTGTTGCCGCTTCCTCACGCAATGACGATCCCCTCCTTGAGGCTTAGGCTCCGAGTGGTTGTTTCCCGCGGGAACGGCGCCCGGAAAGGCGCCGCTCCGCGCCCGGTTCCCCGAGCCTCGCGCGCAAGTAACCCGACAGCATGGTTCGAAACTCTCCGACGATGGTCTTCTGATTTTCGCCTTCGGCTTGCCCGTAAAGCGTGAGACAACTCCGGACCACCTGTTGCACCACCGCGGCTGTTCGCGCCAGCCCGGCGGGGCCATGTTGCGGGCGCGCGGTGCGCAAGGCGTCCGCGATCCGGTCGCGAATCACCGTGCGCCTCCTCAGGCTGTGAGCCGTGGGGGGCAAGTCGAGCAGGGGCAGGAAAGCGGGGTGCTTCCCGACGAAGGCGATGGGGAAGTCGAGAAGCTGATTCACCAACTGCTCGACGCTCATCGCGGGCAGCCGGCGTTGAAGGCCGTTCCAAAACTTCGCGTGCTCCTCGAGGTAACTGGCGCGCAGGGCTTCGACCAGGGCTTCCTTATTGGGGAAGAACTGATAGAGCGAGCCGACGCACGATCCGGCGCGATGGGCGATCGCCGACATGGTCGCCGCGTCGTAACCGGCTCGGGCGATCTCCCGCTCGGCCGCCTGCAGCAGGCGTTCGACGCGCCGGCGGCCGCGCTGCTGGCGCGGCACGCGCCGGGGCGCGGTGTCGGGCAAACGTGACGCCATGCTCACGTTTCTAACATATTCCCTCGCGGCCGTCCAACCCCGCACGGCGAACCCTGCACGGCGAGGGCGCAATTACGAGAATGGTAGTAGTGCCGCTCGTTTAGTACCTTCGCCCTCGTTAGGAGCGGAAAGCGCGCGACCCCCACGCCTGCAGCAGGCTTCGGCGGGCAGGCTCAACTGCCGGTTGGCGGACCGGCGAGCCCCGGGTTGCCGCTTCCGAATACGACGGTTGAGAAAAAGGTGGCTCGTAGCCGTTCTTGCGGCGGCAGCGGCGGCCGCGCCGGCGGTCCGAGCGCAGGGGTTTCAAGGCAACTTGGTGGGTGTGGTCGAGGACGCCAGCGGGGCACGCGTTCCGCTGGCGCACATCGCTATCACCCAGGCGGGTGCGCCGAGCAATCGGCGCGAGGCGACCGCCGATAACCACGGCAATTTCCGCATCGACAATTTGCAGCCCGGAACCTACAAGGTAACCGTCGGTGCGCCGGGATTCGCCGTCGCGCGGGCGGAAGTCACCGTCGAGGTCAGCAGCACACGCTCGGTGAGCGTGACGCTGCGCCCGGCTACGGCAATCACAACCGTCCAAGTGCATGGCCTGGCTTCCTCGATCGCCACCCAAGCGCTCGACCTCACCGGCAGCACGATTCAGGCGGTAGTCACGGGCAAGGACCTTCAGACCATTCCTCTAGCTTCCCGCAGCTTCGCCAATATCGCCTATCTCGCTCCCGGCACCGAACCCGTCGAGCCGTCCGACCCCACCAAGGCCCGGATCACGGCCGTATCGTTTGGCGGAAGTTCCGGCCTGAACGACGCGCTCACCGTGGATGGCGTGGTCAACTCCGACGATTACATTGGCGGGTTTTTACAAAATTTCTCGCCCGCGGTGATCCAGTCCTTCGCGGTGCGCGTCGCCGATGAGCCGGCCAACGTGGGCGACACCACCGGCGGCTCGGTGGCCATCACGACGAAATCGGGTACCAACGAGTTTCATGGCGGCTTCGCCTTCTACGAGCGGGCGGCTTCGCTCAACGCCCGTTTCCCGATCGACAATCCGGCCCCGAATCCCAAACAACCGTTTTCGCGCCGGAATTACGTGGGGGCGGTAGGGGGTCCGATCGTCAAGAACAAGCTGTGGTTCTACACCGGCTTCGAATTCATTCGGGAGAACGCCAGCATCGCTTACGGCGATTCCAGTCGCGCCGAGTTCCAGGCGCTCGGTGCGCTGGCCGCCGCCGGGCTGGTCCCCGAGGTCAGCTCGATCCCGGTCCCTTCGAGCGTTCCCGTGCCCTTCCGCGACGTCCTGGGCTCGGTCCGCTTCGATTGGACCGAGTCGCAACAATCGCGCTGGTTTCTGCGCGCTTCGGAAGACGACTACACCACCGGGAACGACCTGGTGCAGCAGGGCACGCTGCCTTCGACGGGCGCCGCAGCCCATTCCTCCTATTGGAATCTGGCGCTCAACAACGAATACGTCTTCAGCCCCTCTTGGCTCGGCTCATTCACTTTCGGCGCCAGCTACCTCCACCACACCGAACGGCGAAACTCCGACTTGGGCTATGCGCTCGCGTTCCCCTTCAGCTCGACGGCCATCACCACCTCGGGGTTCGAGACGTTTGGTGACAATCAGTTCGTGACGCCCATCACCGCGTTCCCGGTCTCGCGCAACCAGGAGGAATACCAGTTCAGCTACGACGTGACGCATACTTCGGGCGACCACGCCCCGCAATTCGGAATCGAATTCCTCCACGAGCCCGTGCTGAGCGGGGCGCTCTCCGGCACGGCGGAAGACCTGACGGTTTTCGTCCTGAATCCCACGGACTACGTCTCCGATCCCGCGCAGTTCGCCGTCGACCTCACCTGCACCCCTACGGCGACGCTTCAGGTGACGCCGGGAACGACCTGCGCGAGCACGCCCGCCTCGAACGGGAGCTTTTCGCAGAACGTGCAGCGCCTGGGGCTCTATTTCGAGGATACTTGGCGGGTAACGCCGCGCCTGACCGTGGATTACGGCGCGCGCTACGATACTAGCTTCGGTCTTTTCGAAGCTTCCGGCCGCGGCGAGCTTGGCAATCCCGCTTTACTGACCCTGAAAGCGCTTCGGGTGCCCGGCTTCGACGCCTTTGGCGCGCCCCACGATTACCGCGGCGCCTTTGCTCCGCGGCTCGGCGTCGCCTATGCGTTCGGCCAGAACGACGAGAGCGTGATTCGCGCCGGAGCGGGTCTCTTCTACAACGATCTCGCGCAAAACGGCTGGGTGACCGCTTTGCAGGCCGTGAACGAGGCGCCGTCGCCTTGCCTCCAGCCGGGAGATACGGGGTGCCTGCCCGGAGCCGCTGCCGGGGGCATGGGCGCCATCATCGATCCCCACTACAAGACTCCTTACGCACTTCACGCCATGATCGGGGTCGAGCATGCCTGGACTCAGAATTGGACTGGAAGCGCGAGTTGGGTGCACGAAGAGGGTGTCCACGCTTTCCGCGCCTACAATTACGTGGCCGGCTACACGCTGTTTTCGCCGCTCTTCCCTTCGACCGTTGACGCCCAACAAGCGAGCGTGCCCGATCTCGCCGTCTTTCGCTCCGACAACCGCTCGCGGTACGACGCGCTGTTCCTGCACCTGCAAGGCAACGTGAAGCGGCGACTGAGCTTGGTCGCGAACTACACGCTCTCGAGCGCGGAAACCTGGGGCTGCGTGCTGGGCGAGCTGTTCGATTACGTCAACGGCGTCTGCAATCCTCTCGACGCTTTCGGCAAGGGCGATTACGGGCCGTCGGGGGAAGACGCCACGCATCGGTTCGTGTTGGCCGGAGTTCTGAACTTGCCGGCGGGCCTGGAGATTTCGACGCTCACTCAATTCGAGAGCGCGCGCCCGTTTACCCTCACGACTCCCGTGGACGTGAACGGCGCGGGATTGACGACCGAAGACCGCGCCGTGGTCAACGGCGTCCAGACCGCTATGGACCAATTTCGCGGGACGCCCTATAGGCAGGTGGACCTGCGCGTGAGCCGGCCCATCGAACGGGAGCGCTGGACGCTCACGCCCTTCGTCGAGTTTTTCAATCTATTCAATCGCAACAATCCCGGAGCCAACTACATCACCGACCTCGCCGCGCTGCCCACTCCCGTCAACAGCCTCTCCAACGCCACCGCCTTCTGTTTGAATGCGGCTTGCACCCAAACGCAGCCGATCGCGGGCCTCTCCCAGCTCGAATTCCCCGCCGGCGCGCTCGGCGATTTCTTCGGTCCAGGCACGACGGTCGGCATCCCCTTCGCCGCTCAACTCGGGGCCCAGTTCACTTTTTAGCAGGGGTTAGGCGGAGGCGGGATCCGGGAGTGCGGTCGGTTCGGTAGCGGACGGGAATTCCGGCTCGGACGCCGGCTCTGGAACCGCGGCCTGTTGCTCGAGCCGGAAGAGGAAACGCACCGCGGCAGCCAGTTCCTCCTGCTCGCGTTGCTTCTGAGCCTGTTTCAGCTCGCGCGCCATCTCGCGAGCTAAACGGTTCATGATCCGGCCCGTCACCGCTTCGATGGCGACGTCCTGCGCTGACCGCCGCCGCG
Source organism: Acidobacteriota bacterium (assembly GCA_021788095.1). Lineage (GTDB taxonomy): Bacteria > Acidobacteriota > Terriglobia > Acidiferrales > UBA7541 > JAKASX01. The sequence continues at coordinate 98,282 of JAJYLB010000006.1, read as the reverse complement.
GAGCGTCGATCCGGGTTTCGGCGCGGATGCGCGCGACCTCCTCCAGGCGAATCCGCTCGAGGTGCGCCCTCAGGGCCACGATCGTTGGCACGACGCGTTCGCCCTCGATCTGCTTGAGGAAGGATGCGGCCTCGCGCTCGACGAGCTTTTCGGCGGAAGCGGCCGCCGTCAACCGGCCGTCGAGATTGCTGGAAACGACTTGCTCGAGGTCGTCGATGTCGTAGAGGAAGAAGCCGGGAAGGTCGCGCACGGCGGGATCGACGTCGCGCGGCACCGCGATGTCGATCAGGAAAATGGGCTGACCGCCGCGCAAAGCGCTGATTCGCTCGGCGTCTTCCCGCGCGAAGATGATGTGGGGACAGCCGGTCGAGCTGAGGATGATATCGGTTTGGGCAAGGTAGGGCCAGCGATCCTCGAAGCGCACCGCCGTCCCTCCCAGCTGCCGCGCGAGGGCTTCGGCGTGCTCGTAAGTGCGGTTGGTGACCCAGAGCTTGCCCACTCCCGCCGCAAGCAGGTGCCGGGCCGAAAGCTCGCTCATCTTGCCGGAGCCGACGAGCAGGACGTTCCGGGATTCCAGCGTGTGGAACAGGCGGCGCGCCAAGGCGACCGCGGCGTAGGGAATCGATACCGGCGCCTCGCCGATGGCGGTCTCATTTCGAACGTGTTTGGAAACGCTGAGCGCCTTCTGAAACACGCGGTCGAGATACCGGCCGGTCGTCCCCGCCTGCCGCGCCTTGGTCCAGGCCGCCTTGACTTGCCCGAGAATCTGCGGTTCGCCGACGATGAGCGAATCCAGGCTGGAGGCGACGCGAAACACGTGCAGCAGCGCCTCGGCGCCGGTCAGGCGGAAGAAGTGGCCGTAGTGCGCCGTTTCCAGCGCGAACTTCTCGGCAAGAAACCGCCGCACCGATTCCGCTCCCGCATCGATGTCCGAACACCAGAGAATAAATTCCGTTCTGTTGCAGGTGGAAAGCAGGACGACTTCCTCGATGCCCCGCGACCCCGCCAGTTGGTGCAGGGCGGGGTAGAGCTGACTCTCTCCAACGGAGTAGCGTTCTCGAATTTCTACCGGTGCGGTGTGATGGCTAATGCCGAAAACCAGCAAGCTCGATTCCAATCTTTCCCTCTCACGAGCGGGGCTAAGACACCCGCCAAAGTTAGGGCATGCGCGATGCCAGATGCGAAATGCAATGCGTGGAAGGGGCAGTCGCTATCCTGTTGCAAGTAAGACGGTTATATAGGCAGCGGCCAGGTGGGCGAGAAAGGATGGGCAAGGTGTGTCTTTTCTCGCTGAGGGGAAATGATTCGGTGGGGCAAATTCCGCTCTGGCAACTGTGGAGTTGGCTATTCCGGCCAGAGGAGCGGCCGCGCCATAGGCTCGAGGTGCAGATACTCAGGCACTTCTGCCCGTTAGCGCGGTGCGCACGAAGGACCCCGACCGATGGGGTCGGGTCGAGCCGATGCGCGGTCGCCTAACAAGCCCGCCGCGGCCAAGCGCTCTGTCCAAGCGGTTACGGGTTCGCGTGTTAGAATAGAAAGGATTTGTAGGCCGGTCGAGCCCAGCCGTTCATCGCCGAGGTTTGTGGAGGGGCTGCGAAGTCTGCTTGCAGTCCCTATTTTTTTTGTAAGGGCCTGGAGGAGAGCGAGGCACCGATGCCGCATCGGATACGCAACATCGCCATCGTCGCGCACGTGGACCACGGGAAGACCACCCTGGTGGACGCCATGCTGCGGCAGAGCGGAATTTTCCGGGCGAATCAGGCGGTGGTCGAGCGCGTGATGGACTCGAACGACCTCGAGCGGGAGCGCGGGATCACCATTCTCGCCAAGAACACCGCGGTGTTTTGGAAGGGCGTGAAAATCAACATCGTGGATACGCCCGGCCACAGCGATTTCGGCGGGGAAGTGGAACGGGCGCTGCGGATGGTGGACGGAATATTGCTGCTGGTGGACGCGAGCGAGGGGCCGCTGCCGCAGACGCGCTACGTGCTCCAGAAGGCTCTCCAGGCGCGGCTCACGCCGATCGTCGCGCTGAACAAGATCGATCGAAGCGACGCGCGGCCGCGGGAAGTTCTCGACGAGGTCTACGATCTCTTCATCGATCTCGATGCGAGCGAAGACCAGCTCGATTTCCCCGTCTTCTACACGGACGCGAAAGCAGGCGTGGCGCATCGCTCGCCCGGCGACCAGGCGACGACGCTCGATCCGCTCTTCGACGCCATCCTTTCGGCGATTCCCGTGCCGGGCGGCGACCCGGCCGCGCCGCTGCAGATTCAGGTGACGAACCTCGATTACAGCGACTATCTGGGCCGGATAGCCATCGGCCGCGTCTTCAACGGCGCGCTCGATCGGGGCGCGCAGGTGGCGATCGCCAAGCTCTCCGGGCAAATCGTTCCGACGACGATCACCAAGCTTTTCACGTTTCGCGGCCTCGATCGCGACGAAGCCGACGCGGCGGCTTGCGGAGACATCGTCGCCATCGCCGGAGTCGAAGGCATCCAGATCGGGGAGACGATTACCAGCCTGGAAACTCCGGCGCCGTGCGAGCCGCTGGCCATCGACGAGCCGACGCTGGCCATGGTGTTCAGCGTGAATACGTCTCCTCTCGCCGGGCGCGAAGGCAGCCGCGTGACCTCGCGCGACCTGCGCGACCGCCTGCGCAAGGAGTTGCTCACCAACGTCTCGGTGCGGGTGGAGGAGGGCGAGTCGGCCGACTCTTTCCGCGTGCTCGGCCGCGGCGAATTGCAATTGGCGATCCTGCTCGAAACCATGCGGCGGGAAGGCTACGAAGTCGCCGTGGGCAAGCCGGAAGTGGTGGTGCGGGAAGAAAGCGGGCGGCGGCTCGATCCGGTCGAGCGAGTCACGGTGGATTTGCCGGAAGCGTACGTGGGCGTGGTGATGGAGCGGCTGGGGAAGCGCAAGGGCGAACTGGTGAGGATGATCAATCACGGCTCGGGGCGCGTGCGGCTGGAATTCCGGATTCCCTCGCGAGGCCTCGTCGGCTTGCGCGGCGAGTTGATGACCGATACCCGGGGCACGGCCTTGCTCCACACGATTTTCGACGGCTGGACCGATTACGCTGGCGAACTCGCGTCGCGGCCCACCGGAGCGCTCGTCGCCGACCGCGTGGGGAAGGCGACGGCCTTCGCCCTCTGGAACCTCGAGGCTCGCGGCGAGCTGTTTGTAGGACCTGGCGTGGAAGTCTACGAAGGGATGATCGTCGGCGAGAATTCGCGCGAAGCGGATATCGACGTGAACGTCACCAAGGAAAAGAAGCAAACCAACATGCGCGCCTCGACCGCCGACGAGGCCATCCGGCTCGTTCCGCCGCGCCTGCTCACTCTCGAGAGCGCAATCGAGTTCATCGCCGAAGACGAGTGCGTTGAAGTCACTCCGGAATCGATCCGGCTCCGGAAGAAGGTGCTCGACCCCAAGCGCCGGCCCCGGCGCTGGCAGCAGCCCCGCGAACCCGCCTCCTCTCCCGTCTCCAGCTAACAGCGCGTGGCTCGTGGCCAGTGAACCGTGATCCGTGGCCCGTGCCCGTGACCCGCGACGCCGCGGGGGCGAACCCGTCGCAGCTCAGCGAGTTCTGCCGCGCGCAAGAAATGTCTTTTCAGCGGGATAGCATTCAAACCCGTCGCAACGATGCGTCGTTCGAGCCCGTCGCGTAGCAGATAACACGCTAGCCGCGGGGTATGCCAGCGAGGTTCGCGGTCGGCTTGGAGGGCCTAGGTCTACGGAGTGCGGCATTTTCGGCTTGACAGTGACCCATAAGGTTCCTAGTATCACCCTTAAGGATGATCGACGCGCCGGCGCATGGCTATCGAGTTCGAGTTTCGGGGCGAGTGGTACAGGGTGGACACACCCCAGGAGTTGCTGGCGCTCAAGAAATACCTTAAAGCCCACGCGCAGAGCGAGGAAGATTCGTCCTCCGATTCCTACGCCGGTCTCCCCGCCTATGGGAAGTGGACCGACGACCGTTTCGCCCTGCTCATGGAGAAAATTGGGTACTTCGAGAAAAAATTCCTGGCCGCTCTCCTGAGCGTCTCCCACCCCATAGACGCTAATACAGTGGCCCGCTTGGCCTTTCCGGGTCACTACCGATACGAAGAAAGAAAGCTGCGGAGGAAGGTGGAGCGGGATGGGTTGCTGGTCCTGGGGGGCATCCAGAGCGGGCTCGTACGCCATGTCCGAGCTCTCGGGCTGGAACCGTTCGACCTCTACCAAGTCCACATCAGTTGGAAAGATGACCGACGCACCAGATATTTCACGGTGGATCCGGGCTTTCGCTTCACGGCTGAGGAGCAAGGCTGGCCGCCCCAGTTCCTCCGCGAAGCCCTGAGCGAGTAACAAATCACTTGACGTGAGGAGGCGCAGACCATGGGAGACCCATCACCGAATGAAATTCGCGAAATTCTGCGTGGCGCGTCTGCGGTTTTGAAAGTGGGAGCAGCGCCTTGGGCGTAGAGGAGCAGCCTGATAGAAACCAAGGCGCGGCCCGAGCCGTGCGGAAGACGCAGCACCCGCTACGCAACCGGGCTTTTCGCCTGCTTTGGATCGGCAATACCATCTCCTGGACGGGTGACCAATTCTACCTTGTCGCCCTGCCTTGGCTTGTTCTTTCGCTCACCGGCTCGAGCATCGTTCTCGGCGCCATCGAAATGCTCGCCGCGATTCCCCGCGCCGTGCTCATGCTCGTGGGCGGAGCGGTGAGCGACCGCGTTTCTCCGCGGCGGATCCTCATGTTCACCGCATTCGCCCGGTCCCTCCTGGTGGGGGCGGTGGCGGCGCTGCTATTCCTGCGCGAGCTACATCTGTGGGAGCTCTATTTTCTCGCTCTAGGATTCGGCGTGGCTGACGCCTTTTCCTACCCAGCCGGGTCCTCCTTTCTCCCGTCCATCGTCGAGCCCGAACAGCTTCCCGCGGCGAATTCCGTCTCCGCATCCACACGGCAAATCACCACTCTCGCCGCGCCTGGACCGGCCGGCCTGTTCATCCGGGCATTTGGCAACGCATGGGCCTTCCTGCTCGATGCCATCAGCTTTTTCGGCGTCATCGCGGCCCTGATCCGCCTGCCCGACCCGCCGACCCCGGCCGTCACCGCTCCGCGGGCCAGCATGGTGCGGTCCATTGCCGGCGGCTTCCGCTACGTCAGGGCCGATGTCTCCCTCCGCTCGCTCATCCTGGTCGTCGCCGTCCTCAACTTCGCCATCGCCGGACCGGTGGGCATCGGTCTGGCCGTCATCGCCAAGCAGGATTTCGGCACCGCCGCGGCATTCGGGTTCCTTATGTCGGCGTTCGCCGCCGGCAGTCTTGCCGGAATGGTTTGTGCAGGCTTGGTGCGGCACCGCCGCCGGGGACGCACTCTGCTCCTGGCGGGCGCGGCGATCGGCCTTGGTGTTGCGCCCGTTGGCTTCCTTAGCCGGATGACTACCTTGATGCCCGATCTCGTCCTGCTGGGAGGCGTCGCTGCCTTCCTCAATATTCAGTTAATCTCCTGGTTTCAACAGCGAGTCGATCGCGCCATGATGGGCCGTGTGATGAGTGTTGTGATGTTTGCGTCCTTGGGGCTCCTACCGTTATCGCTTGCGGTGGCGGGTATTGCCTTGAAGGTCAGCATCAGGGGAACCTTCCTCTGCGCGGGGGCCATGGTATTCCTGGTCATCCTCCTGGCCGCTTCACGCCGCGCCGTCCGGGAGATCGATTAGCGGCCCGGGGACCGTAGTTTCAGTTCCGCGAGCCGATTGCCCCCTACGGCAACGCAGGCCCGGGTCCTTTAGTGAGGGCGCCTACCCCGATTCTTTCTCTCGGCGGCTCGCCCGCAGTCTTGCCCTAGCGCCCGCACGCCACGGGCGAGTGGCGCGGTCGCCTGCCCGAATCGTTCCGTTCGGCCTTACTCGGAGCGCAACGCCACCGCGGGGTCTACTCTTGCCGCGCGGCGCGCGGGAATGTAGCTGGCCAATAGCGCGACGGCTGCCAGCAGAGCCGCAGCGCCTAGGTAGGTGAGCGGATCGAGCGGCGAAACGCCGTAAAGGAAGTTGCCGATGAGCCGCGCCATCGCGGCGGCGGCCAGAATGCCTGCAGCGAGGCCGAAGCCCACAATCAGGATTCCCTGGCGCAGAACCATCCGCAGCACCTCCGCCTTCTGCGCTCCCAGGGCCAAGCGAATCCCTATTTCGTGAGTGCGCTGCCGCGTCCGATAGGAAACCACGCCATAAATTCCGACAGTCGCTAACAGGAGGGCAGTCAAAGCGAACGCTCCGATCAACTGCAGCAAGAATCGCCTCGATGCGGCTTCTTTGGCCACCCACTCGTCCATTGTCCTGACTTCCGTGACGGGCTGATCGGGATCAGCGCTCCAGATGGCCTTCTCGACCATCGGGATTAAGGACGAAGGCCGGGATTTCGTGCGCACCACTAGAGACATTTCTTCGGACGGCCATTGGGCGTAGGGTATATACAGCTCGGAGGCGGGCGTATCATCCAGCCCAAGTTGCCGGACATCGCCTACGATCCCCACAACCTCCAATTGCTGCCGTTCGGTGTGAATGCTGGTTCCCTTCGGCGTTGCCGTGGCAACGACGGGCTCGATGACGATGCTCGTGCCGATGGGATTCTGATGCGGCCAGTATTTTCGCGCCATACTGCGGCTGATGACGCCGACCAAGGGCGAGCGTGCGGCGTCGTAATTTGAAAGCTCTCTCCCGGCCAGCAACGGTATTCCCATCGTGCGGAAATAATCCGGGCTCGCCGCATGATAGCCTGCTACTCCCTTGCGCGCGTGCGCTCCCGGGATCTCGAAGCCGTTCCAGGTGTCATTTCGCGTCAGCGGCAGATTCGTGACGGCGCCCGCCGAGACTACCGCAGGCAGCGACTTGAGTCGGCCGAGCACCCGATCGAAGAAGGCAGCTTGCTCTTGCGGAGAAGCATAATTGTTTCCAGAGAGGTTGAGGTCCATCGTCATCAGCCCCTGCGTCGGGAAGCCAGGGTCAACGTCCATCAGCCGGATCAGGCTTCTCAACATCAGCCCGGCGCCCGCCAGCAACACGAGGGATAAGGCGACTTCGAGCGCGATCAGGGCGCCGCGCATTCCGCCCTTTCTCGGCGTAACCCGGGTAGTCGGCGCGGGCCGCGTTGCGTGCCAAGCCGGCAGAACGCCAAAAAGTATTGCCGAGAAAACCGCCGCCAGCGCGCAGAAAGCGAACACGGCGGAATCGAGATGGACGCCAACGTCGTGGACGCGCGTGAAAAACATGGTGTTTTCAGGAACCGCTGACGCCAGGACGGGCAGGGCCCAGTCCGCAAGCACGATTCCCAGCAGTCCGCCGAAAGCTGCCAGCAACAAGTTTTCCGTAAGCAACTGGCGCGTAATGCGGAGTCGCGTCGCACCGACCATATTGCGAATTGCGATTTCGTTCTCCCGCGTTGCACCCTGGGCCAGCAGCAGGTTGGCCATATTGACGCACGCGATCAGCAGGACGAAGCCCACCGCTCCGAACAGGATCCATCCTGTGCGGCGCATGCCCGAGGCCGCAACTTCCGGGAGGCGGCCGAGCACGATTCTCGGGCCACGATTGGGATTGGGGTAGGCTTTTGCCAGGCGGGCGGCGATCCCATTCATTTCGGTTTGCGCCTCGTGCTCGGTCGCGCCCGGGGCGAGGCGGCCGATTACCCGCAGGTAATTCCAGCCGCGACCCGTGTTCGGGATCGCAGGGACAAAGACCTGGGCGGTAAGCCCACCCTCATATTCCACCGGTGGAAAATAGAAAGCCGGCGGCAAGACGCCCAGCACCGCGTAGGCCGAAGCGTCCAGATAGATTGACTTTCCAATGATCCCGGGATCCGCCGCGTATCGCCGCTGCCACAGGCCATAGCTCAACAAGACGACGTGGGCCCCGTCTTCCGCGCCGAACTCGCGGCCGAGAGCGGGATGTGTCCCCAAGAGCCCAAAGAGCCCGGGGGTGCTGAACAAGGCTCTCAAACGCTCCGGCGATGACGTGCCGGTCACGTTGAGGTCATCTTGCTCGTAAGCTGCCATCTCTTGAAAGGTGCGACTCTGTTCCTTCCAGTCTTCGAAGTCGGGATAAGACGTCGAGGTCATAGCGTGCCCCGCCTGCGTCGGGAACAGTTGGAACAAATGGTTGGGGTGCGAGTAGGGAAGGGGGCGCAGGAGAACAGCGTCAAGCAGGCTGAAGACGGCGGTGTTCGCGCCGATGCCGAGGGCCAGCGTCAGCACGGCGACAGCGGTGAAGCCGGGGCTGCGGCGCAGTTGGCGCAAGCCGTAGCGCACGTCCCGTATCGGAGTTTCGAGCCACTGGAATCCCCAGGCCGAGCGCACGTCTTCCTCGATCCGCAGCACGTTGCCGAGCGCACGGTGGGCCGCATGGCCGGCTTCGTCGGCAGACAAACCGGCTGCTCGCTGCTCCTGTGCTTCCAATGCTAGGTGCTCTCGTAGCTCGCGCGCGAGATCCGCTTCGCGCTCCCTGCGGCGATACCAGGGAAACCAGGAGAGCCAGGATTCAAGCTTGCGCCGGATTGCCATTTCATCCCTCCGCGGGCACGCTGCCTGCGTACTGAACTGGATTCCCGCATCCGCGGGAATGACCGCGGGAATGACCGTGAGCGGGGCGGTACGCTCGACGCGCATCGCGCGGTGGTTTGGTCGCGGCCGGAGACCGCGCTGTGCGGCGGCTCTCACTCATTTCGGAGCGCCGTCACCGGATCCACGCGCGTGGCGCGGCGCGCGGGAATGTAGCAGGCGACTAGGATGACACCGAACAAGAGAGCGGCCACACCGGCAAAAGTCGTCGGGTCGCCCGGCGACAATCCGTAGAGCAGGCTGGCCAGAAAACGCGTGAGGGCGAGCGCTCCGCCAATGCCGATCGCCACACCAATCAGCGCCAGTTTGAGGCCGTCTCCGATGACCATCGTGAAAACGTCCTCCGGCTGGGCTCCGAGCGCCACGCGAATCCCGATCTCATGCGCCCGGCGTGCTACGGAATAGGCCGCGACGCCGTAGAGGCCCACGCAGGCCAGGAGCAGAGCGAGAAGGCCATAGAGGCCGGTCAGCCGAGAGATCAGACGCTCTCCGTTGAAATTTTCCGCAATCCGTTCAGGAAGGCTGACGATCCTGATCGCGGTCAAATTGGGGTCGATCGCAGCTAGTGCGCGCTGCACCGCGAGTTCCATCCCCTCGGGCTTGGCGCCAACACGCAATTCGATGTCGCCGATATACTCCAGATTGCTCATGGCCGATGGCACGCTTTGGAGGAGCGGCAGGAAGAACATCGGATGATCGCGCCCGTAATAATACTTCGCATTCTCCACGACCCCCACGATCTGATAATTCGCGCCTTCCCCCACATCCGCGAAACCGAAATGCATGCCGATCGGGCTTTCCCCATGGAGGTACTTGCTGACGAAAGCCTCGTTGACTACCGCAACTGGCTGCGACGCGGGTGTGTCTTCCGCAGTTATCGAGCGTCCCAAGAGAATTCGCGTGCCCATGGTTCTGAAGAAATTCGGGCTGACCAAGTCGAAGGACGAGAAAATTCGCTCGCCGGGAGGGTACCCTTCCACGCGTATCGTCCACTCGGAGTTGGCATCCTCCATCGGACCGTACGCGGACCAGGACGCGCTCACTACGCCCGGTATTTGCTGAAGACGCTGCGAAAGTTGTTGGTAAAGGCCGTAGAGTTCGCCCGGCTTGTATCCGGCCGTGACAGGGTCAACCTTCACAACCAGGCGGCCTTTGGGCTCGAAACCGAATTCCTGCGTTTCGAGATTGCTCAGGCTGCGCATCAGCAGGCCAGCGGCGACGAGCAGAATGACCGAGAGTGCCAACTGGAGCGCCACCAGAAAGGCGCGCGTGCGCGAACTGCGGTCACTCGCGGAACGGCCGGCTCCGTGCAAGGCTTCGGCTGGTTCGGAACGCGATCCAATCCAGGCCGGCGCTGTGCCGAACACAACTCCGGTGACGAGGGAGAGCAGCAAGGCGAAGCCGAAAACGGCCACCGACGGCCCGGCGCTGACGGGGACATATCCAGCTCCGCGGAACGCGAGCAGCAGGATGAGGCGCGCCACCACAAAGGCGATGAAAAGCCCCGCTATCCCGCCGGCCACCGCCAGAAGCACGCTTTCCGTGACGACCTGGCGGACCAGCCTCGAGCGCGGCGCGCCCAGCGCAACCCTGACAGCCGTTTCGGAGCGCCGAGCGGCGCCGCGCGCCAGCAGCAGGGCGGCAACGTTGGCACAGGCAATCAGAAGCACGATCGCGGAAATGACTGCAAGCAAGAAAAGCCCCGAAGCATTCTCGTGCTGCAGGACGTCAATGCCCGCAACCGCAGGAGTCAGGATGATCCGAGTTTTCGCGGCTTTTGCGCGGTCGCGATTGCTAAGCCCGGTTTGCGCGCCCAGCCAGTTCCGTAGTTCCACGGTCAGCTCCGACTGCACGGCGGCGGGGTTTGCGCCGCTCCTTAGCCGCCCGACGACGTATAGCCAGTTCGAATCGGTGCGGCTCAACACCGCGTTCGCCCCGTGCAGGATCGGCTCAGCGGCCAGGGGAAGCCACAGGTCGGGCGGGCTAGTGATGAGTCGGTCGCCATAGAAGTCCGGCGGTGCAATCCCTGTGATAGTGAACGGCAACGTATTGACGACGAGCCTCGCGCCGATCACTGAGGGCTGGCCGCCGAAGTCTTGCATCCACGCACGGTAGCTGAGGACCGCAGCCGGCGGCGCGCTCGTTCTGTCGTCTGTCGAATCAATCAAACGCCCAGCGAAGGCACGAAGTCCGAGCATCGTGAAATAGTTGCCAGAGACGAACTCGCCGACAAGAGGCCGCGGCGGAGCATCCGAGCCGCTGCGACGCACAGCGAAGTCGTCAAGGCCGCCGGCGAAGGCCGCCATCTCGCTGAATCCGGGCGTGCGATCGCGTAACTGTTTGTAAAGGGGATAAGAGAATATGCTCCAGCGATTTTGTACCCCACCAATATCGCAACACTGATGAGTATTGCCGAGGCGATAGAGTTCGGCTGGCTCGGGCACCGGCAGGGTCCGAAGCATGATACCTTCGATTAGGGTGAAAATAGCCGTGTTTGCGCCGATGCCGAGGGCGAGCGTCAGCACGGCTACGGCGGTGAAGCCGGGGCTGCGGCGCAATTGGCGCAAGCCGTAGCGCACGTCCCGTATCGGTGTTTCGAGCCACTGGAATCCCCAGGCAGCGCGGACGTCTTCTTCGATCTGCAGCGGATTGCCAAGGGCACGGTGGGCCGCATGGGCGGCATCTTCGGGAGACAAACCGGCTGCCCGCTGCTCCTGTGCTTCCAGTTCCAAGTGATCGGCAAGCTCGCGCTGGAGTTCCGCTTCTCGCGCGTGGCGGCGATACCAGGGCAACCAAGCGAGCAAGGGTTCGAGCTTGCGCCGGATTGACATTTCATCCCTCCGCGGGCACGTTGCCTGCGCACTGAACTGGATTCCCGCCCCCCGCTTTCGCGGAGGGCAAGCTTCCGGAGCGACCGCGGGAATGAAAGTGAACGGGGCGGTACGCGCGACATGTTCGACGCAGGTCGCGCGGTGGTTTGATTGCGGCCGGAGACCGCGCTGTGCTGCGGCTCTCACTCATTTCGCAGCGCCGTCATGGGATCCACGCGCATCGCGCGGCGCGCCGGTACGTAGCAGGCTGCCAACGCAACGGCAGCCAGAAGGACAGGCGCCAGGATAAAGGAAACCGGATCGAGAGGGCTGACGCCATAGAGCAGGCTTACGAGCAACCGACTCAAGGCGAACGCACCAGCCAGGCCCAGAACAGCGCCAATGCCCGAAAGCCACGCCGCCTTTTGCAGCACCATGCCAGAAATTTCGCGCGGCTCGGCACCCAGGGCCATCCGTATGCCGATTTCGCGCACCCGCTCGCTCACCGAGTGCGACATCACGCTAAATACGCCGAGCACGGCGAGCACGACAGCGAGGCCGGCAAAGAGGCCGAGAAGGATCGTGCGGAAACGAGGCTGCGCGAGCGAAAGCGAAATGAGCTGTCGCATCGTTTCGAACGTGGAAACCGCCTCGCCCGGATCCACCTGCTTGAACACCTCTCTGACGGCCGACGCCGTGGCGAGGGGGTCCCCTGCGGTCCTGACTACGAGTACCGCGTCGTCAATAGGTTCTTGGGACAGGGGCACGTACACCGCAGCGGGCGATTTCTGCGACAGACCAAACTGGCGCACATCGCCCACCACGCCAACCACTTCATATGGCGTGCCCTTGGAATAGGCGATCCGTAGCCGCCGTCCAATGGGATTCTTTCCCGGCCAGAATTTCTGCACTGCGGATCGGCTCACGATGGCAACTGGCCTCGCTCCAAATGCGTTATCCAACGAACGGAAGTCCCTCCCCGCGACGAGCGGAATGCCTAGCGCTCGAAAATAGCCCGAACTGCACGGCAGAAACATGGCACCGGAACGTTCCAGGCTGTGAAGAGCACCGGGGCTCTCTCCCTCCCAAGCGAAGGCAAGCTCGATCAAGCCTTGGCCCCCGAGAGGCACGGCGCTTGCGAATCCCGCCTGGCGGACGCCGGGCAGCGCCCGGGTGCGGCTCAAAACGTTCCGGTAAAACGCGAGGCGCTGCTCTGGCTTCTGGTACTCAGGACCCGCCAGGGCGACCTCCGTCGTAAGCACGTGAGCGCTATCGAAGCCGGGATCCACATGGACCAACTTCCAGAAGCTGTGAACCAACAGGAGTGTGCCAGTTGCCAGAAGACAAGCCAGCGCAATTTCCGTTACCCCCAGCAAATCCCTAAAGCGGCCCGCCGACGGGCTCCGGTTTCCGGCAAGCGGCCCTGGAGAATCCAAGCGAATCGCCCCTCCCACAGCGAGCCGCGAAACAGCGAGGGCTGGCGGAATGCCACTTAGCATTGCGGTAGCAATCGTGACCGCCAGACTGAATCCCAGCACCGAAGCGTCAAGCGTGATGCCGCGCGAGAGAACGGCCGGCAACGGCGCTAAAGCCCTCTCCAAGGCGATCCCTTGCCACCCGAGTAGCAGACCGAGCCCTCCACCGGCAGCCGAAACTAACAAGCATTCCGTGAGAAGTTGGCGCACGAGCCGGCCGCGTGTGGCCCCGAGCGCCGAGCGAAGCGCCATTTCCTGAAATCGGCTCGGGCCACGCGCAAGCAGCAGATGGGAAACGTCCGCGCATGCAATCAGCAGGACCAAGCCCACTGCGGCCATAAGCAGAAGAACAGGACCACGGGTGCTCCCGACGACCTGACTACGAAGGGACTCAAGCTCTACCAGAGAAGCGGAGGGTGGTGTCCCCGGTGGTGCCGTGGCCTGCTCGATGGCCTGAAGTTCGGCGCGAGCCTGGGCAAGGCTTGCCCCCGGAGCGAGCCGCGCGATTTGCGGAGCTGAAAACTCCATTCCGGTAAAAACCTCAGCACTTTCCCGCATGGGGAACGGTATCCAAACCTGCGTGCCACTCGGAAAATCGAAATCGCATGGCAATACTCCGGCGATCGTATACGGTTGCGCGGCTAACTGGATCGTCTTGGGCAGGACGGCGGGCGAAGCCGCGTATCTTTCTCGCCAAAGCCCGCAGCTAATTTCGGCGAGATGGTTGTCGCCGTTGCCCGCGCGATCCTCATTGAAGAAGCGGCCAAGGCGAGGGCTGATGTTAAAGAGTGAAGCGAAATTCCTCGAAACCTCGGCGACGTGGATGCGCTCTGGCAGGCCGCGGCCGTCGCTGAAATTCACCGTGCCGGTCTGGTAGGCGGTGGGAAACTCGATGGCGTGCGCGTGGTTCACCCAAGGGAGCCATTTCCAACCGAGCAGGGTGTAGCCAGGGCCTGAGATCGGCTGCCGCATCGGCGGCAGCATAAACACCACGAGCCGGCTGGGATGTGGGAACGGGAGCGGATTCAGCAGAACGCCGTTCACCACGGAAAAGAGCGACGCGTTCGCACCGATGCCAAGCGCGAGAATGCCTACCGCGACTGCGGTGAAACCAGGCGATCTGCGGAGCATCCGCAGTCCGTAGCCAAGGTCCCGGAGCAGCATTTCGACCCATCGGAATCCCCAGACTTCCCGCACGTCTTCCTGGATCCGCAACTCGTTGCCGAGCGTGCGGTGGGCCGCATGGGCGGCGTCGTCCGGAGAGAGGCCCGCTGCTTTCTGTTCCTCCGCTTCCAAATCCAGGTGAGCTTGGATCTCGCGCTTGAGTTCTGCTTCCCGCGCGTGGCGACGGTACCAGGGAAACCAAGCGAGCCACGATTCGAGCCGGCGCCGGACTCCCATCTCATCCCTCCCGGGCGGGTTCCATCACGCGGCCGATGGAGGCCACCAGGCGCCGCCATTTGGAGTGCTCGGCGGTGAGCTGCTTCTTGCCCGCGGGGGTGAGGCGGTAGTACTTGAACTCGCGCTTTCCGCCCTTGGGCATCTCCCATTTCGACGCGACCCAGCCTTTCCTTTCCAGGCGATGAAGGGCGGGGTAGAGCGAGCCGTGCTCGACCTGGAGGACGTCGTCGGTAGTGCGCTGGATGTGCTTGGCGATTTCGTGGCCGTGAGCGGGGCCGAGAACGAGCGTGCGCAGAACGAGCATATCGAGGGTGCCTTGCATCAATTCGATCCGGCTCTTGGAGTCTTCTTGGAGGGTCATGGTAGTCACTCTACCCCTAAGCAGGGTAGAATGTCAACCACCACTTCAAAGGGGACAGGGAACAGGTTACAGGGGACAGCCAGAGGATTTCGAGGTTCAACGGGCCAGGGGCACCCGTACCACCCTGAGGAGTGGTCCGCCGAGTGGGGCGGAGCGGTGGTAAAGGCGGGCGACAGGAAGTTTGGGATATAACAGGGTACGGGGGCTGCACTCTTTTGGCGAGAGCGAGCATCTAAAAGAGTTGACGAAGGCCTGCAGTTCACTTCTCCGGAAACGCAGGGAAGGGTGGAAATGACGACGAACGAGAGGACGCTAAAACACTATCTGTTCGCCAGCGACTTCGATCAGACGCTGACGTTCAACGACACCGGCTTCCTGCTGAGCGAAATCATCGGCGTGCCGATCGAAGAGTTCAAACGCAAGGCGGCGGGAATGGCTCGGCTCAATTTGGTGCAGCAAGGCGCGGAGCTGGCCTATCTGCTGCTGCACGACCCGGAATTCCGCACGCGGGTGCGCAAGGAGCACCTCGCCGAAGTCGGCCGGCGAATTCGGCTGAAGGAGAACATCCGCCTGCTCTATGAAATCCTCGATGGCGGAATCGACGGCTACCACTTCGATTTCTACATCCTATCCGCCGCACCCGCCGAAGTGATTCAATCGGCGCTCGAAGGGATCGTTCCCGCCGACCACATTTTTGGAACGGAATTCCGCTACAGCGCTTCTGGAGAGATCGAGACGATCGTTCGCGCGACGGCGGGCTACGGCAAGGCGGTGATCCTGAACCAACTCATGGCCGATCTGCAGGTGGGGCCCGACCATGTGGTTTACGCGGGCGATGGCGGCTCGGACGTCCACGTGATGCTCGAGTTGAACGCGCGGGAGGGGCTCACCATCGCGCTGGCGGAGACGCGCCACGTGGCTCAGATCGCCAGGCGCACCGTGCTTGCCGCCAATGCCTTGGCGGTGCTCGTACCGATCCTCGATACCATCGCGGGCTGGCCGCGGCCGCGCATTCGGGAGTTCTTCGAAGCCCAGGGGTTCCTCATCCAGGAATGGGATCGCGCGCAGACGGATTGGGTAACGCTGCGGCAGGCGGCGTCGGTCTCTGCGCTCGCGGCGGTCGAGGGCTGAGGGAACGGGCGGGGGCACGCTGCAGGGTGCCCCTACGGAGGCGGCTGGTGCCCCAGGTTGCAAGTTCCAAGCGAAAGTCGCCATGCTTCAGGGGCTGAAGCCCCTTCATTTGGCGGGCCTTGATGTCGGAGCTGAAGCTCCGACCCCCGAACCGGGGGGGTTGCAAGAGCTTCCAAGACGGGAGGGCCGCCAAACGTCCCGGCGCCGGCCGGTCACTCTTGGCGCCCTCAGCGGCTCTGCGGTGAATCGGGGTGTGCCGGCGATGCGTTGCGGGGCGGGGAAGCGTTTGCGATAATTCGGGCGTTCAATCCCGCGACGCGACCCACGCCGACCCCGCCAGCCAGGGGGAAGGCGCGCCCGCGGGTGCGCGGCGGAGGCGAGGGGAAGTGACCGGCAACGACATTCGAAGTTCCTTTCTTGATTTCTTCGCCAGCCGCGGCCATCGCGTCGTGCCCAGTTCCTCGCTGGTGCCCTTGGGCGATCCCACGCTGCTCTTTGCCAACGCGGGCATGAACCAGTTCAAGGACGTCTTCCTGGGACTCGAGCAGCGGGACTACTCCCGCGCAACTTCCTGCCAGAAGTGCGTTCGCGCCGGGGGCAAGCACAACGATCTCGAGGTGGTGGGGCGAACGCGGCGGCACCAGACGTTTTTCGAGATGCTGGGAAACTTCAGTTTCGGGGACTACTTCAAGCGCGAGGCGATCGCCTACGCATGGGAGCTGACGAACGGCGTTTGGCAGATGCCCGCCGACCGGCTGTACTTCACGGTACATGTGGACGACGACGAGGCGTTCGCGCTTTGGCAGGAGATCGCCGGCGCGGCCGCGGAGCGGGTCGCGCGATTCGACGAGGACAATTTCTGGGCGATGGGCGACACCGGGCCCTGCGGACCGTGCTCGGAGCTTTTCTACGATTTTGGTCCGGAGGCGAGCGATCAGGGTCACGCCGATTGCCGGTTCCCGTGCGGATGCGGCCGCTACGTCGAGATTTGGAACCTCGTGTTCATGCAGTTCAACCGCGCGAGCGACGGCGCGATGCAGCCGCTGCCTCGGCCTTCGGTCGATACGGGCGCGGGGCTCGAGCGCGTCGCAGCGGCGCTCGAAGGCAAACTGAGCAATTTCGATACGGACCTGCTGCATCCGCTGATCGAAGATGCGAGCGAGATTTCCGGCAAGGGTTACGGCGAGGAAGAGGAAGCCGACGTTTCGCTGCGCATCCTGGCCGACCACAGCCGCTCGGCGACGTTCCTCGTCGCGGACGGGGTATTCCCATCGAACGAAGGCCGAGGATATGTGCTCCGCAAGATCATTCGCCGCGCCATCGATCACGGCCGCAGGCTCGGGCTGGAGAAGCCGTTCCTCTACCGCCTGGCGGGCGACGTTGCGGATTTGATGAAGGAACCGTACCCGGAACTGGGCCAGTCGATAGCGCGGATCGCCGCCACGCTGCGAGATGAGGAGGAAAAGTACGCCCGGCTGGTGGCGCCGGCCGTGCGCCTGCTCGAAAAGCGGCTGGAAGGCGAGACGGGCGCCGAGAGCCGCCCGGCGGTCCGCGGGAGCGACCTCTTCCACGCGTACGATACCCTCGGGCTTAGGCCGGATTTCGTGCTCGACCTTGCGGCCCGGCGCGGCTGGGCCGTCGCCCCCGACGCCGAGCGGGCATTCCAAGCCGACCTCGAAAAGCAGCGGGAGCGTGCCAAGGCGTCCTGGAAGGGCGTTTCGAAGGAAGCGGCGCGACCCGTCTACACGCACTTGGCGGAGACCTACCGTACGGAGCCCGAATTCTACTATGCGACCGCGGCGCGCGACGCGAAGATCCTGGCTTTGGTCGACGCGACAGGGCTGCGCGACGGTGTCGAGCCGGGCGAAGAATGCGAAGTCGTGCTCGACCGAACTTCGTTCTACGCGGAAGCGGGCGGGCAGGTGGCGGACGTCGGCGTGCTGCTCGCGGGCGAGAATCCCCAGCCGATTGCCGAGGTTCGCGGCGCTTACTATCCGGTGACGGGGTTGGTGGCGCATCGCGTGGTGGCGCGGCGGCAGCTGCGGGTGGGAGACCTGGTGACGACGGTGGCGGATGGCGCGCGGCGGGAGAACACCCGGCGCAACCACACCGCCACTCACCTGCTGCACGCCGCCTTGCGAAACGTTTTGGGAGGGCACGTGAAGCAGTCGGGCTCGCTCGTCGCGCCAGACCACCTGCGATTCGATTTCTCCCATTTCGCTCCGC
Organism: Acidobacteriota bacterium; assembly: GCA_021788095.1. Lineage (GTDB taxonomy): Bacteria > Acidobacteriota > Terriglobia > Acidiferrales > UBA7541 > JAKASX01. The sequence continues at coordinate 80,279 of JAJYLB010000006.1, read as the reverse complement.
TCGATCCGGAGGAGCTGGGAGAGGTCGAAACCCAGGTGAACGCGGAGATTCGCAAGAATTTGGAGCTGGTTACCGACATCGCTCCGCTGGATCAGGCGCTCGGTTCCGGCGCGCTGGCCTTTTTCGGCGAGAAATATCCAGAACAGAACGTCCGTGTGGTGACGATTCCCGATCCCGAAACCGAGCGCGGGTACTACAGCAGGGAACTGTGCGGCGGCACGCACGTGCGCCGGACGGGCGATATCGGCCTGTTCAAGGTGGTGGGAGAGGAATCGGTAGCCGCGGGCGTGCGCCGGATCGAAGCCATAACCGGCGAGGCGGCCGTGGAGAACTATCGCGCGGCGCAGGCGACGCTGGAGGCTGCCGCCGCCCGGCTGGGTGTGGGAACCGGGGAAATCCTGCCTGCGCTCGAGCGCGTGGAAGGCCAAGTCCGGCAGCTCGAGCGGCAGCTCGAAGCGCTCAAGAAAAAAGCCGCCCGGTCGCAAGCTGATGACCTGGTCGAGCAAGCGCAGAGCGTGAAAAGCGTCCGAGTGATCTCGGCGCGGATTGGCGATACCGACCGCGTGGCCATGCGCGAGCTGGCAGATACTCTCCGGCAGAAGCTGGGCAGCGGCGTCGTCGTGCTGGGTTCGACCGAAAACGGCAGGGTCGCCCTGGTGGCCGCCGTCACCCGCGATCTCACCTCCCGCCTTCACGCCGGAAAGATCGTGCAGGAGTTGGCGCGCCTGGTAGGCGGAAGCGGCGGGGGGAAACCCGACTTGGCGGAGGCTGGCGGTAAGGACACAGCAGGGCTCGAAAGGGCGCTTGCCGAGGTGCCCGCCCTGGTTGACCGGATGCTATAATTGCAGTGCGCCAGAAACCTGGAGGCTATGGCATAGGCCTCAGGGGAAATCCAGGTCCTAGGACCGGGAACTACCCGAAACCTCTAAGTCTTTGCCGTGGAATAGCTTCCAAAGAGGGGTTGTTGTGATTTCGGGCACGCGCCGAGCCCGCTCCTCTGCTACGAATTGATTCGCCTTCCCTTGGCAACCAAACGGGAGCGGACGTGTGTCGCAACGAAGTGTGATCGCACTCCTTGCGCTGCTCTGCGGCACAGCCTTGGCGGCAGTGCCCGCCCGTGGCGGGCCGGCTTCGGAAGCTACCCTTGCGGCCGCCCGGCACCAATTTCAGAGGGCGCAAACCCTCGAAGGGAAGTTGGAATCTCGGCTCGGGGGCCGGCGCGAGGAGAGCGACTACCTGAAAGTAGTTGCAGCCTACCAGCGCGTAGAGCATACCGCGCCGGTGCCTGCGCTTGTCGCCCCCTCACTCCTCGAGATGGGACGACTCTACCGCCAGATGGGTCAGCTATTCGATTCGGCCTATTTCGGCAAATCGCTCGCGGCCTACCAGACTCTCATCCGCAGGTATCCGCGGTCGCGGCTGGTTCCCGAAGCGCTCTACGACGCCGCCAGGCTCGAGCAGCGTCCTCTGGGAAACCGCGACCAAGCCAGGAAATTCCTCGCGCGGCTCGTCACGAAGTATCCCTCTTCCGATCAGGCGGATACCGCGCGGCTCGAATTGGCGTCGGATTCCGCGGGGCCGAAACGCGCGGCGAGGTCCGCAACATCCGGGGCGGGCGATGCCGGGCCGGGATTTGACGGCGAGCCGCTTCTTTCGATGGCCGACGAAACGGGGGGCGAAGCGGGGACGAGCGCCGTGCTCGTGCGCTCGGTGGCCCCGCAAGAAGCGGCAGGCGAGACGGATATTCTGGTGGGGCTGAGCGGCCCGGTGAAATATCAGTCCGGGCGTATCGCTCGACCCGATCGCGTGTACTTCGATCTTTCCAGAGCCTACCTCGCCCACCCTCACGGCGAAACGATCCCGGTGACCAGCCCGTATGTCGGCTCCCTGCGAGTAGCCCAGAACGCGCCGCACGTGGTTCGTTTGGTGCTCGCCATCGCTCCCGGAACCGCCTACGCGGCATCTCTACTTCGGGCTCCCTACCGGCTCTTGATTCGCCTGGGCCCCTCGCCGGGGAGAACCGGAGCGGCCCAGCCTGCGACGACGGCGGCAGCTTACGCGCTGCCGTCGAAAGGCAACCTATCGCCCGCGCGTCCGCTGGCATCGGGAGCGCCGTCGCTTACCCGTGTGCTGGGCTTGAAGATTTACCGGATCGTCATCGACCCGGGTCACGGCGGATTCGACACGGGGACCATCGGGCCAAATGGCTTGGAAGAGAAGACCGTTTGCCTGGCCATCGCCCTGCGGCTCGGCCGCCTGATCCAGCAGAAGCTGCCCGATACTCAGGTGATCTACACCCGCAAGACCGACGTGTTCGTGCCGCTTCAGGAGCGCACGCGGATCGCCAATCAGGCCAAGGCCGACCTCTTTATCTCCATCCATGGAAATTCCAGCCCCGACGACGCCGCACGCGGTGTCGAAGCCTACTTTTTGAACTTCACCACTTCGCCCGAAGCCCTGGCAGTGGCTGCGCGCGAAAACGCGCTTGCCCAGGAGCCGGAGCACCAGCTCCAGAGCTTGCTGCAGAAGATCTCGCTGAACGACAAGATCGACGAATCGCGGGCGCTCGCGGCCGATATCGATCACACCCTGGTGGACCAGCTTCAGCTCGGGCACGTCCTCATTCGCGATCGCGGAGTGAAGAAGGCTCCCTTCGTCGTGCTGATCGGGGCGCACATGCCTTCCGTCCTCGTGGAAGTCTCTTTCCTCAGCAACCCCACTGACGAACGCCTGCTAGGCGAGCCACGTTACCGGCAACGGGTCGCCGAGGGCATCTTCGACGGCATCCGCCGCTACCTCGCGAGCCTGAACAGCCTGAGTTTCCATGCGGCTGGGCAGGCATCCACCGACGAGCGGTAGCGCGACGGCGAAATCGCGCCCTTGGCCCCGGCATCGGGGTTAGAATGGCGGAAATGCGCGGTTCGGTGCTCGCGGCGGTGGTCATCGTAGCGGCGCAAGTCGCCACGGCGGGCAGGCCTGCCAAAGCGGGTAGGCTCGGACCGGCGCAGAGCGTCTTACCCGGACGCTTTGGCGCCTGGCAAGCGGTACCCCATAGCGCCCGCGCAGTTACCCTGGCCGAACTTCCCCCCGCCCAAGCCGCCGTTCTCCGCGATTGCCACGAACAAGCAGCCGAGAGGCAGTCCTACCGGCGCGGGGGCGCATCCCTGGAAGTCACGGTGTACTCGCTGGCAGATCCCTCCTGGGCTTACAGCGCGTATTCGTTCTTGCGGCCGGCGCCCGTCACCAGTTTTAAGCCGACGCCGCACGCCGCCATTGGCCGGGAAGACGCGATGATGCTCGTGGGCAATTTTCTGGTGGAAGTCACGGGCGAGGACCTCGCTGCCGATCGGAGCGGCTTCGTAGCCTTGGCGCGGGCCCTCCAGCGCCGCGCCAGTCGCCAAGCTTATCCGAGTCTTCCTGACTATCTCCCGGCGAAAGGCTTGGTTCCCCATACCGATCGCTACGCGCCCGATCCGAGCACGCTCGAAGCGGCGCTACTCGAAACGGAGACCCAAGCCTTTCGCGGACGCCCCGGCCAAACGCCAGGGGCCGCATGGCCCGGAGGCGACTGGCTGGGGTTCGGGGACGAGGCGGAGGCGGAAACAGCCCAGTATGAGATTGGGGCCGCGAGAATGACGCTGATCCTGGCTTCCTATCCCACCCCCCAACTGGCGGAGAAATTTGCGAAAGGGCTGGCACGAGGGTTCGAAATCAATCCCCCTCCCGGGCAAGGGACGGGTGGGAAGCTCCCAATCCTTTACGAAAGACGTTCCGGCTCGATGCTGGGCTTGGTTTTCGGAACCGGTGACGCAGCGGCGGCTGCGAGGCTTCTGGGAGAGATTCGCTATCAGTCCATCGTTACGTGGGACGAGCCGCCACCCGGGCGGCGCCCGTTAACGATGGTGGATTACGTGGTTGGTATCATCTTCGGAACCTTCACGATCCTGGGGATCACGCTGATCGCGGGCCTTGCGCTCGGGATCATCCGCGTCGGAATTAAACGCACGTGGCCGGGGCTGATCTTCGACCGCCGGCGGTCGGTCGAGATCCTCCAACTCGGTTTGACCACCAAGCCTATCGATCCGACGGATTTTTACTGAACCGGTCGGGGCGAGCTCAGAACCAGCCGCCCGTTCCCCTGAACGATTCCCTGTGTAAACCTGAGGCTTTACCGGGCGAACGAACCTCTTGGTGACTCACGGCCTTTGTGATAGGTTGCGAAAGGTTTTGGGTGATTGAGCCACGGTGCCTGCGCATTCTCGACCGCATACCGGTTTCCTGACCGAGGAAAGTCCAGGGGTCGGCGATCGTCTTTCGGTGACCGAAATTCCTTGTTACCTGGGTGCCGGATTCCGTGTCTCACTGCCTCGGAAGGTTTTCTGCCGTGATTCGGAGTGGTGACGGCGAAAGGGGTAAGACAGATGAAACGTCTTGTCGTTGTGTTTGCCGTTCTCGCAGCTTGCTCGCTGGCCTTCGTGACGGGCGGCCGGGCGCAAGAGCAGACCGGCAATAAAAAAGGGCTTTATCCAGACATGCATTTTGTGGACTTGGGACCCGCCGTCGCCGGCGGGCGCGTCTCCGTGGTGGTCGGCATTCCCGGCAATCCGAGGGTTTACTACGTCGGGGCGGCCGGCGGCGGGGTCTGGAAGAGCAGCGACGGAGGACACAGCTGGAAAGCGATTTTCGAGCATGAGGCCAGCAGCTCGATCGGCGCGATCGCGCTGGCGCCCTCGAACCCGAACCTGGTCTGGGTCGGCACGGGCGAGGCCAACCCGCGAAACGATGTGATCGATGGCGCCGGGCTCTACTTCTCTCCCGACGGCGGGAACAACTGGCAATTCATGGGCTTCGGCAACGCGGGGCAGATTTCGACCATTCTGGTGGATCCGCAGGATGCGAACACCGTTTTCGTGGGCGTGTTGGGCAAAGTCTGGACGCCGAACGCCGACCGCGGCGTTTTCAAGACCACCGATGGCGGAAAAACGTGGAAGAAGGTGCTCTTCGTCAACGATACCACCGGCGTATCCAACATGGTCATGGGACCGGACAACCCTCGCGTGCTGTTCGCCGGGATGTGGCAGTCGCGGCGTTACCCGTGGACCCTGGACGACGGCGGGCCGGCAAGCGGCATCTATCGCTCGACCGACGGCGGCGAGACCTGGGCCAAGCTCACCAAAGGCCTGCCGAGCGGGCTAGTCGGCCGGATCGCCTTGGCCGTCGCGCCCACCAATCCCGATCACGTCTACGCGCTGGTCGAGGCCAAGACCGGCCTGCTCTGGCAATCGATGGACATGGGCGATTCCTGGACTTCGGTCAGCGACAACCACTCGCTGGACGTCCGGCCCTTTTATTTCTCTCGGCTCTTCGTCGCTCCCAACAATGAGGATAAGGTGTACTTCGTCTCGTTCTACCTGCTCGAATCGAATGACGGAGGCCACACCACTCGCGTCATCGATCGCGGCGTGCACGTCGATCACCACGCGCTTTGGATCGATCCCAAGGATCCCCAGCGCATGATCCAAGGCAACGACGGCGGCGCGTACCTCACGCTCAACGGCGGCGGGGATTGGGAGTTCCTGGACGGCATGCCGATCGAGGAAGACTACATGGCCGGAATCGGTGCGGGCCATCCCTACACGCTGTGTTCCGGGTTGCAGGATAACAACGGTTGGTGCGGAAACGCGCAGGAGGGGTGGTACACCGTAGCGGGAGGCGACGGCCAATACGCCGTGCCTGCGCCCAGCGATCCCCACATCATTTACGCGGAAGCGCAGAATGGCTCCCTCGATCGCCTCGATCTGGTTCACCATATCCGGTGGTCGATTCGTCCCTACGAACCGGGAGTGGAGCAGGAAGCGCCCTCACAACTCAAGTACCGGTTCAACTGGACCACGCCCTTTGCCGTCTCGCCTACCGACGCCAACGAAGTGTATCTCGGCGCAAACGTTCTCTTCCGGACGATGGACGGCGGGAAGACGTGGACGGTCATCAGCCCCGATCTGACGAGAAACGACAAGACGAAGCAAGTCAGTTCGGGCGGTCCCATCGAATACGACATCAGCGGCGCGGAAACCTACGACACGATCATGTCCATTACGCTCGCTCCCAGCGATCCGAACGTGATTTGGGTGGGGAGCGACGACGGCATGGTGCACGTGACGCGCGATGGGGGCAAGACGTGGACCAACGTCACGCCCAACATTCCCGGCGCGCCGGAATGGGCTCGCGTCTATCAGGTGGGTGTCTCGCCCTTCGATCCCGGCACCGCCTACGTCAGCTTCGACGCGCACATGCTGGGCGACCTGCATGCCTACGCCTACCGCACGCACGACTACGGCAAAACATGGCAGAAGATCGTGACCGGCCTGCCCGACGAGCCCGTACACGTGGTTCGCGAGGACCCCAACCAGCGCGGCTTGCTCTTCCTCGGCTGCGATACGGGCCTCTATGACTCTTCCGACGGCGGCGACACGTGGCAGAAATCTCCCGTGGAATTCCCCGTGGTGCCGGTTTGGGATATCCAGTTCGTCAAGTCCGAGCACGATCTCGTCCTCGCCACCCACGGGCGCGGCCTGTTCGTCTTGAATGATCTCCGGCCCATCGAGGAGATGACCGCGGCGATCCAGGCATCGAACTTCCACCTCTTTTCCGTCAACGATGTGACGCTGGCGAACTTCTTCTTTGGCGGAATGCGCGGCCAGAACAGCACGCTCTACCGCATTCCCTTCGCTCCGTCCGGGGCCGAGATCGACTACTACGTGAAGACGGCGATCAAGGGCCCGGCTGGGCCCGGAGGACCGGGGCGTCCCGGCGCGCAGGCGGGTCCCGGCCGCGGAATGGCAGGTGGGGCTCGCGGCCCCGGAATGGCGGGCGGTGGAAGGCCGGGTCCCGGCCGCGGGCCGGTGAAGATCGTGATCGCCGACCAGGCCGGCCACACCGTGGACACGCTCCACGCTCCGGCAAACGCGGGCGTGAACCGGTTCGTTTGGAACTTGCGCTACGCCGCGGCGGTTCCCTACCGCGGCGAGCAGCGCCGTCCGCCGCCGGGGGGCGGCGGTGGACGCGCAGCCTTTTTTGGCAGAGGCGGCGGGCCGGAAGTGGCGCCGGGGAAGTACAAGGTGTCCGTCACGGTGAACGGCGATACCCAGACGCAAACGGTGGACGTGCTCAGCGATCCGTCGATACCTGTGGCGCCCGGCGCTTTCCAGGAGGAAGTCGCCTACGGCCTCCAGGCGCGCGACATGATGAACGCGCTCGATGAGATGCTCAATCGCATCGATCAACTCGACGGCCAAGTCGCGGCGTTCTCCTCTGCCGCTCGCCCGGCGGCGGATGATCCGGGGCCCGGTTCGCGTTACGCGCCGCTTCTCGATGAGGGCCGGTCGGTCCAGCGAGCGCTCAACGAGTTGAAGGCGAGTCTGTACGACACCAAGGTGCAGCGCTCGGTGCCGGAAGACGACATCCACTTCCTCGCCGACCTGCATGGCAAAGTGCAAGGGTTGCAAGGGACGGGAGCCATCGGGTACGGCCAGCCCGTCACCGCGCAAGCCCGCGAGGCGATGAATGCGGTTCGCCAGGAACTCGAGAAGAAATTGGCGGACTACAGCCAGATCCTCAAGACGCAGGTGGCCAGTTACAACAAGCTGGCCAAGCAGGACGATGCCCCCTCGCTCTTCGCGGGGGAGCCCGTCACCCTTACCACAACCGCCGACCCGAAATAACCCGCGATCGGCGAAAACGGTCCGCGGCGCAAGCCCACGCTGAAACGGGCTTGCGCCGCGGACCCCTATTCTCGCGGCCCGAGCCAGAATGACCACGGCGCGGCCTTCGAGCCGCAACCAAGTAGCCTGTTTGCTCCATGCTCAGATCTGCTGGACCCTTTTCATCTGGTGTCTCGCAAACCGGCATCTAAAACCCTGATGCTCAGGCCAACGACTGTCCGACTCAGGTGTGGCTTCCTCGCAGCTCTCGTTTTCATCGTCGCTGTCGTGGACGGCCATGAAAGGCCCAGGAAGCTCTTCGCTATGCGAGTAGGCGACCAGGAGGGGTACATCGACCGTTCGGGTCGAGTCGTGATCCCTCCGAAATACGGCCTTGCTTGGGGCTTTACGGAGGGATTGGCATCGGTCTCGCTAATCAGCCGGCCCGGACACATCGGCGAAGCCGGCTTCATTTGGAATGGCAGAGGTTTGGGACCCGGATTGCACGTACATCGATACCTCAGGGAAAGTTGTCTGGAGCGCGAGTCGAAGTCCCAGGCCCGATAAACGGAACTGATCCCGCTCAGGTCGCAGCGAAGCACAACTGGCTCGCCTTTCGGCTTCGCCGGGAGATGGCTTCACCAGACGGATAGCGATGCGACATCCTCGCGGGGTCACCGGGACACGTGCGGCGCGCCGCTTCAGGCTCCTCGCCACCGTGACCATGGTATTATAGTCATGGTCATAAGGGAGGCCAGGATGAAGAGAATGGCGGCAGGCGCCTTCAAGGCGCGTTGCCTGGCGATCATGGACGAGGTCCAGGCCAAGCACGAAACCGTCGTGATTACGAAACGGGGCAAGGCGGTGGCGAAGCTCGTGCCCGCGAGCGACCATACGGCCGATATCTATCATTTTCTGGCTGGGAAGGGAGCCATCGCGGGCGATCTCGTTTCCCCCGCGCTTTCCCGCGAGGAGTGGGGCGATCTCAAGTGATCGTCGCGGATACCCACGTGGTCGCCTGGCTGGCATTCGATCCGGCTCGTCTTTCCCGAAGGGCGCGGAGGGCGATCGACGCCGCGCGGCGGGAGGGAGAGGGGATAGCCGTTTCCGCCATCACCTTGTTCGAGCTGGCCGTCCTGGCAAAAAAGGGCCGAATTCACCTGGGCATCTCTTGGGAGTCGTTCCTCCAAGAGGTCGAGTCCCGGTTTGTTGTTTTGCCCCTCGATGCTCGGACGTGCGCCAAGGCCGTGGAGCTTCCCGCGGATTACCCCAACGATCCTGCAGACCGGCTCATCGGGGCTACCGCGCTGGTTCGCGGGCTGCCCTTGCTCACGGCCGATCGGGCCATCCGCCACGCCGGAACGCTGCGGACGATCTGGTGAGGAGACGCTAGTTCTCCCGCCGCTCCCCCCATGATAAACTGACACCCACGGGCCCGTAGCTCAGCTGGATAGAGCGTCTGGCTACGAACCAGAAGGTCGGGGGTTCGAATCCCTCCGGGCTCGCCATCCCCGCCTATTTCGCTTTTGCTGCGGTCTTCTTTTCCGCGAGAGTGCGGACGTAATTGACCAGATTCCAGATATCGCCCGGTTTGACGCGGCTACCCTCGTCCGGCATCGAGCCCGTGCCTTTGGCAATGATGTAGTAGAGATCTCCGTCGGTTCGGGAGGCGAGTGTCGCCGAATTGCGGAAATCGGCCAATTTGAGGTTCATGCTCGTGGCGACGTCAGTCTTGCCGTCTCCGATCGCCCCATGACAGAGCGCGCAGTCAGTGGTATATCTCGCCTTGCCCTCCGCGAGCGATTTTTCGGTCGCCGTTACCGGATTCGCTTTCTTGCTGGCATCCGGCGGAATGACGATAGGCTGAGAGGCTGGCGCGGGGGCTGGTGACGGGGTCTGCTGCATCGGCTGCTTCGGGTGGGCTTGCTGGGATACCGCCGGCTTGGCGGCGGACCCTGTGGGGCTCTTTGTCTTCTGCAAAACGGGAAACACGCCTAAGAGAACCAGCGTACAAACAACTGCATATTGCTTTCGCATGGCAACGCTCCTCGCCGCGTGAGAGGGCGGGGAACATGGGCCTTGCAGCGAAGCCGGTTGCCCGGCTGCGGCTGCCTTGCGGACGAAGCCCACGCTCAAGCTCGCGCTGCGCCTCTCACACGGGTGCTGCGGGCCCTGGCGCGTCCAAGGGGATTCTACGCCGCTCCCTATCCCGGCCAAAGAGTTTTTTTCGGGGCGCTGCCGAGGATTTGGCTGGCGGAAATCGGCTCTGGAGACGTGTTAGGCACGGGCGTAAAATCAGTAATCGCTGGAAACGGTTACCTAACCCGACAGCTTGCCCAGGGAGGAACGCAAGTTTGCAATGCGATTCTGATAGAATCGGGTGAGACTAGGTTTCGGCGGTTGGAACGCGGGTGGCGTACCGGATCGGGGTGAAAGAAGAGGCTCCTTGGGTGACGCTAGCGGAATAACGGGTCAAGCGCAGGGGGCTTCCTCGCGCCTTCAGCGACGAAGCACCAGCGGCGAGAAGCGCTTCGAACTCGAGTGCAGCGACTGCCCCGTCCTCGCCAACGCGTTGTTCCAGAGGCTTTCGGCGGCGCCGGATGCGCCGCTTTCCTGCCTATTTCAACGGGCTCATTTCCGCAAGAATCAAATTCTGTTCTTTGAGGGCGGCCAAGCGGACCACCTTTTCGCCTTGAATGCGGGCTTGGTCAAGTTGGTCAAGTCGCTCGATCACGGCCGGGAGCGGATCATTCGGCTGCTTTTTCCCGGAGACCTCTTCGGTTTGGAAGCCCTCGGCGAGTCGAGGTACCCGCTGACGGCGGTGGTGCTCGAGGACGCCGAGATCTGTTCGGTGCCTTGCGGCCAGTTCTTTGCTTTCCTGCGCGAGAATCCAGAGACTTCCGCCGAAATGATCCGGCTCCTACTGGGCGAGCTCGGGCAGATTCGCAGGCAGATGATCACGATGAGCTTCAAGGGAGCGCCGGCACGGCTGGCGATGTTCCTCGTGTCGTTGGTCCCGCAGAACCGGCCGGATCCCGGCCAGCCCATCGCCCTTAGCCTTCCTCTCAAGAGCCATGAAGTGGGAGAGATTCTGGAACTATCCGCCGAGACGGTGAGCCGGTCCTGGAGGAATCTCCAGGAACGAGGCCTGATCGAGAAGCGCGGCCGGCGTCTGATCGTTCGCGATCTCCCGGGGCTCGAAGCCGCAGCGCGCGGATGATTCATCCTGCCTGAGCAGACCTAATCTGAACCTATTAGTTGTTTGAAATAAACGAGTTAGAAACGCTCCGATTGATCTCCGTCATCCTCGTCCTTGCCCCCGGTCATTGACGGTGCCCCGCGCCTTCCCTACGGTTGGCTTGCGGCGCATGTGCCTGCGCAACAAACGCCGCTTCAAATTGGATCTTGCCTGAATGAGATTTCCTAGGATCGTTTCGGCCGCAGTCGTTCTTCTCAGCTTCTGGTTTTGGTTCGGTATGGCAAAGCCGGCACGGGCGAAGCGGAACCCTGCCGCTCCCCGAGCCTTGCCACCCCTGATTTTCGTGGTGGCGCCGACTGTCGTTCCCGGGGGACTTGCGGGGAGATTCCCGCGCGGGAGCCACTTGGCGCTCCTCTCTCCGGCAGCACCGGCGAAAGCACCGGCGGACCTCACTCCCCTTTTTTTTGCCGCCGCCGATCCGGCGGTATCGTTCGATGCCAGTCACGTTCTCTTCTCCGGCCAGAAAACACGCGGAGGAAGGTGGCAGATCTGGGAAATGAGCGTGGACGGCGGCGGCCAGCGGCAATTGACGAACTGCCCGGGCAACTGCTTTCGGCCGATTTACCTGCCACAGAATCAGATAGCTTTCACCGTAGTTAGCGAGCCAGCGGCGGGGCAAAAAGGGACGCGCGGCGCGTCTGCCATCTACGTCGCGCAGGAAGACGGAGCCAATGCCCATCCGATTACTTTCGGCCCAGGCAACTTTCAAGTCGAGACGGTTCTCCACGACGGCCGGCTATTGGTTTCGGCGACGGATCCTTTGCAGGCTGGCGCTCGGAGCGACGCGCGCGTCTTCTACACGCTGCGACCGGATGGCTCAGGGCTGAGTCTTTTCCCATCGGACGCCCCGTCCTCGATGGCGGAGTCGGGAGGGGAAGAGCTGGACGACGGGACGGTGCTCTTCGTCGAGAGGCAGGATCCCCGGGGCCGCGAAAGCGGCGGGCAACTCGCTTGGATCCGGCCGGGGGCATTGCACGCGCGAGCGATTACGTCGGCGAAATTCGTTTCCTGGTCGGCTCACGCGCTTGACGAGGGCCGGCTGATCGTGGCCCGGGAAGCGGTAAATTCCTCGGCGGGGCGAGGCACGTTTGGCCTTTACGCCTACGACCTGAGCACGAAGTCGTTCGGCGAAACCATCTATCTCGATCCGAAACTTTCCAGCGTCGAGCCCGTGCCGGTCGAGGTAGGGCCCATTCCCTTGATCTACTGGAGCGTGCTCCATCCCGACCGGGATTACGGCCGCGTGGTTTGCCTCAACGCGTACCTCTCGGGCGACGGCCCGCAGGTTCACGGCAGGCCGCGCATCGCTCGCGTTCGCGTGGTGGCGCTCGAGGGCGATGGGCGCGCGAAGCGAGTCTTGGGCGACGCGCCGGTGGAAAGCGACGGCTCCTTTTACATCAAAGTTCCCGCCAACCTCCCTTTGCGATTCGAGCTGCTCAGCCGGAGCGGTTCCGTCCTCCGCGCTCAGCGAAGCTGGATCTGGGCGCGGAATGGAGAGGATGTCGGGTGCTTGGGCTGTCACGAAGACAAGGCTCTGACGCCCGAGGATCATTGGCCGCTGGCGCTCAAACGGCTCGACACGCCGATCCCCGTGGGTTTGGGAGCGCAGGCGAAACCGGAAGGACATTGAGGGGCACATGAGGATTTCCCGACGACGTTTCCTGACGCTGGGCGCGGCTGGCGGAGCGTGGTGGACGCTCGGTGGCTGGGGAAACGGACTGCCAGGTTTGGCACTCCCACAGGTAGCGCCGATTCCTCAATTCCTCGATGTAACGGAGAAATCCGGCATTCGCTTCCGCCATTCGTTTGGCGAGCGGGAACTGAGTTCGATTCTGGAAGGGACGGGATCCGGCTGCGCGTGGTTCGACTACAACAACGACGGTCTGCTCGATCTCTACGTGGTCAACGGCCGTTACGTGGAGGGAATCACGAACCACTCGGCGGCGGACGGCCGTGACGCCACCAATCACCTCTATCGGAACAACGGCAATGGGACGTTCACCGACGTCACGGCGGAAGCCGGGGTGGGCGGCAAAGGGCTGGGAACGGGCGTGGCGGTGGGCGATTTCGATAACGACGGCTACGAAGACCTTTATGTGACGGGCTACAAGTTCGCGATCCTCTATCACAACAACGGCAACGGCACCTTCACGGACGTCACCGCAGACGCCCGCGCGGACAATCCCTATTTCGGGATCGGCACGGCGTTTCTCGATTACGACCGCGACGGGCGTCTGGACCTCTTCGTGGGCAACTACCTGAATTTCCTCCCGCAGTATCGCCAGTTCTATTCGGGCGACCACTACCCCGGTCCGCTGGACTACGCACCCGAGTTCAACCGCCTGCTGCATAACAACGGCGACGGCACCTTCACCGACGTTTCGAAGGAATCCGGGATCGGGCTCCTCGCCGGGCGAGCGATGGGCGTGACGGTAGCCGATTACGACAACGACGGATGGCCGGACATCTACGTGGCCAACGACAACATGCCCAGCTACCTTTTCCACAACAATCACGACGGGACTTTTGCGAATGTTGCGCTCGAAACCAACGTCGGCTACGGGCAGGATGGCGAAGCCACCAGCGCCATGGGCCCGATCTTCGGCGACTACGATCACGACGGGTGGCAGGATCTGTTCGTTTCCGATGCGCGCTATCACCGCCTGCTTCACAACCCGGGGAAGGCTGGCTCCTTCTTCTTCCGCGACATGACGAACCCATCGGGGATCGGGGCGGTGTGCGGGCAGCGCGTGGCCTGGGGAGACGGCTTCTTCGATTTCGATAACGACGGCTGGCTGGACCTTTTCCTGGTGAACGGCGGGTTGACCTGGCTGATTCCGATGGAGAGCACCTTGCTCCGCAACAACGGCGACGGCACCTTCGCGGACGTTTCGAACCAAGCCGGCAGTCTCTTCAACCGGCAGCAGGTGAGCCGAGCGGCGTGCTTCGGCGACTACGACAACGACGGTTACATTGATGCCTTCATCAGCACGCTGGGCGGGCCGGGTGTCTTGCTGCACAATACGCCGCCCGCGGGCCACAGGAACCACTGGCTGACGGTGAAGCTGGCGGGCACGCGGAGCAATCGCGACGGTTACGGCGCCAGCTTGGAAGCGGTTGCCGGCGACTTGCACCAATACGTTCAAGCCGTGTCGGGAAGCGGTTATCTCTCGCAGAGCGATCCGCGGCCGCATTTCGGTCTCGGCAGCCATGGAGAAGTGGATCGGCTGATCGTGCGCTGGCCCAGCGGAACCGTTCAGACCCTCGAACATATTCCGGCGGACCAGATATTGACGGTGAAAGAGCCCGCCGTGGCGGGCGGCCCGGCAGAACCGGTAAAAGGCCAGGAGAAATGAAGGAGAGCTGGGCGAACGGCGCAAGCACCCGGAGTCGCTGGAAGCGAGAGGCGACGCTGCCGCGGCGAGTGTCGCTCTCGGCTGCGTTCCTGGTGCTGGCGCTGGGCGTGGGGCACGGGATCGCCAAGGCTCGTGGGCAGGCTTCCCTGCCGGCAGCGGGGAACTCCGGCGCGCCGAGCCCACGCTACCTCGATCCTTCCGCGCTCCAGCTTTCGCCGAATGGCCGGTGGCTCTACGTCGTGTGCCAAAACGCCGACACTCTGCTCGTGGTGGACACCCGGACCCAGCAAGTCGTCGAACGCGTGCCGGTTGGGCGGCGCCCGGAAGGAATCGCACTCTCGCCAAGGGGAAAGACGCTGTACGTCTCGAACGAGTGGAGCGACACCGTCTCGGAGATCGATACCGCCACCCTGCGGACCGTGCGAACCCTTAGGGTCGGATCGGGACCGGTGGGGCTCACCACCGATCGTGCTGGAAAATTCCTCTATGCGGCGAACACTCTGGGCGACGACGTCTCGATCATCGATCTCTCCTCGGGCAAGGAAGTCAAGCGGCTGAGCGCGGGGCACTTTCCCGAATACGTCGCTCTTTCGCAGGATGGAAAGCGGGTGTACGTTTCCAATCTTCTTGCGCAACTGGCGCCGCCGGATGATCCCCCAACCTCCGAAGTGACTGTAATCGACACGGCGAAGCAGGAGGTGGTCGACCGGGTCATGGTCCCGGGAACGATCGAACTGCGGCGCATCGCGCAAGTGCCTCCCGCCGAAGGCGGGTACTTTTTGATCCCCTTCCTCCAACCGCACAACCTTATCCCGCTGATTCAGATCCGGCAGGACTGGTACGTCAGCCACGGAATGGCGGTGGTGCAGCCGGCGAAGCGTGCCGGCGGCAAGGCTCGCGTAGTGGAAATCCTGCTGGACGACGTCGATCGCGATTATGCCGACAACTTCGGCGCGGTGGTGACGCCCGACGGGCGAGAGGCGCTGGTCACGGCTTCGGGCGCCAATCTTGTCTCGGTCATCGATGTGGCCAAGCTCAACCGGCTGCTCAGCCGCGTGCCGGCAAACGATCCTGGCGTTCTGGCCGATCGCCTGGATTCGGCGCGGAAATTTGTGGTTCGCCGGATTCCCACGGGCCGCGAGCCGGTGGCGGTAGTGGTCTCTCCAGACGGCCGAACCGCGTACATCGCCAATCGCACGGACGACAGCGTGACGGTGATCGACCTGCGAACGCTCCAAGCAACCTCGACCATCGATCTGGCGGGGCGGGAAACGATCACGGCGCGGCGGCGGGGACAGCAGTTGTTTTTCAATGCGCGGTTCTCGAACCAGGGACAACTCGCCTGCGCCACCTGCCATCCGCATCAGGGGTTTGAAAACGGGCTGGCATGGAGCCTGGAAACGCCGGAACTGGGCCGGGACGTCGTGGAGAACAAAACGCTGCTGGCGATCAAGGACATCTCCCCTTACAAGTGGAACGGTGCGAATCCGAACCTGGCCACGCAGGACGGCCCGCGCACCGCGATGTACATCTTTCGCTCGCAGGGATTCGGCGCGACGGAGGTGCGCGATCTCGTCTCCTTCGTCCAATCGCTGCGGCTGCCGCCGAATCCGCACGTCGGCCCCGGTGGAAATCTCAACGAGAGGCAGGAGCTGGGCCGGAAGATTTTCTTCCGGGATAAGACGAACGATGGGCGCACGATTCCCCTAAATGAACGCTGCTATTTCTGCCATCCACCCCAGACGCATTACACGCTCAGGGTGGTGGTGAACGTGGGGACTTCAACGAGCCTGGATACCAACCAGGGTTTCAAGATCCCTCAACTCGATAGCATCTACATGCGGCCGCCGTACCTGCACAACGGCGAGGCGCTGACGCTCGAGGAAATCTGGACGAAGTACAACCCTGACGACAAACACGGTGTTACCTCGGACATGAACAAAGTGCAGCTCAACGACCTAATCGAGTTTCTGAAGACGATGTGAAGGAGCAAGGGAATCGTGGGCCTGTGCCGTGCCAACTCGAATGCGCGGGACCTGGGGAGGAAGCCATGAGGACTCGGTGGATGGCGCAGTTCTGGCGCATGGCGGCGATGGCCGTTCTGGCTGCTGCCGTTGCCCAAGCACAGGCTCCGGCGCCCAAACCAGCGCATACGCCGCCACTCTACACACACTGGATCAATTACACGGCCGCGAACGGCTTCCCCGCGGGAGAAGTCTATTGTGTAACTGTGGACGGGAATCGCGTTTGGGCGGGCACCTCGCACGGACTCGTGCTTATCGAGAACGGCCGCATCCGCAAGGTGTTTACCCCTGCCGACGGGTTGGCTGGCCGCGTGGTGATGTCGGTTGCCGTGGACCACAAGACCGGCAGCGTTTGGGCAGCGACTTTTGGCGGGCTAAGCCGGTATTCGGGTGGCCAGTTCACCAACTACACGAATCTTTCCAGCGGCCTTGCCAATGACTTGGTCTATGCGGTTGCAGTCCAGGGGCGATACGTCTGGGCGGCGACGGCAGCGGGTGTGAGCCGGCTGAACACCTACACGGGCGACTGGACGATTTACAACGAGCTGAACTCGCCTTTCGAAGAGCCCTGGGCTTACGCCATCGCCGTCGGGGAAGGAAAAATGTATTTCGGGTTGTGGGGTGGGGGCGTGCTGGTTTACGACCTCGCCGGCCACTACTGGCGGCCGTACACCGATCCCGACGAGTCGATGGAGATCGTTTTGTACCGGAATCAGGGTCTCATCCACAACATCGTCAGCAGCGTGGCCTACAACCCCGGGACGAAAATGTTCTGGGCGGGGACGTATTTCGGGCTCAGCGGCTACGACGGCCGGGACTGGCACAACTACCTCACGAAAGACAGCGGCTTGGTTTCGAACTTCATCAACGGCGTGCAGTCGCGGGGCGAGATGGTGTGGGCCGCGACGCAGCAGGGTCTAAGCGAACTCGATACCAAGACGAATACCTGGGTGACGTACCGCCCCGCGAATTGGGCCGCGCTCGACGCGGCGAAGGCGAAAGAGGCGGAGCGCGGAGAGATTCTGATCACGGGTCCCCACGGCAGGAAGACGCGGCTCGAGACGGCAACCTCTCTGGCCCACAACTATATTTTGAACGTGGCTTTCGAAGGCCGGGACATCTGGGTGGCCACGGCCGATGGTCTGAGCCACGGAATACTCCAATCCGAAAGGGAGGAAGGAAATCATGAGTCAGCCGCCAAACGACGCTGATCTCCTCACGATCAAGGAAACTCACCGGCCGGTGGCCCGGAAAGCCATTCAGGCGCCGCAGGCTTTGAACGAAGCGTACTGCTACCAGCGCCCGTCGTCGTTTTCCCGCGGGCTGCGGCTCGATATCAAGGGCGTAACGATCCTGCTGATCTCGGGCACGGCGAGCGTGGACGAGCACGGGCGCAGCGTGCACGAGGGCGACTTCCGCGCGCAAACCTGGCGCGCCTACCGGAATATCACGGCTCTGCTCGAATCGGAAGGCGCGTCGTGGAAGGATGTGGTGCGCACTACGTGCTACCTGCGCGACATCGAGCGCGATTACGCCGCCTTCAACGAGATCCGCACCGCCTTTTTCCAGCAAATGGGACTCGATCCCCTGCCGGCGTCGACGGGCATTCAAGCCATACTTTGCCGGCCGGAATTGCTGATCGAGATGGAAGCGATGGCCATATTCGAGACCGAGGAGCGGCCGTAAACGGCCGGGCAAGGCCGTCGCCAAGCGAGGCGAGCCATGAAGATCGCCGGAAAAGTGACCCTGGATGATCTGCCGCGGATTTGCCCGCTGCTTTGCCGGCAGACGAACCCCGCGTACGGAACCATGGGGCGCAAAGTGGTCGAAGTGCAAGGCGCGCGATTCGGCGCCGGATTGGCCGTGGTGATTGCCGGGCCTTGCGCCGTTGAAAACGAAGAGCAGACGCTCGATCTGGCGCGCATCGCCAAGGAGGCCGGCGCGGACATGCTGCGCGGCGGCGCGTTCAAGCCGCGGACCTCGCCGCATGATTTCCAGGGATTGGGAATCGAAGGTCTGAAGATTCTGCGCGCGGTGGGGGACGAAACGGGATTGCCGGTGGTGACGGAGGTGATCGACGTCCGGCTGGTGGAGCAGGTGGCCCTCTACGCCGACATGCTGCAGATCGGCTCGCGGAGCATGCAGAATTATCCGCTGCTGGTCGAAGCCGGGCGATCGGGCAAACCGGTGCTGCTGAAGCGGGGCATGGCGGCGAGCCTGTGCGAGTGGCTGGGCGCGGCGGAGTACATCGCCAAGGAAGGGAACCTCGATATCGTTCTCTGCGAACGGGGAATCAGGGCGTTTCCTTCGGGCGAGTACGCGCGGTTTTCCTTGGACCTGAATGTGATCCCGGCGGTCCATGAACTCACCTTTCTCCCGGTGATCGTCGATCCCAGCCACGGCACGGGAGTCCGCTCGATGGTGGAGCTGGCGAGCCGCGGCGCCATGGAATTCGGCAGCGACGGCTTGATTCTCGAGGTGGCGGAAACCTGCGCGAGCGGGACGTGCCCGCGGTGCGATGCGGAACAGGCGATCGATCCGCAGACGCTCCGGCGAATCATCCGGTTTGTGAGGCACCGGGAGGAAACCGTGGCAGGGAAAGTGACCCTGGCGCTTTCGGCTCGGTAAGGGGCGGTGAAGGGAGAGAACAGGCGATGAGAGGAGCAAGTGCCGCGACAATCGCGCTTTTTCTGCTGGCCTCGCCGGCATGGTCGCAAACCGCCCCGCCGCAAAAGGGCGCCAGCGCGCCGCCTGTGGCGATGCCTTACGCGAACATGCCGAAAGCGGCGGTGCCCTACGGCCGATTCCGGAAGCCGTATTACGAGTGGTACGTCCAGCCGAATACGATGGCGTACGATGGCTCCGCGCGCCTCGAGCCCGACCCCCTATTGAGCAGCTTGCGCGCCATCAATATCGGGTTCCTGGGCCCGCTCGATGCGGACAATCCCGATTCGCAGTACGGCATTCCGATGCTTCACGGCGCGCAACTGGCGATTGCCGAGGCCAACGCCGGCGGCGGATACCGCGGGAAGCCCTTCGCGCTCGAGATTCACGACGATCTGCCGCTCTGGGGCGCCTCGTCGATGGAGATTGTGCGCATGCGGTACGACCAGCACGCCTGGGGCATGCTGGGCTCGGTGGACTCGGCTTCCACCCACATCGAGTTGCGCGCCGCATTGAAAATCGAGCTGCCGATCGTCGATACGGCCACCAACGATCCCACGGTGACGGAGACGCGGATACAGTGGCTGCTGCACAACTTCCCCGACGATCGCCAGCAAGGCTATGCCCTGGCCGACTACATCTTCAATCAGAGGAAGCTCCGGCACGTCGGCATCCTGCGCACCACCAACCGCTACGGCCGCCGGGGCACCGAGGAATTTTTCAACGCCGCGAGGCGCATGGGGTTTCCACCGGTAGTGATGGAAAAGTACGCACCGGGAGCGACGGACTTTTCCCTGCAACTCGATACGCTTAAAACGCTGGGTCTCGACGGCCTGGTCATTTGGGGTGATGCCGGGGAAGCTGGCAGGATTTTGAAGCAGATGCGCGCCATGGGGATGCGACAACCGGTTTTTGGCGGCAGCCGCGTGGTCTACCCCGAGATGCTGAAAATCGCCGGGCCGGCCGCCAACGGGTTCGTAGCGATCGCGGCCATGGATCCCGACCGCAGCGATCCCCGCTGGCAGGCGTTTCGCCGGCATTACGTGGCGCGTTTCCACACCGAGCCCGACGCCTACGCGAGCTACGCCTATGACGGTATGAACATCCTGATCGCGGCGATACGCCAGGCAGGCCTCAATCGCGCGCGAATCATGGACGCCTTGCGCGGATACGAGATGAAGCGGTACGAAGGGGTGAGTGGGACCGCCTTCTTCGACTACACGCTCAACAACATCGCGCCCGTCACCTTCGCCACGGTGAAAGACGGCCATTTCGTCTACTGGCCTGAGCGGCGAACGGACTGGAAAGGCAAGGAGCCGGCTTTCATGAAGTGAGGAACGAACCCGCCGCTCAGGTTCCGAGGTCGCGAAGATTTGCAAGGACCGGATGGTACCCGAGGGTGGTCGTAGCCGACGGCTGGGAGGCGCACCGAGGGCTTTTGGTAGCACAGCCATTCCTGGCTGTGCGCTTTCGCCGAGACCTCACCGAACCTGGCCCAGGCAGGTCCCGATGGTTTGGGAGCCTGTGCTACCGGGGCGGCGAAACGCGAAAGGATAATTTTGCTACGCGGCACATTTTCCCGACGGCTTCTTCCCTTAACGAGCGTGCTGGCCATCGCCGGGATGGCCGGCCTCGCGCGCGGGCAGGCGCAACACTCCCCCGCGCCCTACGCCTCGCTTGCCGAGAAGGGCGCAAGGTATGCGGGGCCGGGCAGGGAAGCGGCTTTCGATTTGCCGGGTCCGGTGCTGCGTATCGGCGTTTTGGCTCCGCTCCATGGGCCGCAGCGAGCGGACGGCGAAGCGATCCTTACCGCGGCGGGGATGGCACTAAAGGATGAATCCGCCAAACCGCTCCCCGGCGGTCTCCGCTTGGCTCTCGCTACGGCCGACGAAAGCGTTCCTCCTTGGGGAACCTTCGGCGATGAAATCATCCACTTGGTTGTGGAGGAGAATGCTATCGCGGTGGTGACCAGCGCCGATGCGGTGTCGGCGCACCTGAGCGAGCAAATCGGCAACAAGATTGGCGTGCCGGTTCTGACTCTTTCCACCGATCCAACCACAACGGAAATCAATCTGCCTTGGATCTTTCGCCTGGGACCGAGCGACACGGTCGCGGCGCACGCGATCGCGCGGGATATCTATCTCCGGCGCAAATTCAGCCGAGTCATCCTGGTCGCCGAGAGCGATCATGACGGACGGCTGGGCGCGGCGGAATTCGAGAAAGCCGCTCGTCAGGCAGGCGCTCCCGCGCCCATTCCCTTCGTCGCCGGGCCCGAGCCGCCAGCGGCGGGAGCGTTGCTGGCGCTGATTCGGAAAACGTCCGCACAGGCCGTGGTCTTCTGGGCGCGGCCACAAATTACCGGCCAGCTTGTGCGCGCGATTCGCCAGGCGGGAGACAGCATCCCCGTCTATCTCTCCCAGGAGAGCGCACAAGCCAGTTCGGGAATCGAGTTTCCGGGGTCCCTCGCGCAGGAAAATGGACCGAAGGCGAATACGGCTGCCTCTACCGTTGAGCCCGGCGGGACAGCAGCGGCGTGGCGCGCCAGCTTCGTTCGGCGCTACCAGGCAGCGACGGGAACGTTCCCGAGCGCCGTAGCGGCCGAGGCTTACGATGCGGTTCGCCTGATCGCGCGCGCCGTGCGCGCCGCGGGACCGAATCGCGCCCGCGTCCGCGACCAAATCGCGAGCGTGCGCGCACTCGAGGGAGCTTCAGGCGCGATCTCCTTCGACGATCAAGGCAACAACCAAGCCGGCGCGCGCCTGGTTCCCCTGCGCTGATTGTCAGGGCATGGGCTCGGGCGCGGCCGGCGTTCCGCGCAACTGCCTCGAGCCGGTGACGAATACAAAGTGCCCGCCGGGCGCCAGCACCCAGTGAACTTCAGCAAAAGCCTCGAGCGGCTCCGGCGAAAAGCTGAACACGCCGATCATCACCTCCACTACATCGGTTCGTCGGCGCTGGGGCCGTAAATTTGCGGCACCTTGGCGCCCATGGGGCGCAGGTAGGTGGACAATTGCCCGCGATGGTGAATCTGGTCGAGCAGGAAGCTCCAGGCCATGTCATAGCCAATCTCCCGCATCACCTCCTGGCCGTTATAGAGGAAGGGGACTTGCGCTTCCCACTGGGCGGGATCAACGGCGCGGAGCCGGCGAGTGATGGCGTCGTGCTGGCGGTCGTATTCGGCGAGGATTTCCTCCATCGTCGCCGGCGCCGGCTTCTCCGCCCACTCGAACGCGCCCTTTTCGAGCCCGTCGGGCAGGGCGGATTCTTCGTGCACGATGAGCCAAGCCAATTCGCGCGCCGTCCGCGCCTTGGGATCGGCGCGAAATTCGGAGCGATCCTGGGGAATGCGTGAGAGCACCTTGCGCGTGGCAGGGGCCTCTTTTTCCCAGTACTTCAAAAAGAAGGTCTTGTGGTCCATACGTACTTCCTCCCGAGCGAGCGTTGAAGAGCGGGGGCGACTATAGGCGAAGGTAAAGCGAAAGTCAAGCGCGCTCTGCCAGCTGGTAGTGTCCTCATTGGAGCGATACCGCCTCGCGAAGGGTGAAAGGCGGGAGTGAGTTCGTTGCCTTTTCAATCGGTCAAAGGCTATACGCCAGCGGATGTTTGGGCTCGTAAAGCATGATGTCGTCCGCGCCAGGTACGGCCATCATGACCACGAGTCCGTACCCATGATCCTGAATTTCGCCGCGGAACTCCGCTCCTTTGCCCTTCAGTTCAGCCACCGTGTGGGAGATGTCGTCGCACATCAGGGAGATCAGATGTTGCCGAGGCGATTCGTACGTCTTGCCATCGTAGACGCTGTGGGTCGGGTGCACACCCATCTCGCTCGGCCCGGTCTTGAAGATAAGCCAACCCGAGCCTCCACCCAGCGCATCCTCGACATAGGGCCAACCGAGGACGTCGCGAAGGAATGCACGCGTTGCGTGGGCATCGTCGGAATAAATCAGGGTGTGGATGCTGGTTATCATCAGACTAAACTACTGAAATCGCCCGGAGTTGTACCATTTCGGCCTATCGCCAGTCAAGAAGGCGTTCATCGCCTTGCAGATCGAATTTGGGACACTACCTGCCAGAGTGAATGCCTCCGCCTGGGCGTCGTTAACCCGGGAGCGCGGCCGCCTCTGGCTCGCCGCTCTCTCGCGGTGCGTTGACACGACTGGATTCCCCCCCCGCCTTCGCGGAGGGCAAGCTTTCGCGGGAATGACCGGACATGTGGGCGGCTGGCCCGATTCCTTCGGCCGAGGTCCTGGCCGCACACGGGGTGGGCTGGTCCTGCCGCTCGTCCTCTCTGCGGGAGCCGGCCGGCGAATGCCACGCACTCAGGAGGGTTTGCCGACCGCCATGCTCTTCTTCCGCGGCCACGGCACGAGCATCGACACGCCGCTACGGTAAATCCGATAGGCCTCGCCGTGGAAAGTGACGAGATCGCGTTCCTCCAGTTGAATCGCGACCAGGATGTACGCCGTAGTCATCACCGCAAAGAACAGGTGCGCGTAGCTCATCCGCGGCGTGCTCCAAAAAGCCACGATAAACCCGAGATAGATGGGATGGCGGACCGTGCGATACGGGCCGGGAGTTGCGAAAATCGGGGGCTCGTAGGATTTTTGGAGCCAATACGTCCATACCTGCTGCAGACCGAAGAGGTCAGAGTGGTTGATCAGGAACGTGCCCACGAGGACCATCCCAAAGCCGGCGAAGAACAGGACATGGAGGAGCATCTGCGCGGCCGGGGCTTGGATGCTCCA
The DNA here is from genome assembly GCA_021788095.1 of Acidobacteriota bacterium. Classification (GTDB taxonomy): domain Bacteria; phylum Acidobacteriota; class Terriglobia; order Acidiferrales; family UBA7541; genus JAKASX01. The sequence continues at coordinate 56,531 of JAJYLB010000006.1, read as the reverse complement.
AAGCGCCCCGGGTATGGGTTGCCAGAAGACGATCACCGCGAGCAGAGCCAGGCTTGCCGCCAGGACGTACGTGCTGCGCTCAATGGGACGCGGAACGATCTTCGTCCAGATCCGCTTGAAACCTAGTCGCGCCATGACGCTATGTTGCAGGGCAAAGAGCGCGAGCAGTCCCGCATCGATGAGCAGCGCAGCTCCGAGCGACGCCGGCGGTGCATGCGGCGCGTCCATTGTCCAAACAAACCAGATCGCATACAGGAAGGTGCCGAGAAACACGAGGTAACAGATCACCCCATAGACCAGAGCCAGGAGTCGGGCCATGGCCATTCCTCCTCCACGCTAGATTTAGAAGTCCAGGGTAACCGTATGAAATGATTTCGCTAAGCTACGCTCGCGGCGCTGCGCTGTCAATACGAATTTGGGGGGTGAATTTTGGGTGCCAAATCTGGAATACTCGGACAGGCTCCTAAAGCATTTCCGGAATTTTCGTGGCTCGCCCTCTCCTATTCTCTCGCTTCCCGCGCCCCCGTCTAGCGGTCATCCCGAGCCCAGTCCCCGCGCCTTTTGCCGGGAATGGCGGCGAGCGATCTGCTGTTGGTTCTCGTTTTCTCACCACATGATTTGTGGAATTGCTGTATGCCGGCCGAAGGATCGAGCCGAGCTACCAGGAGCGGCCGAGGTAGAGGCTGAAAGTCCGCAACACACCATTCAGGCTGGGATTGAAATAGTCCCTGTAGCTGCCGTAGCCGAAGAGGAGACCTCCCTCGAGCTTGTACGGGAACTGATAGTACGCCTTCGATTGACCGATCCATTGGGGAACGATCACCTGGGAGATGACGGTCGAGGCGTACTGCAAGTTGCCCAAGGCGGCGCCGAACTGCGCCGGATTGAAAGCGCCCGAAGCCATCAACTCCGAGTTGCCGAGCAGCGCGGCGTCGGCCGGATTCAGATCGGGCCGGAAACCGCTGCGTGAGGAGTTATAGGTGAGTTGGAGATCGATTCCGAAGCGGCTGGCGAAGGAGTAATTCGATTCCGCCCAGTAGGCCTGGGTGATTTGCTTGTAGGGGACGGCCGGCTCATCGATTAGGTAGCCGGTGCCGCTATCGTTTTGGAACGCCATGAAAGTGGTGAGATTGTTTTGTTGATAAGAGTAGCCGAGAGACGAGTTCCAATACGCGCGAATGGGGAAACCGAAGCTAGCGGTTTCATTGTAGAACCGGTTGCGGCGCTGGAACTGACCTGGGCCGGTAGGGGGCGTCGGCTGCGGGCCGGGGAAGGCTGTTGGCGTCTCGCCCGGCTGGTTCGGGAGAAAGGGGTGTGCGAACGCATTCTGAACGGTAATGCTGGTGTCGTTGTCGAACGTGAGCCAGGCGACGGGTGTGAGCGTGACCTCCGCGAACGACCGGTTATTGCTCTGGGGGACGACCAAATAGCCCGGATCGTGGGTTCCCGTGCATTCGTCGCCGGCGCGGGCGCTCCAGAGCCCGCGGTCATGGTAGCGGACCGCGAGGCCGGTGGTGTTGCTGGAGGAAGAAGGCACGAGGTAGGACAAATCGGTATTGTCGAACGAATAGGCTTGGGGCCAGAGGAAGGCATTGGAGCGGGTGATACCGCTGCGGCGGTAATAGGTTTCCAGGTCGAAGTCTTTCAGCAGTTGGTAGTCCAGGCGCAGACCTTCCCAGTGGTTGCGATAGGAAACATCTCCAAAAAGGCTGTAGTAGGGAGTGAAGTCGTTCAGCTGGTTCATCTGATGATAATCGAGCGTGACCAGAAGCCTCCGGACCGCCTTCCAGTTCACCGTTTCGTCGGTATCGAGGATGTTCTGCGGATAGCGCGTAAACAGGTTGCGCAGGCGCATGTAGCTGATGTTGCCGTTGAGGTTCAAGCTGGCGGAAGGAACCCAATTCAAGGCAACGCTGTCGGTGGACGCGCGGCTTGGCGACGGGAGATCGATGGGGTAATTGCCTGCCGGGATATCCGGAGGAGCGGGGCCGGAGGGCGGAGGCAGGGCTGTGGAGAAGCCTCCCGGGTCGACAGACGGCGTGAACGGGCCATGGAAGACGCCCACGGGGAACGGCAGCCGATCGTTGAAGCTGCTGAAGGCGTGCTCGACCGCGATATCGATACCATGCCAATTGATTTCACCACCGGCGGCGATATTGCGGGTCGTGTAATTCACCGGCTGGAACTGGGAGCTGTAGTGGCACTGGTTGCCGCAGCCGAGGTTATTATCGTTCTCGTCGAGATAGCCGAGTTGCGTCGTGCCCACGCGGTCTTGCCAATTGCCCTTCACGAACACATGAACTGGCAGGGAAGGCAGCTTGGCGCGGACGTAGGCATTGCCCATCCTTCTCTGGACTCCGAAAATGGCGCCGCCCGCTTGCCCGACAGGCGCAATGGAATCGTCGAAGGTATCGGCGGGCTGCGTGGTGCCCGGGGGGATGTCCAAGACAGGGAAGGCGTAGAAGGGATAGTGATCCTGCTCTTGGACGAAACTGCGCTGGGAAAATTGCGCCTGGAGCCAATCCCCGAGGGTGAACTGGGAAGCGGCGGCGTAATCGGCGCCGCTCAAGACGAGGGCGTGGGACACGATGGTGAGGTGGTGAAGCGTGGAGACGTAGACGGCCGAGAGATCAGCGCCCGCCGATTGCTGCAAGCTATCGTATTCGCCGACGCGGCCTTCAAAGCCGGTGGCATCGATAAACCGATACGCGCCAGGGGTAAACGACAAAGCCGCGAAAGCCGAGCCTCCCCCTTCCGCGGCCGTGGGAGCGCCCATTCCCATTTCCATGCTTCCGCCCGAAAGCGGCGCTCCCGATTGGGTGGACATCATCGCCAGCAGCCCGCCGGCACCGTTCACGGCGGTCGCCGCGAAGGACGCGCCCCCCGGGAGCCTTGAAGACATGGCGCCAGCCGCGCGGCCGGCCGTGCTGGCGAGTGAACCCGAACCGCTGGAGGAGACCAGAGCCTGTTCCGAAGGTCCCTTGTCTATGAATCGGGCGCCCCCGCTGGGTGTGGGAACGTCGGTACCGTGGATCGAGGAATGGCAGTCGGTGCAGCGATCGGTGAGGGGTAAGCCCGCTCCGTTGTGGTGGCCGGCATGGCACTGGAGGCAGAGCGCCGGTTCGCTGACCTGCAAGATGTTCGTGTTTGGCGAGCCGTGGGGGGTGTGGCAGAGGGTGCAGTTTTCCGAGACAGGAGGATGCTGGTAAGCGAAAGGCCCGCGATATTGCGCGTGGCATTGCAGGCAGAGCTGGTTCACGGTCGACGTCCGGAGATTGTTTCCCGCGGGACCCCCATGCGGATCGTGGCAATCGGCGCAGCTCATCTTCCCTTCGCGGACGGGATGGTGGTAAGGCATGCTTAGTTGCGCGCGCACGTTTTGATGACACCGCAGGCAGGCGTCGTTGGTTTCCGCCATGGGCTCGACGATCGCATTGGTTTCCGGCGATACCTCGGCAGCCTGGAGAGCTCCTTCCGTGGATGTATCGAATCGCGCCTCGCCCCGCTCGGCGGATTTCACGGCGTTCGCGTGCACCTGGTGGCAATCGGCGCAACGCACGCCACTCGAGGCGTGCGGCCCGGCCATCCAGTGGCGCACCGACTCATCCTGAACGTGGCAGCTGAGGCAAGCGGCATTGGCCTCTTTGGCGCTGCGTTGGCTAAAGCTGATGATTTTGGAGACGTCGCCGCCGCCTTGGACGTGCAGGCTCCCGGCGCCGTGGCAGTCCTCGCACTCGACGCCCTGCTGGGCGTGGAAAGCATGTTGGAAATCCTTCGCCTCCTGAGCGTGACAGGTGGAGCAGACCTGCGCTCCGACGCGCTTGGCGCCGGGAATGGCCGTGGAGGCGGCGAAACGCGCAGTCCAGGTATGAGTTTTCGTTTGTCCGAAGGCGCAGGGCGGAGGAATAAGCAGGACCACGAGAAGAGAAGCAGCAGAAACAACCCAGCGGGCGATACGGCTCACGTGAACCTCCGGAGCCGGCCATTTCGCGTCCGCCAACTTGCGAGAGCATTATAGGTTGACCTGTCCCCGCCTGCAACCCCCTATGGGGCCCCAATTGCGAGTACCTGCGATTCTCCCTATCCGCCGAGCGACGACGCCTCCATCGGCTTCCCGATCCTTCCCCGAACGATCGCCCGGCCACGAGCACTCGGAACGTCGAGCCCGCCACTTTCGGGACCTGTGCTACGATCGGCTGGAAACTCCATGTTGGGTGACAACGAACCCATCCGCATTCCCATCACCGGCGTCTTCGACCTGCACTCGGTGCGGCCAGAGGAGGTGGAAGGGGTGGTCGAGGCGTACCTCGAGGAAGCGAATCGGCTCGGGCTGAAAGCGCTGCGCATCATTCACGGGCGCGGGACCGGGGTGCAGCGACGGATCGTGCGCGCGGTGCTGGCGCGGACGCCGTTCGTCGCCGCTTTTGGCGATGCTCCGGCGGAGGCCGGGGGCTGGGGCGCCACGATCGTTACCCTGCGTTAGAGGCGGGGCTCCAGTGGAATGCGGCGAGTGCCCGGTGTATCATGAGCCGATTCCGCCGAGGAATTAGGGGAGTTCGCGGAAGCCACGGCGGTTGGGGAGCGCGAACGGGCAATGAACGGCGAGACGATCTCACACTACCGGATGTTGGAGAAGCTGGGCAGCGGCGGCATGGGCGTGGTGTACAAGGCCGAGGATGTGCGGCTGAAGCGGTTTGTGGCGCTGAAATTCCTTCCCGAAGATACGACGAAAGATACCGTGGCGCTCGAGCGGTTCCGGCGCGAAGCGCAAGCGGCCTCGGCGCTGAACCATCCGGGAATCTGCACGATCTACGACATCGGCGAGGAAGGCGGCCGCGCGTTCATCGCCATGGAGTTCCTGGAAGGCGAGACGCTGAAGCAGGCGATCGCGAACAAGCCGATGGATCTCGACGCGCTGCTTGAAATCGGGTCGGAGGTGAGCGACGCGCTGGACGCGGCCCACACCCAGGGCATCATCCACCGCGATATCAAGCCTGCCAATATCTTCGTGACCCAGCGCGGCCACGCCAAGATTCTCGATTTCGGCTTGGCCAAGCTGACGCCGGCCGCCGGCGCGGGGCAGGAAGGCACGGCAGCCGAGACGAAGATGACTTCCGGATTCGACGCGACCAGCCTGACGCGGCCGGGGAGCGCGGTGGGAACGGTGGCGTATATGTCTCCCGAGCAGGCGCTGGGCAAGGATCTGGACGCGCGCTCGGATCTGTTCTCTCTAGGCGTCGTGTTGTACGAGATGGCGACGGGAGTCGTGCCCTTCCGCGGGGAGTCGGCCACGGCGGTTTTCGATTCCATCTTGCATCGCGCGCCGGTGACGCCACTGCGGCTGAATCCGGATCTGCCCGGGGAGCTGGAACGAATCATCACGCGAGCGCTCGAAAAAGACCGGAAACTGCGCTACCAAAGCGCGCGGGAGATTCGCGCGGAGCTGCAGCGGCTGAAGCGCGACGTGGATTTGGAGCGCTCGGCGACGGTCAGCGCGCCCGCAGACTTCGAAAACGAGCCTTCGGCGGGCGGAGGCATCGATACCGTGGGGAAGACCGCTTCCGTGACGGTCGGCAGATCCGCTGCGACGGGACCGGCGCGGGCTTCGGGAGTGACACGGGCTTCCGGGGCGGTGGAAGCGGCGGCGCCGGCAGAGGCGGAGAAGCCGCAGCCATCGAAGCGGCGAATGAGAACGATCGCCATCGAAATTGGGGCCGTGGTGATCCTACTGGGCGCTCTGCTCGTGCCCCGGCTCCTGCGAGGACGGAAGCCGGCCCCGGCGCCCAATCCGTCAGCGAAGCCGCCGGCAAGCGCACCCGCGACGAATGCCGCAAAAACTACCCCACCGGTTCCCACGCCTCCCGCTGCCACGTCTCCAGCCAGTACGGGTGCGACGACCGCCGAGACCAAACCGGCTCCGGCACCCGCCCCAGCGACGAAGGAAGCGCGCGAGGTGGCGGCCAGGAAACCGGTTCGAGCGGTGAAGCGGCCCACGCGGCCGGCAAACAAGGCTGCGGCGAATAAGGGAACGACTTCAGCGGCAAAGGGAGCGCAGGCGGCGGGAGAAACGACGGCAGGCGCCAACGCGGCATCGACTGCTGCCGCGACTGCTCCTGCTACACAACCGACGCCTAAGGCGGGGCCGGTCGTAACGCCCATCCCCGTGACCGTGGCCGGAACGGGCAAGTGCTCTGCCGACTTTCTCGTTACGGACGCGACGGGCAAGCCTCTGGAGAACGCCCAAGTGAGCTACGGCAAGCGGCACGGCTTCCTGGGGTTGCAGAAAACGGACTTCCAGGTCGCGACCGACTCGTTTGGCCGGGCCCTGTTCACCGGCCTCCCAGCCGATCCGTCGTTGAAATTCACCGTGCGATCGGGGGGCAAGTCGAAGACGGTCGCCGACGACTCCTCAACCACCTGCAAGAATCACCTGAACGTTCAGATGCCGAAGTAAAAGCTCGCTGGCCGCGCCGATGCGGGTGGGCCAAGTCCGCCGGACCGGGCCGTCCCGCAAGCGGCGACCTGCGTAAGTTCGAACGCGGTAAATCAGCTTGCGAAGCCCGATGGCTTGGCGGTCTTGTTGTCGGCCAGGGTCTCCTCGATCAAGACGCCGCGGAAAGCGCCTCCCTTGGCGCTTTCCTGTGCCGCCTCGATCCCTCGTCGGCGGAGGCGCGCGTGGAAACCGGCGCTGGCGATTTGGCTGCTTGGCCTTCCCGGATTTCTTCGAGGAGGCGTTCCAGCATGGCAGCGAACTCCGCCGGCCGGAAAGCGGGAGCGCCAAGGCAACGCGCTCCGTTGCGGAATGCGGGAAGCCACCAGCAGCCATCCTCGACCTGGTAGGCGTAGAACAGGTTTGCCTGGGTACCGGCCAACGCTTCGATCAAGGAGGACAAGGCGTTTCCTCGCGGTGGAATCGCGCCCAGAACCAGTTCGAAAGTTTCGGTTTGCGCCAGGAAGCGGGCTTCGCCGTAAGACCGGGCGACGCTGCACCGGCAGCCGCTCCCTTCCAGCCTGCGGATCGTCACGGATAGGCTCCCAGGGCTTTCCGCGATCAACAGAACCCTCAGTTCCTCGCCATTCATCCTTGCCTCCCTTCTCCCACTAGCCTGCTCTGCCTTGGGGGACGTGATGGCCTGGAATACGGCCCTGGAAATTGCGACGGCTTCGGAAAGTGCGCGAAAAAGAGTAATCGCCGAAACGACCCGGGGCCCTGTGAAGCGACCGTCGGGCGGGTTCAGGACTTCTTCGGCGGACTTGTCTTCTTTCGGAGGGCGCCACAACGCCACGCCGCTTCGCGGCAGTTCAAGCGCGGCAGTTGAGGGCGGGGAGAAGTGGGTTGGGCAGCTAATCGTTGATCGCGGCCGTGACCTATTTCTGGGCGGTCACGGCGCAAGTCCGGGTGGGTGGAATCGTTGCCCTGATCGTGCCCGTCTCCGTTTGGTAGACGGTTAGGATACGAGCCATTCCTCGAGAGGGACAGCCGCGCAGAGCGAGCCGGCGCGAGAGCGCTGAGGGAAAAGTAAAACGCCGGAAATGCGTCACTCGCGGCCATCGTGGATCCTCATGGAGACTAGAGCGTCTCGAACGCTGGGATGATCTTAGCACTTCTCGATGCCGATAGGAATACCCCGGTGCTGGGAAGTCCGCCACGGCTTGACATCCCTTACGTGCGTATCCGCCCAGGATGAAATTTATTGCACTTCATAAACGTAGATCTCGCCCGGCGCGGACGCTGTGGGCGGGACGATGACGAAGAGCCGGTGCATCTGCGGCACGAGCACTTCGTTTTTGGCTCCCTGTGCCGTGGGCACAACGCCCAGGGAGGTGTACTGGTCGGGGCTGTCCGCCTGGAAGACGGCCACCCCGCCTCCATTGCCCGCGCAAGCGGCGTAAAGGCGCTTGGCCCCTGAATCGAATACGAGGTCGTCCACGCCCTGGGGGATAGGCATGGACTTCAATTCCTTGCCGTTTTCGGTGTTGAAAGCGACGTTCGCGCCGCTGCGGCAGGCGGTAAACAACCGATTCGCCGGCTCGTCGAGAGCCAGGGCGACGTTGCGTTTGCAGAGGGTCACGGGCCAGGTGGCCGTCACCTTCCCCGTGTCACGGTTCACGACGTCCATGAGATTCTTCGCGGGATTGTTCACATATAGGAGTGGGGAAGATTTGGCGAGCGCCATCGCTTCCAGCGTGTCGCCGTCGATGCGGATATCGGCGGCTTTTGTCCCGCGTGTGGTGTCGACCGCGCTCAACATGGAATACGGCTCGTGAGCGTCTCCGCCGCCGTTGTCGACATAGAGATCGTGAGACGCGGGGTCGTACCCAATCGAGTCGGAATCCACTTTGAGTTTCACGGATTGGATCAAGCGATACGTCTTGCCGTCGAAGATCTTGACTTCGCCGGCGCCGCCGTCGGTAACGTAGATGCGATCCAAATCCCCGCGCACGAAAATGGCGTGGGGAATCTGTATCTTGGGAATCGACCGCAGATACTTACCCGTTCGCAGGTTGAAGACGAGAACCTGGTGAGCGCTCTCGGCCGCCGCGAACAGCCGGTTGCCACGTAGGTCCACTCCCAGATGGTCGAAGCGTCCCTTGACCCCGGCGGGCATCTTGTACTTGGCGACGAGCTTCAACGGGGGCTGGGAAGTTGCCAGCGCCACACCGGCCCCCACGAGCATCATCCAGATGATTCCGCACAGTTTTCTCATGCCTTGCTCCTTCCGATTTGGCTCTTCGAGGGCGGTCATAGATTATCGCGGAAGCGGGCCGTGGTGGCGAATCGCGAAAAATAATACGAAAAATAATAATGCTTGACAGCCGGCAGGGGGGGAAGCGTAGAAATCCCGCAGGTAGTAGTTGCTTTAGCTTTCGGCCCTGCGCTGTAGTTCGACAGACGCGCGGGTTCGCTTGAAACTCCCGCCCGCGCCGCGGCAAGATGCGCTTCCCGATGGAGGCGTTTCGCCATGCGGCTGCGCCTGTTCTTTCTCTTCTCGGTTCTCTTTTTTCTCAGCATTCCTTCCGCTGCCCAGACCCCGACCCTACCTCCGCCCGAGCGGGACGCGCAAGCCGTCTCCCTGCTGCGGGGCGCCCTGGCGGCGATGACGGCGGCGGCCTCGGTAACCGGCGGGCAATCCACAGCCGTTACCGACGTAACGCTGAATGGAACCGTGCGACGGGTAGCGGGCTCGCTCGATGAGTCGGGCACGGCGACGCTCAAAGGCACCGCAGCCGGCGCGAGCCTGACGGAGTTCGATCTACCCTCGGGTACCCTCGAGGAGTCGCGCGACCTTACAGCCGCTACGCCCGCTGGCACCTGGGAGGAGTCGAGCGGCGCACCGCACCCCGTCGCCTTTCACAACCTCGCCACGGATCCCACGTGGTTCTATCCTGCGCTGCTCATCGAGAGAGCGTTGTCGACCGCGTCCTACGGGATCCTCTACGCGGGCGCGGCGACGAGAAACGGAGTGGCCGCGAACGATATCCGAATCTATTCCTACCTGCTCATTTCTCCGACTAGCGTGGCCGGCCTGAACCAGACGCTCGGGCAGATGGATCTTTACCTCGACGCCACGACGAGCCTGCCCCTGGCCCTCGATTTCGACACGCACCTGGACAAGAACGCGCTGGTGAATCTGCCGGTGGAGGTCCGATACCTCAGTTACGCGAAGCAGGGTGTGGCGATGGTTCCCTCTGAAATCCGAAAATATATTGACGACTCGCTCTCTCTCGATATCCAGGTGAGCTCGGCTCAGCTCGACACGGGATTGACATCCGCCAGCCTGTCGTTGCAATGAGGCGGCGCAAACGTTCAGGGGTACACACATGACGCGATGCCGGGCGGGGATGATCCTGGTTCTCTTTGCGCTCGGGTGTGGAGCGACGAAATCCTCGGCACAGGTGGCGACGGGCACGCCGCCATTCACCAGCTTCGGCGGCGGCCCGGACGTCGTGAACTTGGCCGACAACAACGTGCAGCTCACGATCCCCATCGTGAACAAGGCCGGGCGTGGTTTGCCGTTCGGCTACGCGCTGACCTACGGAAGCTCGATTTGGTATCCGGGAGCCTCGGGCAGCAGCGTGGTGTGGACGCCCGTGACGGCCGGTTCGAGCTACGACTACTGGGGCTGGCAGGGCCTCGAACCGCAGGGCGCGCCGTTCATCCGGTACCAGCCCAGCGAGCTGACGGGAGGCAGATGCTTTGACAGAATCGGCTTCTACGAGCCGTACACCGAATGGGACTACGCCTACTTGCGACCGAATTTCCAGTACGTCGACCCGAACGGCACGCAGCATTCGTTTAACTTCAGCGCGCTGGAGTACATCGACTTCCAGTATGGGATCGGTGGCGGGCGGTGCCCGCCGGCCGGGGCAAACCCACCGTCGGCGTCCGCAATAGCGACCGACGGATCGGGGCTCACGCTCAACGTCACGCCCGAGGACAACGGGGAGGTCTCTGCCTACGTGACGACGCGGGACGGGACGAGGGTCGATGCGCCGATCGGGACGTCGGGCGGCACGTATTGGTCGGAGACGGACCGCAACGGCAACGTGATGTCCGACAATAATGGGACGTTCACGGACACGCTGGGTGTCGCCGAACTCACTGTCTCGGGCGCGGAGCCCGGCGACACGACGCTCAGCTACCCGGGACCCTCCGGGAGCAACGCGTCGTATACGGTGAAGTACACCCAGAATACGGTCCGCACGAACTTCGGCTGCAGCGGCGTCGGTGAGTTTGGGCCCACGACGGAGTACCTGGTCTCCGAAATCGATTTGCCGGACGGGTCGAAGTACACCTTCAGCTACGAGGGGACGCCCGGCTACTCGGGCGACGTGACGGGGCGGATCTCCGAGATCACGCTGCCAACCGGGGGCTCGATCACCTACACGTACAGCGGCGGCGGCGATGAGATCACCTGCGCCGACGGCAGCGCGGCGATCCTCACCCGCACGGTGAGCCCGGACGGCGGAGCGTGGAGCTACGACCACGAGGAAGACATAAACAACCCGGCGCACTGGTCAACGACCGTCACTGACCCGAAGGGGAACGATACGACGGTGGATTTTGAGGACGGATACGAGTACGAGCGGAACGTCAGCGGGACCGACGGGGCCGACTTCCGCGTGGACACCTGTTACAACGGCGCCACGTACCCATGCGCCGGCGCGACCGTCACGGCGCCCATCTACGGGCAGTCGACGTACACCACGCGCTGGCTGGGTTCCGGCTCCCTGGTGTCCGAAACCGTCATCGATTACAACACCATCGGCTTGGTCGCGCAGGAAGACGACTACGGCTACGGCAGCGGCCCGCCGCCCACGACGCCCCTTCGGAAGACGCTCACGACCTATGACTGGGGAGGTTCGTGCGGAGTTACGAACCCGAATGTCCTCGACCGGCCGTGCACCGTAAAAGTGGAAGACGGCGGCGGGGTCGTCGCCACCGAGATCGACAACACGTACGACGCGAACGGGAATCTCCTGCAGGAGGCTTCCGGCGGCCTCAGCCGGAGCTGGACCTACAACGCGAACGGTTCGGTGGCCACGGCGACCGACGTGAACGGCCAGCGCACGACCTACGGCTACGGTGCCTGCGGCCCGTCGAACAATTTGCTTCCCACCCTGATCACCGGGCCCATGGGACTGACGGAGAACCTGACCTGGAACTGCAATGGCGCTGTAGTGACGTCGATAAGGGACGCGAACGGCGGCACGACGAGCTACTCGTACAGCGATCCGAACTACTGGCGGCTGGGCCAAGTCGGCTATCCCGGCGGCGGCGGGCAGGCGTTCGCCTATCCCTCGCTCACGGAGACCGATACCTACACGGGCATCACCAACTCGGCGCCCTCGCCAGGCTGCGCGAGCGGCTGCCGGGAGGACGAGTCCGTGCTCGACGGCCTCGGCCGGCCGTACCAAAGCATTCTCGCCAGCGATCCTGATGGCGCGACGACCGTGACGACGACTTACGACCCGGCAAATGCTCAGGTGGCCGTAACCAATCCCGACCGCTCGGGCGCGGGCACGAACGGAACCACGACAACGACCTACGACGCATTGGGGCGGCCCACGGACGTCGCGCAGCCCGACGGCGACGTAGCGCGCACCTACTATCCGCACTCCGGCTTCGATCTCACCGGCGATGGCGGAATCAGCGCCCCGCTCTGCCCGAATCCGCCGGAGCTGGGCTACCCGGCCCTCACGGTCGATGCGGCGGGGGACAAGCGCGAAACGTGGACCGACGCCCTCGGGCGCACCATCGAAGTTGACGAGCCGAACGGCAGCGGCGGCCTGACGCAGGCCACGTGTTCGACCTACGACGCGAACGGAAATCTCGTCCGGGTAGTCGCCGGCGGCGGCTCCGCGGCTTCGCCAGGGACGGCATCGCTCGCGCTCAGCGGCAGCGAGCAGAGCAAGAGCGGGGGCGGCGGGGCGACGCCGGGAGCCGCGTCGGTCGCCTTCGGGGGCGCCGAGCAATCGAAGCCGGCAAGCGGCGCGACGGCGGGGAGCGTCTCGATCGGCTTCAGCGGGACCGAGCAGAGCAAGCAGGTCAACGGCGCTTACGCTACAGCGTCGATCGCCTTCAGCGGGTCGGAACAGAGCAAGACGACGGGGGCGACGCCGGGGGCGGTCTCGATTGTCTTCAGCGGGTCGGAACAGAGCAAGACGACGGGGGGAACGGTATCGACCGGGACGATCTACGTCAGCGGGAATTGCTTGACGGGTTGTTCCGAGTCCGGCGCGGTCTACATCGGAATGATCTCGCAGCCTTTCTCCGCGGATAACACGGACGGGCTGGGCGTGGCGCAGGCCATCGCCACCGCCGCCCAGAACACCGGCTTGGTCACCGCATACGCGTCCACCGTGACAAGTGGGGTATGGAAGGTGGCGTTGACCAGCAGGGCGACTGGCTCGGGCGCGAACTACGACATGAGCTCCTCGTACGCCTCGGGCGACTTCGGTGTTCAATGGCCGTCCAGCATGACCGGGGGAACCGACGGAACGACGATCTACGATAGCGGGACGGTGACGGTGACGGTCAACGGCCACGGGGACTCAACGACCTACGGCCAGGGCTCGACGGCGAGCAGCATTTGCTCGGGCCTCGCGAGCGCTATCAGCGGGGACGGCTCGGCCTACGTGGCGGCCACATGCAGCGGCAGCACGCTCGCCGTGACCAGCAAGCAGACCGGCTCGGGCGCGAATTACCCTTTTTCGGTGACGATCACCTACGACTCGACCGATTTCAGCTCGCCGTCCTTCTCGGCCTCGCCTTCGGGCGGGAACCTGAGCGGCGGAGCCGACGCAACGACGATCTACGATCACGGCACGGTGACGGTGACGGTCAACAACAGCCCGGTGGGCTCCACAAGCTACGGCCAGGGCGACACGGCCTCGTCGATCGTGAGCCGGCTGGCAAGTTCTATCGGCAACCCCTGCCCGAACGGCACGGTCCAGGCGTCGGCGAGCGGCAGCACGCTGGCCCTGCAAAGCTGCAGCCAGAGTTCCACGGCGGACTACCCGTTTTCGGTCGCGATCACCTACGACTCGGCGGATTTCAGCTCGCCCTCTTTCTCGGCCTCTCCTTCGAGCGGGAACCTGACGGGAGGCCAGGCGCCGCAAACGATCTACGACAGCGGGACGGTGACAGTGACGGTGAACGGGCACCCCGATTCAGCCCCATACCAGCAGGGTTCCACGACAAGCACCATCGCCTCGGGAGTGGCGACGGCGATCAACAACGACGGCAGCGCCTACGTGACCGCCTCGGCGAGCGGCAGCACGCTGACTGTGACGGCAAAGCAGACCGGCTCGGGGACGAACTATCCCTTTTCCGTCTCGATCACTTACGATAGTACGGACTTCACCTCGCCGTCGTTTTCGGCCTCGCCTTCGGGCGGGAATCTGAGCGGCGGGTCGGATGGCGGCGGGACGATCTACGATCACGGGACGGTAACGGTGACCGTCAACAGCCAGCAGCAGGCCAGCTACAGCTACGGCCAGAGCGACACGGCGTCAACGATCGCGCAGCAGCTATCTAGCGCCATCGGGACGGGGTGCAGCGGACTGCTCGTGAAGGCCGCCGTAAGCGGGAGCGCGCTGACCCTGACCGCCTGCACCGCGGGCTCGGGCACGAATTATCCGTTCTCCGTCTCCATCACCTACGATACGAACGACTTCAGCTCGCCTTCGTTCTCCGCCTCGCCTTCGAGCGGCAACTTCAGCGGCGGATCGGATGGCGGCGGGACGATCTACGATAGCGGGACGGTAACCGTGACGGTCAACGGCCACGGCGACTCGACCAACTATCAGCAGGGATCCACGACGGGCACCATCGTCTCGGGCTTGGCGAGCGCGATCGACAACGACGGCGGCGCTTCCGTTACCGCCTCGGCGAGCGGCAGCACGCTGACCGTGACGAGCAAAAGCACCGGTTCCTCGACGAACTACCCGTTCACGACGTCGGTGAGCTACGACTCGAACGATTTCGCATCTGCGTCGTTCTCGGTATCGCCTTCGAGCGGAAACCTGAGCGGCGGTACGGACGCCGGCGGGGCGTCGCAGACGCGCACGTACGCGTACGACACCCTGGGCCGCGCCCTCTCGGTGACGACGCCGGAATCGGGGACGACGACCTTCAGCTACAACTCGAATGGCGATCTCGCCAGCCGCACCGACGCCCGCAACGTGACCACAACGTACGGCTATGACGCCCTGCACCGTCTCACCGCCGTCAGCTATTCGGACGGGACGGCGGCGGTCAGCTACTTCTACGATCAGACAAGCTACAATGGGCTTACGATCGCGAATGGCAAGGGCCGGCGCACGGGCATGAGCGATGGCTCGGGCGAGACGGCGTGGAGCTACGACGCGATGGGTCGCATCGTCGCGGAGCGGAAGATGATCTCGAGCGTCGCGGAAACCAACAGTTACGCGTACAATTACGACGGCTCGCTCTCCTCGCTCACCTATCCCGACGGCCGCGTCGTCAATTACACCTATAGCAACGCGCAGCGGCCGCTCTCGGCGATCGGCTCCGACGGCACGAACTACGCGCAGAATGCCGTCTACGCGCCGGACGGGTCGCTGGCAAGCGACCTGCACGGGCAAGGCGGCACGTTCGCCGGAGTCACGGAGACGTGGGGTTACAACAACGACTTCGAGCCGACGTCCGTCCAGGCGACCAGCTCGGCTGGCACGGCGCTCAGCCTGACCTACAGCTTCGCGCTGCCGAGCGGGAATAACGGCTCGGTGGCCGCGATGAACAACGGGAACGATTCGGGCCGGAACGAGACGATGACCTACGATCCGCTCGACCGCATCCTCACCGCGCAGACGCAGGCCATGTCCGGCCAGGATTGCTGGGGCCTGAGTTTCGGCGTCGACACCCTGGCCAATCTGCTCCAGATGAGTCCGACCAAGTGCAGCGGGCCGAACCTGAGCGTCGGGGTGGACGCGAGCAATCACATCGTCGGCTACGGGTACGATGCGGCGGGCAACGCCACGGCCGATGGGGCGTATACTTACAGCTACAACGCCGAGAGCGAGGTCACGAGCGCGGGCGGGGTAAACTACACCTACGACGGCGACGGCCTGCGGGTCGAGAAGTCGAGCGGGACGCTCTACTGGCGCAGCTACTCGGGTCAGGTGATCGAGGAAACGAACACGAGCGGGGTCATGCAGAGCGATTACATTTTCTTCGCCGGCCGGCGCATCGCCTGGAAAGACGGCTCGGGCAACGTCTACTACTACTTCGCCGACGCTTTGGGCTCGACCCGCGTGGTGACGACCTCCTCGGGCGCGACCTGCTTCAACGCCGACTACTATCCTTACGGCCAGGAGAGCGATTACACGACGGCGTGCTCGCCGAGGTACAAGTTTACGGGGTATGAGTTCGATTCGGAGACGGGAAACTATTACGCTTATGCCCGCGAGTACGACCCGCGCATCGGCCGGTTCCTGAGCGCCCACCCGCTGGGCGGGTGGCTGGGCAACCCGCAATCGCTAAACCGCTACAGCTACGTGATCAACAACCCGGAGAGCCTGAGCGATCCGACCGGCGCGTGCGGAGAGAGTTTCGATGATCCGTGTCCGCCTCCCCCTCCGCCCGCGGGCGGGGGTATGTGTGTGGCGGAGGAGGGAGTCATCGGGTTCGTCGGGGCCGGCCCTAAGGGCGGTCCCCAAAGCTATTCGCCCACATGGGGCTACGAATGGGTGTGCTCAGGAGGAGGCGCTCCCCCGAGCGCCACCCCTGGCGGCGGTGGCGGCCAGCAGGCCACGCCGCAAGCGCCGTGCAGGACCGGTTTCGGATTCGGTGTCCAGGGCGGGGCGGACGCCACCCTGGGCGTCGGGTATGCCGGTGCGGTCGCGATGGGGAGCGGCGCGGCGCGGGCGTTTTCGCGGGCGGCAGCCACGGCGTGAGCGCAGGGGCGTACGCGAGCGGGGGCGCGACGGCGTACGCGGGCTCAGGATCCAAGGGGGTGCCGTCCCAGACTAACGGCTCGCCGGTGGTCGTCGGCGGAGGGGTGGGAGGGGGTGCCGGTATCTTCTTCACAAACGCGACGTCCGCGTCAC
The DNA here is from genome assembly GCA_021788095.1 of Acidobacteriota bacterium. GTDB lineage: Bacteria > Acidobacteriota > Terriglobia > Acidiferrales > UBA7541 > JAKASX01. Next base: position 39,956 of record JAJYLB010000006.1, on the reverse strand, counting down.
AGCTAGCCGGTCCCTTCCTGACCCTGGGGGTTGACGCCTCGTTCGGCGTGGTGGGGATAGGCGTGCAATTTTCCTCCGGGACGGACGCTGCGGGAAACTCTATCTGGCAGCTGAGCATCAGCTACGCGCCGGGCCTTGAGGTTGCCGGATACGGGCTTACCACCAGCACGAAGGCTGCGGCGGCCGGTGCGCCATGCCACTAGCGCCCGAGCGAGAGATTTCCTCATGGGGCGAGTACCGGCGCGTTAAGCTGAGGTTGCTCGTTTTGCTCTTCGGATGGTTACCCTTCGGTCTTATCCTGGGCACCGTGCTGCCCGCGGTGCTCGGGTCGTACACACCCAGCTATGTGCTAGCCATCGGCTACGCTCTGGTCTGGGCCTACACCCTCTTCCAGTACCTGCTGTACCCTTGCCCAGTTTGCGGCCGCTCTTATCGCGGCTGGAACCTCTACCGTCGGAGCTGCCCCCGGTGCGGCACGGTAATAAACCGGTAGGCCAGGAAGGGAAGCATGCCGATGAGCCCGGCCTGGACTGCCGCGACCCTCGCGGCGGTCGCGATCCCCGAGAGCGGAGTCATGGACATCCCGCAGGGCGGCGGCGGAGCGGTGGGCCCGTTCCAGATCGACCTCAGCAGGAACCCGCAGGTCGATCCGTACGAAGCGCCGGACTGGACCTGGTCCGCCGGCTGGACCGCGAGCGAGCTGGCCTCGAACGCGGCCGCCGTGGCGGCGAAATTTCCGTGGTTCACGCCCGCCCAAGTCCTGCAGGGTGCGGCTAACTCGCACAACATGTGGTGGGGAAGGACGACAGGAACTACACTGGGAGCCCGGCGACGATGGACTGGGGCACTGCTCCCGGCGAAAGGGAGCATCCGCAGCTAGGCAACTACGGCAGCGACATCCTATTGCTGATGGACTGCTTCACCCGATTCTAGAGGCGCATATGCGAACGGGCCCGCGACACTTATGCATGGCGATGCTCCTGCTCGCTTCACTGGCGACCCCGATGCGCCCGCAAGCCGGCCACGGGGCGCGCCCCTCGAGCCCCCAGCGGGAAAAATCTCTAAGGAAGTTCCTTCGACGTTGGGCGGGCCGCCGAACGCGACGTGGGAGGAAGAGGGCCCCACGCGCTATTCTGCCGCCTTCGTGGGCCTGAGCGGTCGTAGCAAGGGAGAGGCTGTCATCTACCTGACGGGGCAACAGTGGTGCGGGAGCGGTGGCTGCACCGCGCTGGTGCTCGCACCCCCGGGGAACCTCGTATAGGGAGGTCGCCTACCTGACAACCTCCTGGGCCCCTATCCGCGTGCTGGCGAGGAAGTCGCACGGTTGGGATGACATTGGCGTGTGGGTGCAAGGAGGCGGCATCCAACCCGGGTACGAGACGGACCTGTTTTTCAACGGGAAGGCATACCGCGGCCGCGACAAAGCGACCATGCGGCCATCGAGGCGCCTGCGGGAGAGGAAGTTACCGGGCGAGGTCGTGATATCTCGGAAAGCCTCTCAAACGGGCACGCCCCTCTCCCCCTAGCCCCCCGTGCTGTGTCGGCGCAGCTACGCGGGCCAAGTGATCGAGGAAACGAACACGAGCGGGGTCATGCAGAGCGATTACATCTTCTCAAACAGCCAGTTTACGGAACACCTTGACTCGGCCTTTCCTTACAATCCAACTGGATTCCTGATTCATCTATTCAAGGACGTATTTGGCTTGGGGGGCCACGGCCAATGCCCGTGATAGCGTGCAAGTGTACTGCCGGCCGCCTAAGTCATTTGCCAGGGGCACAGCGGGCCTTTTCCTGCTATTCGCTCTTGGTTCATCCGCGACGGCTCTTCAGGCGCATACGATTAGGATCAAGCCCGTGAACGGGCGGACCGGACGCGCCACAGCGGACACGTGTTTGAATGTCTGGGTGGGGAACGAACGCAAATCGGCAATGGCGATTCCAACTGGAAAGGACGGTGTTGCATCGCTTCGCCTTACCGATCAGGATGCCGGAATAAATACCCAGAACCAATGGAAGGGGTGCGGCGACTTTGGCGTAACTAATCCTGTCGTCAAATATGCCAGCTCCATCCGGGTCAACACAGGGTACGTGTTATGCCAGGTTCGCCAACCAGATCACACATGGCTAGCAACCCAGACCTTCTCCACCAAAGAAGTACTTGAGTCCGGCTTCGTCACGCCCAACACTTGCGGAAAAGCCAGGGCCTCGCCCAACCCGGCGGAGATCGTCATCTTCGTAAGGCCCCTGACCTTGTGGGAGAAACTAAAGGAGTAATACGTGGCCTTGACTGTTCCCGCTGCGCGACGGCGTCAAGAGCGCTATGAAGTCACGCACATGAGGCCGCTCTGCAGGTGCCACGGGGTGACGCGGTGCCGCTTCGCCCAGAGGCGGCCGGGGGTTGACAGCTCCGGCCGTGGTTCGGTTGCGGAGGGGTTCACCCTCCTCGAACTACTGATCGCCATTGCAGTCATACTGATTCTGGTGGCCACCACTGTTCCCAACATTATGCGTATGCAGGACTCGGCACACGGCACAGCGATCCTGGCCCAGCTTCGGGTGCTGAGCAATGAACTGAGCGTCTACAGAATGGACTGCGGCGGTTACCCGGAGGGCTTGGATGGCCTGAACTCCTCACCTGAGGAGGGCTGCGCGAAGGGCAACACCACCGCCTCAGACCCAGCAACCGTACCGGGCTACCGCTTGAGTTATAGGCCAGCGAACCCTGACGGGAGCGGCGCCTACACAACCTTCACCCTCGCGGCCGGCCCGTTGGGCACCGCAAGCTCCAGCGGCCGATTCTATTTCATGGACCAGACCGGGATCGTCCGCATGCATAGTGGTGCCCCTGCCTCCGTCTCCGACCCCGCCATCATCCGTTAACCCTCACCTCCCGGAAGGCCGGGGAAGGGGTCCCCAGCGCTTCGCGGCGGTGCGGACCGGGAAACGAAAGGCGGAAGCAGATTCCCCAAACGAGCGTCACGCTCACGAGTAGGCCAGCAGAGGCTCGCTGCGCATCCCCTTCCACAAAGAGATGTAGGGCTGGAGCGCTTCCATCATCTGACGGAAGTCGTCGGGGTCGAGCGACTGCGCGCCGTCGCTCATCGCCCGCTCGGGCCAGGGGTGAACTTCGACCAAGAGGCCGTCGGCCCCGGCGGCGACGGCGGCTCGGGCGAGCGGAGGAACCAGCGCGCTCCTTCCCGCGGCGTGGCTGGGGTCGAGCACCACGGGCAGGTGCGTCACTTCGTTCAAGACGGGAATGGCCGAGATATCGCAGGTATTTCGGGTGGCCGTCTCGAAGGTGCGGATGCCGCGCTCGCAAAGGATGATCTGGGGATTTCCGTGGGCGGTGATGTATTCGGCGGACATCAGCAGTTCCTTGATGGTGGAACTCATGCCGCGCTTGAGCAGCACGGGCCTTGGGCATTTACCGAGCGCCTTGAGAAGCGCGAAGTTCTGCATGTTCCGCGCGCCAACCTGCAGGATGTCGGCGTATTCGGCGACGAGATCCACGTGGCTGTCGCTCATCACCTCGGTCACGATCGCCAGGCCGCTGGCCTGGCGAGCCTTCGCCAGCAGCTTCAGGCCTTCGAGTTCCAGGCCCTGGAAATCGTACGGCGAGGTCCGCGGTTTGAAGGCGCCGCCCCGCAACACCTTGGCGCCCGCGGCCGCAACACGCTCGGCCGCCGTCATGATTTGCTTCTCGTTTTCGACCGAGCACGGGCCCGCCATGACGACGAATTCGTTGCCGCCGATGAGGGCTCCGCGCGCGGGAATCTGCGTGCGCTCCTTCTTGAATTCGCGGCTTACGAATTTGTAAGGCGAAGAGATCCGCACCGCGCTCTCGACCCCGGGCGCGGCCTCGAGCGATTCGAGGCAAGCCGTGACGTCGCCGACTCCGATCGCTCCGATCACGACCCTCTGCTCGCCCTGAATCGAGTGCACCTTATACCCGTATTCGCGGATCCGCTCGCAGACGTGCTCGATCTGCTCTTTCGTTGCGTTTGGTTTCATGGAGATGATCATGGCCGTTTCACCCCTTACAATGAAAAAGCCCACTCGCTTCGAGTGGGCCGGTCGCTCTTTCTGGCTTCTTCTTTTCGCTCAGACCAGCGCCACTCTACCGACCGAGGCGGAAGCCCCAAAATCGGTAATACCAAGGCGCGTTGGCGTAGGTCTGAATCACAAGGGTCGAGTATACGCGGCGGTTTCGCGCCGAGCAAGCTTCCCGAAGGGGAAGTCGCACGCGCGAAAAGGTACGAGGGAGGCGGCCGGCGTGGTCGCGCGAATATCCGCCCGCGTCTGGCTCCGGGTTTTCCGCGGCGCGAAACGCTAACGGGAGTCCTGGTGTCCCACGGGATGTGCGGCCAGGGTCCTTGGGCGAGACACAGAGAAAGCGTGGCCGCGGGCTCGGAGGTCGTTCTTCCGAGAACAGGGAGGTTACGTGACCCAGGAAAGTTCGCATCGGCGTTGGGGTCCGCTTGGGGCCGTCGCTATCCTCATTGTCCTGGCGCTGGGCCTCGCATGGTTTCTGCCGGGCGGGCGGCGACTGGCAAGCCGCTTCTTCCGGTCCTTACGCGTGCAGAAGGTCCAGACCGTGAACGTCAATCTTTCCAACTTTGTCGGTCCCGATGCCAATCGCACGCTGCAGCAGATGGTCTCCCAAATGATTTCCGACAAGGTGACGGTGACGAAGAGCAAACCGGGCGCATCGGCCGCCAATCGGGAACAAGCCGCGCAGCTCGTGGGATTTCGCGTGCAGTTGCTGGGCGCTCGAAAGGACGAACCGATACTGACCGTCAGCGGCGAGCACGCGTTCACGCTGACGGTGGACCGCGCGCGGCTCGAAGCGATCTTTCAAGAAGCCGGCCGGCCGGATCTGAAGCTGCCCGCCTCCACGGATGGCGCCACCGTTGCGGTGGACATCCCTCGGATGATTCACGCCCGGTATGGCGATTGTCCCGGCCGGCCCAGCGCCACTGCGAACGTGGCTACGCCGCCGCCCCATTCCACCGAGTACAGCGACTGCGTGATGCTGACCGAGGGTCCAAGCCCCGAGGTGAATGTTCCGAGCGGGCTGGACCTCGGCAACCTGGCGGAAATCGGCCTGGAAGTCGCGGGAATGACGACATCGCAGGCGAAGCAATTTCTGCAGAACGTGAATTGGCGGGCCACGCTCGGCGTGCCGATTCCACGCTTTCTGCGGTCCTACGAAACGGTGAAGGTGGACGGCGTGGAAGGCACGCTGCTAAATATGGCCGGCTGGCGCGGGCCGACGTACACCTTGATTTGGGCCAAGGGCGGGATGGTCTACTCCCTCGTGGGTTTCGGTGACTCCAGCGGCGCCGTTGGGCTCGCAAACTCTCTCGATTGAGACAAGGAGAAGCCCCTGGCTGACGGGACCGGGTTCGCGATCGAGACGCATAACCTGCGGAAGGTTTACGGGCGGAAAGTCGCGGTCCGCAATCTATCGCTTTCCGTGCCACGGGGATCGGTGTTCGGCTTCCTGGGGCCGAATGGGGCGGGGAAGAGCACTTCCATCAAGATGCTGCTCGGACTGGTGAAGCCGACAGGCGGCCAGGCGACGCTTCTCGGCTCTCCGGCGGGCGAGGTGGGCGTCCGGCGGCGCGTGGGGTTTCTCCCGGAGCATTTCCGGTTCTACGACTGGCTCACGCCGGCGGAGCTGCTGCGGTTGCATGGGCGGCTGGCGGGGATGTCTCCCGCGCGGTTGAAGGACCGCGTGCCCGCCCTCCTCGATCTGGTGGGTCTCACCCCGCACCGTGACAAGCGCGTGCACGATTTCTCCAAAGGCATGATGCAGAGAATCGGCTTGGCGCAGGCGCTCGTTCACGATCCGGAAGTGGTTTTCCTGGATGAGCCGACATCGGGCCTGGACCCGCTGGGAAGGCGGCTGGTTCGCGACGTGATTCGCGCGCAGCGGGAGCGTGGCGCCACCGTTTTCCTCAATTCCCACCTGCTGAGCGAAGTCGAGATCACCTGCGACCATGTGGCTTTCCTCAAAGATGGCGAAGTGGTAGGCAGCGAGAATTTGGAATCCTTCGCGCCAGCGGAAATCCGCGTTGCCGCCCGCGTCAGGAACCTCGCGCCGGAAATTCTGGCGACTCTGGCGCGCCAGGGTATTTCCGCAAGCCTGGAAGGCGAGCAGTTATCCTTGACGGCGCATTCGAGCGAAGAACTGCCGGACCTGCTGCGCCAATTGATGGCCGCCGGAGCCGATGTGTATTCCTTCGTGCCGGCGCGGGCCTCGCTCGAAGACCTTTTCGTCCGCATCATGGGCGAGGATCGGGGCCTGTGATGGGCTGCTGGGTCATGGCGGGCGTCACGTTCCGCGAGGCGTCGAGAAAGAAGCTGCTGTGGACGGCGCTCCTGGCGGGGATCGGTTTCCTGGCGCTATTTGGCATCGCGCTCCATTTTCAGATGCAGGATCTGGACCGGCGCGCGATCGCTCCCTTCCTTCGTTACCAGGTCTTGAGCGCGATGTTGCTGATCGCCCTCTACGTGGTGGATTTGCTGGCGGTGGTCATGACGATTCTGACCTCGGTGGACACCATCCCCGGGGAAATCGCTTCGGGCACGATCCACGCCATCGCGACGAAGCCGATGCCGCGCTGGCAAATTTTGATCGGGAAATGGCTCGGCTTTGCGGTAATGATCGCCGGGTTCGTGGCGTTGACCTTCGGGGGAACGGTCGTGGTAGCCTACGGGATGTGCGGCGTGACGCCCGCGCATGCGTTGAGGGGCGGCTTGCTCGTGTTTCTGGAATGCCTGCTGGCGTTGACGGTCACGATGATGTTCGGAACGTGGTTTTCGACCCTGGCGAGCGGCGTCATCGCGATCGGGCTGCACGGACTGGCGTTCATGGGCGGCTGGCTCGAGCAGATGAGCGGGTTCACGTCCAGCGCGCGCCTGATCGACCTTGGCATCGTCACGAGCCTGATCATGCCGAGTGAATCCATCTGGCGCCGGGCAGCGTTCGATATGCAAACGCCACTGGCGGGGGCTCTCCCCTTCTCGCCGTTTGCGAACGTTTCGATCCCCAGCGGCACCATGATCGGGTACGCGGCCTTCTATCTCCTCGTTGCCCTGGCGGTTGCGCTCTACCACTTTCACGAACGGGACCTGTGACATGCGCGACGGGAGCCGTCGTCTACTGGAGCCGGTTCATGGATATCGTGAAGGAGCGAGTTCGGAAGCCGCGCCGACCGGTGGTCCACGGGCCCTGGGAGTGATGCCTTGCTAAATCCCGGTACCAGGCTCGATTCCTACGAAATTACCTCGCCGGCTGAGGGCGACCCTTGCGGTCGCTCCGGGGCAAGTTACAAGGGCAGGCACAAGGCCTGCCCCTACAGTCGCCAAACCGATGCCGCTCGAGGAAGCGCTGCCGATCGCGAAGCAGATCGCCGAGGGGCTGGAATACGCGCACGAACGCGGGATCGTGCATCGGGATTTGAAGCCTGCCAACATCAAAATCAATCTAGGTGGCGTGGTGAAAATTTTCGATTTCGGATTGGCGAAGGCGCTCGAAGGAGAAACAGCCGCTTCCGATCCTTCCACCTCGCCCACGCTCAGCCATTTGGCGACGCAGGCTGGCGTCATCCTGGGGACCGCGGCGTACATGGCGCCGGAGCAGGCGAAAGGGAAAGCGGTCGATCGCCGCGCGGATATTCGGGCGTTTGGGTGCGTGCTCTACGAAATGCTGACGGGCGAGCGCGCTTTCGGCGGGGGCGATACTTCGGAAACGCTTGCGGCCGTCATTCGAGACGCGCCGGATTGGAACAGCCTTCCGCCGACCGTTGCTCCGCGCATTCGCGATTTGCTCGAAAGGTGTCTCGCCAAGGATGCGAAGCAACGGCTGCAAGCCATGGGCGACGCCCGCATCGCCATTGAAGAAGCAGACGGCGGGGGAACTGCACGTCGTGGTGAATTGGTCGAAAGAATTGGCGAACCGGCTGGCAAAACCGTGACGATTCGATACGACGCTATCATCATCGGAACCGGACAGGCCGGGCCGCCACTCGCCGGCCGCCTGACCGCGAGCGGAATGAAGGTGGCCATCATCGAGCGCAAGCTTTTCGGCGGCACGTGCGTCAACACCGGATGCATCCCCACCAAGACCATGGTGGCGAGCGCCTACGTGGCGCGGTTGGCGCAGCGCGCGGCGGAGTACGGCGTGGCGATCGGGGGCGGCGTTGGGGTCGATATGAAGCAGGTGAAGGCCCGCAAGGACGCCATCTCCGGCAAGTCCAGGGCGGGAGTCGAGAGCTGGCTCAAGGGCATGGCGAACTGCACGGTTTACGAGGGACACGCGCGACTGGAATCCGCCGGGGAGGTCAGCGTCGGCGCAGCGAGGCTCCATGCGGAGCGGATCTTCATCAACGTGGGCGGGCGCGCTTGGGTGCCGCCCCTGCCAGGACTCGACCAGGTGAGCTATCTCACCAACAGCTCGATGATGGAAATTGATTTCCTTCCGCCGCATCTCCTCATCATCGGCGGAGGTTACGTGGGATTGGAATTCGGGCAGATGTTCCGCCGGTTTGGCAGTCATGTGACGATCGTGGAAAAGGGACCGCGGCTCGTCCCGCATGAGGACGAAGACGTTTCGGCCGCCATCGCAGGGATCCTCGAAGGCGAAGGGATCGAACTCCGCCTCAATGCGGAATGCATTCACTTCAGCAGGCACGGCGAGGAAGCGGTTGCAGGTCTGAGTTGCGAGGACGGAATGCAGGAAGCCCGCGGATCGCACGTGCTCCTGGCCATGGGGCGGCGCCCGAATACCGACGATCTCGGACTGGAGAAGGCGGGCGTAAGGACCGACGAGCGCGGATACGTGATCGTGGACGATCAACTGCGAACCAACGTGCCCGGCATCTGGGCGCTCGGCGATTGCAACGGCCGGGGCGCCTTCACCCACACCTCCTATAACGATTTCGAAATCGTGGCTGCCAACATTCTCGATCGAGACTCGCGGCGGGTGAGCGATCGCATTCTCGCTTTCGGACTCTACATCGATCCGCCGCTCGGCCGGGCGGGCATGACCGCAGCCGAGGCACTCCGCTCCGGGCGTAAAGCGATGGTGGGCATGCGGCCCATGACACGCGTCAGCCGCGCGGTAGAAAAGGGTGAGAGTCAGGGCCTCATGAAGATCGTCGTCGATGCCGACAGCAAGGAAATCCTAGGCGCCGCGATCCTGGGGCCGGGTGGCGACGAAGCGATTCACTCGATTCTGGACGTCATGTATGCGAAGTCGCCCTATACCGTCCTTCAGCGCGCGATGCATATCCATCCCACGGTTTCGGAGCTAATTCCGACCATCCTAGGCGAGTTGAAGCCGCTCGAAGCAGCGGCGGATTGATACCCTTCGCTCCGCCGCTGACGAGTTGACGATCCGCGGCGTAAGCCGCGTCTGGAAGCTTCGGGTTACCTTTGTCGATGAACGCCTTACTGGTGACGCAGCGCGGTGACGGCGTCGATACGCGTGGCGCGCCGAGCCGGAACATAACTGGCGGCAAGCGCCGCCAGCAAGAACAGGGCCGCGCTGGAAACGAGCGTGAGGGGATCGGCCGGAGCGATCTTGTAGAGCAGGCTCGACATCAGCGGAGTGAGAGTGAACGGCGCGATCAGCCCGATGGCCACGCCGGCGGAGGCGAGCGCCAGCCCCCGCCCCACAACCAGTTTCACAATATCGCCGCGCGTCGCCCCGAGCGCCATCCGAATGCCCAATTCCTGCGTACGCTGCGCCGTGGCATAGGAAATCACGCCGTAAATTCCGACGATGGCGAGCAGGAGCGCGACAGCCGAGAAAATCCCGAACAGCGCCACGGTGAATCGCGACTGGGCGCGCGCGTCGGCGAGGATTCCACCGAGGGTGCCCGCGCGCTGTATGGGCAGATTGCTGTCGATCCCCGCGAGCCGGGACCGAACGGCGGGAACGAGCGACAGCGGATCGCCTCCCGCACTGCGCAGGCTTAGCCGTAGATGCGACCAGGGAAGGCTGGGGAAGGGAAGCATCAATTCCGGTGTCGATTCGGCGGCGAGGCCGTTGTTTTTCACATCGCCGAATACGCCGACCACTTCCACGGGCTTTGGAAGCGTGCCCAGCCAGATGTGCTTGCCGACCGGGTCCTGGTTCGGCCAGAAACGGCGGACGAAAGCTTGATTGACGATGCCGTAGGTCGGAACGGTTTGATTATCGGCTGCGGTGAATTCCCGGCCTTCTTCGAGCGGCACGCGCAGCACCTTGGCATAACCGGGGCTGATCGTCTGGATATCCACGAGGGGGCGTTGCGACATGGGAACAACAGCCTGGCCTTCGGCGAGGATCGGGCCTCCCCGCGTCGCCTCCGGAGGCAACGCCGAAGAGATGGCCGCTGCCCTCACACCCGGAATCGTCTCGGCTTGTCGCAACAGCTCGTTATAGAACGCGACCATTTGGGCCGGCGCGGCGTATGCCGACGGCGGCAAATCGATCCGCATCCCGACCACCTGGTTCGGGTCAAAGCCGGGGTTCTCCGCGACTAGCCGCGCGAAACTGCGGATCAGGAGGCCGCAGCCGATCGCCAGAACCATCGACAGCGCCACTTGGGCGATGACCAGGAGATTTTGCGAGCTGGCCACCAGCCGCCCGCCGGTCGATCCCCGGGATTCCTCGACGAGCACGGCGTTCCAATCGTCTCGCGAGAGTTTACGCGCGGGCGCAAGTCCGAACAGAATGCCGCTCGCGACCGCGATCGTCAGCGTGAAGAGCAGGACCCGCCAGTCCATGGAAAGGTGGCCGGCAAGCTCGGGCACGGCTTGATGGTTCGACGCGAGCAGCGCGCGCAAGCCGGCATAGCCGGCCAGGATTCCCGCCATGCCGCCGGCGACGGCCAGCAGCACGCTCTCGCTCAGCAACTGGCGCACGATATCCCCGCGGCCGGCGCCCAGTGCGACGCGCACGGCAATTTCCTTGCGCCGGCTCACCGCGCGCGAGAGGAGCAGACTGGCGACGTTGGCGCACGCGATCAGCAGCACCAGTCCCACGGCCGCCATGAGCGCGAGCAGAGCGGCGCGAATATTTTCGACGAACATGGCCTGCAGAGGCGCGGCGGTCATCTGGAATTGCGTGTCGGCGTCAGGTCGCTCGGGATTGCCTGCCCGATATTCGCGATCGAGGACGTTCAGTTGCGCTTGGGCTTGCGCCAGGCTCGTGCCGGCAGCCAGGCGTGCTACCGCGTCGAGGTAGCCCATGCCGGCGGCGATGTGCGCGGGCGTCGCGATGTTCAGCTCGAATTCGCGCGGTATCCATACGGCAACGTCGGCGCCGGCGGGCGCGAAGGTGAAATTCGGCGGCAACACGCCGACGATCGTGTAAGAAACCGAATCGAGCATCAGGCGCCGGTTGAGGACGCTCGTCGCCGCGCCGAACTCGCTTACCCAGAACGAGTGGCTCAACAGCGCCACGCGGCTGCCGCCGGGCCGGCCTTCGCTCGGAAGAAAAGCGCGGCCGCGGGCCGGGGTGACGCCGAGCGTGTTGAAAAAATTCCAGGTCACTCGCATCGCCGAAATCTGCCGCGGCTCCCCGCGCCCGGTCATCGTGAAATCGTCTCCGGCATATGCGGAGATGCCGGAAAAGGCGTGCTGTTGCGCTTCGAGCTGCGCGAACCGGGGATAGGAAAACGGTCCAACGTCCTGGGGCTGCGATCTGGTTGCGTTGTAGACCAAGACGAGGCGGGAAGGATGCCGGTAAGGGAGCGGCTGGAGAAGCAGTGCGTCGACGACCGTGAAAATGGCCGCGTTCGCCGCTATGCCGAGCGCCAGCGCGAGGATGGCGACCGTGGTGAAACCGGGATTACGCCGCAACTGGCGCAGGCCGTAGCGGACGTCTTGCCGAAGGGCTTCCAGGAAAGCGAGGGTCCGCGTGCCTTGCAGCCAATCGCTCGCGCGTTCCCGGTTTAGCCCCATCATAAACTTGGGGGAGTGTCGCGCCTTCCCGGCGCGGATGCAAGGGGAAGTTCGGCGCCCCCGACGGCGGGGAGCATTTTCGCGGAGGGAAAATGGTGGAGGCGGGGGGAGTCGGAATTCTGAGCCTCATTGAAGGCGCATAAGATATTGATTCCATTAAACGGGGAAAACCGCAAAAACACCTAATCCACCCAAGTCGGGTACACGGCGGGTACACGCGATTTCGAACGAGTAAATCTGGTTTGGCTTGATATATCTCGGACCTCCTCCTGATTGAGAATGTCGCGACGGCGCGCCGCCAGGTGACCGTAACAGCCACTCCTCACGGCAGCGCGGACACGGCAGCGCGGATCGCCGACGCCGTCCCAGTGCATCTACAATGGGCGGCGAGCTAAACCCCCATTTGAAGAGGAGCGAGAACATGTGCACTATCAGGTCCATCGCCGAGCTTTCCACTTTGGTCGAATCACGCTTTAGGGACGACAGGTCCACTACCGTAATTTACAGGGGTCATGGAGCCGCGTCCTTTAGGCTGCGCCCGAAGGTTGGCCGCGCTCTTCCACCGGAAAACACGAACAGCAAGGTGGTCAATGAGTCACTGATGCTGGAACTTTTTCGGAGACAGTCAGTTGATCGTGTAGAGGTCGCCAACATAAACGACTGGGAGCTCCTCGCCATTGCTCAGCATCACGGCCTTCCAACTCGCCTGCTCGACTGGACTCGCAGTCCGCTCGTTGCGCTGTATTTCGGCGTCTGCAAAGAATGTGAATCCCGCCATAAGGACGGACGCCCGCGACGCGAAGATGCGGAAATTCTAGCCTGGCGATGTTGCAAGGAAGACCTCAGTAATCCGCTTCCGGCGAGCGGCCCCCTCAGGATCGCGAAGACGATCAGATATATTCCGAGAATGGTGACTTCTCGACTACGTGCACAGAGTGGGGTGTTTACAGTTCATTCAAAGCCGGCAGAGGACTTCGTCCCTGATGGATCGCTCGTGCGGATACGCATACCGTTTAAAGAACGCAAGGACCTGAAGCGCTCGCTCTTTCAGCACGGCGTGCATGAAGCCGTACTATTTCCAGACTTGGATGGGTTGGCGCGACACATCGAGTGGTGCCAGACTAGGAGCCATTAGCAGGTACGGCCTTTCTTTGGCAGACCGGGCAGCGCGCCTCAGCACTAAGGCGTGCGTCCCTTTGGTAAGGCAAAATTGTGACACTCTGAGTGTCAATCACGGCTTGATCGCCTCTCCGAGCCTGATCATGAAATTCCTAACGCCTTCTGCTTGTTTTCGCGAGCAGCCGCGAAGCCTGGAGCGATTTGTAATGCTTTGTCAAAACAAGAAATCGCCTCGCTGACGAGGTTCACCGCTGCCAGGGCCATGCCGCGGTTGTTCCAGACGGTGGCGTTGTGCGGGTCGATTTCCAGAGCGTTGGTGAAGCAGGCCACCGCCTCTTCGCACCGGCCCATGCGAAACAAGGACTTTCCCTTATTGTCCCAGACCACAGCGCGGTGCGGATCAATTTCAAGGGCCCTTGTATAGCAGAGAACCGCCTCCCCGTGTTGGCCTAGGGCGGAGAGGGCCGTCCCCTTGTTGCTCCAGCACGCGGCGCTTCCAGGAGCCAGCCGCAGGGCCTCTGTCAGGCACGTAGCAGCCTCTTGGAATCGTCCGAGCTGCCCAAGCGCCAGACCCTTTCCTTCCCAAGCGTCAAATAGCCAGGGATCGACCTCCAAGACCCTAGCGTAGCAGGTGAGAGCCTCCTGAAAGCGACCCAGCGAGCTGAGGACGCTGCCGCGGTTGTACCAAGCACCCGCAAACTGCGGGTCGATGTCCAAAGCTTTGGCCAAGCAGATCAAGGCCTCCTCATGGCGGTCCGCTTTTGCGAACGCGTCGGCCCGTCCGCTCCAAGCAGCGGCGTCGGGCTTGAAAGACCCGAGTGCCATTTTGTGATACCCCCGCGCCGCCGTCATTCGCTTCAGGTCGTCTGCGCACTGTGGATCGATTTCCTCTGCTTTCTCGAGGCACGCGTTGCCCTCCTTAAGCCGGCCCAGGTCGCATAGGACGTGCCCCCGGCCGGCCCACGCGTTGGCGTAGCCAGGGTCGATCCTAACGGCCTTCTCGAAGCAGACCAGCGCCTCCTCAGGTCGTGCGAGCGAAACCAGTGCCCAGGCGTTGTTGCACCATATAACCGCGTTGTGCGGCTCGATTTCGAGGGCGTGGGCGAAGCAGGCGAGGGCCTCTTCGTGCCGCCCGAGCAAATTCAGTGTTCTGCCTTTGTTCCCCAGGGCCGTGGCGGATTTTCTGTCTATCGAAAGGGCCTCGTCGAAGCAATCAATTGCCTCTTTATATCGGCGTAACGCGCCGAGCGCCGTACCTTTGTTGCTCCACGTGTCCGCATTCCGGCGATCCATTTCCAGGGCCTTGTCGTAGCAAGTGATCGCCTCGTCGTGTCGTCCAAGCTCGTCAAGGGAAACTCCTTTCTCACTCCAAGAGTGTGGGGAAAGTGCTCTGGTCTTTGGCAGCTCAACGCGACGCCCGGCCCGTCCTCGAAATACCACGTCAAGGTCGCGCCGCAGCTCCTCGAAGGTTGCGTAACGCTGTGACGGCTCCGGCGAAAGGCAACGCTCAATGGCTGGCTGCACTGGTCCTCCCGTCCGTGGGAGGACCCCCTTTGTTTGCTTCTCGAATACACGCCGCAAATATCCTTCGATTCCCCCGGCCTTTTCGCAAGGCACGTGGAACGGGGGTACCGGACTGCCCGTAGCCATCTGCCAAAGCACGAGTCCAAAGCTGTAGACGTCGCTCCGCACGTCCGCTTCTCTGCCAAGAAGAATCTCGGGTGCAATGTAGCCGGGCGTTCCGCAAATCCTGTTGCCGTCAACCTCGGTCAGACTCAACCCAAAACTACCGTCACCCCTCTCTGGGGCAACCGAACCGCGTTCTCTGCTCAGCGCGGCCTGCGCTGCCAGAGCCAGGCCGAAATCACTGATCTTCAGGGTCCCATTTCGGGCGATCAGGATATTCGCTGGTTTGATATCTCTGTGGCACTCGATTCCGTGCCGAAGCGCATGCTCCATTCCGTAGCAGAACTGGATTGCCCATTTCAGCGAGTCGTTGATGTCCAGGGGCGCCCGCGCGCCAGCCAAGTGGTGCGCCAAGCTCACACGTCCATTCGCGTCGGGAACTATATAGTCCATGCCCACGAAGAGCCTTCGGGAAAACTCTCTCACCTCGCGGGCTGCTAGGATGAATGGATGTTCCTCGAGATTCAGCCAGACGACAGCCTCTCTTCTGAAGGCCTCTCGGGACGCGGCGTTGGCAAGGAGGTCGGCCCGAATGGTCTTCAGGGCGCAAGCGCAACGCGCTTGGAGATGGTAGGCCAGATAAACCTCGCCGAACCCGCCTTTGCCAAGCAGTCGATGAATAAGATATTCATCGCCAACGACGTCACCCTTCTTGAATGTCGGGTCCGCCGTTCGCTCATGAGGGACGGCCCCTGGTCGCCGCTCCTCGTCAAGCGATCCCTTTCTCGCTTCACCGATGGGAGCGTTTGACGATCCGCCGAAGAGGTGTGCAAGGAATTTCTTCATGCAGTTCGCCCCTAGGCCACACTTGCGCACGCCATTATACGTGGAAATGTTTCACGTCGGGCCCTGCCCGAGGGCAGCAACGGGAGAGTGCGACACTCGTTCTGCATTTCTTTGCCAGGAGCGTCCCTTTGGCCAAATACCGAACGCAGGCTGGCACGATAATAATGCGTTGACGAAAGCCCCCGGGGCATGATTACACGCATCGGTACCCCTACAGACAATCCCGGACTCCCTACACATTCAAGCGGGCTCTGCCGAACTTCACTGCGGTCGTGTGGGAATTCGGGTGTCCGCCCGCTGCCGCGCCGGTCCGCGGGTGTCTTTGTTCGCCGGGCGTGGCGGCCGCCAGCGAGGCCCCCGGCCAGTACGCGAGGCCGGGCCACACCCCTTCTGGCATGGTCCTCGACAGATGGGTGATTCTGGGGCGAGCGCAGTGGTAACATGTGCGCGGCAGGCGGAGCCGCACTCCATGGATATTTTTGTAACGATCTTTCTCGGGCTCGCCGTAGTGTACCTCATCTCCCAAGAAGTGCGTCCAGGTTGGCCGCCGTTGCCAAGAGGGGCAGGCATCCTGGCAGCGGCGATTCTAGCTGTCGTTGTCGGACTGGATTGGTTTGTTGGGCGCAGGGCAATCCTGGGACACCCACACGGTTTTCTTCACGAGACCTTAAGAGTTGGTTTGGCCTTCCTGCTGGTTTCCTTCATTGCGAGTGGCGTGATCGCCGTTTCTGAAGCCACGAGGAGGGGCTTGCTAGCAACACTTATCCCCATAGCCTGGTCATCTTTCCTTCTGGCACTCGTTCTCAAGTTCTTCGGGGCATGGTGAATGCCGTCTCCTGCGAGCTCACGAGAATCACTGCACCGCATACGACGAACGCGACGCCCCAGCGTGGGTTTACCTCCGAGGAAGCAGTGCCGGCGTTTAACCCGGCGCTGGCACGGCGTCTTTCTCAGGCGAGGCACACGCCCTGGCAGCACAGGATTTGTGAACGAAATCTGCGGCGCGCTGCGCGTGGGCGGCGGCAGTGAATATCGCCTTGTTGTCGTTCTTGAGGACCGCCAGCCAGTTGGCGATGTAGGAGGCGTTTTCCTCGCGTGGGTCGGCGGAGAGTTCGAGATCGGCACAGAGAAACGCCGCGCCGAGTTCGGCTACCAGTTCTTCCATAGCGTAAGCGTTCGAGCCGAAGCGATGGCCGCCAAAATCGCGAGCGAGGCGTGACTTCGCCCCGGTCCAGTGGGTCGTTTCGTGCGCCAGCGTGCCGTAATAGGCCTCGGCATCGCGGAAGGCTTCGAACGGCGGCATCTGGATATAATCCTTCGTAAAGCTGTAGAACGCTGACAGCCCGCCATGCCGGATGTCCACGCCAGTGGCTGCGAAAAACGTCTCGGCACGTTCGATGCGGGCCTCGGGCACGAGTCCCGGCGCTGCCTTCGCGTAGTAGATTGCGGGCAGGCCGTTGATCTGCTCGACGTTGAACACGGTGTAAGCCTTGAGGAACGGAATTTCACGCTCGATGTCCTCGCCGGATTCCTCGTTGCGCTCGGTCCGCGTGAAACGGTCGGCATAGACGACCAAAGAGCCCTTTTCGCCCGCGCGGACATGTGCGCCAAGTTCCTGCGCCTGCCGGAACGTCATCCAGATGGGAGCCGCGAAATTCTGCGCAAGGGCCGAAGCCCAGAGCGAAAGCACGTTGATTCCGCTATATGGCTGGCCATTGTGGCGAAGAGGGCGGGTGATGCGGCCGGCGGCGTCTTCGGCATTCCAAGGTTTCACCCAGGGACGCACGCCCTTTTCGAGGGATGCCACGATCTGGGCGGTGATGCACGTGTAAAGGTCACGACGGTCGGTGTTTTTCATTGCAGTTTCCTCCATTCAAAAAAGTTTTTTCTTTCCGAAATCCCTCGGAATGGAGGCCCGCTTTAAGAACCGAGCGGACCAGTCACAGGGCGGAGGCGAAGCCGGAGTTCATCGCGAGACCCTTGACGGGGAGCACGGTTCTGGGACAAGGCCGCAAAGAAGTCCGAGGGATGGAGGAGGGGAGAAAAACGAAGGAAGAAACGGAGGAAAGGGGACGGCCAGCGGCGGCAGGGCGACGCAGGCGGTGCTGGCCGTGGTGCTGATGCTGCTAATGACAATAATGCTGCACAGGAGGGGAGAGAACTTGATTGGGTTTACCCGCGGAATGTGGATCGGCGCAGCCTAGCTCGTGATTGCGGGAGAATTTGCTCCGGTTGGTAGAATGGCGCGAGCCAGGGCCAAGGGCCGCCGGGAAGAATTCTGAAGCTTCGCTCTGGCCGGATGAGCACTCCCTGCCGCTTGCTGTCAAAGCGGTCCTGGCCCTTCGCATCTTCGTCCGGAGGGAACGGATTCATGCAAGACAATACGGTCCGTAGAGTGACTGAATTTGTCCAGCGCGTTCATGAGATTAAGAAGGAGGAAGTGAGGCGGGGCAACAAGGCTGATCTCGTCTTCCGCGGACAGCCTTGTGACAAACCGCTACTCCCGAAGCTCGGCCGGAGAAAACCCAGAGGGAAAATCGCGAAGATCGAGCGGCTGATGCTCGAAGAATTCAAGCGGACGAGCTTGCCCTTTCGGGAATTCGAGCCAAGCGACGAATGGGACTTCTTGGCCCTGGCACAACATCACGGGCTGCCGACGCGCTTGCTGGACTGGACCTTCAGCTCCCTTGCAGCCTTGTGGTTTGCAACATGGAACTCCGCGGCAAGCAGAGGAGACCAGACGAGCGAGCAAGATGGAGTCGTATGGGCGCTCTGCGCCGAGACGAATGACTTCCGGTTGGACACGGGGAGCGCGGGTCCGCTCGACAATAAGTCGCGCACTTTGATCTTTCGTCCGAAAATAGTTTCGCGGCGCATCGCTGCCCAGTCAGGCGTCTTTACGGTTCACAAGCTGATGCACAACAAGTACTTCATTCCGCTGGAGCGGAATTCCCGCTACAAGGATAGGCTTGTGAAACTCATCGTTCCAGTCGGAGCATTTCCCGCACTACGCGCCGAGCTTAACATGCATGGCACCAACGCGGCCACGCTCTTTCCTGATCTCGACGGTCTCTGCGCCTATCTATCAGGACGCTACACCAAGTTTGATGATGAGCGATAGGCGACGATCGGAAGATTCCGAAGGCCAGCCCGAAATGGGAATCCGGGTTCAGACAAGGTTCATGTCCACACGGATACCGGCGGCCTTGATCTCCCTCGCGAGGCCGATCCTCCAGTTCCCCTGGTCTCCCTCATAGGGGACATAAACCAAGCCAACTAGGTCGGAGGGTCGCTCCACATCGTCCTTGAGGAGAGCACAAACGTTTGAGCGGCCCAGTTTGCCAATGAAGTAGCCCAGCTCCAAGACGACATTCTGGCGCGCCCTCGGCTTAAGCTCGTTCGGAGTCGAAGCGCAGGCTCCCAGATCATCGGGGGAGAGAAGGACGACGGCGTATCGAACGTTTGAGTGGCGCTCGAATTTCTCGATCAGCGTTCTCCCCAAGCTAGGCTGCTCATGCAGGATGATCGGCTGCAGATGGAGCTTTTCCAAAAACCTCGCCACCGATTGCCTCATCCCTTCGTCGTGGCCGTGTACAACGAACACTGAACTCCCTGTCCCCTCTGGCCCGAGGTCGCGCGGGAACGATTCTCGTTGTTGGCCGCGTCTCTCGACCTCGTACTCGTCGATGAGCTTTGCGGTCGGGCGGCCGGCACCGGCCGGCCAGTTCTCATCCTTCGCAAGGTAACCCTGTTCCCTCAATAGCCATACCTCCTGGAGGATTCTCTCCCTGCCGACCTGCAAGTAATCCAGATCAATCTGGCTGTCGAACTGCACGAGGTACTTGCCCACCTTGGGATTCACCCGAAACCCGACCCAGAAGGCCTTTTCTCTTATGAAACGGCGAACGTTGTCTCTGCTGGCCGCTGGCCGTTCTGTCTCCGCGTTGGGGACGAGGTCTTGGTAGTGCTGTGGGTCGTGGGGCATGTCGAAGCTGAGGGTCCCATCGTCAAAAGCGCGCCTGATCACGTTGAGAGTGGTCTCTTCTACTTTGGAATCAAATTCAGGGTCCGTCGCCCCGTCACGGTCAGGCCAGAAGACGGAGACCTGAAACCCGGGCCGGTTCTCCTTCAGGTCGCGTAGTGAGAAAACGCGGCAAAATCCAATCCGGTCCTGCATGGGCATCTTGCGTTTGAACTCTGCTTCAAAGCACTCACCGCCCAGTGTCACGAGCGTGTCCATGGCGCCTTCCTCTGTCCGATTTTCTCACAGGTCGTCCAGGAGCGAGCGGCCCAGCGGCCCAGCGACAAGCGGTTGGGCCCGTCGATACCTTCAGACGGGTGCGCCTTCTCGAGCAGGCGAACCCAGAGGCGGGACCTTGAACCTTGAGAACGGGCTCGGCGGGGCGAGGAGTTTCAGGCGTCTTCGCCCCAGGCCCATGGCTACCAAGCAATCGGTTTTGAAAAGGACCCTTTGGCGTCTTGGAGGGATGCCGGGAATTGGCTGGCAAGCAGGTGGCCCTGCCGGATTCGCTTCACGAACGTGGCGTACCGTTGCAGCTCCTTGCTGTGATGCTGGTGGGGATTAAGAATCCCAACCGGCATGCGGAGTTCCTGCGAAACGATCCGCACCGGCTCCGCGAGATCGGAATCGTTCGATATGAGCACCGCGACTTCGAATTGCTTGCGGAAGGCGTCCCTGACGAGATGTGAGGCGAGATTGACATCCGAGCCCTTCTCTTCCGTTCTTTCAACCCAGACTCTTTGCGGGGGAGTGACCGCTGACAGATACATCGGGACCGTGTGCGTTAGGAAATGGCCGTATTGGATCGTCAGGTTCGGGATTGTCCGAAGCGCCCGAATGTACAACCCTTGATCGTGAGCCGAAGTCGGCTTGCTCGGTCTGGCGCTCACCCTCGCGGTGAAATACTTGATCTCCTGAATGGCGTCAGACGGCAGGAGAGCCTGGCAAAGGCGAGCCAAATTTAGCCATTTGTACGGTGTTCCCTTCAAAGCACCGTAGTAGAGATTGAATCCATCGATGTAAACGCTGACCCTGGCCACGAAATCTCCTTAACCAAAAGCCGAATGAAGCCGTTGACACCCATCGGCAAGGGAGTATAATACCTTGTGTATCCCCCCTGCCCCTCGGTGGGCAGGAAGCGAAGCCGACCTCGCGGTCGGCTTCAGTGTTTTAACCCCTTGAAAAACAACAAATACACGCTGCTGAATTCTCTCCCGGCCGTCTGTACCTGCCGATTCAAAGTGATTGAACGCTCAGCGCCGCATACTCAATCCGTGTTCCGCTGATTGTTCCGCCAGTTGGCGGGAAGAGGCGCGTTCGATCTTCGGCTCCTCCTGCGCGCCCATTGTGTGACGCTGCCGTGACTCAATGGCGGATTGGTGCGGCACATCGCGCGAGAGTTGCTCGGTCAAGAGCGATTTGTCGTTGGTACAGACCTGCGCATCGTATCGGCCACGGGAGACGGCCACGTAGGCGAGCCGCTGGTTGATGAGCTTTTCTCCCGCCTGCGCGGTGTCCACGTGGATCAACACGCGGTCGGCAGTCTGACCCTGGCTGCTGTGGCTCGTGACCGCATATCCGTGGTCAAGATGCGGATTGTCATTCATGTTGAAGGCGAGTGCGCGGCCCGAGTCGAGGCGTATTTCGAGATTGCCCCTCGCGTCGATTATCTCTAAGGTTCCCAGATCGCGGTTGGCAACGCGGTGCTCCCGATTCGGGGCCGTGAACTGCACGCGGTCACCTTGGCTGAATGTCCGCTCCGTCTCGCGGTAGAGGGTTACGCCGTGCAGTCGGCGCGGATCGTAGGTGACCAACTCGCCGTTCCCGCGTTTGACGGCGATCAGATTCTCCTGCTCACCCGCTCGTTCGACGCGGGCGTATTCTCCGGGCTCGATGCCATGCGTCTTGCTTCCCCGCGTGTACCGGACCACATCGCCAGGCTCGTATTGCGCGGCCCACTGCCGGTCGGCTCCGGTGATCTCCTGCCGCGCCACAAGGACTCGCTGCCTGTATTCACTCGTGTCAACCAAGCCCCGAGTTTGCATCTCCCGGCGGATCGCCTCGTTGATCCTGGCGCGCGATTCGTTGTCGGGTGAGACCACAAGCGTTCCTTCCGGTCTCGCGGCATAGTCTCGGGCGATTGCCGCCAGCCGCTCACTCGGCCCCACGATTTCATGCACGCGGCCTTGCGCGTCGAGTTTCTCCATCGCCTCCCGCACCTGGCCCCGCGAGAGATGCTCTACGACTTCCTTGAGGGCCGGGTCCTTCTGCCGGAGGATCTCGTCGAGTCGGGCGGTCTGGATTCCGGCTTCCTGTAGCTGCTGGTAGGGCGTTCCGGCCTCGACGGCCTGGTGCTGGCGCGTATCGCCTACCAACAATACGCGGTCTTGCTCCCGCAAGCGGTGGAGGAACTGGTTCATCTGGTTCGTGCTTGCAAGGCTCGATTCGTCGAGGACGTACAACCGCTTGCGGCTTTCCACAGGGTCTTCGGTTCGCGTTAGGTGCCGTTGCAGCGTGCTCGACTCGATTCCAGCCTCGGCGAGCTTATGCGCTGCTCGCGAAGTGGGCGCGAAGCCTTGGACCTTGTACCTCTCACGCTCGGCGGCCTCGCGAATCGCGGCGAGCGAAGTCGTCTTTCCTGCGCCCGCTACGCCTTCCAGTGCCGTCACCTGATCGCCGCTCGAAAGGATTTGTTGAACGACCCGCCGCTGGTTCTCGCTCAGGCGTGGGTGCGCTTTATCAATTTCCCGCCAAGTCTCGACGCGCACCAGGGCGTTGTGTCTATTCTGGCCCTCCCGCATGACGCGGATCGTGTCCCGCTCGTAGTCGATCATTTCTCTCGTGGTGAATGCGCGGGCAGCCCCGTGGCTGGCTCGCTCGATGAACTCTCTGGACTGTGCTCGCCGTTCGAACTCAGCCTTCACTTCTCCAAGGGTCGCCTCACCCATGGAGCGCTTGAGTGCATCGCGCAATAGGTCTCGCTCATCGACCACGGCTTCGCGCTCCAGATTTCTGTCCCTCGAAAAGGTCACGGCTGACCGCGCCCTTTCCTGCTTCACGCCGGGCTCGATTTGTCGCGTTCTTTCCCTTGCTGCCCGGATCGCGCGGTGGGGCTGATTCCCGAAGGTCTCTGCCATCCCTCGATGGCGTGCCTGCATCTCCCGGTGCGAGAGTTCGAGCTTCCCCTCCCGCGTCTGGTGGGCGGCGATCTGCGCGGCAGCCGCACCTCGCTGGTTCTCCTGCGCCAAACGGTCTTCGATCTGGCGGCGACGGGGGCTGGAGGCTTCGAGATATTCCTTGCTGTAGCCCTTGATCTCCGGCTGGCCGCTCCTCCCACGCTCAATCTCGTAGCCAAGTTCTTTGAGCCGATGGGCCAACTCCGACCGATAGACGGCCGTCGCATACTGCTGCGTTTTGTAGAGCTCGTGTGGTTGAACGGGGCGAACCTGGTCGTCCGCCGTTTCCGTGAGGTTGAAAAAGACCACGTGCGTGTGCAATTGCGGGGCCGCGTACCCCTCCACCGGCCTGGCGCTGTCGTGCTCGAATCTCGCCGCTATCCACTTTGCCGTTGTCTCTGCCGGGAGATTCCCGCCAAGCCGGGCCTGGACGTAGCGTTCCAGCTCGTCGAGCGCCACGCTCACGCTCTCCTGATGCGCTTGCCGCACGCGGTCGTCGCCGCCGACAAGCGCCGTGAGCGAGACGCTCTTGGGAGCCGAGAAAGTTGCATCCCATCCGGCGCGGTGCTCCATCGTTTTCACCTTCTCGCCGTGTTCGTCTACGTATTCCCGCGCCGGTTGATGACGCACCAATTGCTTGGCGGTGAGTGGGTGTTGCCCCTCGCTCAGTCGGCGGAACTGCTCCTCTTCAACTCCGCCTTGCAATCTCCACTGCTCCGCGAGCCTGCCGTGCCACTCCCCCGTGATCCGGTCACCCTCGGTGTAGTAGTTGCTTCGCGCATCCTGAAATTCCTCGCGGTGATAGGTCTGGGCCTGGCCGGCACTGAGCGGTTTGGAGATCGTCAGCATGTCTCGCTATTCGAAAACCTGCCGGTCCTTGCCGAGTGGCCGGCGCTGGATATTCTGCTCTGCGCCCTGTTTCAACTCGCTCTGTGCCAGCTTTTGTTCACCCGGTGCCTGGCTTGTCGGTGCGTTTGCGCCTGTCGCGGCCGCCGCCTTCGGCTTCGCCCTGGGCGCGGGGAGCGCCGGACGCTCGACGTATGCAGGCCCTCGGACGGGAAGCTCGACCTTCGGCAGGCTCAACCTGACGACAAGGTTGCGGCACTTCAGATACCCGTGCCCCCTCTCCAGCCCTGTGATCTCGCTCGGCATTACGAGCGGAACGATCTCGCGCTCGAGACTCCAACTCGTCGATTTGCGCGATTGCGGGTATTGGCCGCTCGACCGGCTCTCCCGTATCCGCTCGATCTCTTGCTCCCCGATGGCCTCGCTGATCCATTTCGCCGCGTGCGGCTCGCTGGTGCACAGGAAGATTTTGGTCGCGGGCTGGGACATCATGGCTTCCGCGTCGCGTCCGTAGCGCGCTTCAATCTGGCTGCGCCCCTGGAAGCAAAGCACAATCGGGTTGTTCGACTTGCGGTTCTCGGTGATCGCCGTGTGCAGCTGCGGCAATCGCTGCAAGGTGGCCAGCTCGTCGAAGATGAACCATATGCGACGCTTGCTCGGGCCCCGATTCATGGCCCGAAGGACAAGCATGTCAAGCCAGAGGCTAAAGAGCGGGGCGAGGCGCTCGCGTGTGTCGGGAGCCGATTTGAAGAACAGCCACCCGCACGGGTCCATCGCCCACGCCAGCGTGCTCCAGCGACGTGTTGTTTCGGCTTCGGTGGGCAGCGCGCGGAAGGCGTCGGCCACCAGATTCAGCGAGCCAACAACGCCGTCGCGTTGCCCGGGCGAGTCTGGGCTAATCATGGCCGCATATTCGGTACCCGCGACTCGCCGCTGGATCTCTTCCGGGTGCGACATCCACCACACCAGTTCTTCCGGCGTCGGATGGAATCCGAGCAAGTACGCAAAGATTTTTCGCGGGGCTTTCACAAAGAAGGGCTGTTCATTGTACCGATCGGGAAAGAGCGACATGGCCAGCGTGAGCGCGTCCGCCCCCTGCCGCAATTCGTCTCCTGGGGTCCAGTAGGGCATGCGCTTGTCGAAGGGGTTAAGGATCAGGTCGCCGCGCGCTACGTTAAAGAAGTAAGGCGTGTAATCGGCGGGTTTCGCTGGGTCGTAGACGATGGCGATGTCTCCGCACCGCTCGATGTGCTGCAAGATTTGGCGGACCAAGGAGCTCTTGGCACTGCCGGAATCGCCCATGACGAGGAACTGGCTGGCTTCGAGATCGCGGGGGATGCGCACGAACGGTGTTCTTCCGAGCAGCCTGTCCAGGCTGGTCCGCCTCAGTTCAAAGGCGATTCCATCCGAGCGCGTGCGCCGGTTGAAAACGGCGGGCGTCACCAGTTCCGGCCCTTTGAGCCTTCGCCCCTCCCTGCGTTGCTTGACGCGCGCCCTCTCTTTCGGGGTCACGGCAACGAGGCCTACGACGAGCACGATCAGGCCGCCCAAGAGTCCCGGTTTCGCCAAATCAAGAAGCGTCCGATTCTGATAGATCCAATAGCCAAGAAAGCCATGCAGCTTGGCATTGTGATATTGCGCCCGCTGCCATTCGAGCCGGCGATAACCCAGCTTCAAGGCTCGTGCCGACAGAGCAAAGGTGCTCTCGCCTTGCTGGGTTGTGAACGGCTCCACGTCGCGGTCCAGCGCAAGCGCCCGACCCTTGGGTGTGAGCACCGTAAGAAGCGTGTACCAGCCGTCCGCGCGCAAGGGTGCGGCCGCTTGCGTTGCAACGTAGGTTTTCAGGTATAAGCGTTCGAGCGGCGTCCACACTCGCTCGTAACGGTAATAGGTGATGGCGAGCACGCTCGCCAAGGCGATGCAGATCACCCCGATGACCCACACCGGCTTTTCACTCGGCCAGGTCCCCGCGTCCGGTTCACGTCCCCACTGCTGTTTCATGTCCCACGCTCCTTGCTGCGTCTTCCAGGCGTTGCCGAGCCTTCTCCAACTTCCCCTCGTCCGCATGCTCGATGAGGTTCCGCATCTCCTGAGCAGAAAAGGTCTGCCCATGGGAAACGGCGAAGTGGAGGGTCAGCAAAATCGTCCGCAACGCGAGCAGCTCGGCCATGATCGCGTGCTCGGCCGGATTAGGGTTGGCGGCCCCGAGCAAAACATCGCGAGCCCATTCGCTGATCGTCCGCTCGCCGGCCAGGGCTTCGAGGCGCGCGTATTCCTCCTCGGTGACCTTGGTGCTGACGGATTTGGTTCGAGCCGCGGGCATCGGATTCACCGAGTGGAATCAACAAGTTCCCATATGGAGACCGCCAGACGCCCACCGGGAGACGAAGGGAGCGTAACCCCTGCACTTTGTTGAGGTTCCCATATAGCAACCTTGGTTGCTATACAGCACCCGTTCCGGGGTGACGTGTCAATGCGCTCCCGCTGCGAAGCAGCGCTCCTCATAGCTCACCGTATTCGAGGATGAGCCCATCCCAGGCAAGGCGCACATCGGGCACCTCCCAGGCGCGGCGGAATAGCTCCCGGACCGCTTTCCACTCCTTCTCGGAGAAGGTGACCG
Source organism: Acidobacteriota bacterium (assembly GCA_021788095.1). Lineage (GTDB taxonomy): Bacteria > Acidobacteriota > Terriglobia > Acidiferrales > UBA7541 > JAKASX01. The sequence goes on along the minus strand of JAJYLB010000006.1, from coordinate 13,744 downwards.
TAATCCCGTTTTCGCGCGCGCGGAAGGAAAACTCGACCCCCTCCTCTCCGTCCAGCTGATAGCCGAAGAAGTGCTCGCCCTTCCACTGCGCCCGGGCCTTCTCGGGATCGAGGGCGGCGAGCATGGCCCGAAATTCGGCCAGCCTCGGGTAGTCACCTATGGGGTATTGCAGCGCCCTGGGTCCGGGAAAGCTGAGCAGCACCGAAAAATCGTTGCCCTCACCCCGCGCAAAGGACAAGGTGAACCCGGCCTCCGTCTGAGGGGGAATCGCGGGTTTAAACATCTCCTCCGTGATCTTGATCGGCTCGCGCAACGGCTTCTGTTTGAGGTAGTAGTGCCCGCGGGCGGCGAGTCGCCAAAGCGCCGGCCAGAAAGGGCGCAGAACCCGGTCCAAGGCATCGGTGTCGGCGAGATGCTCGTCCTCTAACAGCACATTGAGATTCCGGCCTGCCAGCATAGGCGCATGCTTGGTTTGCGGCTCACCGAGGCACCGCCGCGTCTCGGTCACCGTTCGTCGCACGATTTCCATCGTGGCCTTTTCGGTACCTTCCAAACCTTTCGCCTTGGGCGGCCGGCAATCGAGCGGGAGATTGCCCAAATAATACTCGTCCCACCGGGAGGGCCCTCTCCGCACCCCGTAGGCAGCCAGAAACGCGTCTAGGACCGCAATGAGAGACTCGGAGGAAACTCGACTCGGCGTATCGCCCGAGAAGGCTTCGAGCCCCTGCTGAACGAAATAGACAAGGACCGTCCATTCCGCCTTGGAAAGAACAAGGTCGGCTTCACCCTTCCGACGAATCTGCAGAAGGGTCCTCGTCGGGTCCGCCATGAGATCGACGACTTCCAGGCGATCCTCGCGGGCGGACTCGAGGAGCCGCTTCGCGATGTCGGAGGTCGAAACTGCCTCTCCCGTTCGCGAAGCCACCAGTTGTTTCGCCCGGTACAGCCTCTCGCGGAGCCCTTCGTTGATGCGCAGCGAGAGCGTCTGTTGCTGTCGCGGCTTGTCGGTCAATTCTTGGCCTCCGTTTCGGCGCAAAATACAATCCGCGCTAGTCGTTTCGAAACGCACTTGACAAAATACACCCACTCGGCTAGCTTGTCAAGGTGATGTTGCGGTCTCCAGATCCGGGGGTCGGTCCGAAGTCATGGCTGTTTTGTCACAACTCGAAACCTCAGTGCCCGTCGAGCGGCATTACGCCGTCGCCGAGATCGCTGAGATGTGGAATCTGAGCGCCGACAAGGTCCGCGAAATTTTCGAGAACGAGCCCGGCGTGCTCGTGATCGGCGACCGAAATCCTCGCCGCAAGCGGCGGTATGTTACGCTACGGATTCCTCAATCCGTGCTCGAACGCGTTCATCGGCGTCTGTGTTCCAAGGCCGGAGTCCCGTAGGAGCGCTGTCGAATGCTGACCATCTATAGGCGTCATCGAAAGAACTGCAAGCAGCGAACCGAGGGGCGCGGGTACCGGCGTTGCTTGTGCCCTATATGGGTTGATGGTTCGCTCAACGGAATTGAGATGCGCAAGTCGCTTCGACTGCGCGATTGGCAGCGAGCACAAGAGCTTGTTCGGCAATGGGAGGCTGAGGGCCAGCACGTCGAAAAGCCGAAGCCCCTGACCCTAAAGGAGGCGTGCGAAAGGTTTCTAGTTGACGCTGAGGCTCGCAACCTGCGCGAGCCCACGCTCTACAAATACCGTCTTCTGTTTCGTCAACTTCAAGCCTTCGCCACGGCCGAAGGGCTCACATGGATCACGGAATTAGATATAGATTGGGTGCGCCGATTCCGTGCGTCGTGGCCAAACAAGAACATTGCGGCGCGCAAGAAGCTTGAAGCTTTCCGAGCATTCTTTCGGTTCGTGCATGAATCTGGGTGGATTGCGGCGAATCCGGCGAGCCATCTCAAACCTCCGAAGATCACGGAGCCGCCGACTTCACCGTTCACGCGAGAAGAGTTCGCGGCCATCCTTGCCGCCTGTGATGATTATCGCAACAAAGAAAACGCCGTGCGATTGCGTGCCCTCGTTTTGCTCCTTCGCTACAGTGGGCTGCGCATCCGTGACGCGGTCACGCTTAGCCGCAAACGCATTCAGGGCGACAAGCTCTTCCTATACACCGCCAAGACAGGCACTCCCGTTTATTGTCCCCTTCCTCCATACGTGATCGAGGCTCTGAGTGCGATTCCGGCGAGCACGTACTTCTTTTGGACCGGATTATCAAAGCCAAAGAGTGCCGTAGGAGATTGGCAACGGAGCCTGAAAAAATTGCTCGTCCTGGCCGGAGTGCCAGATGGTCACGCTCACCGGTTCAGGGATACGTTTTCGGTTGAGCTCCTGCTCGCCGGTGTGCCGATTGAGCGGGTGTCGGTTCTCTTGGGTCACCAAAGCGTGCGGATCACTGAGAAGCACTATGCCCCTTGGGTAAGAGCGCGCCAGGAACAGTTGGAGGCCGATGTTCGCCGGACTTGGGGGACCCATGAACCGATACGAAGGGTACACGGCGGGTACACGGAGAACGCAGCGCGCGTAAGTTCGTTCGCATCAAGAAGAAAGAGTGGTGGAGGCGGGGGGAGTCGAACCCCCGTCCGAAAAGCCTTGCCATCGGAAGACTACATGCGTATCCGATTCCATTGGGTTCGCCGCCGACGATCAGAACCGGCAAGAAACGCCGGCGACTAGCCCGATAATTCTCGCCGCCCGGTCACGGGCCGAGACCGAACAGCCAGCCCACTGTGCGACGCCTCATCTCAGGCCCATGGGCGAAGCCTGAGGAGACGGGCTAGCCTTTAATTAGGCAGCCAGAGCCAATTGTGGATTGGCAGTTTTCGTTTTCCACTCGATGACGGACAAGTGGAGGCCGGCATGCCTTCCGACAGCTCGAACTTCCGTCGAAACCGTTTCGCCCCCTTCGATGAGATTACCTCTAAAGCGATCGTACCCGGCCGGCCGGTGCGGGTCAATTCCCGGGCGGGGCGGAAACGGCCGATGGGATAACGCCCTCTCGAACCGCTCCTTCCACCTTCCGCTCGAACCGCAGCCGTTCCTGCCGGATCTCGGGATTCTTGCCAAGCGCCTGGGCGAAAGCGTCGAGCACCGCCCCCAACGCCGGTTTCGGTTTGTAATCGGCGGCGAAGAGTAGCGCCGCTCCCTTCTCTCCGTGCGTGTGTCGCGGAATCCACGAGTACCGGTCCGTGAAACCCCAGGTCTCGAACGCGGTGCATCCGGGATCCGCCGCGCAAGCCAAGGCGACCCTTCGGTACACTTTCGCTTGCCATGCGAGCGCCGATTGTCGCGCTTTTCCCTCGCCGTTCCGCGGCAGCGCCACATCCATTTCCGTGATTTGCACTTCGACGCCGAGTTTCTCCAGGCGCGCCATATTCGCGGCGACGTTCGCTTCCGCCTCGGCTTGCGAATCGACGTGCATTTGCAGTCCCACGCCGGCGATCGGGAGGCCCTCGCGCATGAATTCCTTCACCATCGCAAAGATGGCGTCCGATTTCGCGTTGATACCCTCGGCCGCGTAGTCGTTATAGAAGAGCAGGGCATGGGGATCGGCTTCGTGCGCCCAGCGGAACGCCTGCGCGATGTATGCCGTCCCTTTTCCCGCGAGCCCGATCCCCGGCCGGTCGTACCAGATGGTATGGCGCAATCGTCCCTTCCGGTCGAAGGCTTCATTCACGACGTCCCACGCGAAAACCCTGCCGCGGTAATGCCGCACGACCGTCTGGATGTGGCGTTTCATGATCGCGCGCAGTTGCTCCGGCGTGAAGCGGCCTTGCGTCAGCCAAGCCGGGTTGTAGCGCCCCCAAAGCAGATTGTGCCCGCGCACCTTCATCCCATGCGCTGCAGCAAACGCCACGATCGCGTCGCCGGCCCTGAACTCGAAAACGCCTTCCTTGGGCTCGGTTGCCCGCCACTTCATTGCATTTTCCGGTTCGATCATGTTGAACTGGCGCGCCAACGTTTGGGAATAGGCGGCTTCGGAAAACAAATCAGGATTTGCCGCCGCCCCCACGAGCAGCCCGATTTTCCCCGCCGCTTGCCGCAGCGTCTGCGCCGCGCAGGCGCCCGGTGTTCCAAGCGCGAAAGCCAATGCAAGTCCCCACAAACAACACCGGAATTTCATCGCGATTCCATCCCAAGCGCAAGGAGCCTGCGCCCTAGATCCGGGCATGCCGCGGTCTGACTCATCCATTTTCACCTTGCCCGTTCCCAGTGGATCGAGACGGGCTGCCGGGCTCCCGACTGCGCCGGGGCGAGTGCCGCCCGGCGCTACAACAACCACTCACGGCCGTCCGCCGCTGGCGCGGCCGCAGCGCCTCGGGGCCAGTGGGTGCGGCGTGATTCATACATCATACGCCGCAAGAGCCGAGAACAGCGCTTGCCCTGTGGCGCGCATCGCCTGACACTAGGAGGCGGGATTCCTTCGGGAGGACGGGGCCATCAAAGGGCGTTTCCGCGGATTCCAGACCATTTGGCGGCGGCTGGGGACGGCTAGCCTTTTATCGGTCTGCTTTGCCGTGGCGGCTCCGACCGCCTTGTGGCAAGCAAAACCAGCGAAGGAATCGCCGAAGCGAGACTCGGCAACGAAGCCGGCACGCGCGACGCCCCAGGTGCGGCGCCGCATTCGCCGCGCACCTACCAAGCAAAAGGTATCCAGTCGGAAACGGAAATCCACGGTTTCCCCTTCCAGGCGAGTGCGCCGGCGAAGCTCAAGCGCGACCCAGCCGCATACGCGCGCTAAGGCCGCCGCAGCGCGGGCGATACCCTCCCGAAGCTTGGGGACGGGCCGCCCGAAGCCGGGCACACCGCGCACGGCACCGGCGGCGCAGGAGCAGAACTCTCATGCGCAGGCAAGCGAACTCGAGACGCTGGCCGTCCAAAGCCGCGATCCCAATAAGCGCGTGGCGTTGCGGGCTTACGAGCGCCTCGTCGCGCTCGAACGCCGCTGGACGGGAGTTCAGCATGCGCGCGCGGCGCTGGCGATTGGCTACTACGACTACTCGCGCGGCCATTACGCGGACGCAGCGGCCTGGTTTCGCGGCGGGCGGGCCGATCCCTTGCTCAGCCGGTACGCCCTGTATTGGGAGGGCCTTGCCGCCGGACAGGCCGGGCAGGACGCCGATGCGATCTCTCTGATCGACGAGTTCCTCCGCCGGTATCCCGATTCGGTGCTAACGACGCCGGCACTCATCGCTTTGGCGGATGCGGCGATAGACGCCAAGCAGCCGGATCTGGCGATTGGCGCGCTCAAGGAGTACAGCGGCACCGGGAATTCCGCCTCGCTGCTGCTTCACCTGGCTATGGGGGAAGAGCGCGCCGCCGATCTTGCCGACGCCGCACGCGATTACGAGCGCGTGTACGATCTTCACCCGCTCGCGATCGAAGCCAAGGCCGCAGGAAAGGGGATCGAACGGTTGCGTGCCGCACTCGGCGCGCAATTTCCGGAAGCGCCGATCGAAGACCAATGGGCGCGCGCCGAAACGCTTTTGCGGAGCGGCGAGTGGAAAGACGCGCGCGCGGCTTTCGAGCGCCTGCGCGACCGAGTCACCGGCACCCAGCAGGAGCGCGCGAACCTGGGCGCTGCGGAATGCGACGCCGAGCTTCACCACAGCCCCGATGCGCTCGCGTCGCTGGCGCTTTCCGATCCCTCCTTGGATGCCGAACGGTGGCTGGCCATTGCCCGCGTCTATCGCGCGCGGAGCGACGAAGACGGAATGAAATCGGCCGTGGAGAAGGTGGTTGGCCTGGCCGCTGCCGGGGCTTCGGCGGACCAGGTGAACCGCGCGCTGTTTCTGATGGGCAACTACTATTGGGCGAATTTGAAGCGCGACCAAGCCTCCGATTATTACAAGCGACTGCTCGCGCGGCAGGCGACGGGCGCGGAAGCGACGATCGCCAACTGGCGCATCGCGTGGACGGCCTATCTCGAGAACCAATCCGATGCCGCCAAGCTACTCCTCGGCCACATCCAAAACTATCCCGATTCGCCCGACGTTCCCGACGCCCTCTATTGGCTGGGCCGTCTGGCCGAGCGTTCGGGGGATACGGGGAGCGCCAGCGCCTATTACGAGAAGGCTTCCACGCGGTTTGCGGAAACCTACTTTGGACGCCAGGCCCGCGAGCGGCTGCGCCGATTGCAGGCGAGCGAAGCGAAAGCGAGCCTGGTACCGGTGCTCGACAGGATTCCGCCGCTGCCGCCGGCCATGCCCTTGGCTGACGACATTCCGGCCGCGGCGCGGCCGCGCTACGAGAGAGGGCTGGCGCTCCGCTCGATCGGCTTTGACGAGACGGCCCTGCTCGAATTCCGCGCGGCGTACGACGCTTCGAAGGCTCCGGCGCTGCTGGTGGAGGCGGCACGCGCGGCGCAAGGCGCGCGGCATTACCTCACCGGCGCCGCCCTGATTCGCCAGCTCGTCCCCGATATGGAGTGGCACCCGATGGACGCCGTTCCCGCCGATCTTTGGCGCATCGTCTATCCCCTGCCGTACGCCGCCGAGATCCGCTCCTACGCGCTTCGCGACAACGTCGATCCCATGTTGCTCGCTTCGCTCGTCCGCCAGGAATCGGGCTTCCAGGCCGACGCCGTGAGCGCGAAGGGCGCCATCGGGATGACGCAGCTCATGCCCTTCACCGCGCGGAAATGGAGCCGAAAGCTGCGGCTGGGATATTCGCGCCGGCGGCTCGTCGAGCCGGAGTACAATTTGCGAGTCGGCGGCGCCTACCTCCGGGCCCTGATCGAGCAGTTCGGGAGCGTGGAAGAAGCCGTCGCCGCTTACAACGCGGGCGAGAACCGAGTTTCGGCGTGGCTCGTCGAGCGCCACTACGACGATCCGGCGGAATTTGTCGAATCGATTCCTTTCACCCAAACCCGGAACTACGTCGAGGTGGTGCTGGACGGCGCGGTGATCTACGGCCGGCTGTACGGGACGCGATGACAGCCCGCTCCGACCACTGTAAGGGAAAAGTCCGATTGGGCGGTGCCGAAAAGCAGATTCCTCGCTTCGCTCGGAATGACAAACTGGGGCGTCGGGATGCGGTGAGGGTCCGCCTTCCTGGAGCGAGCTGTGAAATCGGTGTGAGGAAAATGTGAATCGGGAAACTACACCGCTGCGCGCGCGTCACTCGCTCAAAGCCGAGCAGTTTACCGAATCGGTGATTCGGGAGATGACTCGGCTCGCGCTCGCGCACGAAGCGATTAACCTCGCGCAGGGCTTTCCGAATTTCCCGGCTCCCAGCGAAATCAAGCGGGCGGCGGGCGACGCCATCGCGGGGGATGTGAACCAATACGCCATCACCTGGGGCGCGAAATCGCTGCGCGAGGCCATCGCGCGGCGCGCCGAGCGCGCGCAAGGGCTCGCCATCGACCCGGAACGCGAAATCACGATTTGCTGCGGCGCGACGGAAGCGATGATCTCGGCGATGATGGCCATCATCAATCCGGGCGATGAAGTCGTCATCTTCGAGCCCTTTTACGAAAATTACGGTCCCGACGCCATCCTCTCGGGCGCGAGGCCTCGGTTCGTCCGGCTCCGGCCGCCGGATTGGTCATTCGACACGGCGGCGCTGGAGGCGGCGTTTTCGCCGGCCACCAAGGCGGTGGTGCTGAACACGCCCAACAACCCCACGGGAAAGGTGTTCACGCGCGAGGAACTGGAGACGATTGGCGCTCTCGCCAATCGTTACGACGCTTTCGTCATCACGGACGAGATCTACGAGCACATCCTTTACGACGGCGCGCGCCACATCTCGCCGGCCACCCTGGACGGCCTGCGCGCCCGCACGATCACCATCAACGGTCTCTCGAAGACCTACAGCGTCACGGGCTGGCGCGTCGGCTGGTGCATCGCGCCGCCGGAAACCACCGCGGCCATTCGGAAGGTGCACGACTTCCTCACGGTGGGCGCCCCCGCGCCGCTGCAAGAAGCCGGGGCGGTCGCGCTAGGATTTCCCGAAAGCTACTACGAGAAGCTGGCGGAGAACTACCGGGGGCGGCGGGACTTGCTGCTGGGGATGCTGGAGCGCGCCGGCTTCCGGTGCTTCCGGCCTCGCGGCACGTACTACATCATGACGGATATCTCCGCCTTTGGGTTCCCCGACGACGTGACGTTCGCGCGGTACCTTGTGGAGGAAATCGGCGTGGCCGCCGTGCCGGGCTCGAGCTTCTATAGCCGCGCGGAAGACGGCCGGCAGCAGGTGCGCTTCGCCTTCTGCAAGACCGACGACACGCTTCGCGCCGCGGGAGAGCGCCTGGCACGCTTGAAGGGGCGCGTGCGCCACGCACTGTAGTAGCGTGGCCCTGGGAAGATTTGGTGGAGCCGATGGGATTCGAACCCACGACCTCCTCGATGCCATCGAGGCGCGCTCCCAACTGCGCCACGGCCCCACCGGTGAGATTGATCACCTTCCTTATAGCACCGGCTTGCGGCGGGGGTCAAAGGGAGCGGAGCAGAAGGAGGAGGTGCGCATGAAACGGCCAGCGCGAGGTAAGACGCCAAAGAAGCAGGCCGCAGTACGTCGCGCGGCAAGGCGACCGGCCACGAAGAGAGCCCAGCCACGCGCGGAGCGGTCCCCCGCCGCCGCAGAGGGGGAGAAGCTGACGTTCAACCACGCCATGATCTACGTGAAGGACGTCGAGCGCGCGCTGGGTTTCTACCGCGATTTACTCGGGTTCAAGCTCATCGAAGATTTTCGCTACGAGCAGCAGTTGCTTTACGCGCGGCTGCGGGCTCCGGGCGGCGACGGGACGATCGCCCTGCACCTGGCAGGTGCGAGTGATTCGGTTCTGAGCGATGGCGTGCGCCTCTATTTCGAGATTCGCGACTTGGACGATTTCTGCCGCCGGCTCCAGCAGAAGCGCTTCTACATCACCAAGCTGCCGGCGATGATGCCTTGGGGTTGGCGGCACGCCTACATCAACGATCCCGACGGGCACGAGATCAGCTTGTATTGGGCGGGCGGGAACCGGATGAAAAAGACGGTGAGGAAGGCGGCGCAAAAGACCAACTCGCGCAGGTCGCGATAAAGGGCTGGGCGAGCGACTCCTGCGGGCGCGACAGGTTTAACGGGATGATAGAGAAGGCTGGCGTGTGGTGCTAGGCCCCCGCGGCGGGCTGGGCGCGCGAGATCTCATCGCCGGCAGGCGGGTATAAGGTTGGCGTCTGAACACAGGTGGGCGTTGCGCAGGGACCGGTAGATTCTCGGCCTCTTTCTCTTGTGATGCGCGTAGAGATTCCGCATCTTCAGGTAGCGGATCGCCCTGTTATCGTTCGTGCAGATCACGCGGCACCCGGAGACTATCATGATCGCAATTAAGTGTTCGTCGTCCATTCTCCTGTCGTTCACCAATTGCCGTACCCGCCGGGCGACCGCATCCACCTGGGCGTCCTCAAGCTTAACCACACGTCCGCTCCTTGTGAATTCGGCGATGGCGGGCGTGTACCGGGCGAGCGTGCGAAGTTCGCGAGCGTACTTCGTTCCCCCGTAGATCATCCTGCCCTTCCCGCTGGCTATCCAGGCCAGCACGGGGGTAAATTGGTCGTGATTTCTGTCGTGGGGGTTGAGCAGGCTGGCGATGCAGCAGGTGTCGATGACCAAGCACATGGCGGCCTAAACACCCAGGAGCCTAAGTTGCTCTTTTAGGAAAAAGTCGCGGTAGGCCGGCGGCTGGTCTGCGGGGAGCTTTCCGTCCCTTCCGATCGGGACCGGCGTGACGACGTTGTGCCGGTCGCGGCGTTCAAAGAACAGTACCTGGCTCTCAGGTGGCTGGGTCTTGCAGTCGTAGTAGTTCATGCGGAACCGGTCCAAGGCGTAGTCGCTGTGGGTCTCCACGAGGAGCACCATCTTGTTCGTCGAGGCCATCTCGAAGAATAAATCCCCGAGGGCGGCCTGGGCACAGGGGTGCAGATGGACCTCGGGTTGCTGGATGGCGAACCATGATCCCTTGCCGCGGGCTAGGAGCTCCACGAGGACGGGCAGCGCCTGGGAGACGCCGTATCCGACCGTGCTGAGGTTCAGGGGCTTAGCGTCAAGCAGGACGTCCACCTCAAAGGGTGCCGTCGCAGAGTGGCCGAAGGCCTTGATCCTCACGTCCTGAAAGAGGCCGCTCGCCCTCCCGAACCGCTTCATCAGGTCGTGGAAGCGGGTCGCCGCGGCCTGGGACCTCAGCATCCGGCGGATCAGGTACGGGGTGTGCCCCCCCTCCGGGGAGTAGGCCAGTGTGAGCTCGTCGTAGGTCCTGTTGGGCCTCGTGCGGATGGGGGCAATCCAGGTTACGCCGGGGGTGGGGAAAACGTCTGGCAGCAGTGACGGAAGTTCGCTGCTCGGAGACGGCGGCCGATCCCCGGAGGCGTCCTGCGGCGCGGGGACCGGGATAATCGACAAGGCGATAAAGAGCGGGAGCCTGGGAGGGAGGCCCTTTGGTCGGGACAGTTTGGCAAAGTCTCCGTCACGCCGGGCGTGCTTCTCGACCCATGCGGGCAGGCGGCTGTCCAGGACGGCCGACGGGGAAGAGAGAATCGGGCCAGAGGCGGCTTCGTAGAGGATCTCGTCGCCTTCGTACCGGATGGATCTCTCGAGCTTGCCGTCGTAGAAGGTGAAACTCTCGAGTTGGGGGAGCCCGTCCCTCTCGACGAACGTAGCCAACCAACCCAGCCCGGCTGGCTCGCTGTCTCCCCTGTCGCGCCGCTCCCAGGCGAGCCCAACTCGGAAATACGTCCTGTCGCTCGAGTGAGCGCTGACCATATCAGAGAAATGTCCGAAGGTAACCTCCTCGTCCGAGAGCTCGGGGGACGCGTAGAAAAACCGCGGGGTGGAGATGAGCTTCATGAGCCCAAGGGTGGAGGTCTTCCCCGTGCTGTTCTGGCCGACCAGGAAGTTCACGTCCGTGATGGGTATTCGGGTATTTCTGAAACCGCGAAAATTATCGAGGTACACGTAACATCTCATGTTTTTCCCTCGCGCCGCAGGGTATCAGGTGCCGATGATACCACGGGCTTAGGGCGGCTCCGGCGCGCGCGATTTGCACGCGGGCTGACCGGGAGTCCCTTGGTCGCGATGAGATGCGAGGTCGGCGTGAACCCCCGGAGAGCCTCAGCGGCGCTCGCGAAGACGCTGGAAGACGAGTTCGGCGCGGGAAGCGGGGAGGACGCGCGCGATCTCGGCGAGGCTGGCGCTCCGAAGATTGGCGACGCTGCCGAAATGGCCCAGGAGCTTGCGCGCCGACGCCTGGCCCACGCCGGGGATCTCTTCGAGCTCGCTGCGCAAGGTGCGGCGAGCGCGGCGCCGGCGGTGATAGGTGACGGCGAAGCGATGCGTTTCATCGCGAATCTGCTGGATGAGATGCAAGATGGGGGAATGGTGGTCGAGGGCAATCGGCTGGCTTTCGCGGCCCAGGACGGTGACGATCTCCTCTTTCTTGGCGATGCAGGCTAAAGGTGGGAGCGGCCCGCCGAGCGCGGCGAGCGCTTCGGCGGCCGCATGGAGTTGTCCCACGCCGCCGTCGATCAGGACGAGATCGGGCATCGCCCGACCTTCCGCGCGGATGCGCCGGTAGCGGCGGCCTACCGCTTCGCGCATCGAAGCGAAATCGTCGTTGCCCGCGTCGCCGCGAATCAGGAATTTCCGGTAGTCGGCTTTTTTCATTCGGCCGGCTTCCCAGACCACCATCGACGCCACCGTATCCGACCCCTGGATGTGGGAGATATCGAAGCATTCGATTCGCCGAGGGGCGGCGGCGAGCCCCAAGGCTTCGCTCATGGCGGGGCCGATGGCTTCCGAGTCCGGCCGAAGCATGCGGAACCGCTGCTCGAACGAGTGCCGGGCGTTTCTCTCCACCAACTCGAGGAACCGGTGCTTCGAGCCGCGCTGCGGGACGTGAATTTCCACTTTCCGTCCGGCGCGTTCGCCGAGCATCTCTTCGAGCAACTCGCGGTCTTCGATTTCGACGGGGAGGTGGATGACGTGCGGCAGGTACGCGGCGTCCAGATAGAGTTGCTTGAGCAGAGAGGAAGCGAATTCGGCGGGCGCGAACTCTTCCAGATCCTCCCAGTAGAAGTCGCGCCGGTCCACCACCTGGCCGCCGCGCAAGTGAAACAAATTGGCCGCGGCGAGCGGCGGCTCGGCGTGGAACCCGAGCACATCGGTATCGTCGCCCCGGGCCGCCGCCATCTTCTGTTTTTCTTCCAGCTCTTGGAGCGTGCGCAGCAGGTCGCGATAGCCCGCGGCCAGCTCGAATCGCTCCTCTTCCGCCGCGCGAGCCATGCGCTCCTTCACGCTCCGCGCCAGGTCTTGCCGCCGCCCTTCGAGAAACAGGCGCGCGTCGTGAGCCGCTTCGGCGTACCGCTCGTCGCTTGCTCCGCCCGGCATGGCGGGGCCGAGGCAGCGGCCGATGGGCATGCCGGGGCAGGGCCGGTTATGGGGTTTCGAGAGATCGCAGCGGCAGGAAGGAACCCCGAAATACTTGTTGATGAACTTCGCGGCGCGATAGGCGAGATTGTGGGGGAAGTACGGCCCGAAATAGAGCGAGCCATCCTGCACGAGCCGGCGAGTGACGTAGACGCGTGGATACTTTTCCGCGGCGGAAAAGCGGAGGAAGGGATAGGTCTTATCGTCGCGAAGCAGGATATTGAATTTCGGCCGATGGCGTTTGATGAGCAGGTTTTCGAGCGCGAGCGCCTCTTTTTCGTTATCCACGACGATCGTCTCGAGGTCGGCCACTTCCCGCACGAGCGAGCCGGTCTTGGCGTCGAGGGCGCGCGAGCCCGCGAAGTACGATCGCACCCTGTGGCGCAGCGATTGCGCCTTGCCTATATAGAGGATCGTGCCCGAGGCATCCTTGAAAATGTACACACCCGGCTCGAAGGGCAGGGAAGAGACTTTTTCGTCGAGGTCCACCGTTTGGCCTACAATGACGGCTATGGCGCGCGCCTCGGGCCATCATAGCAGACGGTTTTCGCCGCTATCCAGGCATGCGCTGCGCGCTGGCGCCGTGCTTATGGCGCTGGCGTTTGCGGCGGCCGTTGCGGTTCCCGCCGCGGCATCGCAAAAGAAATCCTTTGGGCCTGCCGCCAAGCCGCAGGCGCCGGAGTTCAGTCCGTACCGCGCCACCGAGGACGTCTCGGTTGGAAAATTCTATATGCGCAAGGGCAGATACGACGCCGCCATCAGCCGGTTTCGTGGCGCGGCGGAGCACGATCCGCGCTGGGCGACTCCGCACCTGTATCTGGGCGAGGCTTACGAGAAGAAGGGCGATCCGGGCCACGCGATTGCGGAGTATCGCGAGTACCTGAAGATCCGGCCCTCGGCCAAGGACGGCAAGGAGATCCGAAAGCGGATCGCGCAGCTCTCACGCCAGATCCAAGAGCGCAACGGCCGGTAGAAGCTATTTCAAGACCTCCCGCGGGTCCCTCCAGAGGCTAAAGCCTCTATTTTTCGGCCGCTTTTTGTCGAAGCTGAAGCTCCGACCCCCGAAGACGGAGGTTTTGAAATAACTTCTGGTGTCCTGTAACAGTGGTTCGTGGCATAGCTTGCGCGCTGCCGGCTGGGTCAGAAGAAAAGGGGAAGCTCCTTCGTAGCAACGGGATGCTTCGCTGCGCTCAGCATGACAGAGGGGGCGGAATTAAGGCGCCTATTTCGGTTACAGAACACTAGAGGCAGTTGCATAACCTCGCACAAGCCTCTGAAAACGTGATGGTTAGATTCTGCGAAATGATGGATAAGCAAGGTCAGCAGCGCCGAAGGAGGGCCGA
>JAJYLB010000092.1 GCA_021788095.1 Acidobacteriota bacterium | reverse complement strand
CCAACTCGCCAGCAGGGGCTTGCCAGTGGAACGGCCGTAAGGCCGCAGTTGCTCGGCAATCTGCGTGGGATTGGTCATGCCCTGCGGGGTCATCACGACCAGGATGGCGTCGGTGCCGGGATCCTTCGCGGCGATATCCAGCGCCTTCGCATAGCGCTCGGGATCAGCGTCGCCGAGGATGTCGATGGGGTTGTTATGGCTCCAATGCGGCGGGAGGAAAGCGTCGTAGGCGGCCAGCGTCTCCGGCGCGAGCGCGGCCAGTTGTCCATTACGGGCAACGAGTGCGTCGGTGGCCAGCACCCCGGGTCCGCCCGCGTTGGTAAGAATGGCGAGCCGGGGACCGCGCGGGAGCGGCTGCTTGGCCAGCACTTCCGCCATGTAGAAGATGTCGCCAATGGAATCGACGCGGAGGACGCCGACGCGCCGGAAAGCGGCTTCGAGCACGTCGTCGCTGCCGGTGAGCGAGCCGGTATGGGAAGCGGCGGCCCTGGCGGCGGCCGCGCTGCGCCCCGCCTTGATGACGATCACGGGCTTCGAGAGAGCCACCTCGCGGGCGGCGGAGAGGAACGATCGCGCGCCACCCACCGACTCCATGTAGATGACGATGCTTCGCGTGCGGGAGTCGCGGCCGTAATAGTCGATCAGATCGCCCCAATCGACGTCGAGCATCGAACCGATGGAAACGAAGCCGCTGAACCCGACCATCTCCCGCAAGCTCCAGTCGAGCACGGCGGTGCACAGCGCGCCGCTTTGGCTGATGAAGGCGACGCTCCCCGGCCGCGCCATCGCGCTGGCAAAGGTCGCGTTCAAGCCGCCCATCGGATTCATCACGCCCAGGCAGTTGGGACCGATCAGGCGCATCTTCCCGCGAATGATTTCGGCGATTTGGCGTTCCAGCTCGCGCCCCGCCTCGCCGTGTTCCTTGAACCCGGCGGAAATGACGATTCCCGCGGGCACGCCCAGTTCCACCGCTTCGCGAAGAACGGCAGGGACGGTCGCGGCGGGAGTGACGATCACGACCAGGTCGGGTCGCTCCGGCATCTCCCGCAGGCTGGGATAGGCGCGGATTCCCAGCACGTTCGGCCGTTTCACACTGATGGGGTAGACCGTGCCGCCAAAGGGCGAACTGAGCAGGTTCCAAAGCACCGTCCGGCCGACGCTCCCCGGCCGCTCCGTTGCGCCGACCAGCGCCACCGTCTTCGGCGAGAAGATAGGAGCGAGCGGACTGCTCTCCTCCCGCAGCAAGTCGTGCGCGGGATCGATCGCCGGTTGGCTCGCGGCAGGTTTGGCCTGGGGCTTGGAAATCCGAGTCGTCATAGGGCCTCGCGATACTCGCTGTTCCGCCGCACCTCGGCGGAGCCTAAATTCCGCAGTGTGGGTGAATCGCCGGAAGGGATTCAGGGAAGCGCCGTTTTTCCCCGGTCCGCGGGGTGACTGCGCCAAGCAAGCGTTGCCGGGAGGATGCAGCGCTTGCCAAAATCAAGTCTAGCACACGTGGCACAGGCTTCAGAGTCTGTGTGGCAATGGCGAAAATCGGACCTCAGCGGCTGAAGCCATGCCCTTACCAAAAACAGAGTTGCCACGCAGACTCTTCAGACTGCGCCGTGCAGCGCTGAAGACCGTGCGCTACGTTCAAACCTTACACCGGCGATCCTTTTGCCACTGGCCACGAGACACGGGCCACGAACCAAGGGTCACGGCTTCACCGGGGCGAGGACGCGGGTAATGCCTTCGAGCATCTGCTCGAAGCGGGAGACTTCGCGATCGAGGTGTTTCGCGCCTCTGGCGGTGAGGCGATAGATGCGGACGCGGCGGTTGGTGGACGATACGCCCCATTCCACGCTCACCAGCCCCGCTTTGAGCAGCCGCTGCAGCGCCGGATAGAGCGAGCCTTCCTCGACGCGCAGCAGGTCGTTCGACCGGCGCTGGATGTGTTGCACCAGCGCGTAGCCGTGGAGCGGCTGGCGCCGGAGCGTTTCCATGACCATGATCTCGAGCGCGCCGGGAAAGAGATCTCGCGGCCCGTCGGGTCTTCTTGCCATCTTCCGCCTCGCCTTCCCCGGCCGGGAAGCCGGAGCGTGATTCTACTATGCCTAGAGCAGAATGGTCTACGACGACCCCGATGTCAAGCGAAGGTTTCCCTAGGGAAGGTTTCCAGCAGGCGGCGCGCCAAGGACGACGCTCCAACAAATTGCGCTCGGCGGGCACTCCGTTGGCGCCCAGGTCTGTCGTAACGCCACCATCTTGGCGGCTTCTTTTTCCGGGCCGGCTCGTTGCCGATGCTAGAACCAGGAAGGAGTCACGAGGCACGAATCACGCGTCACGATCCTTCAGCCGCCGGCTATCGCGCCGACGATGAGCAAGGGCTCGGCGCCGGTGACGACGGCATCAGGCAGCGGCACGTCGAGCGAATCGAGAGAAAGATCCTGTTCGCACGCGAAAAAGCGGAGGAACGGCCGGCGCTGGCCGGTGGCGTGGTCGCGAATGGTTCCGCAGAGCATGGGGTAGCGCGCTTCGAGCGCATCCAAAACGCCGCGGATCGTGGCCGGGTCGTGCACTTCGAGCTGCACTTCGCTGCTATCCGCCTGCGCCAGCCTTCGCAGATGGGTGGGTAGTACGACGCGTATCATGGCAGCGACTGCACCTCGACGCTGAGGACCGGCGGCAGATCGCGGACGATCGGCTCCCAACTGTCTCCCGCATCGGCCGAGCCGTAGACCTGGCCGCCGGTGGTGCCGAAATAGATTCCGCAGGGCTCGAGCCGGTCCACGGCCATCGCATCGCGCAGCACGTTGACGTAGCAATGGCTTTGGGGCAGGCCCTTGGCGAGCGGCTCCCATTCGTTCCCTCCCGTCCGGCTGCGATACACCCGGAGCTTGCCGTCGAGCGGGAAGTGTTCGGAATCGCTCTTGATGGGAACGACGTAGATGGTTTCCGGCTCGTGCGCGTGGACGTCGATGGCGAAGCCGAAATCCGTGGGCAGGTTCCCGCTCACTTCCCGCCAGGAATCGCCGGCATCGTCGCTGCGCATCACGTCCCAGTGCTTCTGCATGAAGAGCACGCCGGGCCGCGAGGGGTGAAACGCGATGTGGTGAACGCAGTGGCCGACTTCGGCGTTGGGATCGGGGATGTACTGGGATCGCAAGCCTTGATTGATCGGGCTCCACGTCTTGCCGCCGTCGTCGGTGCGAAAGGCGCCGGCGGCGGAGATGGCGATATAGATTCGCTTCGGATTTTGGGGATCGATCAGAATCGTGTGGAGGCACATGCCGCCGGCGCCCGGTTGCCATTTCGGGCCGGTGCCGTGCCCCCGGAGCCCGGGAAGCTCCTGCCATGACCGGGCGCCGTCCGCGGAGCGGAAGATGGCCGCGTCCTCGACGCCTGCGTAGACGGCATCGGGATCGCCGAGCGACGGCTCGAGGTGCCAGACCCGCTTGAATTCCCACGGGTGCTGCGTGCCGTCGTAGAACTGATGCGTCGTGAGCGGCTTGCCGGTTTCGCCCGAGACGTCGTAGACGAATTTGTTGCTTTCGCCGTGCATCCAACCGCGTGGGTCCTGCGTGGGTCCGCCGCCGGGCGTTTCCCACGTCTTCCCGCCATCGCTCGAGCGCTGGATCACCTGCCCGAACCATCCGCTCGATTGCGAGGCGTAGATGCGGTTCGGGTCGGCCGGGGATCCCTTCATGTGGTAGATCTCCCAGCCCGTGAAGAACGGGCCGTTGACATTCCACGCGTGGCGCTTCCCATCCGACTCGAGAACGAACGCGCCCTTGCGCGTTCCCACCAAGACCCGCACCTTGCTCATCGGTATCTCCTTTTCGCACAGCTTTGTCGCCCGCCGGAGCCCGAGAAGGGCGCCGGCGGGCGGAAATGGTAACCGAGGGGAATCAGGCCTTCGCTGCCGCCGAAGCCATCTGCGCGCGCATCTGCTTCCTCCACTGCCGCATGGCCGCGATCTGGCCTGGCGAGCGCGCTTCGCTCCATTTTTCGAAGCGCGCGGCGGCTTTCTCCATGTTGGCGAGAAATGCCTTGTTGGCCCATCGCTCCCGCGCATCGGGCAAGGTCGCTTTGACCGACTCCCAAACCCCGAAGAACTCCCCGTTGCTCTCGAAGAACAGGTCTTCGTGCAGCAGGCCATGGTTGAGGTAGGAGCACGCCTGCTCCCAGTAGCTAATCACCATCATGAAGAGCGTGCCGCCTTCGGTCATCGGCGCGGCGATCTTCATCGCCTCGTCAAGGGTTTCCGCGTGGAAATTCTTGAAAAACCAGTCGCGCGCCTGGCGCAGGCGCGCTTCACGGCGCAGATCGAAAAGCTCTAATTGAAGTCTTCCCTGCTCGTAAGTCGGTTTCGTTTCCATGTTACTTTCCCCTTTCCTTTCCCATTCGGCTTTTAGTGGCCTTGAGCCCCCGCTTTGGCCGCCTTGGCCATCCACTCCTTCGCGCGCCGGCCCAGCTCTTCCGGCCCCACGTCCTCGACGTGGGTCGCGACGTTCCAGCGATGGCCGAACGGGTCCTCGAACACGCCGTGGCGATCTCCCCAGAACTGGTTCATCACGGGCATCACCGATTTCCCTCCAGCGGCGACGGCGCGCTGGAATGCCGCGTCGCAATCTTCGAGATAGACGTAGAGGGCATGGCCGGTGCAGGCCGATGGCGCCTGGGCCATGCTCGAGAATTCGTCGCTGAGCATGATGATGGAATTGCCGATACCGAGCTCGGCGTGGGCAATCGTGCCGCCGGGCCCCTCCGTGCGATGCAGTTCCTTCGCGCCGAAGACTTTCTTGTAGTAATCAATTGCTTTTGCCGCGCCCTTGCAGACGAGGGCGGGTAAGACGGTGGGTCTCCCTTCGGGTACCGCTTTGACTGGCTTGGCCATCGCTATTCTCCTTTCTTAAACCTGCTCGCGATCGGAAACTGGTCGGCATCGGCGATGCTCTGGGCGTCCGGCAATTTGCCCGCCTCGGATTCCTGATTGACTTTCCCCATGACCATCGCTCGGATCGCTCGGCCTCCTTGCCGTTTTCGCTTTCCCCCGGCCAGCGGGCCGATGGACGGCCCTGCGCCGGCCCCATCCCATAGTCGAATGGCAGGGGGCGGAATCGACATGCCCAGATCGCTTTGCCGGATTACAGTAGGGTCCAGCGGCCGCCGACCTGCAGCGGCCGAACGTCGCGCTCCGCCCAACGGCGTCGCACTTCCGCGAGCACCGCTTCCCGATGGCGGGCCATTCTTTCGATGACATCGGCCGCCGCCGCGGTTGCCGAAGTCCGCTCGTGCCGCGCGCCCCAGATCAAAAGTTCGAGCAGCACCGGGGCCAGATCGATTCCCTTCTCCGTCAGGCGGTAGCTGACGCGCCTGCGGTCTTGCCTTTGGCCTTCCGCGCGAAGGATCCCTGCTGCCTCAAGCCTGCGCAATCGGTTCGCCAGGATGTTGGTGGCGATCCCCTCGCCCGCTTGCTGGAACTCGGTGAACGTGCGATAGCCGCGAACCATGAGATCGCGCACGATCAAGAGCGACCAACGATCCCCGAGAATATCGAGAGCTAGCCCTACAGGGCAGCCAGACCTGTGTTTTGGCTTGAACCTCCCGCGCACTGCCCGCAGGCTATCAGGATGACTTGCGGAAAGCAAGTTAAAAGCGCAGGCGATCGAGCGCGTCGAAAAAAGCGGGAAAGGAGACCGCGGCGCACTCGGCGTCGTGGATGGTGGTTTCCCCGGCGGCGGCGAGCCCGGCGACCGCCATCGCCATGGCGATGCGATGATCGCCGCACGGATCGATTTCCGCGCCGTGGAGCGGGCCGGCGGCGCGTCCCGCGACGGTCAGCCCGTCGGGGAACGATTCGGCGCGCGCGCCCATGCGCCGGAGGTTTTCCACCATGGCGGCGATGCGATCGGTCTCTTTGACGCGCAGCTCCCGAGCATCGAGAATCGCGATGCCGCGCTCGGTGAAGGGACCGAGCGCGGCGAGCATGGGCAATTCGTCGATCATCCGGGCCGAATCGGCCCCGCTGACCGAGCCGCCCGCGAGAGGCGCGTGGCAGACTTCCACATCCCCGCGCGGCTCGCCTGCCACCGTTCGGCGGCTCGTGATGCGGAGCGGCGCGCCCATGGCGGTAAAGAAGTCGAATACGGCGGTGCGCGTGGGGTTGAGGCCCACGTTCCGCAGGAGCAATTGGGAGCCGGGCAATAGCAGCGCGGCCGCAATCAGGAAAACCGCCGACGAAAGATCGCCCGGGACTTCGAGCGAGCGCGCCTGGAGGGACGCACCGGCCGGCCCCTCGGCGCCCAGACCCGCCACCGTCGCCACGCCCGCCGTCGAAG
>JAJYLB010000043.1 GCA_021788095.1 Acidobacteriota bacterium | reverse complement strand
TCGGTAGTTGGTGATCGAATAGATGGCTGGTGGCGCCTCACAGGCCACCGACGGATCGGAAGCGACGAGCCTTGGTCGGCAAAGCAAAAGATCCGGTTCAAGGAAAAAAGAGGAACCCTCGCGGTTCGCCGCTGGGGGTGTCGCTTGACAACGCCGGCCGCGTTATAGATGGCTGTGCGGTTTTAAGTTGACGCGACGCCCAAAAGCGCACAGCTACTCTTGATTCGTGACTCGTGATCCATGACCGGTGCCCTCCGCTGATTGCAATAAGGCCGTCAGGTGTAAACGTAGAGCCGCGGGCTTCAGCGCGGCACGTCGCGCGGGTCCCTCAGTGAGCCGGAAGCGAGCGCCCCTACCAGCCAGTAGCACAGCCACTCTTGGCTGTGCGCTTTTCTGCGCGCGCCGGCTTTGTCCATGGAGCGCCGACACAGGCTGAAGAGTCTGTGTGGCAACTGGCATTTCCACAGCTTGTATTTTTCATAGATTCGCGCAAGTCGTTTGCGGACAACGCACGAAATTTGCGCCAGGGCTGTGGAATTCGCACCTTTTCGCGTTGCCACACAGATTCTTCAGCCTGTGTAACCCTTCGCCAAAGAAACGCAACCATTTACGACCACATAATCCTGCGATGCCCGCTGCAAGTGGCGCGGGCTCCCGAAGCATCGGGACCTGCCCGCGCGCCTTCCCGCTCGATATCAGCCGTGCGCCTCAGTGTTGGGCCTTCGCCCGCGGGGCGTGGCGTGACGCCCTGACCCGCGCGGCCCGGACCCGTCGCACAAGGAGCCGGCCGCTTTTATCCACCTCGTAGAAAACCGTGACCCGCGCTCCTTTGACCAGGTTGCTTCCCCTCGTCGTATCCGGCGTCAGCACGAAGGTCATCCGCTGTTTCGTTCTCCCGCGCGCGTGCAAAAGCACCAGGCTCCCGCTAGTGATCGAAACCAGTTCGCCTGTGGCCTGATGGGTCCGGCGGGCGCTGCGCTGAGCCCCGGCGGCCAGGCCCAGGGTTGACGGCGGAGCCGATCGCGCAGCCAAGGCGCCCGCGGCAACCCCAACCGCAAGGAATAGCGAAACGAATCGTTGAAGTCGCATTGCGGGTCCTCACCCCTTTCTACCGCAGTATGTCCGCCGGGCTCTTGAAGACCAGCGAATCGTAGGTGTCTTTTCCCACCCGGTACAGCCCGCTCCCGTCGCTCACCCAGAGGTAGACGCTCTTCCCCGCTGGCTTCGCGAACCGGAACGTTTCCTTCCCGCCGGCTTTGCGCGTGAGCACGATTTGGATGGCGGGGCGCGCCACTTCCGCCAGCAGCGCGGGCGGAGGGGAATCCAGAATCTGGTTCGCCGTCGCGCTCGAAAGCGGATTGAAGATCTTCCAGTTCGCTACCTTCTTGCCCTTGTCCGTTGCCGGCTCGAACATCGTCCATTGCCCGCTCTTGTCCACCCCGCAGGAAAATTGGAGCGAGCCCGCCGTGTAATCGACGCGCGTGAAATCCTCGGGCAGGCCGTGCAGCACCTGCTTGTCTCGAAGATCGAAAAGGCTCTTATCGAGTTGTTTCTCGAGGCTAGCCGGAACGAGAAAAACCATATTCCGGGAGCTGTCGCGAGCGTAGTACTGATCGCCTTCCTTGCGCCCGAGGTCGAGCGCCCGCTCGGTCCCCGATTTCAGGTGAACGTCGAAAGCGAGCGTCGGATGCTCGAGCCCGTAGCGGCTCAGCCCGGCCGCGTCCTCGCTCACCACCTTCGCGATCTTCCCGTTGGTCACGTCCCCGAGCAAGGTGGCGATGGCGGTCGAATCGCCCGCGGCTTGCCGCGGCTTGTCGATGGCCCACGTATCGGCCGCGACGCTCCCCGAGCGCTTGGCCTCGATATTTCCCGACGGACTCTCCAAATCGAACGACTCGACCTGATCGCCCGAAATCCCCAATACGGAGTTGTCGCGGAGGTCGGCCAGGGTCTTGCTCCCGTCCTGGAGCACCGAATCCGGAACGAGAACCACGCTCTTCGAGCCGCCCGCCTGAGCGTAGGCCGAGTTGCCGGAGTAATCGGCCGAGCCCACCTTGAGCTGCCGCTCCTGGCCGTTTTGCAGCCGGAAATCCATCGTGACGGCCGGCGGAGCGAGACCAAAATTCTTCAGCTCGCCTGCCGAGGCCGTGAGCGTGCGCGAGGCTCGCGCCAGGGTCACGTCGTCCAGCAGGCTGTTGACGGCGGCCTTGTCCGCGCGCGTCTCGATGGGCTGGACGATTTGCCAGCCGGTTCCCTTCCGCTCGAGGACGATCGTGCCGCTCGGCCGCGCCAGGGTCAGCGAAGCGACCTCTTCGGGCTGGAAATGGAACACGGCGGGATTCGCCTCGCTCTTTTCGACGGGAGCCCGCGCGAATTCGTGCCAGTACACGAAGCCGACCAGGGCCGCCGCGATCACCACGACGATTAGCGTGCTCTTGCGCATCTGAGACCTCGGAGTCTGGGCGAGGACCGCATTCTTCGCAAGGGCACGTCCCGAATCCCGTCCCGAATCCCGAACTTTCGGGATGGGATTCGGGACGGGATCAGCCGTGCCGCAAGCGCCTGCGAACCAACGCGGCTTCAGCCGCTGAGGGCCGGGACCGCCGCCTCCCACGCAGACTCCTTAGCGCCTCCTCCACCAAATCAGGATTCCCCCAAGCACCACCAGCCCCGGCAGCACCGCCAGGCTGAGCCACAGCAGCATCCGTTGCTGCGCCGTCGTCATCGTCACTTGGCGGCTGGTGGGGCTCTTGGGCCGGATGGAAATCAGGTTCTGGTCCTGCGAGAGCCAGCTTACCGTGTTGTAAAAGAGG
The DNA here is from genome assembly GCA_021788095.1 of Acidobacteriota bacterium. GTDB lineage: Bacteria > Acidobacteriota > Terriglobia > Acidiferrales > UBA7541 > JAKASX01. The sequence goes on along the minus strand of JAJYLB010000043.1, from coordinate 28,394 downwards.
TCGCCGTTGCGCTGCAAACCCACCCAGCGATTCGTGGCGAAGGCGGAATTCCCGAATACCGCCAGCCGCGCCAGCTTGTCGCCCTCCTGCTTCTCTGCCGTGACGCCCAGCGTCAGCGGACCCTTCATGTCGGTTTTCGGATCGTAGCTGACGGTCGTTCCCGTGATCTTGGGCACGGCGAAACTCGCCGCCGAGGTTCTCAGCAAATCCACCTCCGTCGGCGTGGTCTTCGAGCTGTCGGCGGTATTCACGGTGCGGGCTAGCGGGAAGAACGACATCGACTCGCCAAAACCCTGGGTGATCGGGGAATCGCCGTAGTCGTGTACCAGCGGGACGGCCGGACCCGTGCCGAACAGCCGGCCTACTCCGCTCGCGTCGATCGCGATGTTGTCCCCCACCTTGATGTTCCAGGCGTCGAAGAGCGGCCCCAGCCCGAAAAGCGGATGCGGGCCGGGATTCGTCTCCGCATCGACGAGCATGAATGCCTTGCCGCCGCCTCCGAGGTAGTTCTCGAGCATCGTGGTTTCCTGCGGGAAGAGCGCCTGCCGCGGTCCGGCATCCACCACCACCGTGCAGGCATCCGGCACCTTCCCCGCCCTCACCAGGTTCACGTCCTGCACCTTGTAGTTTTCCTTCGTCAATTCCGCCTTCACGCTGCTGTAACCGCCCGAGTCTGTCGAATCGATCGATTCCTCGCCATGGCCGGTGACGAAACAAACCGTCTTGACGGTATTCTGCGAAAACTGAACGAGCGCGCTCGTGATGTCCTCCTCGCCCGTCCCTTGCAAATGCAGCGTCCGGTCGCCGCTCGCCGCCACCAGTTCGTTCATGCTCCGCACGTTGTATTGCTTGGCCACGTCGGGGTGGGCGACGGGATCGACCCGCCGGAACGAGATGCGGTGGCTGTAGACCCGGTACTCGCCGAAAAGCTCGGCCAGCGCCGTATCGGCCTGATTGCTGAAGTAGAGGAACTGCACGTCGCGAGGGAGATCTCGCGCGATCTTTTCGCTCTGCGGGGAGAGCGAATACAGCTTCCCGCTGGTCATGTCGAACCGCTTGTCGTGCCGGAAGGCGACCACGTTCGCCGCGCCTAGAATCGCCAGCACGGCCACCACCAGTACGATCGTGTTCGCCCCCAGGCGCGATGAGCGCCGCGCGAAAAACCGGCCGATCCCGCCGAGATTGAATGCGATGGCGACGATCAGCAGGGCGCCGCCACCGGTGAGCAAGCCCATGTCGAGCCCGGTGAGCACGCCCGTGATGGCGTAGCGAAGGTAACCGGCGAGCGCGAGCGCCGCGCCGCCGTAACTGATCGTCTTGAATAGCTCGCTGCGGTTGATTTTCATGGCCTGTCACCTGGGGCCTGCGGCCCGCGAAACCTCATGAAACCCGTCCGGGTGCCCCAGGCGCCGTGGGGGCGCCTGGGGATCGCGACCTTCGACCCCCCGCTCACGCCCTTCTCCAGCGCATCGAATCGAGCGAGCGCAAGGTAAGGAAAACCATGAACGCCGCGAAGCTCACGAAATAAACCAGGCTCGCTAGGTCGATCACGCCCATCGTGAAACTGTTGTATCGCTCCACCAGCGAGAGGCGGCGCAGCATGGCCCCGATCCCGCTGCTCGTGTCTTGCGCCCCGAGGTCGAGCACCCAGAGCAAAAGGAAGACGCCGAACGTCAGCACCGCCGCGACGATCTGGTTTTCGGTGAGCGACGAGAGGAACTGCCCGAGCGCGATCAGCGCCCCCGCCAGCAGCAGGATGCCCAGGTACCCGGGCACCAGCATCTTCCAGGAGGGCACGGGGTCGCTGTAGTGGAACAGGAAGATCTGATAGAGCAGCGTGGGCACCAGCAATAGGGCGTACACCGTCAGCGTCGCGAAGAACTTCCCCAACACGATCGCCCAGTCTTCGAGCGGCGAAGTCATCAGCAACTCGATGGTTCCCCGCTTCTTCTCCTCGGCGTACACCCCCATGGTGAGCATGGGAAGCAGAAACAGGGTGAGCGAGCCCACCACCGAGAAGAAGTTCTGCGCCACCATGCTCGTGACGTCCATGGGCGGCGCGCCCCCGCCCATCTCCGCCGCCTGAAATCCCATCTGCATCGCCCGCTGCATCAGAATGGCCAGGATGCCGTTGAAAAAGTAGCCGGCGATGGCCAGGAACACGCCGCCCACCACGTAGGCGATGGGCGAAACGAAATAGTGCGACATTTCCCGCCGGTAGATGGCCCAAACCCCTCTCACGCTTCCCTCCTCGCTCCGTCCTCGGCTTCCTCGGTCGTCCCCACCCCGTCATCCCGAACCGCGCCCGAGCTTCTGGCGGGCGCGTGTGAGGGATCTGCTTCTCTCACCCCGTTCCGCTTCCCCGTCATCCAGAACTCCTCGCTCCGTCCTCGGCTTCCTCGGTCGTCAATTGCAGGAAGATCTCCTCGAGGCTCATGCGTTCGCTGCGCAGCTCCAGCAGCTCCAAACCCTTCCCCACGATCCGCGCCGCCACTTTCCCGCGCACGTCTCGCTCCGGCTCGACTCCCAGAGCCACCGAGAGCGCCCCGCCTTCCCGCAGCGGAGTCACCGCCACCTCCTGCAGGCCCTCGAGGCCCGCCAGCGCCTCCCGCAACGGCGCTTCCTCGCCCCGCACCAGCACGCGCAGGCGCTCCCCGCCGCGCAATTGCGTGGTCAGGTGCTCGGGAGTGTCCTCGGCCACGATCTTCCCGTGATTGATGATGAGCACGCGGTCGCAGGTCATCCCCACTTCCGGCAGGATGTGCGTGGAAAGGATGATGGTATGGGCTCCCGCCAGGCTCTTGATGAGCCGGCGAACCTCGATGATCTGCTTGGGGTCGAGCCCGGCCGTTGGCTCGTCGAGGATGAGTACGTCCGGATCGTGCACCAGCGCCTGCGCCAGGCCCACGCGCTGGCGATAGCCGCGCGAGAGCCGATGCACCAGCTCGCGCCGCCGGTCGCCGACGTGCGCCAGTTCCATCGATCGCGCCACGCGCTCGGCGCGCTCCGCCGAAGGCACCCGCTTGATTCGGGCGACGAAATCCAGATAGGCCTCGACGGTCATGTCGCTGTAAAGCGGAGGCACCTCGGGCAGGTACCCAATCCGCTTGCGCACTTCCATCGATTGCTTCTGAACGTCGTACCCGCCGATCCGCACCGTGCCGGCCGTCGCTGGCAGGTAGCCGGTGAGCATGCGCATGGTTGTGGTTTTCCCGGCGCCGTTCGGCCCCAGGAAGCCTAGGATTTCGCCTTTTCCAACGTGGAAGGAAACGTGATCGACTGCGGGGTTCTCTCGAAAGACCTTCGTCAGACTCTCGACTTCTATCAACTCATCGCTCCTGTCATTCCACTCCTGTACGGGGATTTCCCTCTTTTATAGCAGACCAGCGGTGCTCTGGAAAAGGACGGATCGCAAATTTGCCCCCCTCCGCTAGGAACAGAATCCCCACCAGCCCCTAGGGTTGCCCGCGGTCGCAGGCCAGCCCCGCATTTCCTTCCCCTCTGCCTCCTTGCCTGTTTGCCTCTCTGCCTCTTTTGCCCCGTTTGCCCCATCCTCGCCGGGTGCTAGAATCAGAAAGTCGGTAGGGGGAGTTGCCTTCATCCACGGCCGAGGGGGGAAAGGGCAGGTGGACCACAGGGCGAAGGCGCGGGGAATGCGAGTGTCCCCTTGGGTTCTGTGTTTCGCCCTCGGGCTAGCCCTGGGCCTGCCCGCGCAGCAGCGTGGACCCATGAAGCCCCCGGTGCCCGCCCACCCGAAACCGCCCGCCAACGCGCTTCCCAACCCCGTCGTCCGCAGCGTCCACATGGTGCTGGTCCCGGTCACGGTGCTGGATCCCTACGATCGCCTCGTCACCGGCCTTCAGCGGGATAATTTCCGCGCCTACGAAAATGGCGAGGAAGAGGAGATCGTGCACTTCGCCGAGGACGACGTCCCCATCTCCATCGGCGTGATCTTCGACATGAGCGGTAGCATGTCCGATAAGATCGACAAATCGAAGATGGCGGCCATGCAGTTCTTCAAAACGGCAAACCCCCAGGACGAGTTTTTCCTCGTCGATTTCAGCAGCCGCGCCGATCTGATTTCACCCTTCACCAGCGATATCAACGAGCTGCAAAGCCGGCTCATGTACACCAAAGCGGGAGGGGAAACCGCCCTGTTTGACGCCATCTACCTCGGCTTAAGTGAAATGAAAGGAGCACACAACAGCAGGAAGGCTTTGCTCATCATATCTGATGGCGGCGATAATCACAGCCGGTATTCCGAACAGGACATTCGCGAATACCTGAGGGAATCGGACGTCCAGCTCTATGCGATTGGCGTTTACGAACCGTTGGCCGACCGCTTCCGCACGCCCGAAGAGGGCGCGGGTCCCGAACTGCTCGAGGAACTGGCCGACATGTCGGGAGGGCGTGTCTTTCCCGTTCAGAACATCAACGAGCTCCCTGACATCGCCACGAAAATCAGCATGGAGCTGAGGAACCAATATGTCTTGGGCTATAAACCGAGCGATACGAAAAACGATGGCAAGTGGAGAAAGATCAAGGTGGACGTGGTTCCCCCGCGCGGCTTGCCTCCCCTCCGCGTCTACTACAAGCATGGCTATTACGGGCTTAAGCCTTAGCCGCCGGGCGATCTTCCCTCTCGCCGCGCTCGCCCTTTTCTTCGGCGCTTCCCTTCCCGCGCTCGCCCAGCAGCAGAAATCCACCGCGCCTTCCATGCCCAAGGTGCCCCCGCCTCCGCCCCCCACGGCTCAGCTGAAGCGGAACGTCGATCTGGTTCCTCTGCCCGTGACGGTCGTGGATAAAGACGGCAAGTTCGTCAACGGCCTCCAGCAGGACAACTTCAAGGTCTACGAAGATGGCGTCGAGCAGAAGATCTCCATCTTCAAGCACGAAGACATTCCCGTCACGATGGGCCTGGTGATTGATAACAGCGGGAGCATGTCCGACAAGCGGCCCGAAGTCAACGCCGCCGCGCTGACCTTCGTCCAGACCTCGAATCCCGATGACGAAGTCTTCGTGGTGAACTTCAACGAGGATTACTACCTCGACCAGAGATCCGATTTCACCAACAACATCAGCGTCCTTCGCGATGCCCTCGCCCGAATCGATGCCCGCGGCTCGACCGCCCTCTACGACGCCGTCCTCGCTTCCCTCCACCATCTCCGCAAAGGCCACCGCGATAAGAAGGTCCTCTTGGTCATCACCGATGGCGAGGACAACGCCAGCGAGCATCGGCTGCCTTTCACCATCCGCGCGGCCGAGCAGTCCAACGCCATCATCTACACCATCGGCTTGCTACAGGAGGACGACCACGGCGAGGCGCGTGCCGCCAAACGCGCTCTGACCGCCCTCTCCGAAGCTACCGGCGGCTTGGCCTTTTTCCCCAAAACTCTCGACCAGGTGCATTCGATCTGCCTCGAGGTCGCCAAGGACATCCGCAATCAGTACCTGCTCGGCTATTACCCCTCCAACCCGCAAATCAATGGAGGGTATCGCCGCGTCGAGGTCAAGTTGGCGGATCTGCCGCACGGTCTCGGCAAAGTTTTCGTGCGCACCCGCACCGGCTATTACCCCGAAACGGTGGCCCGCGCCTCCGGCGCCGCCTCGCGGTAACGAATCAATCCTCTCTCCCATTCCCGCGACTCGCCGAGAGGCCGGCGAATCACCGCCCCCAGCGATACACCACCGTCTGCCGCTCGTCCCCGCCCGATTGGCGGATAGTCATCTCCTCGGAAACGACCCCGCCCAGCACTCCGCTCAAGCTGCCGACGTTGCCGGAGAAAAACGATGGCGGCTGCCGCCGCGCGCCCTGGTACGGATTCCCTTCCCTGGGAGATGAAGGATCCAGCGCCGCGGCGAGGCGGGTGAAGTTCTGGCGTTCGGCGGTAAGATGGGAGCCGGCGGCGTAGATCATCGGTTCGGGTGCGGGAAGACCCGGGCTGGCAGTCGTGGCCGCAAGCAGGCTGGCAAGCGTGCCGGCGTCGTTTGCCAGGAAGAGGTCGCTTCCCCGCACCGCAAAGCCGGCGTGCAGCAGCCCGTTCAGGACAAACGTGCCATCCGCCTGGGTCCCGTTCGAGGTCCAACCGGCGCCAAGACTGGCGGTAGTGACTTCCTGGCCGATGGCTGCCGTAAGCGCGTCTCGAACATCCGCGGCTTTCCAGGGCGTGCTCGCGGCCAGCACGACTACTAGGCGATTCCCCACAAACCCGATGCGCGGATCCTGGTCGCTCGAGCCCACGAAGAGGGCGGCTTGTACCCCCGCGCCCTCGATCAGTTTGCCGAAGGCTTCCCAGCCGCCTCCTGCCTGCGGGAACTCTGGCGGCGCAACATCGATGCGTGTCTCGAGGTCGGAAGCTTGGCCCACCACCCCGCCGGTCAACCTTACGGACGGCGCCATCGGTGAAGGCGGACCCGGCCCGATTCGCGGGAACAAGACGCTGGCTTTCACCAGCGAGAGGCACTCCGCGGCGCTCGGTCCCGCAACGACCCGGTAAAAACCGGCATCGGCGGGAACCAGGCGGAGGAGTTCGGCCGCGGCCCGCTGCGCGCTGGCGGGTACGGGCGGTTGCCCGGCAAGGGGGTAGGCGCCCGTGCCCGGCGATGCCTGCGCCGGAGCGGCAGACGCCAGCTTCGGCAGCAAAACCCGTTCTTCTCGGTCGACGCTGCCCTCGCGATGGAAATCCGAAATGGCGGCGCGATACGCGCCGAGTTCTGAAATGTTCCGTGGAATCCAATAGCTGCGGAAGTAAGGTGTCGCGGCGATCTTGTCCATCGCGAGCACCAATCGCAATTCACCAGGCGACCCGGCGGCGGCAATCGCGTCGCGATACCACGATTCCGACGCCAGGCTGGGAGCGTTGCCGCCGGCAAGCATGGCCAGCGCGCCGGCGAGAAGATCCTCGCGAGTCGAGAGCAGCAGGTAGTTGTCGGCCACGGCGAACGCGGCAACGCGGCCCGATTGAGGATCCGTGCGCACGTAGAACGCGACGCCGCCTGCCGCTCGCGATTGGAAACTCCCGCGCTCCCGCCATAGCCCCGACTGCATGGCCTGGGCTGCCGGCATCCGCGACACGAAAAGGAACTGGAGCTTGCCGATATTGTAGAGGGCGAGGGCGCTCTCGCCCCCCGCGGCCGGCGCCAGGAATTGGCTGTCCGGCGGGATGCCGGCGGCGGCCGCGAATTCGCGCTGGGCGCTCTCGAGCCGCAAGACGAGCTTCGAGCGCGAAAACGCGGCGAAATTGTCGCTTTCGAGCCACGCCTGGCGCTCGGGTGAGCCGCTCCACTCCCGCAATAGCCCCCCAAAGTCGGCGGCCTCCAGATACAAAATCGCTCCCTGCGGCATGAATCCGGCAAGCGATCGCGACGGTGTGGGAGCAACCACTCGCCCGCTGTAGGCTAGCGCGACGACCGCGGCGGCCAGAGGAACGAGCAGGCGAGCGGCACGTTTCATGGCAGTCTCCCCCTCCCCACTGCGGCGATTGGCTTGCCTCTCGAGTCGCCCGCAACCAGCCGGGGACGCACGATGCGGTCCTGATCCATCTGGCGATGAATTTGCGGCCGGCGGCGGGCATTGGCTGACCGGCGCTCGATTCGTGCCTGTATTCGAGAAACTTCCAGCGCGGCTGCGGCCCGCTGCGCCGGCGCGGTCTCCAGCGATTCGGCGATCCTCTCGTACCGTTGCGCCTCTTCAAGCTGATCGAGCCGCAGCATCAGCGAAGCCAGTTCGGTGGCCAGCCGCGCCCGCTCCGACAGCGGCTCGGAGGGGAAAAACGCCGCCGCACTCGTCTGCGCGCGGATCGTTCCACGGAGGCCGGCGAGATAACCGCCCATGGCTCCGGCGGCGCCGAAAGGATTCATCGGCGGCGGACCGAGGAGGGGTGAAATCGCCGAGAGCGCCAGCGCATTCTCCCTCGCGGCAATCGCCGCGTGGAAGAACTGCATCCGTGCCGGGCGATTGTCGGGGAAATCGGCCAGAGCGGCTCCGAGCAGATGCAGCTTCTCGGACGGTGCCAGGTTTCCCGATGCCGCCGCAAGGCGTGCGGCCAGGGAAAAGGGCTGGTTGGCTTGGGCGGCGGCAATCGGCGCGCCGCTCGAGAGCAGGCTCAGCTCCGCCGAACCAAGATTCCCCGGGGTGTGGCTGCCGGCCAGAGCGAGGGCGGCGGCGGAACGGATCTCGTAGGCGGCAAGCGGGTTCGCCGCCAAAGCGTCGAGTGATTCTCGCGCCGTGGCGGAATTCTCACCGGCAGCGAGTTGCGCCTCCGCCAAACGCAGCCGTGCCCCCATGCGCCAGGGAGCCGCTTCCACCAGATGCGCCAGGAAAACGGCGGCTTCCGCCGGATGGCCCGCCTTTTCGAGTAGCGCAGCCGCGGCATCCAGATTGCTGTTGGGAGGACCGACGACCAGCGATAGCCGGTCGAGCAGCGCCAGCGCATCCTTGACGTCCCCCGACTTCAACCGGATTTCGGCGAGACCCAGAAAATTCGCCGCGGTCAAATGATGCGCTTCGATCTCGCGGCTGTAGGCAAAGGCGAGGATCTGATCGGCGGCGGAAGCCGCTCCCTCGTGATCGAGTTCGGCGGAAACCTGGCGGAGAATAGCAAACGGCGGAGCGGCGTCAGGATTCGCGCCGTAGCTCGCGAGCAACGCAGCGAGCCTGCCCTGCGCGGCGGCCAGCCGTAGACGGATGGGAGCCAGGTCGCCCGGAGAGAAGCCTTCGGTTTTTACCGGCAGAGCGGTCAAAGCGGCCTCGGCGCGTTGGATTTGGCCCGCTTCGATCAGATAGCCGAGCCATTGCACCTGTACCGCGCGAAGCGAAGCCATCGCCGCGTCCTGCTCCGGCCCGTGCGCCGCGGCGACTGCGGCTTCATCCAGGGAGAGCAGGCGTCCATAGATCGCCTCGCGGTTGGCGAGGGCAATCCAATCCGCGGTGGCGAGACTCGAGAGCAGCGCCTGAGGAGAGGCGCAAGACGAAGAAAGCTCGGCCAGCCAGACCGAGCCCGCGGCGGGATCCTCAAGTGCCTCGAAAGCCGATTCGAGGAGTGGCAGAGCGCGGTAGGAACCGCTGCTCTTCAGATAGGCGCGGAGCAGTGCGTCCATGGCCGGCCGGAAGGAAGCGCCCAGGCGCCGCTCCTCGAGGTGAGTGGCAACGGCGGTGAATTCGTTCCAGAGGTTTTCGGGCGGGGCGGCCTGCGCTGCCGTGGCTTTGAGAACGTCGAGCGCCTGCTTCCACTGACCGATGGCTTGCGTCCGCTGGTTCGCCTGCCAGTAGGCCAGCGCGAGCCGATCCATGACGTCCGCCCGATGAGGGCTGAGTGTGAGGGCCAGCCGGAACTCGCCAATCGCCGCGGCGATCCTTCCCGCGTCCTGATACGATTCGGCCGTGACGAGGTAGGCGTCGGTGCTTGCCGGAGCCCGCTCGAGCCCCGCCGCCAGGTAGCGGTCCGCACCCTCCTGGCGGGTGATGGCAAGATACTCGCCGTAACGCGAAGCGTAGTAGAACCAGAGATTGCCCGTAAGTTGCCGGTCGAGATCCACCTTCTTACCCAGCCGGTCCCCGATGCTTCCCTGGTCCAGAATCGCCCGGAACGCCCCGCCCACGGCGGGAGCGGGATCGGCGTAATAGAGCCCGGCGAGGCCGGTGTACGCGTTCGTCCAAACCGGCGGAAGATTCGTCCCGCGGCCGCGGACCGCGCTGTAGGCAAGCGGGGAATCGCCGGTGGCAATCGAAAATTCGGTGGCCGCGTCGCGCCTCCCGTCGCTGCCGCTGTGCGCCAGCTCGACGAGGGATTGGCGACCGTGGCCGAGGAGCAGGGAAAAATAGCGCGGTTCGTCATCGCGGAGCCATCCGCGCTGGTCGAGTTCGTCGAGAATGCGCAGTTCGTCGGTGTCGTCGCCCAGATGCTCGTAGGCGTAGGCAGCTTCACGCAGGATAGCCTCCTGCTGCGGGTACGACACCTGAGACGCATAGGATTCGAGCGCGGCGGCCAGCGGGCGGAACTCGAGCCGGCGCGAGTCGAGAGCGATCAGTTGCTGCGTCTCGGCGCCCGCGCGCTGCGGATCGCCAGCCATGGCCTCTTCCAGCCAGCGCCCTTCCAAATCGTAGAGACCCGCGGCATCGGCCGCGGGAATCAGAAAATCTTCTACGTCGCCGATGGCCGCGCCTGGGCGCTTCGATTCCAGAAATCCCGCGAAAGCCTGCTTTTCCTCCGGAGTGAAATCGCGGCGAACCACCCGGCCCATCTCCTCGAGGCACGCCCTCATGCCGGCGCGGCCGGCGGCCGAGCGCAGCCGATGTTCCCGCTCCCGCCATTGTGCGTCGGAGACTGCGGCGAAGCCTTTCGCTTCAACCTGCCGCACGGCGGTGGACGCCGGCAGCGTGTTGGCGGTGGCCGCGGCGTAGGCGGCTTGCAAGGTGGCGTACGTCTGCTGCGTGCGCCGCTGGCGAGTCAGAATCCGGGTATAGAGTCGCGCCCCGGCAAGATTATCGGTATTCGCGAGCAGATCGTTGCCCGCGATCCGCACGCCCTGCTCGGCGAAATCGGCTGCCGGGTCCGGCAGATTCCAGGATTCCAGCCACCGCGCTGCCGTAAAATCCCCCGCGGGCTCCGGCGCCCCGTTGCCGGCCCAGGCGGTTCGGAGCGCGGCAACGGCTTCGGCAACTTTGCCCTGGCGAGCGCGGATTTCCGCCACCTTCTGCATCCATTGCGGATCGCGGTAGCTGAGCGTGTAGAGCTTGGCGTAATCGGCGGCCGCTTCGTCGAAGCGCATCAGCCGCTCGAGCAAGTCCGCCCGAGCCTCGTAGAGGTCGCTACGGTCGGGACGAATCCCGATCGCTCTGCTGTACGCGGCGACGCTCGCGGGATAATTTTCGATCTGCGTGTCGATCCGGGCGAGCACCACGAACCAGCGCGCGTCGCGTGGTGAGCGTTCCGTCGTCGCTTCGTAATAGGAGGCGAGGCGGGAGCCGAGGCCGTGGCTGACAGCATAAAGAGAGGCTTCCTCGGCCAAACCGGCGTCTTCGGGATACCGATTGATGATTTCGATATATTGATCGACGGCGCCCGCATAGTCCCCCAGCTTCGTCAGCGCGAGGATCAAGCCGCGGCGAAGCGTGGGAATGGTTTCCGGCGGCACGCTCCGCGCTTGGCGAAACGCGGCGAGTTTCCCCAGGTAGAAATCGCGCAGGCCGGCGGTGTCCCCGGCGCGGGCGTACGTATCGGCCATCGCGGCCAGCCTTTCGCCGTCGTAGGGCTCCTCGGAAAGCAGCGGCGCGAGTAGCTGCCGCGCCAGCGCGTATTCGCCCGCTTCGGTCGCTTTCCGCGCTGCTTCGTAATCGAACTGGTCCCGCAGCGTGGGATACGACGCTTTGGCCGCCGCGAGCAACACGGTGATCGCCTGTTGGCGCAGGTGATGGCTCCAGTAGAAATCCACCGTGGCTCGAACCACGCCCAGGATTTTCGGATTCTCCCGGTAAAGCGCTTCGAATTCGCGCTGCGCGGCCGCCGTGTCCTTTTGCTCCTCGTAGAACTGCGCTAGCTGATAGCGGAGTTGGAGGCGATGCACGGGATCGGTGGTGAGCGCGGCTTCACGCTCGAGTGCCTGCTCGCGAACCGCGGGCAACGCGTATTGCCGACCTAGGCCGTCGATCGCGGCCGCCAAACGGAGTAAATCGACGCGGCCAAGCACGCCCTCGAGAAGCGCTGCCTCTTCCCCTCTCCGCTTCTGCGCGTCCAGGACAGCCAGACGCAGGCGCAGGCCGGCAACCTGGGGATTCGGCCCGGCAGCCAGGCCCGCGGTTTCGCTGTCCACCACGGAGGCCAGCGCGTGGCGGCGGGCGAGGGCGAGCAGGCGGTTCTCGGATTCCGAGTAACTCCCGCCCGCGAGTGCGCCTCCGACGTATTCGCGCACCGCCCGCCTGTATTCGCGCTGGTTTTCGTAAATCGCGCCTTCCTGATAGGCGAACAAGGAAGGATCGTTCAGCCGGCGCCGGCCCTCGTCGAGCAGGCGCAGGGCATCGTCGAAGCGGTAGTAATCCCAGAAAATCGTCGCGGCATTCACGTAGGAATCCGATTTGCCCGGATGGATATTGGCGATGCGGTTCCAGTAGGGCGCGGCCTCGGTCAAGAGATTGCGATCGCCGTAAATGTCGCCGATGCGGGCGAGAATGTCCGTGTTGCCGGGATCGGCGCGGAGCAGATTCTTCTCGATCGCCACGGCGGCTTCCGTAGCCGGCGGGTCGAAGTAGGCGAGCGAGCGGTAAACGGCGGCGGCGCGCCGGTCCAGATCGCCGTCGGCCGGATATTCCCGGGCAAGCCCCCCTAAAGCGGGCAGCGCGGTCTCGAAATGCGAGCGCCAGAGTCGCGCTTCGGCGTAGAAATCGGTGGCCACGGGATTGGTCTGCGCCGCCAGTGGCCAGTTCCCCTCCCGGATCGGCGGGTTCGCGGCGGAAAGTGAAGCCAACTCCGAATCGAGGCGCCCCGTGCGCGAAAGGAATTGGAAGTACTCGTCCCGCAGGCCGGGGTCTTCAAACCAGTGCTCGCGCAACAGCCCTTCCCAAGCCTGCGGATTGGCCGTTGCGGGGTTGTTGTAGGCCGAGAGGAGATTGCGAACGAACGCGAGGTTGTGCGGGAACCGCCGGTGGGCGTAAAGATTCAGCTCGAGATAGAGCTGCGGACCGACTTGCCCGGTCACGTTCTGGAAATACGCCTGCAAATCGCTCCCGGCGAAGATCTGCGCCACCTGGCGGGTGAGAGCGGCGAAGGCGGCCTCGCGCCTTTCCCTCAAATAGAAACGCGCCAGCCGCTCGTACCACGCGCGCGTCGGGAATTTCGCGATGGCCCGGCGGTAGTCCTCCTCTTCCTGCGCGCCCAGTTGATTCTGCTCGAGGAACTGCGCGAGCCGCTCGTACAGTCCCGGATCGTTCGGATTGCGCTCCACTTCGCGCCGCAGCACCGCCAGCGCCTGCGGAATGCGATCGAGCGCCGCCAGCCGCGCCAGGTATTGCTCGAGAACGCGGGAATACTCCTGGCTGGCGGAAACGCGTGGCGTTGGATTGGCCGCGGGCATCGGAGAAAGGGCCGAGCTGGCGCCGGGTTTCTCAATGGCCGCTTGCGAAGACCCGTAACGCCGGTTGCGAAACCGGAAATTTTCCTCTTCCGCGGCCGGCGGATACGTGCCTCCCTCCTGGCCGGAAAAATCGGCGCGGGAGGCTACGGGAAAACCGCGGGTTTGGCGCCCCAGCGCGCCGAGAATCGAATCGTAGATGGCGAATTCGGCGTCCGGCTTGTTTTCCCGCGCGTAGGCGTTTGCGATGAGCAGAGCGACTTGCGTGCGCTCCGGGGCTTCGGGGAAGTCGGTAAGGAACTGGCGGCCGATACCAATCGCGGTGTCATCTTCGCCGTATTGCACGTAGATCTGCAGCAAGGCGGCGTGCAGGGCGGGCCGCTCGGGGTCTTGGGGAAACTGGCTGTCCAGCAGGGCTAGCAGGCGGGCTGCCGCGGCACGATGGAAATAGGGAACCGCGCGCTCTTCCTCGACTGCGTACTCCCGTGCCGGCTGGGAGGAGTTGAACAGCAGCGACAAAATGCCGTTCAGGAAACCTGGACCGGCGTCCATGGTGCCGATGTCTCGGTAAAGGGAAAGGTCGCCCGATCCGAGGCGAATGGGCTGCTCCGGCGCGGCCAGCAGGATGTGAATGAGCCCGACGAGCGCGCGCTCGCGATTCTCGGGCGCGCCCCCGGAGCTATAAAGCGCGTAGTCGTAGCGCGCGGCTTCGGGCCACGCCCCGATGCGCTCGAGCAACTCGGCTAGGGTATCGAGTTGCTCGGCGGTCCAGGCGGAATGGGAGACCTCCTTTTGATGGCGGAATTCGTCGATCGCCTGCCGCGCCGCATCGGGCTGATTCTCCTCTTCGTAGTAATCGAAAACGCGCGCCAGGGCATCCACATTGTCCGGATGGGCAGCCAGGGCGGCTCGCGAGCGATCGAGGAACTTGCGGAGCGAGTCGGTCTGGCCAAGGAGATCGAAATAGGCGTCGACGAGGTCTTGCGGCCAAAGGGGCTGGAAAGACCGGTCGTAGATCGTCAGCGCTTGCTCGATATTCCCCTCGTCGTAGGCAAGCAGCGCGGCGGCTTTCACGGGAAAACTGCCGTCGGCGGGAAACAGTCTCCGGTATGCCGCGATCAGATTCGCCGCCCCGGCGTAGTCCTTCCGGGACAAAAAGAACTGCAATTCGGCTCCGTAGAGAGACGCCTGCCGCGGATACCGCGCGATCCAAGCCCGGTATTCCGCCGCGGTGACGGCGGGGCCGGGATTCTCTGCGGAAATGATCCGAAAAATCCGCTCGAAGGCGAGCCACGACGGTTGTTGGTTCGGCGGGAGCGCCGCCGTGGCCCCGGTGGCGGGAGCTTGCGCGATTGCGGTAAGCGCTTGGATCTCCTCCGCCGGCTGCAGCCGCCGCTCGTAGAAATCGGCTAGGGCCAGTTCGCCCGCGGTGCGATCGGCTGCGTGCTCGGCGTAGTACTTCCAGTCGCGCTCGGCTGCCGCGAAATCGAGCTGGCGCTCCTCTTCCATCGCGCGCAGCGAGTGCAGTTCCGCGCTCGCCGGCTGCTCGGCAACCAGACGATCGATCAGGGGCCTCGCCTCCGCGGGCGGGCGAAGCGCGAGTACCGCCCCGCCGGGCATCGGCATCGAGCGATAGAGCGCGCCTTCGGCCCCGGATTCCGCGGCGATATTTTGGAGCCAGGCGGGCGCGTCGCCTCGCGCCGCCAGCGCGATCAACGCGGCGAGTATCGGCGCGCCCAGCAGAATGGCCGCGCGCCGCGTGGCCACTCCGTCACGGGAGGACTTCAATCCGCACCTCCCGCGAAGCGGTGTTGTGAGCGATGTCCTCGGCCATGACGGTCAGCGCGTACGTGCCGGCCGGGAGATCGGAGGGAATCGTCAGTTCGCCGGTATCCATGCCGGCCTGAGGATTCCAGTGAAGGAAGATGGGACCCGCGCCTTCCAGGCGGGCGGCGAGCGTCCGCGTTGTGCGCGAAGCGGCGACGCACAATTCCACCCTCTCTCCGCGATGGAAGCGAAGGCGGGATAGGGCGATCCGCAGAGAGGGTGGCGTGCTGTCGATGACGAACGTCTTCGACTCGCGATAGATGTTGCCGTAGCGGTCGCGAAGTATCAGCCGCACCGGCCAAGCGCCGTCGTGGAGGGACGGCGGAGCCAGAAAACGCGTCTCCCAAACGTCTTCCTCTCGAAGATAGCGCAGCTTCTGGATCAGCCCGAAGGGAAACAGCGAGATGACCGATACGATCGACTTGTCCGCATGCACCCGCAGCACGGGATCGCCCGGGCGAATCACGCGTGGACGCAGCAGTGCCCGCGGAACGGCAAGGAAAGACGTGTAGGGAGTCACGAACTTGTATTCCCGGGACAGGCGGATGATCTCGTCGATCGAGGCGGAATCTTCCCCGTTTCGAGCGATCTTTTCCAGCAGGGCGTCGACCCGCGCCCGCGCCCACAGCCGCGGCAGTTGCGGATGTTCGAGCGATTTCGCCGGCAGATCTGCCACCGCGTGGATTCGGAATGCCGCGCCCGCCCGTACGCCCTCGACGTCGAACTCAGCCTCCTTCCTGGGCGCGACGTATTCACCCACCCAATCGGCTGTCGAGCCGGCAAATACCGCGCCTTCCAGCGGATAGACCATCCGGAAATCGGCGCTGGGTTCGGCCCCCAGAGCGAGCCCGATCACCGGCCGGCCGCCGATCTTCGAAAGGAACGTTTCCAGCGGAAATTCGATCGGCTCGGTCGAAAGCACCGATTCAAGCGCGCCGTTGTTCTTCACCAACAAGTTCAAGAGCGGGAGATTCGCGTCATCGCCTACGGCAAAAACGTAAGTGAGCGGGCGCACGCCGGGAGAAAGTGCCTGGCGGCGCGCCGCGTAGCGGGAGGCGATCCGGCCGGCGAGAATCGAGTCGCGATCCGCGCCGCCGTCGCTCAGCAAAACCAGTTGGCGCTCGCCCGCGGCCGAGCCGGCCGCGCATTGCGCCAGGCCGGCATCGAGCGCGCGACTGAGATCCGTGCCGCCACCCAGCTCGCTCGAACGCACGAATTGGATCGCGCCTTCGATCGTGGCAGGTTCGGCGGGTACGGGCGACGGCCGGAACGGTCGTGTCCCGCTATCGAAAAGAATCACGCTGAAGCGGTCGGTCGGCCTGAGGGAGTGGAGTAGTTTGTCGAGTGCGATGTAGCTGCGCTCGAGCTTGTCCCACTGCATCGAGAGCGAGGTGTCGAAAAGGAGCACGAGCGTGCGTGCCGGCGCGGGGTCGGCGGCCGCGTGGGTGGAGGACTGGTGGCCGCTGCCGAGCAGGGCGCTAGCCTCGAAATAGCCGGGTTCGGGGCCCGTGACTGGCGCGGGCGCCGTCTCGGTCGGCGCAGTCGCCTGCGGCTGGGGATTGCGGTAGGTGATGACCCGCGCGGAATCGGCCGCGGCGGGCGCCAGGGAATAGGTGGCGGAAAAGTCGTCGTTCAGCGTAACGTTCTCGCCTTCGAAGCTTCCCGTCACTTGGTTCGGGCCGGTGGTCTGGCGGGCCAGTGGATACAAGGCGCTTCCCAGCCGAAAGTCCTGGATCGCGATTGCCGAATCCAGCTCGAAATGAATGGCAAAACGGCCTGCCGCCTGCGCCTGATAGACGTCCGGATGCAGCGGCAGAACGAAATAAGACTTCAGGTTCGCCACCGGAATTCTTTGGTGGTATTCGATTTCGAGCCGCTTCGTCCCGTACGCGGGAATCGGAGTTATCTTGGCGCTGAAGAGGTTCCCCTGCCCCGCCTGCTGGTTGCTTGCCCCGTATTCGCCCATCTCGAGCAAGCCGGGGTCGATGGCTTGCTGTGCGAGAGCGTTGTAGATCCTCTCGGCGCGCTTGCGCTCCAGAATGACTGCGGGGATGCGAGTCGGCCCGTCCCAAACCCCGAAATCGGAGATGGTCGCCTGGCTTGGCACGGCGAAAACGTAGGTGCCCTCCTCGACGTAACGAGTGTGGTTGACGAAGATCTGCTCGATGAAGACCCGGGCGTCGCCGTTGTCGATGCGCACGGTGACGTCCATCTCCGCGAGCGAGAGGATCGCGGGGTCGGGCTGGGTGCGGCCGCGAGGTAACAGCACACCCGTGTCGCCGAAGGCGCCGCGCGCCAAGAGAAGGATGGCGGCCAGGGCGATCGCGAATCGCCGGCTCATCGCAGCAAGTCCTCCTGGCGGACGCGCACCAGGCCGTCGTCGGTGCCGATATAGACGTAGCCGCCGCCGGCCGCGAGCGCGGTGACGTTTTCCGAAGGAAGACCCTGCGTGATTCTCGACCAGCGGTCCGCGCCGCGGTCGTAAACGTAGAGGCCGCGGCCAAGGCTCCCGGCCAGGACGTAGCGATCGGTGACGAGCATCGCGCCGGGATTCACGTCGAAGTCGCTGGTGGCCACGTCGTAAGAATGGAAGCGGCCCGAATCGTCCAGCCGCGCAATTCCGCCGCCGTAAGTGCCGATCATCCACCCGCGATCGAGCGGGGCAAGCGCCGAAATCCAGTTGCGCTCGAGGTGGGAGTTGGCGGTGGTGTAGCTGGTCATCACCTGCTCGTGCGCGAGAACGGAAAGACCGCCAAGGGTGCCAGCCAGCAACTGCCCATCCTGCTCGGCCAAGGCGTAAACGTGATTGTTGACAAGCCCCTCGAATGCGTACAGGCTGCGCGCGCCCTCGGGATCGAGAAAAGTTATCCCGGCGGGTGTGGCGAGGATCAAGCGCCCGCCGTCGAGAGCGACGTCGGTCACGTCGTCGGCAATCAGGCCATCGGCACGGGTGAGCGCCTGGTGCTCGTTCCCGCCACCGTCGAAGAGAACCAGGCCGTTGGCCGTGGCAACCGCCATGTCGCCGCCCGGCCGGAGAGGAACGATTCGGTTCACGCAGTAGACGCGATCGTTTTCGACGTGCCGCGCGTGGCGCCCCCCGGGATCGAGGATATCCAAGCCGCGACGGAAGTAGCCGACCCAGAGTCTTCCATCGGTCGCTAGAGACAAAGCGGAGATGTTGTCGGCGGTGAGTGCGGCTTCGGAGGGATGAATCAGGTTCCTCGGCCCGGCCCCGTCTTCCCCGAGCGCGTAGAGGCCGTGGCGGGCCACGGCGTAAACCCCCGCGCCGGAAGTGAAAATCTGCTCGACGTCGTCGATCACCCCGAGCGATTGACCGGCGCCGGCGGGAAATGGCTCGGGACGAGGCGGAAGCCGCACAACGCCCTGATCGAGCGTGCCCACCAGCAGCGTATCGCCGCTCACCGCGAGCGACTGGGCGAATGCCCCGCTCGCAATCGCCCGGCGAAAATGGTTCCCGCGGAATTCAGCGACTCCCACCGGCGTTCCCACCAAGGCGCGATCGCCATCAACCAGCAGAGAGAGCACCTGCGGATCGGGCAACCCGCTGCTCTCCCCGAAATCGTCGGTGCGGCCGCCATGCCAGTGGAATACCCCTTGCGACCGCGTGCCGGCCCAAAGGTCGGCGTCCGAGCCGGCCAGCGCGGTGACGTCAATGCCGGAAAGCGAGGGATGGAAAGGCTCGAGGTGCTTGCCGTCGTAAACGAGAACGCCCTTCTCGCTGGTGCCGAGCAGCAAACGGCCGGAGGGAAGCGGGAGCAGCGCCTGGATTTCGCGCGCTGCGGCTTCAGTGGGACGAATCTGCCGGAAGCGCGCGCCGTCGAAGGCCAGAATGCCTTCGCTGCCGGTGGCGATGAGCAGTTCCGGCTGGCCGCCGTCGGCAAGGAGGCCGACGGCCATGTGCGTCAGCGGGGAGGGCGGAAGCTGCCTGCCCACCAGGAACTGACGCAAAGCTTTGCCGGAAGAGTCGAACTCATAAAGGCCGGAAGGACCGCAAAGGTAGAGCCGGCCTTGGAATTGCGCTGCCTGGGAATAGACGGCGGGAGTTGTGATCCAATCGAATCGGGAGCCCGCGCTTTCGGGCAGCAGGCGAACGGAGAAGCCTAGATTTCGCTCCGCGGCCACCTCGCGGGCTGCGCTGTCCAGTGCTCGGAGGGCGCGCCAGCGGATATAGCCAAGGGAAGCGAGCGCCAGAAGCCCCAGCCCCGCCGCTGCCGCCGCGAACGCTCTCCTCCTCGTCGTCCCGCCCACCGCTTTTGCGTCCCCTTCGTCCGCCAAGTTCTAACGCCGATAGGTCCCCCAAGCAAGCAAATTTCCATCAAATCAAGGATCATCAGCCCCTGAAGCAGGGCAAATTTTACAGGGAACTTGCAACTCGGGCCGCTAGGGGCCAGGCGCAATAAGGGCTTGTCATCCTGAGCCCACGCGCAATAAGCGCTTGTCATCCTGCGGCCAAACGCCGCGTCGGAACGCTTGCCTCGCCGTCGCGCGGCCGAAGGATCTGCTTCTCCTTCGCGCCCCGCCCTTCCCAGGACTCCATCAAAGCCCAGTAACCTCTACCGACCGAGCAGGTTGGAGAGGAAACTCGTGCCGTGAGGAATCCTCCCGCCGAAATTCTCCGCGACGGTCTGACCGAAGTCGGCTTGCGTGGCCCGCGTCCCCAGCGCCGCGCCCGCCTCCCTTCCGGGGCTGTAGGCGAGCAAAGGCACGTATTCACGCGAATGATCGGTCGAGGGAAAGCGCGGATCGGGATCGCAGCCGTGATCGGCGGTGAGTGCCAGCAGATCCCCAGCGCGCAGCCGGGCCATAAGCGGGCCAAGCATGGCGTCGAATTCCTCGAGGGAACGAGCGAAACCTTCCACGTCCTTCCGATGCCCGTAGAGCATATCGAAATCCACCAGGTTCGCGAAAATCAGGCCCGAGCGGTGAGTTTCGAGAGCGGCATCGATCTTGCCCATGGCGTCGGCATTGTTGCGCGTCCGCACGGATTCGGGAACGCCTCGACCGTCGTAGATATCGAAGATCTTGCCAATCCCCACGACGGGCACTCCCCGCTCTCCCAGCACGTCGAGCAGCATCGGCCGCGGGGGCGGCACGGCGTAGTCGTGCCGGCGTTCCGTGCGATGGAAGTTGTCCGCCCGATCGCCCAGGAACGGCCGCGCGATGACGCGGCCAACCTCGTGCGGGCCGGTGAGGATCGACCGCGCGATCTCCGACATGTGGTACAGCTCGGCGACGGGAATCACCTTCTCGTGTGCCGCCACCTGGAACACGCTGTCGCCCGACGTGTAGACGATCGGACGCCCCGTGCGCACGTGCTCCTCGCCCAACTCCTTGAGGATTTCCGTCCCTGAAGCCGGCTTGTTGCCGAGTGTGCCGCGGCCGATCGCGCGCTCGAAAGGCTCCATGATTTCCCGCGGGAAGCCGTGCGGATACACAGGAAAGGCGTGCTCCAGCCAGATCCCGGCCATCTCCCAATGCCCGGTCGTCGTGTCCTTGCCCGGAGAGCGCGTCGCCGCTTTGCCATGGGCGGCGAGAGGCAAATCGGCAGGCGGAAGGTGGTCGAGCGGCCGAATATTGCCGAGCCCGAGCCGAACGAGATTCGGCAGCGCCAGCGGGCGCGCGCTCGCGATGTGACCTAGCGTATCGCGGCCGGCATCGCCGTAGTCGGCGGCGTCGGGAAGCTCGCCGATGCCAACGCTGTCGAGAACGATCCAGAGGATCCGTTCAAAACTTGCCATCGCTCTGCCTCCCACACCTTACCATCGGCAAACGACCCCGTCACCCCCGCCGGTCCCCACGCGCCGGATTTACACCTGGGTCGCGGGTACGACCCCGGCCTGGCGCCCTCGGTTTCCTACGTAGGGGCGACCCTTGTGGTCGCCCCCCGGCCTGGCGCCCTCGGTTTCCTATGTAGGGGCGACCCTTGTGGTCGCCCGTTATAATGACAATGGTTCGTCCTCACCGAGCCGAGGCTCACGCGTCATGGCTACTCTCACCCCAACGGAATCCGCACTCGCCTCGCCCGCAACTGACGCAATTCGCGTCCGGGGAGCGCGTGTCCATAACCTGAAAGATATCAGCTTCGAAATCCCCGCGAGTGCTCTCACCGTGGTGACGGGAGTGAGCGGCTCGGGGAAGTCGAGCCTCGCTTTCGATACCCTCTACGCCGAGGGCCAGCGCCGCTACATCGAATCGCTTTCCGCTTATGCGCGCCAGTTCCTCGAGCGCATCGAGCGGCCCGACGTCGACGAAATCTCCGGCATCGCCCCCGCCATCGCTATTCGCCAAAGGAATACCAGCCGGAATCCTCGTTCGACTGTCGCCACCGCCACCGAAATCTACGACTACCTGCGACTGCTCTTCGCCCGGGTCGGCCGCACCTACTGTTACCAGTGCGGCGGGTTGGTTGCGCGCGATAGCATCGACGAAATCGCCGGCCGCGTTCTCGCCCAGGCGCCCGGCCGGCGCTTCTACGTGCTCTATCCCTTCCTTCTCCCTGCCGAGCCGGCCCCGGCCCGCGGCCGGCGCCGCGCCACTCGGCCCGCCAAGGAAGCCATTCCCGCGGCGCTCGCCTCGCTGCGCAAGCGCGGGTTCACGCGCTTGTGGCAGGCGGGCGTCCCGCGCCGTCCCGAAGCTTCGGGACCGGCAATGCCAGCAGAGGCGGGCCGCCTCGTCGATTTCACCGACCCGCAAAGCTTGCCTGAAGTCAACTTCGACCAGCCTCTCTACGTGGTGGTGGATCGGCTGGCCGTGGCCCCGGAGGTCCGCTCGCGCCTCGTCGACTCGATCGAGCTGGCGCAGCGTGAAGGACGCGGCGAGTGTGTCATCCAGTTCGCCGATGGCGAAAACGATCGAATCGTTTCGAGCGACCGCTTCGAGTGCCGGCGCTGCGGAATCCTCTACCAGGAACCCGAGCCGAGTCTGTTCAGCTTCAACAACCCCTACGGCGCCTGCCCGCGCTGCCAGGGATTCGGCAACACCATCGATTACGATCCCGACTTGATCGTGCCGGATAAGAACCTCTCCCTCGCCGAGGGAGCCATCGAGCCGTGGACCAAGCCCCGGTATCGCTTCCCCGCCACCGAGATGCGGCGCTATGCCCGCGACCGAGGTATCCCGCTCGACGTTCCCTTCGGCCAGCTCGAGCCTGCCCACCGCGAAGCCATTTTCCGGGGCGATTCCTCGGCAAGATTCATGGGCGTTCAGGGCTTTTTCCGCTGGCTCGATCGAAAGAAATACAAGCTGCACGTACGCGTATTTTTGAGCCGGTATCGCGGTTACGCCCTCTGCCTCGAGTGCGATGGTACCCGCCTCAGACGGGAAGCCCGCGCCGTCAAAATCGCCGGGAAATCGATTGACGAAGTTTGCCGAATGAGGGTCGAGGCCGCCCGGGCTTTCTTCGCTTCCCTCCAACTCACCGCCCAGCAAGCGGCCATCGCCCAGCGCCTCCTCGAGGAGATCCGTCAGCGGCTCGGCTTCCTCGACGACGTCGGCCTGGAATATCTCTCGCTCGACCGGCTAACCTCGACCCTCTCGGGCGGCGAAGCGCAGCGCATTCAGCTCGCTACCTCCCTCGGCTCGCAGCTGACGGGCGCGCTGTACGTTCTCGACGAGCCCTCCATCGGCCTCCACCCGCGCGATACCAGCCGCCTGCTTCACATCTTGCGCAACCTGCGCGACCTCGGAAATACCATCCTGGTAGTCGAGCACGACCGCGAAACCATCGCCGCCGCCGATCGCCTCCTCGACCTCGGCCCAGGCGCCGGCGAACAAGGGGGTCGCCTCTTGTACCAAGGAGATCTTGCAGGGATCGAAAGCGAGAAGGGCTCGCTCACGGGCCGCTATCTCTCCGGGGAGATGCGCATCCCCGTGCCCGCTCGCCGCCGCCAGCCCCAGAACCGGTTCCTCACCCTGCGCGGAGCCCGCGCGCACAACTTGAAGAACATCGACGTAAAGCTGCCGCTTGGCCTGCTGCTGGCCATCACCGGGGTGAGTGGCTCGGGGAAATCCTCCCTCGTCTACGACGTTTTGTACGAGGCCTTCCAGGCCAAGCGCCTGGGCGTCCCTAAAACCGAGTTGTGCGACGCCATCGAAGGCGATCAGAATGTGCGCGAGATGGTTCTGGTGGATCAATCGCCCATCGGCCGGACGCCTCGGTCGAATCCCGCCACCTACCTCAAGGCCTTCGACGGCATCCGCGAGGTCTTTGCCGCCACCCCCGAAGCGCGTCGGCGGGGCCTCACCCCCGGCTCGTTCTCCTTCAATATCCCCGGAGGCCGCTGCGAAACCTGTCAGGGAAGCGGCAAGGTCACCGTCGAGATGCAGTTCCTCGCCGACGTCGACTTGGTCTGCGAGGAATGCCAGGGCAAACGCTTCCAACCGAGCGTCCTCGAAGTCACCTATCGCGGCCGCACAATTCACGATGTTCTCCAAATGACCGCGCGGGAGGCCTTGGCCTTTTTTGCCCCCTTCCCCAAAGTAATCGAGCGGCTCGCCATCCTCGAAGAGATCGGCTTGGGCTATCTGCGTCTGGGACAACCGGCGACGACGCTTTCCGGCGGCGAAGCGCAGCGGCTCAAACTCGGCTCGCATCTCACCCGCGCCGATAACGATGGCGTGCTGTACGTCCTCGACGAACCTACCACCGGCTTGCATTTCGACGACATCCGCAAACTGCTCGACGCCCTGCGCCGGCTGATTGCCGCGGGCGCTTCCGCCATCGTGATCGAGCACAATCTCGACGTGATCAAGTCCGCCGATTGGGTGATCGATCTCGGCCCCGAAGCCGGCGATGCCGGCGGCTCGGTCGTCGCCGCCGGCCCGCCCGAAGTCGTCGCCCGCCGTCCCGAATCCTATACCGGCCGGTACCTCGCTCCCCTGCTGGCCGAAAACCGTCGCGCCGGTACCCCGAAATGAAACCCGAGTGGATCGTCGAATCCCGCCCGTCGTTCGGGTGCCCCACCCTTCCGGCGTCCCGAATCCCGAACGTTCGGGACGGGATCGCCGGAAGGATGGGCCAGGCGCGACCTTTCAGCCTGAGACCCGCCGGCCTCTCCGTGACACACGCCTTTAAATCCTTGCTCTCTTGCCAGGCTCTTCCACACATCGCCGCTTCGCCCGCGGTAGCACAGACTTTAGTCTGTGGCCTTTGTTTCCCAGGATGCAGCGAACACCAGCTGAAGCCTCCGCTACTCGCTTCGCGCCCCGAAGGTCTCTCCCTGTCCTCCGACTTCGCACAGAGGGCACGGCGCGGCATGCCGCGAGTGGCGCGGGCATTCCTGCCCGCGCGCCTTGCCGTGCCGGAGGGACGGCCTGACGGGAGAGACGTTTGTAGGGGCGCGGTCTCCGCGCCCGGCCTCCCCAGCGGCGCGGCACACAGAGTGTCTGCCAGAAAACCAGGAATTCGCGACCGTGTGAAACGGTGCATCTCCGCGTTCTCTGTGTTAAAGCCTTTCGGCCCCCGGAGCCGACTGAGCCAATCCCGCGCCCGTCTGGCCGCAGGGCTGGCTTTCCTGGTGCTTGCCCTGTTTCCCCCGCCTCTGTCCGCGCGAGCCCCGGTCGCGCGCACCGCGCAGCAAGCGCATCAATCGGTCACCAAAATCCCCAACCCAGCGGCCGATCTGCGTTCCGAAGCCCAGGCGGCGCTCGACAAGAAGGACTACCGGACCGCGGCCGATCTCCTCACCCGCTACTTGGCTGCGGCCCCCAGCGACCCTTACGGCCATTTCCAGTTGGGCTACGCCGATACGGCTCTCCAGCGATGGGCCGACGCGGAAGCCGAATATCGGAAAGCGGTGGCCCTCGACCCGAAAATGGCTCCCGCGCAGTTGAATCTGGGTTTGGTGCTCCTCCGCGGCGATCCCGCTGCGGCGATCGGGCCTTTGCAGCAGGCGGCGATCCTGATGCCTGCCAGCGCCCAGCCGCACCTGCTCCTCGCCAATGCCCTCGAACGGGCTGGCAAACTCGCTGAGGCGGTCGAGGAACTCCGCGCGGCGGCGAAACTCGATGCCAACAACTTCGCTACGCACCTCGAGTTGGCGCGCCTCCTCCTCACCCTCCACCAGCCAGCCGATGGCGAAAGCGAATTCCGCCGCGCCCTGGCCCTCGAGCCGAATTCACCGGATGCCCGCGAAGGACTCGCCGACTCCCTGCTCGCCGAAAACCACGTCGATCAAGGAGTTCAGCAGCTCGAAGCCTACCTCCTCGTGCGCCCGGCGGATGATGCGGCTCGCCTGCGCTTGGCCGGACTCCTGGCCAACGCCGGCCGCCTCGATGACGCCCTCGCGCAACTGGCCAAAATTTCCGAAACCGGTCCAAACGGAACGGCCGCCGACCGCTTGCGCGGCGAAATCCTCGTGGCGCAGAAGAAATACGTGGAGGCCACCGCCCCTCTCGAACGGGCCGCGGCGGCCGCGGCCGCCGATCCCCGCCTGCACGCGGATTTGGGACGCGCCCTGCTCCGACAACGTAAGTATGCCGCCGCGGCTGGCGAGCTCGAGCAAGCCGTCCAGCTCGATCCGAACCAGTCCCAGGCATGGGGCGACTTGGCCATCGCACTCGACCTTTCGGGCCAGTGGGCGGCCACTCTCGACGCGATCGATCGCCTCGAACAGTTCGAGCCGCTCCCACCCATCTCCTGGTTCGTCCGCGCGACCTGCAACGACCACTTGGGCCGGTGGGCGGCGGCGATTGCGGCCTACCGGAAGTTCCTGGAAGTGGACGCCGGGAAACTCGGCACCGAGGAATACCAGGCGAAGCACCGCCTGCCTGTCCTCGAAGACCTCTTGCGGCATCAGAAGAAACAGAAGAAGAAAAAGGCGAAATGACCGGCTGTCACTACCTTCTGAGCGTTGCGCTCTTGGCGTCCTTCCTGCCTCTCGCCCAGAGCCCCGGCCAAGTGCGCCAAGTCCAGAAGCTCGAGCAGAAATTCGTAAGCGAAAAGGATCCTGTGAACCGGGCCAAGGCGTTGGCCAAGCTGCTCCCACGCGAAATTGACGAGGCCGCGGCCGAAATCCGCGGCGGCAATACCTCGGCGGGCATCTCCCGCCTCCAGCATTACCGCGACGTGGCGCGGCAGGTGCATCAGGCGCTTTTGGGCATGGGCCGCCTTCCCGCCAAGAAGCCCGAGGGGTTCATGCAGCTCCAGATCGCCCTCCGGGAAAGCCTGCGCCGCTTGAGCGATCTGCTCTTCTTGATTCCCCTCGGCCAGCGGGACCCGGTGGAAGTCGTGAGAAGCGACCTGTCGCTCCTCAATAGCCAGTTGCTCCAGGAACTGTTTCCGCCGCCGGCGCCCCGAAAGAAAAAGTAGCAGGGAGGAGACAGATCATGCGGCCTAGGAGCTGGAGAAGGGACTCCGTACTTGAAGGGCACGGCTTCAGCCGTGCTACAACGCCGGCCAAGAACCAGGGGCTTCAGCCCCTGAGGCCTGCAAGCCGGAGCAAGACCTCCGTATTGGAAGGGCACGGCTTCAGCCGTGCCGCCACGCCGGGCAAGAACCAGGGGCTTCAGCCCCTGAGGCCGGCAAGCGCCAATTTTGCAATCGCGCCAAGGTGGCGCATCGCCGTTCCCTTGATGGCCGCTCTGCTGGCCCTCGGTGTGTCGGCCTACGGCCGGAGCGCCGCCGTCCAAAACCAGGATTACCTCACCCACGATGAAGCCGATAAGATCCGCGACGCCTATACCTCGAACGCACGCATCAAGCTCTTCCTCGATTTCGCCGCCGACCGCATCGCCCGCTTCGAACGCGAACGCACCCTGAAAAATCCCGGGCCGCGCCAAACCGGCTTCCTGAATAACCTGCTCGACGCCTTCAGCTCCTGCGTCGATGAGGCGCAGGGCTACATCGACGACGCCCTCACCAACGGCCACGACGTCCGCGTCGGCATCCAGGATTTCCAAAAACGCGTGCCGGATTTCTTCTCCCGGCTGGAAAAGATTCGGAGTTCCGGCGCCGATATCGCTCCGTACCACTACGCGCTCGGCGACGCCATCGCCGACATGCGGGAAGATCTCCAGGACGTCGCCAAGGTCAAGAAGCAGCTCGAATTGCATTTTGCGAAGCCGAAAGGCGGAGGCGGGAACTGACCTTGCCGCGGCCCGCCAGCGAAGCTCCTACGCCCATCCCCGGTGGGGAACGCCTCCTCCAGCGCATGTTCACCCGGTTGGGTTGCCACGGCCGGCCGCCGCATTTCGTGGTCGAATTCTATCCCTACGCCAATCTAACCCATACCGCGCGTTTGGCAAAGGATTTCGCCCGCGTCCGGCTTTCCGATGTTCTGCGCCACGCACCCAGCCAGGTGATCGAAGCCGCCGCGGCTTTGCTCCTCGCCCGCGCTTACCGTATCAAGCCGCCCGCCGAACTCCGCGACCGATACCAGCGCTTCTGCCGCGCTCCCGAAACCCGGCGCAAGCTGGAGCGCATTCGCAAACGGCGCTGCCGGCCCGCGTTGCCCGCCGCCGATCGCTTCGATCTGGCCGCGATGTTCGAACGTTTGAACCGGCGCTACTTCGTCGCCGCCCTCCGCCGCCCGCGGCTCGCCTGGAGCCTGCGCGCTTGGCGCGTGCAGATGGGCCAGTACGATCCTGCGCTCGATCGCATCGTGCTCAGCCGCCGCTTGGATCGGCCCGACGTCCCGCGCGCCGTCGTCGAATACGTTCTCTACCACGAGATGCTCCACGTCAAGCATCCGGCCCAGTTCGCTCGCTGCGGCTTCCGCGCCCATTCCTGCGAGTTCCGCGAAGAGGAGAAACGCTTCGCGCGCTACGACGAGGCGCGCCGCTGGCTCCTGCGCCTCCGCTGAATTGTTACCTAAGTATGTTAGGAGAAAGCTAGGCGAAGAGCAAGACCCCGTGGTGCCCGCCGCCTGAAGACGCCTTCCAAAGTGCATCTCACAGAAAATGCACCTCTTAAACTCGGCAGTACCCGGCGCCCTGCGACGAGTTACCATTTCTCATAACACTCCAGCCCACCCCGCCCGCCCCCTCCGCCGTACGTCCCCGTGGAGGCCAAGAGAATCGTGGAATCCCGCGTGTCGTTCGGGTGCCTGCCCCATTTTTTTTGGTCGGGGCCCCACCCTTCCGGAGTCTTTCGCCGGAAGGGTGGGCCGGGCGACTTCCGATCCTGGCTTTAGGATTGGGCGCGTCCGTCTGATGCAGACCGGCTCGCTAGTGTCCTGAGTCAGAAGTTCGCAACATAGGTTTTCGGGGGTCGGAGCTTCAGCTCCGACATTAAGGCCCGCCAAATCAAGGGGCTTCAGCCCCTGAAGCAGGGCCTCTCCTGATGATGCCCTCCTCTCAGGAAGCTAGCCCACTAGAAGCTATTGCACAACCCTCCGTAAAACGATCATGAGGCAAGCGATATGGAAGAACGCTCGATAGATCGAAAGCAGGCGATCGTAGCGGACGACGAGTCGACGGAAGTTCCCCAGCCAGGCGAACGTGCGTTCGACCGTCCAGCGCCGCTTGTAGCGTCGCAGAATGCG
>JAJYLB010000042.1 GCA_021788095.1 Acidobacteriota bacterium | reverse complement strand
GACCTGACCCACCAAATCATGAATTACATCCGGTTCTACAACCGCAACGCCCAGCCCTTTCGCTGGACTTATTCCAACCCGAGGAAGCGCATCCGTGTGTCACCTTCTTCGGTAACGCGACACTAGTCAGCCTGTCCCGTGCGAACGGCGGAGCGGTGCAGCCTCCTCGGCCCCTCCCTCCCGCCACGCGGAGCGCTGTCACAGAAATTCTAACTCGTATAAGGGAGGAGGACTGGGCAGATCGTCGCCACAATGGACACGTTCTACGGCGACTACAGTAACGCCTCCGTTTGCTGGGCCGACGCGCTGATGTTTTCGGCGGCGTCCCTTGTCGGCCGCCCTCCCAATGAGCAGGTGCTCAACGGCGCTCGGAAAGAAGGGGCCAAGGGGCCGTGCGGCATCTAGGGTGAGCCGTTTCCTAACAGGGCTCCCGCCGGCGGAGGCAGCGCGCGGGGCCCCGGTGCTCGATACCGTTCCGGTTCCGGAGTGGGCATGCCGCGCTGGGCGGGGTCGGCCCTTAGGTGGCGCCCTCGCCGCGCTATAATGGAACGTCTCCCGAGATAAGGTTCCGCGGAGCGGCGAACGGCGTGGCCTAGCGGCCCCCGCCAGGAGAATACTTCCCATGGCTACAGACGGTGACGTAACGTCCGCTTGGCACTCCGTCGAAGCGGCACGCGACGAATTGCTTGCTTACGCAAGGCCCGGGGTGTTCTTCCACGACAGGTCGAAATTCGATGCGCTGGTCGAGGGGCTGAAAGAAGCAACGGACGGGTATACTCGCGCGCTGTCGGAGTGGGCGGCCGGGCCTCCGCAGAGGTGACTTGTGGCCTTCTACGTCACGCCACTAGAGGAGAAGCCTCAGCGTCGGGGTACGCTCGAGTACTACTTCCTGCGAGTGTCGGACGGGGAAAAGTCTCACGTCGCGGGGGTCGGAATACCCGAGCAGGCCTATCTTCGGGCAGGGGAGCCGCGCCGGCCGAAAGAGGTTTGGGCCAATTTGGCCGTCGCGTGGGCCCGCCATCACCTGGAGAAGCAGACATTTGCGCGTATGGGGCAATGGTCCTGTGAATTCCCGGATGTGCCGCTGGAAGTGGCCGACTATTGGGTCAGTAACCGAGAGCTTCCGGAGTCACTACCGGGGGGGTCGGGGCAAGATGCGCCTGGGTCATAATCGAAGGCAAGCTCACGGGCCACGGAACGGTCGCGCCGCCTCCGTGATGTCCGCCTGGGTGCTCGGCTCTTCTTGGCGGCCCTCGCATTCAGTCAGGATCAGTGAGCAGCGTGTCTGCGGTGTGCAATTTAGCCTGGATCCACCACGCTAAAATGAACGCACCAAGGTTGGGGTGAGGATGGCAGGCAAAGCTAGTGGTCGGTAGCCCCACGAGGACCGCATCGTCCGGGAGAAGGGGATCTGCGGCGGTCAGCCGGTGTTCAAGGGGACCCGCGTGACCTTGCGGACCGTCCTTGCAAGCCTGGCCGACGGTGACTCCGTTGAAGAGATTCTCGCTGACTTCCCAAGCCTGAAGGCCGAAGACGTTCAGGCGGCCATTGCGTTCGCCGCTGCCTCCGCGGAAGAGGACCTGCCCGTACCTGAGGTTCCGCGCATTCGATGATGATCAAGCTGGACGAAAACCTCCACCTCCGGCTTGCAGCCCTTCCCCCTACGCCACCAGGCTTACTTCGACATCAAGCTTGGGCCTTCGACGAGCGCGAAGTTCTAGTGTCACGCCGCAGGCCGTAGCGATTCTTTCGAGCAGCTTAAGGGAGTGGCCCGTGTATTCGGCGTCCTCGATCCGCGCGATGGCCGATTGCGTCGTGCCCGCGCGCTCGGCGAGTTGGGCTTGCGAAAGTCCTGCCGCTTCCCGCATGGCCAGGATCAACAGGGCCAGGTCCACCTGGCGACCATACCGAGCGTAGGCGCGGCGGTACCGTGCGCTTCGCTTCATGCGTTCGTGAACGTACCCACTGTGTCGATCGCGACTCATAATCCCGTCTCCCTCAAAATCCTCTCCCGCACGCTCTTCGACTCGGGATAGCGATTGCGATACCTGAGCCACAGAGAACGCAGGCGCTCGGCACGCCGCAGCTCGCCGACGGGCGTCTCCTGGCTTCTTTTTTGAAAGCCGGATGTGACGACGATCAGCCTGCCTGGCTGATAGAAGTACAGAACTCGGAAGATGCGATCGAAGTGCTTCACCCGAAGCTCGAATAGGTCACCGGCTAACTTCTTGCTGAATTTTACCGGCATTTGCGTGCCGAAAAACCGCAACCGGTCGATGAGAACGTCCACCTTGGCTGCCGCGTCGTCGTCGAGCGCCTCAATAAAGTCCCGGGCGGGCCGTCGCCCGTCTGGCAGCTCGACATATTCAACTGAGAAGTCAGGGCTCAACCGTCTATCCCAATATAGCACGAGTGCTATGTCTCATTCAACCGAAACCGGCGAGGCGAGCGCGTTACGCGCCTGCCTGGTTGCGAGGAAGAAACTTGGGTCCATTTGGGTCCCAAGGCTGACAGATCAGGTCCAAAACCGGGGGCCGCGCAGGCTTGCCACGACCAAACGAATTTCGTCGTAGGTCACCTCCGGCGGCAAGGCGTCCTTGAGCGGCTTCATTCGGTCGAGCCCGAATTCGGCGCAGGCAGCCTCGATTTTTGCGCGCTTCTCCTCTTCGATCCATTGCGGTCGAAACTCGATCCTTCCCTGCTCGATCAGCTCGGCGACCAGCGCGATCACCGTGCCCAATTGCCGCTTGCGCGCCTCGGCGATTTCAGCCAAGCTGCGACCCTCGGCCAGCATCGCCAACGTTTCCTCGGCCGGCTTCGGCTTCTTCTCTTTCGGCGCGTCCGCTCGCACCCCTTCGCGGAAGCGGCGGAAGGCTTCGAGTATCTCTTCGCCATACAGTTCGGCTTTGCGCTCGCCGAAACCCGGGACATGAAGCAGCTCCGTCCGGGAAGCGGGCCGGAGCCGGCACAGCTCGTCGAGCGAGTTGTCGTGCATGACGACGTAAGCCGGGACGCCGCGCCGCTTGGCCGTCGTCCGTCGCCACTCGCGGAAATACTCGCGAAGCTGGTATTCGCCATCAAGGGCGCCGGGGTGGCCCGCGGCGAGCGACGGCTGATACGCCGAAACGGCCGCGGGCGGGCGCCCGGCATAGGATTCCCGTGTGCGGTCCTCCACCGAACGCTCCGGCGGGTAAGCGGGCCGCGCGGCTCCGTATCGCTTGCGCCGGCGAGGCAATTCCGGCTCCGCCGGCTCCAAAAGCCAGTCGGGAGGCGCGACGCACACGTCGCACGCGTTGCACGTCTTCCACTGGGGATTCTCGCCGAAATGGGTGCAGATCCGGCGATGGCGGCATGAGGTCGATTCCGCGTAGCCGCGAATCTCGTGGTAGCGCTGCCAGGCGCGTTCGCGTTCGTCCGCGGCGTTGATCTGGCGAAGGAAGTGGCCAATGATGCCGGCATCGGCCTTGCGCCACAACAGGACGCACTCCGCCGCCCGCCCGTCCCGCCCGGCGCGGCCCGCTTCCTGGTAATACTGCTCGAGCGATTTGGGCAGCGCCAGATGGATCACCGCGCGCACCGCCGACTTATTGATCCCCAGCCCGAAGGCGATCGTTCCGACCAGCACACGGACTTCGTCCGACATCCACCGTTCCTGTTGCTCCCGCCGGGTTTCAGCATCCAGACTGGCGTGATACGCGACGGCATCGATCCCCTGCTCCCCCAGGAAATCCACCGTCGCTTCCACCCGCTTGATCGTGGGCGCGTAGACGATCACATTGCCATCGGGCAAGCCGCGCAGGGCCTTGACGAGCAGGCGGTTTTGCGTTTCCAAGCTGCACTCCCGCACCGAATAGCGCAGATTGGAACGATGGAAGCTGGCGATGTACTTGTCAGGATCTCGCAGCCGGAGCTGGTCGATGATGTCGTGACGGACCCGGCGCGTGGCGCTGGCGGTGAATGCGGCGATGGGCCGGTCGGGAAACCGCTCCCGCAGCCGGCTCAACTCCCGGTAATCCGGCCGAAACTCGTGGCCCCATTCCGAGATGCAATGCGCTTCGTCGATGGCGAAAAACGAGACGGGGACACGTGTGAGCCACGCGAAAGTCTCTCTCCGCGCCAGGCGTTCCGGCGACAAGTAGAGCAGACGGAACCGGCATTCGGTGGCCGCGCGCATGATTTCGGTCTGTTCCTTCATGCCCATGGTGCTGTTCAAAACCATTGCCGGTATGCCCATTTGGGTCAATTGCGACACTTGGTCCTGCATCAAGGCAATCAGCGGCGAGATCACCACCGCGGTTTTTCCGGCCGATATCGCCGCCGGCAACTGGTAGCAAAGCGACTTGCCGCCGCCCGTCGGCATCACCACGCAGGTGTCGTGACCCTCCTGCAGGCTGCGCACCACGCTCTCCTGCATCGGGCGAAACGAGTCGAAACCCCAATACCGGCGCAGCGCTTCGAGCAATTCGGTTGGCGGAGTCACGCACGAAGTATAAATCGGCTGCGGCCGCAGGCCAGAAAGGATTTGGAAGCCGGCTGGCTGCGCTAACATACGAGACTCATGACGATGAAGCGATGCGCCTGGGCGAACGAGAAGGACCCGCTGATGGTGAAGTATCACGACTCGGAATGGGGTGTGCCGGTCCACGACGACCGCAAACACTTCGAGTTCCTCGTGCTCGAAGGGGCTCAGGCAGGATTGAGCTGGTCCACCGTGCTAAGAAAGCGCGAAGGATACCGCAAGGCATTTAGCGAGTTCGATCCCAGCCAGGTGGCGCGCTACACACCAAAACGCATCCAGAAACTTCTTCTGGTCCCGGCCATCATCCGAAACCGGCTGAAAATCGAGGCCGCGGTGCGGAACGCGCGGGCGTTTCTCGCCGTTCAGGACGAGTTTGGAAGCTTCGACGCCTATTGCTGGAGATTCGTCAATGGGCAGCCAAAAGTGAATTGCTGGAAGACCAGACGACAGGTTCCGGCGACCTCCGTGGAGTCCGACGCGCTCAGCAAGGATCTCAAAGGCAGAGGATTCCGCTTCGTCGGTTCCACGATCATCTATGCCCACATGCAGGCCGTCGGCATGGTGAACGACCACCTCAGGGATTGTTTCCGGTACGAGGAATTGCTCAGGCTGGCTTCGTGGCCATAAAGCCGTGCCTCGTGGCCCGTGACTCGTGGACCAGATCCTTGGCCGTGATGCCCTCGAGACGGCCGCGGGCCCACCTCAAGGTTAGTTCTTTGCTTTCTGGTCTAACGCATGGCCATGGGTGGCCCAAGCAATTCCATTCCCCACTTCTGACTTACAGGGCCAATCTTTGCGGGGTCTGGCGGCCCCGGAATCCTTGATACCTCCTCGAAGAACAACTCGGCCCCAGCGGGCTGGCAGATGGTTATCATCTTTCCTGTCTTCTCGCCAATGTTCTGAAAGCAATGAGGAATATCGCGCGGGAGGAAGACGTACGTCCCCGGCCCGCCTTCGGCCCGCTGGCTGCCACACTCGTAGAGGAATCTTCCCTCCACAACATAGAACGCTTCGTCTTCCCGGTGATGCACGTGGAGGGGCGGTCCCCCTTTTGCCGGGATAACAGCCTCAAGGATGACCAGACCTCCCGCGGTCTCCCTGCCGGTAATGATGGGAGTGATGAGATCGCCGAAGATGTTCCAGGTGGGATACGCCCTGGGCTTGTCGCCGAGCGACAACACAAACTGCCGCTGCGATTCAGAACCCGTAAGCATCGTCGTACTCATTCGGAGCCTCCTCCTTGACCGGGGGAATGATGGTCATTGTACCTTGGCTTCGCCCAACGCCTTGCTGCACTCTGCCTTACAACAGACAGCCCGTCTGCCGTGGCGGGCGCGGAGACTGCGCCTTTACGGGAGCGGTGTTGCGTGCAGACCTGGCGGCGTGAACCAAGGGCGGCGGTCCAAGCGCTAAAGCGCACAGGCAGGAATGCCTGTGCTACTGAGTGCAGGCACGAGTCACGGGGCACGGGGCACGAGCCACGGCTTTTCGCGGGGTAGGGGCAGGGGGCTTGACTAATATACTTTAGTAAAATATATTGGCGGCATGCTCCGCCGACACCTGCAGAAGGGCAGCGCCGAACTCCTTGTCCTCGCCATGCTCGAAGATCGCCCCCGCCACGGCTACGAAATCGGCAAGCAGATCGAGCGACGTTCGGAGGGTCAGATCGCTTTCCGCATCGGCTCGCTCTATCCCATCTTGTTCCGGCTCGAAGACCGGGGAATGATCCGCGGGCGGTGGGTGGAGAAGGCGGGCGAGCGAAGGCGGCGGTACTACGCGCTGACGCCTGCCGGGCGCGAATTCCTGGCGGCGCAGTGGAACACCTGGGAGGAGTTTGTCCGCGCGGTGAACCAGATTGCGAGGCCGCGCCATGCGTGATTGGGCAGCCTACGTCCGGGAGCGGCTGCGGCTGGAGGGTCTCAAGCCGGAGCGCGCGGCGGAGATTGTTGAGGAAATTGCTGGCCAGCTCGAACAAGCCTATAGGGAAGTCCTTGCAAACGGCCTCGACGAGGCGGAAGCGGAAGCTGAAGCCGCATCGCACGTAGCCGATTGGGAGGCGCTCGGGGCAGCGGTTCGGGAATCGCCGACGGCCAGAATTCCGGCGCTCGATCGGCTGGCCGAGCGCGCGGCGGAGCGGCAGCGTCGCCGCCACGGACTCCCGGCAAGCCTTGCGGGTTTCTGGAGCGACTTCCTCTACGCACTGCGGCTGCTTCGAAGAGACCGCGGGTTCGCGGCTATCGCCATCGCCACGCTGGCGCTGGGCATCGGCGCCAACACCGCTGTGTTTCGCGTTACCGACGCCGCGCTGTTTCGTCCCCTGCCCTTCCCTCATCCCGACAAGCTGGTCGAGCTGGAAAACTTAGAGATCGACACCGCCGGCCTCTCGGACGCCAAGATCGATCCCACGCACTGGTGGAGCGCGGCTCCTTCCATCGATGCGATGGCTGCCTACTCCTCGGATGATGCAGATCTGCAGGCAGCAGGAGCGGCCGAGCAGGTTTCCGCGACACTCACCTCGGCGGAA
Source organism: Acidobacteriota bacterium (assembly GCA_021788095.1). Lineage (GTDB taxonomy): Bacteria > Acidobacteriota > Terriglobia > Acidiferrales > UBA7541 > JAKASX01. Next base: position 25,192 of record JAJYLB010000042.1, on the reverse strand, counting down.
TTCTTCCGCGTGTTGGGAATTTCGCCAATGCTCGGCCGCGCCTATACGGCAGAGGAAGCCGACTCGCACGCCGCCGTCGCTGTCGTCGGTTTCGATGTGTGGCGCGAGCGTCTGGGCGGCGCGCCCAGTGCGCTCGGGAAGACGGTTGAACTCAACGGTCACCCCCTCGAGGTGATTGGCGTGATGCCGCCAGGCTTCTCGTTCCCGCAGGGCGCGCAAGTTTGGGTTCCCTACCCCGCCAACGCGCTTGGGTTCTTCAGTAGCACCGCCTTCTTCTGCGAGACGGTTGCGCGGTTGCGGTCATGGGGCAGCCTGGCCCGCGCCCGAAGCGATCTCGACTTGGCTTACCAGCGCATCCTGGCGCCGCATCCGGCGACTCCCACCTTCACCGTTATTCCCTTGCACCAGGCTCTTTACGGCAGCTCGCGCTTGCCGCTCTTACTCCTGCTGCTTTCGGCGGGAATGGTGTGGTTGGTGGCATGCGCGAACCTGGCGGGGCTGATGCTGGCGCGGACGACGGCGCGGCAGCAGGAGCTGGTGATACGCGCGGCGCTGGGTGCGAGTCCCTGGCGATTGATGCGCTTGCTCTGGATCGAGACCCTGGCTCTTGCCGGCGCGGCTGGAGTGATAAGTGTGGCTCTAGCATGGGGTACCCTGCGCGCGCTGATGCCCTGGGTGCCGACATCCGTCTCGACTGCGGCAGCAGCCGGCGACTGGCCGCGCGTTATCGCCTTCGTCTTCGGGCTCACGTTCCTCTCAACTCTGCTTTTCGGACTCGTGCCTGCGGCTGCGGCTGCCTGGCCCAGCTTGCGCGCGCTCATCGAAAAAACTCAGGGAAGCAGAACGGCGACGCCTGGCGGTCAGCGCGCGCGGCAGGTTCTGCTCGGCGCGGAAACGGCGCTCACGCTGGCGCTGCTCGTTGCCGCGGGCCTGCTGATCAAGAGCTTTTGGAAGCTTTCGTCGCAGCCGGAGGGTTTCGATCCCGGGCACGTGCTGATGGCGAGCGCGCCGCTTCCTTCCGCCTGGTCAAACCAGAAGAAGGAGCTTTTCTACTCGGCGGCAATCGAGCGGATTGGCGCGCTGCCAGGCGTGGAAACGGCTGCGGCCGGGAGCTGCCTGCCCGGGATGGGTGCTTTCGGCATAATCGATTTTTCCCCGGCGGACGAGCTTTCGACCCGCGTTGGGATGGTGCGATGCGAAGTCAGCACGAAGTACTTTCAAGCACTGAGTATTCCGCTGCTGACGGGCCGTGCTTTCACCCCAGCGGACGACCAGAGCGGAAGAAACACCACGATCTTGAATGGCGCTGCGGCCGAACAACTGTGGCCCGGGAAGGCTCCGGTCGGTCGCATCTTTGGCTTCGCCGCGGGCAAGGGCAAGCTCCTATACCCGCAGGAGGTGGTGGGCGTAGCCGCGAGCACGCGATCGTGGGGATTCGCCGACCCTGCTTTCCCCTCCCTGTACGTGCCTTACGGCAGGGGAACCATGGGCCGACTCTTTCTGCTAGCCAGAACCAGCGTGCCACCCGAAGCTCTGGCTTCGGCGCTGCGCGGCGCGGTGTGGTCGGTGGACAAGAGCGTGCCGGTAACGGGGATCGAGACGCTCGATCAGGCGATGGCGAAGTCAATCTCGGCCGAGCATTTCCGGGCGTGGCTTTCGGGCGCTTTCGCCGCGCTGGCGCTGGCGCTCGCCTGCGTGGGCATTTTCGGCGTGGTGAGTTACGACGTTTCACGCCGGACGCGCGAAATCGGGATACGCATGGCGCTAGGCGCGCGCGGCAGGCAAGTAACGGGAATGATGCTGCGGCGCGGGATGCTGGGCGTGTGGATTGGCGCCGCGGTGGGGCTTGGCGGAGCTTTTGCGCTGGCGCGCTGGCTCGCCAGCCTCCTGTTCCAGATGCAGCCGCTCGATCCTGAAGTTTTCGCCGGCGCGGCCTTGCTCGTGCTTCTGGCAGGCGGAACGGCGGCATGGCTGCCGGCGCGCCGAGCGACGAAAATCGATCCAAGCAGCGCACTCCGTTACGAATGAAGCAGTGGCGAGTGGGCCGTGGCTCGTGGCCCGTGACTCGTGTGCGGGCGACCCGGCCAGGGCGGGGTCGCCCCTCCAAACCCACCTCGCGTTCGCCCCTGACGGGCGGCGGCGCAGAGGAAGATCCCCGTGAGGATGCCCCGGAAATAGCCGGCAGGATGCCGACGTTACAACATAACGGCACTACAACAAAGGGGCGCTACAAACCCATTTTCAGGATGTAGGCGGCCGTCATGCCCCAGGCGATCACCAAGACGATGCGGCGCGCGAGAACCGGGTTCACCCGGCGCAGATAAACCGCTCCCAGAGTGCCGCCGGCAATGGCGCCGGCAGCCATGACCGCGGCGACAAACCAATCGATGCGGTGGCCGAAGATGAATACCAGCACGGCGATGGCATTCGCGGTGGTGCCGCAGAGGGCGCGAATACCGTTGATCGAATGGATGGTGCCGCTGAGAGTCAGCGAGAACAGGGCAAGCATGAGGACGCCCATCGCGGCGCCGAAGTAGCCGCCGTAGGCGCCGACGACGAACTGGCCTACAACGGCTAGGGCAGCGAGATGGGCGTCGGGTATCGCCATCCGCTCCGCCATTGCGCGCACGCGCCCGCTAAGGGTAAAGAGCGAGGCGGCGAACAGGAGCAGGAGAGGAATCAGGCGGCCGAAGAGGTGAAGGGGGGTATGGAGGAGGAGCCAGGCCCCCAGGAAGCCGCCCGCGAGGCTAGCGGCGAGGAGAAGCGTCACCACGCGGCGGGAGGTGGTGATTTCCTTGCGGTAGACCCAGCCGCTGGTGGCCGCCGCGGGCCAGATGCCGAGCGTATTGGTGGCGTTGGCGACGATGGGCGACACACCGGCGAAGAGCAGGGTGGGGAAAGTGACGAGCGTGCCGCCGCCGGCGACGGCGTTCATCGTGCCGCCAACCACGGATGCAAGAAAGATCAGGAACAGGTAAAGTAAGTTCGTATGCATGGCGCAGCCCGAGCGACGCGAAGCCGGCGCCCTCGTCACGACCGATTTGCGGCATGGCCGTCCCGAATCCCGTCCCGAAGGTTCGGGATTCGGGACGGAATTCGGGACCGGATTCGGGACGCGAAGGCGCGCCGGTGACCAAAGTCCTATTTCGCGGCGCGAAGCAAGACTAGTCTATGAGCCGAGGAACAAACTCATGGCTTACGTCATCGCAGAGCCGTGCATCGGCGTCAAGGACACGGCGTGCGTGGACGTCTGCCCCGTCGACTGCATCCATCCGCGCAAGGACGAGGCAGGCTTTTCCGGCGCGCATCAACTCTACATCAATTCGGACGACTGTATCGACTGCGGCGCGTGCGTTCCGGTGTGCCCCGTGGCCGCCATCTTCGCTCGCGAGGAGTTGCCCGCGGAATGGCGCTCTTCCACCGAGGCGAACGCGGAATGGTACGCGAAGAGCGCGGCGGCCGTTCCCGACGCCACCTGAAAGGGGAAACCGATGCGCGTGACGGGCGGAGGCGAGCCGTCGCGTCCCGAAGTCTCGGGATTCGGAACGGGATTCGGGACAGGCAAGCCCGAATCGGGCAAGCCGCCGGCGCAAGTCGATCTGCCAGACGACTTGCTCCGCAAGTACAATCGGCCAGGGCCGCGCTACACGAGCTATCCGCCCGCGCCCGCTTGGACGAACGACTTCACCCGTAGCGATTTGGAGCGGGCGCTCGCCGCGGCCGACGCCGCCGGTAGCGACGTTTCGCTTTACATTCACATCCCCTTTTGCGAGAGCCTGTGCCTGTTCTGCGCGTGCAACGTGGTGATTCGCAAGGACCACGCCGTTGCCGGGGAGTATCTTGGGACCTTGCGCAAGGAGATCGCCGCGCTCGCTCCTTTCGTCTCGCGCGATCGGCCGGTGGTGCAACTGCATTGGGGCGGCGGCACGCCCACGTACCTAAGTCCCGCGCAGATGGAGGACCTTTTCGCCGATCTCACCCTCGCCTTTCATTTCAGTCCCAGCGCCGAGATCGGCGTCGAGATCGATCCCCGAGTCACGACGCGGGAGCACCTGGAGATGCTGCGGCGGCTCGGTTTCAACCGGCTGAGCATGGGCATTCAGGATTTCCAGCCGAAGGTGCAGGAGACGGTGCACCGGGTGCAGCCGTACGAGATGACGCGGGAGGCGATCGAGCAGGCGCGGGCGCTGGGCTTCACGAGCCTCAACGTCGATCTGATTTGCGGGCTGCCGCACCAAACCGCGGAGACGTTTCGCGATACCGCCGACCGCATCGTCGAACTCGCCCCGGACCGCATCGCGCTGTTCAGCTACGCGCACGTGCCCTGGCTGAAGAAGCAGCAAGGGAGCTTCGCCGACTTCCTGCCCCCCGATCACGAAAAGTTCCGCATTTTCCGCACCGCGCTCGGCCGGTTCCTCGAAGCCGGGTACGCGTATATCGGTATGGACCATTTCGCGCGCCCCGACGACGAACTGGCGGTGGCGCAGCGGAGCCGCACGCTGCACCGCAACTTTCAGGGCTACTCGACCCGCGCCGGCGCGGACCTCTACGGTCTTGGCGTGAGCGCCATCGGCCGGATCGGCAGCTGCTACGCGCAGAATTTCCGGGACCTCGGGCGCTACAGCGAAGCCGTGGAGAAGCAGGGCCTCGCCCTCATGCGCGGCTACCAGCTCACCGACGACGACCGCGTGCGCGGCGCGGTGATCAGCCGGTTGCTCTGCCACGCGGTGGTGAAGAAGGCGGAAATCGAGCGGGAATACGGTATCGACTTCGACGCTTATTTCGCCGCCGAGCTCGGCGCCTTGGGCGAGCTGGAGCGAGACGGCTTGGTGGCAACCTCGGCCGAGGAAGTGGCCATCACGAGCCGCGGCCGCGTGTTCATGCGAAACGTTGCGATGGTGTTCGACAGCTACCTGCCCAAGCTCTCGGGCGAAGGTCCGCGCTTCTCGCAAACCCTGTAAGCGCATCTCCCACGAGCTAACCGCCACCACAGAAACACAGAGGGGGCCGAGACCGGCCCGCCGCGCCACAAGCCGCCATCAGGGTTTCGCCAACTCCTTATTCCTTAATCATTTACGCGCGGGCTAGGGGAAATTCCTTTCCGCCGTTGGCTGCAATTGCACTCCCGATAATTCTGCAACCAGACCCCGGGTCGAGGCATCGAATCAGTTGCTTAAGCAGACCCTCCTCAGCCCCTCGGGGCGGGAAAACTGAGGAAGGAGGAACACAACCATGTTGGCAACCAAGAGAACGCGCGTCTCCCGGAGCCGCGTTTTCGGCAAAATGCTCAAATCGAAGCGGGACGAGCTGCTCGGTCAAATGCAGGACTGGCGAGCGGGCGTACTCGTGGAACGGGAAACCGAAGACGAGGTGGGGCAGGCGAGCTGGGCGCAGATGGAGCATCTGGCGTTTGCCACGCTCGAGCAGGGGCAGAAAACGCTGGCGGAAGTGGAAGCGGCATTGGAGCGCGTGGACTCGGGCACCTACGGGGTTTGCGAGAGTTGCGGGGAAAGCATCCCTGAAGCCCGGTTGCGCGCGCTGGCGTGGACGCGCTACTGCCTCAAGTGCGCCGAGCGCATCCGGCGGAACTAATCCCTAGCAAAGCGACCCGCGCCCCGCGCGCAGCGTTCGCGCGGCGGTGCGGGATGCTATCCTCACGCCGCTCCCAAGCGCAGGAATTCGTAGCGATCGATGGCCGCGGCCAACTGATAGTTGGAGGTTTCCTCTGCGTTCGCGCGCAGGATCCGGCCCAGGCAGCGGACGCGAACCGGACCGGCGAGCGTGATGTCGTGAGGCAGCGTCATCACGATCTCGACCAGCGAGCCGGACTCGATCGGTTTGTTCAGCAGGAACGACACGCCGCGCGAACTCACATCCCGGGAAACACTCGATGCTTCTCCTACGTTGCGGCCGTCTGTCCAGCGGATCGCCAGCGGCAGTTGCATGCGAAAGCGGGGGGCGGCCCTGCGTTCAAGTGACGTCAAAATCGTATTCCCTCCTGCGACCGAGAGCCTACCAGCCGGAGGGTACAGTGGCAATGGGCGGAAAGTAGGGCCGGATCAAGGTACCGCGGCACTAGAACCGTTCCCGGGATCGAGACTCGCATCGCGGTAGGCGTTGAGAACGGCGTCGAGGGTCAACACTCCCTCCAGTTTGCCGGAATCCACCCGGCTGACCACGGGCACGAGCGGGCGTCCCTGGACCAGGCCGAGGGCGGAATCCAGGGGCTGATCGGGGTGGACGGTGGGAAGCCAATGGCCCGCGAGAACGTCGGCGAGCTTGCGAGTGTGGCCATCGCCTTCGAAGAAGCGCAGGAGCTCGGTGCGATCGAGCGCCACCCAGCGGCCGGAGGGAAAGCGAACGAGCAAGCTGGCGGCGTTGGCGGAATCGGCCGTCGCCATCGCCTCCGCGACCAGCATTTCCGATCGCACGACGGGCACGGGCGGTGGATTCATCGCGTGCTCGACGCGGAGCACCGGCTGCTCGCGCTGTTCCTCGATCGAAGGCAGCTCGATGCCTTCCTGCCTCGAGAGCAAGTCGAAGAGCGGCACGCTCTGGTAGCGCCGTGAGATCACGTAGGCAATCGTGTTGGAAACCAGGACCGGTATGATGATGTTGTAGTTCCCACTGAGTTCGATGGCGATGAACACGGAAGTGATCGGCACGCGAAGGAAGCCGGCGAAAAGCGTGCCCACGCCCACCAAGGCAAACGTGCTGACCGACCCCGCCGCCAGGTGATGCAGGAAGAGGTGCTCGGCGCCGCCCACGGCTCCGCCCAGCGCGGCGCCGATGAATGTAACGGGAGCGAATAACCCGCCGGGAGTCCCGCTGACAAACGCCACGCCGGTGGCGAGGATTTTCATCCCGCCCAGGATTCCCATCTTCTGCCATCCGTACTGCCCGTGGAGGATCTGGTCCGCATAGATATAGCCCGCGCCCATAACCTGCGGAAAAAACAAGCCGATGAGGCCGATCAGCAAGCCGGCGACGGCGGGTTGCAGGTAATGGGTCCACGGGGAGAGGCGCCGGAGCCGGGGCCGCACGAAGGCCAGGAACTTGAGAAAGATCAGCGAGGCGAATCCGCCGAAAACGCCCAACACGGCGTAGCCGATCAGCTCGGGCGGGGTGAAGTTGGGAATGGCGGGGACGCGAAGGATCGACTGGTTCCCCAGGAACTGGCGCATCACCACCACGCTCGAGCCTGCCGCCAGAATCAACCCCCCGAGCCCGCCCGCGCTCCAACTCCCGATCACCTCCTCGATCACAAACAGAACCGCGGAGATGGGGGCGTTGAACGCCGCGGCCAGGCCCGCGGCCGCGCCGACGGGAGCGAGAAGGCGTGTCTTCTCCTTGGACAAACGCAGTCGCCGGCCTATGGCCGAGGCGATGCCGGCTCCCATCTGCAGCGACGGATCTTCCGGGCCCAGGGAGAAGCCGCAGCCGATCGCCAGGGCGCAGGTAATGAACTTCCCAATCACCGTGCTGAACGGCACGTAACCGTCGTAGATGTAGACGGCGGATTTGGTCTGGTTGACCCCGCTGCCGCGAACCATGGGGAAAACCCAGATCACCAGCAACGCCACGAAGATTCCCGCTATCGTCGGAACGAGCAGCGTTCGCAGGGGAGTCGGCGAAAGCGCCGAGCCCAGAAACCAGATGCGCATCGAGTCGATGGCGACTTCGAAACAAACCACCAGCAGGCCGGCCAGGACCCCAATCACCATGGAGAGAAAGAGAAAGAGATAGGATTCGCGAACGGTGAGCCGGCCCAACAACTCGCGGATGCGGGCCGCGTAAGCGGATGCCCTTGCCGTCAGGGAGCTTATTTTCCGCTCGGACTGCTCGCCTGCATCAAGTTGTATTTCTTGCCGATCAGCCACAGCGCTTGGTCCTTCCCCTGGAGAGGGCCGCATTCGCTCGCAACCAGATCTTCCGCCGTAGAAGCGAACTTCATTACTTCGAGCACGTTCCGGGGATTTCGAGAGAGCCGACGCGTGAGCGGGAGCATCTGCTGCCCCCAGGACCACGTCTGCTGAAGAACACCCTGGGCGGGTTTGGCCTGGAGGGAGACTCCTCGCTGGGTGGCGCAGCCGCTCAGGGCTGCCTGCGCCTGGCGCAACGCGCTGATGGCGCGGTCTGCCCGCTCGCGCTCCCCCAGCCCGAAGGTGAACGGGTCGCTCGCCACGACGAGTTCCGCCAGAGCCAACTGCTTCCTGGCTTGCGCGTTTTTCGGATCGAGAAGGGCGGCGTCCTGGAGATACGGGATCGCATCCCGGTAGTTTTCGATGGCGATTTCGGCGCTGCCCGCGCCCTCAAGGGCGGGTGGGTAGCGGAGCTTCTCACGCAGAGCCTGCTGGAATTGGGCGAGGGCCGGGCGGGGCGCTTGGGCCTGCAATTGGAGTTGGGCCACTTCGGTGCGGCGCGCGTAATCGCCGGGAGGAACGTTGGCAGCCAAAGCGAGCAATTCGGATTGCGCTTGAGGAATATTGTGCTGGCTGAGCCAATAGTGAGTCAGCTCCATGCGCGCCTGCCAGCGCCGCTCGAGCGGGCTGACGCCTCCCGCGCTGTACCACACGCCGTAGATGGCGTTGTTGTAGTAGTTCACGGCATCGGAATCGTCCTTGCGCGCTTCGAGGCGAGCCAGCTCGAGATTGATTTCCCCGCTGCCGGCTGAGCTAATCAACAAGGCCTTGGAATTGGTTTGTCCGTTGTCGGGGGGGCTGTTCAACAAGGCTTTAAAATAGCTCTCGGCTTCGTCCAGGCGGTTGGCGGCGGCCAGCGCCTGCGCGAGCCGGAACTGGCATTCGGAACTGTCGGGATCGTAGCTCAGAGAAGTGCGCAGATCCTCGATCGCCAGGTTCGCCTGGCTGGCCTTCAGCGCCTGAACGCCCCGATTGAACCACATCCTTCCCAGATGCGCGCGCCTCGTGCTGTAAAAATTGACAGCGACCTTCGTGACGGCGAACATCCCCACCAGCGCAACGAGCGCGGTGAGCAGCACAGCCTCTCGAGACCACAACTCGGCGGCACGCTCCACGCCCCTTCTGATCTGTTCGCGGGCTTTTTGCATCCGGAATCTTTAACATAGCGCATCGGCAGGCGAACGTACCAGCGGGCGCGCAAAAGGGTAATGGCCCGGTGCGGGGATCCGCGCGGAAACGCGAGCTTCCGGAGCTTGAGATTCTTCCCTGTGTTGGGATGGGGCTGGGCGGTTCCTGCGGGCCCTAGACCGCTTTATTCATGAAGAATACGCTCAACACCGCAAAATGAACCGTCATTCTGAGCCCCGTTGCGTTTCATCGGGGCGAAGAATCCCGACCCACTGTTGATCGCACGGGATCCTTCGCTTCGCTCAGGATGACAGTGTCTTGGCTTGCCACCGAGTTTTGGGTGTGACTCTTCGCGAATAAAGCGGGCTAGGGCGTCTCGGTCAGGTGGTGATGGATGGCATAGAGGGCGAGTTCGAGACGGTCGGAGACGCCCAACTTGTCGAAAATATTGTGCAGATGGTTCTTTACGGTCTGCTCGCTGATGAAGAGCTTCTCGGCAATCTCGCGGTTGCGGTAGCCTTGCGCTACCAGCTGAACGATCTCCCGCTCGCGTGGGCTGAGCAAGGGCTTTTCCTGCCGGACTCCGGAATCGGAGGACTTCTTGAGGGCGTTGATAACCTCTGAGGTCATTCGATTATCCAACCAGATTTCGCCGACGTGAACCTTGCGAATGCTTTTGAGGAGGAGCGCGCTGGCCGATTGCTTCCAAACCACTCCTCGCGCGCCCAAGCGCATCGCGCGCACCACGTCGTGTTCGTTATCGTTTTCGGCGATCAGGATCACGCGGGAGGCGGGGGTGCTGCCATTCATCTCTTCCAGAACGCCGAGCCCATCCTTGCCAGGCATGCGGAGGTCCAGAAGCAGGATATCGGGTTTCAGTTTTTCGACCAGGCGAAGCGCTTCTTCCCCATTCGCCGCCTCGCCCACCACGGTGATGTCGCCAGCACCCTCGAGGAGCTTGCGCACACCCTCGCGGAAGATGGCGTGATCATCGGCAAGCAGCACACGAATATTCGTGTTGCTTTTCACTTTGGCCATAACGCCGCAGTCGTACCGCAAGTTCTCTAGTACACGTTGTTAGCCATTTTGCGCCCACGCCTATAGAGATGCGGCGCGACGGTAACGATGCTGTAAGTTAAATCGAATCAATAGGTTGAGGAAACACGCCTCGCTCGCCTCGTCTGGCGCCGCTGCCAGATCGCGAAACGGAAAGTACTCATTCCACCTTCGGTGTGTCTCGGAAAGTAGACTGGAGCAGTAGAGTTCCGGAACGGCTCGCAGGCTAAGAACGATCGGTCTCGGGTCATGGACCACTAGTTATCGCTATCGCAGCGCTTTGGCAACTGGTAATGGTACCGGCCTCAACCAGAAGGGGTTTGGGGCCAAGCGGAGTTCGGGAGTGGAGCATTCGTCCTCGACTGGAACAGGCATATGCCAGCCGTCAAGAAGATTCCGCCAGCTTGGCCGCTACGCTTGCTTGATCAGGGGGATCAGCCACAGCAGGATCACGGCGCCTATCACTGCGGCCACCAGGCGGCCAATCAGTCCGAAACCGCCCAGACCGATCAGCCCGAACACAAAGCCCCCAACGAGCGATCCAATTACCCCAACCACCAAGTCGCCAAGGAGGCCGAAGCCCCTGCCGCGGGTGATGATTCCGGCCAGTGCTCCGACGACGATGCCCATAATCACGACCCAAACCAGGTAGAGCATGGAAGTCCTCCGCTAATCCGCTGGCCGGCCGGGATCCCTTCAAACCTTTCCTAAGGAAACCTGCTTCCCGCATCCATGGCCGCTCAAGAGCATACGCCTGACGTCTTTGGGATGCACCGACCGTCTCAAACGACCGACGAGATGGTCAACCTATCTGGCGCCGCTCGTGACGGCGCCCCTCCATACCGAGTTAGCCCGAAGCGGCGTAGGTGCAGTAAGGCTTCTTGTTGTATGCTGTTAGCAACGCGGCGGTGAGCGTAGCTCAGCGGTAGAGCATCGGACTGTGGCTCCGAGGGTCGTGGGTTCAAATCCCATCGCTCACCCCAGACCCTAGCTCCCTTCGCATGCCCGCGTGCTCGAAGCGCTGCTCTGCCGGGGAAAGTTGCCCAGAGGCGACGTGGCCCCTGCCACAGGCGTAGTCGAGCGCCACGCTAGGCGAGTCGTGTCGGCGCCGACGAACAGCGGCGTGCTCGCTTCGGATGGCCCGCGTGCCCCGTTGCGGTTTGGCGGGAGCGACACCCTGCACTACATTTGGGCGGCATTTTTGCCCAAAACCGGGGGTCGTTCCCGCCCAAACCGGGGGTTCGTGGCCGCGGTCATTTTTCAGATTGGCAGCGGCCCAAGCACGTCTGCAACTTGGCTTTGAGGCGGCGCCGCACGGAGCGCGAGGGGCAGGTCCTAGGCAGAACACTGAATGTGGATCAGTGTTCTGGTTTACACTGCTTCCGACTTGCACGAGGGTGAACGCAAAGCATGTTTTTCAGGGTGAACGCTGCGAGCGTTCCTGCGTTCACCCCCCCTTCGTCCCTGGCGGGGACACCTAAGCAGCCGCGAAAACCCGCCGTCTGGCAAGCCATAAAGGGGCCAATAGTCCACAGGGGAGGATCGCGTCCGGGGAGACACTCGAACGCAGGGCCTCGTGGAGCCGTTTCTCGGTGAGTTGGCGAGCCTCCCGGGCGTCAAGTTTCCTGTCCGACAATTCGGGCAGCAGGGCCAGACGCGCTTTGGCATTGAGTCACCTGGCCAACCCGCAGCGTTCCGGCCGCCGGCGCGAGCCCAGTTTGCCCTGGTCCCTCCGGGGCTGTTCGGCATGGTCAGTCACTTGCCCAAGGTAGCGGCGGTGTGGCGAATCGAGCGCCTGCCCCGAGTGTGCGGATTCCGCCGGCGATTCGCTCCTTCAGCCCGCCGACAGTGGCGACTTCGCGTGCTCGCACATCGATCAAGCCAGGCGCCTCAACCCGTGCGTCAAGCCGTCCATGGCGACGCATATCGCTCGATATACGAGGCCGTTGACCGATCTCGGCCCCACCCCACCCGACAGCCCGCACGGACCGTACGAGCGGCCAGCGACCCCACAGCACCCTACTTGCTCCCCGCAGTGTTTTCGTGACCACCCACTGCGGCCAACGGTCCGATGAGCGCATGTCCGCGCGGGCACCCGGCGGCACACAGTCCGCAGTGCCGTCTACGTCTCCCCCACCGTCGAACTCAGGTCCGTGGCCACTCGATCCTGCGCTCGGTAGAATATGAAGGACATGAAGCGCGCGCCAAGAAGAAGGGGGACGGAGGCACTAAAACGAGACCGCCGGGGCTTGGCTCTCACCTACTGGTCGGTAGTCGCCGGGCTTGTGATCGGGGGAATGAGCCTGATCGACTCGCATGTTTACATGGCGTCTGTCTGTATCCTGGCGGCTGTCGCGCTCCTCATCGGAGGCATGTGGGTCCGCTACCGGTGGCATTACCTGGCCAAGGTCGTGTTCGCGGGTGTCGCTTTGGTCGCTTTCGGTGTCGGAGGTTACAGGTGGGTCGCCTATGCCACCGCTCCCAGCTTCCCCTACATAATGCCTGGACCCCTTTTCGATCCGGGCCAACCCTCCGCTTTCTGGGATTTCCTTGTGGTTGCCCGCGGCCGTAAACCGATTTACAACTTGGCGGTCAGCTTCCAGGATATGGACCAGACCGCGATTGTAAAGAAGGCGCTTGGGCAGAGGGCTTCGCCGAGCGAGGCGGACAGGCTCCTCAAGACTGAATTCGCGACCTTCAACTATGCTGAATTGGACCCAAACACCGCAGGGGGGAACGACAACCAAGCCGCACAATTTTACTGGCGTCCGGGAAGGCTTGATGACGAGCACTTCAACATCTTGTTGGTTCACAGGGCTGGTACGCTGCGAGAGCTGTTGCAGGTAAAGAACATCGCGGGCCGATGGCAAATAGCCATGCGGCTAACAGACGAGCGGACCCATAAAGCGCTCATCGAGTGCCGCGACAGTGGTTTTCCGCCCGAGGCCGAATGGCGTGCGGAACTTCCGGGTTGTTTTCCAAAGTTCCCGACATCCCGGTAGACCGGTTGGCACACTCCTCGCGCCAGCCGCGACCGTCCGCGGAGTCGCCCCGTTCTCCGGGGCGATTCTTGACGCGAAGCACCGGTGCCCCCTGCGCTGCCGACGCTGGGCCGGGCGGGGAGCAGCGTCCATCTCCGGCCTGAGCCGCAATCGTGAGCACGGTGGGCGACGGAAGGCCGTGGACCGGGATTGTCAGGGCGACCCTCCATCGCGGGCGAAGCTTGTCGGGGAGAAGCTCACAGGAGGAGCACGGCCCTGAGAGGGCCGGCGCAGGCGGAACGGCTGTCCCGGCTTGTCCCCACCTTGGGTGGCCGCGCCGCTCTGGTACCATATTGAGCGAGAGGTTCCGCAGATGATTGACAAGGGCAAAAAGAAGTCAGTTCGCCAGGTGCTTACCGACCAACGGGCAGACATGGTCCCCCCCGGAGCTGAAGTGCGGAAGGGCGTGAACGTCCTGAACACCTCGGACCCGACGAACCCCGTCGTCAACCCGTTCGTCCAGGCTCAAAATGGGGCCGCCAGTCAAAGCCAGCAGGCAGGCTCCAATGCGAAGGGTCCGGGCAGCGAATCCAAGTAGCCACGCAGCGTCCAGATGACGTTCGACGTTACCGGTCTGCTGATTTTCCTTCTTGCCATCGTTCCAGGATTCATTGCTCAGCAGGCGAGACATTCGATCTCACCGCGGTCCCTTCAACAAAAGAGCGTGATAGAGGAAACGGGCGAATATGTCCTTAACAGCGTTATCGTTCATCTGGTTTTGCTCGCGGCGTTCGGATTTTCCATTGGAACCCTGAGCCCTTCAATTCTTGCGAGCGCAAACAACAGTTTGCGAGAAAGGCGAGTGCTTGCATGGGCGTGGGATCATCACTATCTGACACTTCTTTATTTCCTGCTTAGCCTCGGGGCAGGCTTTGCTCTGGGCATGACCAGGGGCGTCCTTGCGCTGAACCAGCCGATCAGAAAATGGCTGCTTGATTTTGGGTGGTTCCGGGGGCTTCTCGCGAGAGTCGGCGTGCTTTCGTTCTTGGAAGAAGAGCCTGTCTGGTATGGCGTCTTACGACAAGACCACAAGGATGAGATCACCTTCATTCGACCGAAAATGAAGGGGCGCGGCGACGTGTACACGGGGGAGTTAAAGTCATACGGAATCCTTCCGGATTCCGAAAGAGAAAAGGACTTCTATTTGGTTAACGCATACTACGCCGTGTCCGCAGATGCCCCTTTCCGTCATATTGAGGCGGATGGGATCCTCTTGAATTTCGCTGACGTTGAGGTCATTGAAGTCATGAAACGATTGCTCGTGGCGAACCCGGTGGGTGAGCGTCAGTTGGCAGCTGCGGAACAGTCCACCTTATCCCGACCCTCGGGCTCCTGAGAAGGCGAGGAGTCCCCTCGGCGAATCGGAACATCCAACGCCCAGACGGCCAGTGCCCGGTGTTGCCGCGCGTGCACCTGCCGCGTAGGGGACTTCGGCGGGTTCGATTTCTTTGGCGTTTTTCTTGCTTAATTGAATCAGCAATTCACGCGTTTTCAGGGCTCTTTTTCACTCACTTCCCAGCGCCTTACCGGCACCGCGTGAGGCTTCGGTTGCGGCCGATGGGCACGGCTCGGGAGCCTCGCCTCAGGAGGGACGAAGGGTGTTGTGCGCTGCCCCTGCCCGTTTCCCGAAGATTCCCCTGCCTCTGCCCGCCGCGGGCCCACGTTGCTTCTCAAAGGCTCTCCGAAGGGACTCACTAAAGAAATGGGTCCGGGGGGCTTTCTATCCGCAACCCCTCGATGTTCTCAAAATGGCTGCGGTTGTTGCTGAGGAGGCTTAGGAGAGGCTCACAGCTTCGGCTCCTCCCTCGTGCTGATGAGACGGTCCTCATAAATGTCGTGGATCATTTTCTCGGCATCAACGAGGCCCTTCCAGCCCCCCCTTCGAGCGAAGAAATGCGTCGCGGTCAAGGTCCTCGGCGACGCGGATCACGGTGATCAGTACCTCCTTTCCCTTGGGGAGTTTGGTCTTTTCAACCGGTTCCAGAACGCCCCCTTTGACGCGGGCCCGAATCGTTCCGCCCATCGTAGGCCTCCTCCCTTTGCCATTTGTGATCGTATTCCGGGAACCTCAGGCAAGCGTAGCCACGCGGGGAGATGTCGTCAAGCAAGGTGTCCGGGATGTGTCGTTGACACTTGTCGTTGACACCTTCTAGGATTGTCCTGCGCGTTCTGCCGCTTCGTCTGCGTCCCGATAGACTTCCTCTCGAATAATCCGTTCCGTGGCTTCCCGGAGATAGGAATCGAGAGCCTCCTGTAAGGCGAGGTATTCCGGCCAAAGCGTGTTGTCCACAAAGGACCGCGGGGCGCGCACCACGACCGTGGTGTGGCGTTGGCCCTTGTAGCGATACGGTTTCAGCCCGTATCTCCGGCAAAGCGCCAGGAACAGGCGCCGTTGCCATTGATCCGCCAGGGAAAATTGGATCTCGGGCGGGAGCTGCGTCTTGATTGTCGCGTCGAGCGCCAGCCGGACCCGCTCCATGGCGACCGCCGCCGCCTGACGCTCGCCCGCCGTCGCTGCGCCTTCGAACAGTGCGGTAATCTTGCGCAGCTTTTCGCGTAGCTGCGATTCAGTGGTCATCGTTTGAGCGCGACGTCGAGGGGTCCGATCTCCGCTTAAGTACTAGAAGCTATTGCAAAACCTCCCGGCACATGCTTCAGGGGCTGAAGCCCCTTCATTTTGGCCACTTTTTTGTCGGAGCTGAAGCTCCGACCCCCAAATCGGGGGTTTTGCAATAGCTTCTACACCAGTCGGGCAATTCCGTTGAAAATGAAGCCCCATTGGTTCATAGGGCCGTTGTAGAAGCAGCAACCAAACAGGATTCCGCGGGGAGGCGGCGTCGAACTCAGGAAAGTAAATGACGTGGAGTAGGCGGGCAGGATATATCCCGAGGCGGCCGCATTGCCCTGGAAATTGGTCGAATAGTTGATCCCGTCGGTCGCTAGCGAAGGGCTCCATCCGAAGGGAGACCGGATGAAAACGATATTCCTCAGCGGGAAGCGCCGGGTGATGGGAACATTGAATTGCCATCCAAAAAGGAAAGCGTAGATGTCGAAGGGAGCGGGACTGGCGTTGTGGAGCACGACCTCATAGGTGTAGGCTGCTCCCCGTTTGGCCACGTTGTAAGTTGCCGTCGCTGCTGTTGCCATGAGAACCTCCTTGGCCAAGGCGACTTGGCTGGGATTTGCGTTCTTGTGCCGGGGGACCGCGGCAGGCGCCTTCCGACGTGCCCTCGCGCTTCGGCATTCGCTCGCGGCGTCCGAGTCGGCCCCTTCCGCTACCTCCAGTGGAAATTTCCACCCCAGGTTCCAGACCGGCTCGTAGCATACCGCCGGCGACCCTTGGGGGCAACGACCTTACCGGCTCCTTGCCCAGCTTCTTTCGCCGGCAAACTAGCGGCGCCAGCGAGGTGAGGCAAGCCGAGAAGAATCGCTCAGGCCGCGGATAAGCGCGGATGGACGCGGATAAGCCCACTCGTTTTCTCGGCGCCAACCGGCGAGCCTCCGCGTCTCGGAAGCTCCTCTCTGCGCTTGAGCGGTCCATGGCGCGGTTGGCGCACAGATCCCGGAGCTTGCGCCGCCGGGTTGCGACCCCGAAGCCGCGCTGTGCCAGGCTCGATTCGCGATTACAATGGTGGCCTCTTTCCGGATGCCGAATATGGTGACCAGGGAAACGATCGAGGAGGCCTACGGGCGCATTCGCGGCTCGGTATTCACTTCGCCGTTCATGCGTTCGGAGAATTTTTCGCGCCTGACGGGCAACGAAATCTACCTCAAGCTCGAGAACCATCAGATGACGGGCGCGTTCAAGGAACGCGGCGCGCTGAACAGGATCCTGCTGCTCGAGCCGGAGGAGCGGCGGCGGGGCGTGATCACGGCTTCGGCGGGCAATCACGGCCAGGCGGTCGCCTACCACGCGTCGAAGCGAGGCATCGCGGCGGAGATCTGCATGCCGCTGACCACGCCGCTCGTGAAGGTGTCGGCGACGCGCGGCTACGGCGCCGAAGTGGTGCTCCACGGCGCGAATTACGACGAGGCGTGCGAGGAGGCGCTCCGGCGCGCCCAGGCCCTGGGCCTCACCTTCATCCATCCCTTCGACGACGAAGCGGTGATCGCCGGCCAGGGAACGCTGGGGATCGAGATGCTGGAACAGGTGAGCGACCTCGACGCCGCGATCGTGCCCGTGGGCGGCGGCGGACTCGTTGCCGGGCTGGCATGCGCGATGAAGGAGAAGCGGCCGCAGATCGAGGTGATCGGGGTTCAGGCGTCGAGGCTGGCTTCGATGAAGGCGGCGATCGAACGGAACGCGCCGTTTACCTTGCCGCCAAACAAGACCATCGCCGACGGCATCGCGGTGCGCTGCGCCGGCGCGCGCACGCTCCCGCTGGTGCGCCAGTACGTCGACGAGATCGTGACCGTGGACGAGGAGGAGATCGCCAACGCGATTCTGCTCTTGCTCGAAAAAGAGAAGACGCTGGCCGAAGGCGCGGGCGCGGTGGCCATCGCGGCCGTCCTGAACCACAAGATCCCGCACCGGGGGCGGCGGCTGGGCGTGCTGGTGAGCGGGGGAAACATCGACGTGACGCTGCTTTCCCGGATCATCGAGCGAGGTTTGGTGAAGGATGGGCGGCTATTGCGCATCCGCATCCACTTGCCCGACCACCCCGGAGCGCTACAGCGGCTCTCGACGGTGATTGCCGAGCACAAAGCCAACATCATCGAGACCAGCTTCAATCGAGCGTACTACGGAGTCATGCTGGGCGATACGGCCATCGACATCACGATGGAGATGCGCGGACCCGAACACATCGCCGAACTCACCGCCGCCCTGGATGCCGCCGGGTACGTTCACGAGCGAGTCCAGTAGGCCGCCCCGGGTGCAATCACGTCGCCTGGGGCAGGCCGCGACGTGGCACCCGGGCAGGAAAAGCGCGCGGGCAGGTCCCGAATCCCGTCCCGAAGTTTCGGGATTCGGGACGGGATTCGGGACGGGAGCCCGCGCCACAAGCCGCTGCTAGGAAGCGCCGTGCGGGGGAACGTAGTTGGCCGCGTGCGGCGGGGAGCCGAGCGGCCGGTTCGTCAGTAACTCCTTGTCCCCTTCCCGAGCCACAAAATAGACGCTATGGGGATCGAGCCCGGCCAGGGCTCGCGCGCTGTCGTAATACACGGTAAAGAGGAAGACGCGATGGGGACCGTTCCACAGCCGGTCGAATGACTCCCGATCCTCGAAGACTCGGGGGGCGTCGTGGAAGAGCGATCCGAACCACAAGTCGGCTCGACCGCCGTCGAGCATCGAGACTTGACGCCCGGTGTAGAAATTGAGCGAGGAGCCCGCCGCGTAGCTTCCATTGATGACGATCGCGTCTCCCGACTGGTAGTACTTATCGATGGTTTCGGCCAGGCGTTTGGAAGAAAGCTCGGGTGAGAAAGTCACGAGGGCCTGATGCACGGCCAAGAGGAGCACGACCATCATCCCGGCGAGAGCCAGATTCGATCGCCAGGCGAAGCCGCGGCGGCGCCAGAGCCAAGCCAGCAACGGACCCACGAGGAGGGCCAAGGCGACCTCGGCTAGCTCCGGGCGAAACGCTCCGAGCGAGGCGAAAGTCAAGTCCTGCAAGTGCCCGAGGGAGAAGCGGTACTGGCTCGGGTTGACGGTGAGCACGCGAGCGATGTCCGTACCCGCGGGAACCGGTTTGCTCAGAGCGAAAAGCGTCAGCGCCACCGCGCCACCAGCGGCGCCGATCACCAGGAGAATCGTCATCAGGCGCGTGGCGGTGCGCCGCTCGCCTTCTCGAAGTTTCGGGGCGGGCACGCCCGATTCGGCCGCCGAGAGGGCGCGCGCCGGCTCGCCGTGGCAGGTTTCGCGTTCGAGCCAGCCGGCAACCAGCAAAGCGAGCGCCGGAACCGCAGGCAGAGAATAGTATTCCTGCCGGCTGGAGAAGCTGAAGAAGACAAGGATGGTCAGCGCCCAAATGGCGAGGAAGAGGTTGGCGCGGGCCCGGGCGCCGAGGTTTTGGCGCCACAGGCGCGGCCGCCAGGGAGCTTCGCGAAGTGCGGGAACCAGAAACAGGAACCAAGGGAAGATCCACAGCAGCGCCAAAGCCCAGAACACTCCCAGCGGCACCTTGCCGTAGTCGTGGGGGATACGCTGGTTCAAGTACCGCAGGAACTGCTCGTTGATGAAGTAGAACCACAAAAATCCCTTTTCCGGGCCGCCCGGCTCGGCGGGATTGCGAATGGCGGCGAGGACGTGCCAGGGAACCGCGACGATCAGGAACACCAAGGCGCTCGAAAATAATCGCATCTTTTTGAGATAGCCGAGGTCGCCCACGAGCGCCAGGAACACCAGAACAATCAATCCGGGAAACGCCAACCCAATCAAGCCCATGGTCAGCACGTTCAGAGCGGCCGTCGCCGCCAAGCCCCAGCACATCCAGCGGGACGGCTCGCGCTGTTCGTAGCCCGCGAGGAAGAAGTAGAAACCGAGCGCAAGCCACATGGCTACCAGAACGTTGGGGATCAGGAAGCGGGTGTAGACGTAGATGCCGGGCGCCGTCGCCAGGATGAGCGCGGCGTAGAAGCCCCCCAGCTCGCCGAAGAATCGCCGGCCGAAAATCCAGGCGGTGGCCAGCAGGGCGAGCACGCTCAAGAGGAGCACGAGCCTCGTAGACCATTCGCTGATCCCGAAAACCTCGTAGCTCGCGGCGGTGACCCAGTACATCAGCGGCGCCTTTTGCAGATAGCGGACGCCATCGGCATACAAGCTGACCCAGTCGTGCCGCAGAATCATCTCCTTGGCCGATTCCGCGTGAACGGTATCGGCATCGTCCATCAAAGCGGGTCGAAAGAGGCCAGGCAGGTAGACGAGCAGGCATACCGCGACCAGGATCGCCACCCGAATCCGCGTTTGGGGCTTGGCCGTGGTGCGGCCGTGAGGCGCGGCGGCTTCGTCAGCCGCCTCCGGGGCGGCTGCCGCGCTCTTTTCTTCCGTCTTCTCTTCCATCGTCATCCGAATGAGGTCACGGACAGCCGGGAGGACGCTCCTCAAGGCACGGGGAGGCGCGCGCAGGCAACCAGACGGCTAAGCAATCGCTCGCTCGACCTTCGGATTTGGCAGAAGCGGCTCGGCCGCGCTAGCCAGCTTACGAAGAATCGCCCTTCCGGCGCAAATCGCGCCAGGTGTAGGGCAGCTTGGTTGGCCGGCTCGACAGTTCGGCTCCGCAGCGGCTGTGAGTGTGGTACCGAGCGGCGCCAGCAGACGCGGGATTCTGGCGGTTTGCGATGCGCCTCCGGGAGCGGGGGCTGCTCCTCGAGCGCCAGCGCGCGGGGTGCTGGTCAGGAGCAACCTCCCTGGCCGCGCGAGCGGAGAATCCTACGGACCCACGGGGGATATTTTCTTTGCGCACAAGTTGGCGTTGAAGAACGAGACTACATGCGAAGACCGCTGGCGCCCACGCAGCAGCCGTTCCTGTCGTTGCAGTTTTCACCGGGGCCTCAGTTGCAGCTCTGGTAGGGCTGAAGATTGGTCTAGCCCTGGAACGTGCATGTTGGGTTGTAATCGGGGCCGCAGGGCTCGACCCCGCAGGTGCTAATCCCTGGTCTGGTAGGCCAGATACAGTTTCGAGACCCGCGTGACCTTGTCGGCTGGGGAATAGGAGAGCCCCGCTGGCCCTGTGGTCGCGTAGTAGACGTCTACGTGTATATACGGGCAGCTTGGAAAGTCGTAGAAGGTTTTGCTCTGGAACTGGATTCCTGCCGCTCTTACGAAATATTTTTCGACCTCGCCTCGGGTCGTACCGACCTTAATGCGGGCATAGTCCGCCAACGCTCGTTCAATAATGGCGGTGCAGGCGGGGGCCGTTCCCTGCCGGGGGCGCGGTGCGCTAATGCCGAGTGAAGCGACGACGAGAAGAACAATGGTGAGTGCGGCCGCTGCAGTCTTCATAGGCTTCCTCTCCCGGCTTCCATCCTCTCGGTGATCCGCTCCGAAAACAGTTCGGCCTCGTTCCCGGTCACTGGTTTGGCAGCGCTACTATGTTCGTGTACCCAGACTTCGTGATCTTGTACTTCCAGGGCCCGTCGGTGTCCTGGAACACCGTCCTTGTGATGGTTACGTCCGGCACGAAGTACTCGTCGGCACCGTTGTCGTAGTTAGGGCAGGACCACCAGAACCGCTGCGTTGCCGAAAAGCTGGCAGACCCGTAGGGCGTCTGGTAGCTGCCGGGGGGTAGTTCTGGTCGTTCATTTTGTTGCATCCAGTTCGTGGGGATCGCCACCACAGAGAACGTCGTCGAACCGACGTCGACCCACATCTGGCCGCTCGGCGCCAAGGCCTGCTGCATCTGGTACTGCCCTTCCGGCGTCTGGCTGCGGATGGGGGCCGACATTGGCCCGAAGCTGCTCGCCTAGCTGCAGCGGCTTCCCGATTGTGTAGCTCCTCCCGCCTCCATTGTAGACCAGCTTCAGCGCGACGGTGGCTGGCTTGGCCCCGGCGAAGCTACCAGCGTCACCTAGGAACGATCCTGATCCGCAAGGAATTGGCGGACACCACCGGCGAGAAGCGTCCGAAGGCCGGCGTGTCATCCACGCTGAGCCGGGCGGTCACCGTGAGGCGATGAGGCGGCGCGGGCAGCTGAGCGGCCCCTTCGGGCCTCAGGCGAGTGCTTTGAAGGAAGAGCTTCCCCGCCGTCTTGATTAGGATGCTGTCACCCGGGGCGAGCGGAACGTAACTATTGGAGTTGCTCGACACACCGTACAGCCCATGGCTGGCGATAAAATCCTCGTGCCCGGACTGGTCGGCCAACACGAGCGTGATCAAGCCGTGAAGCCCGAGGGCGCCGGGCGGCGGCGCCCACGTGCAACCGGGATGGAAGATCAGGGTCTGATCGACACTCGAGGGGAAATTGAAAGGAGACCTGCCAACGTTCGTGATGAGGAGGTACGCGTTCACCTGTTGGCCGGGGCGGTACTCAGCGGCGTCGAGCGAGATTATCCGCATCCGCAACGGGAGCGGGGGAGGGACGACCGGGCCCTTTTCCGTGGCGCCCCCCGATCCGCCCCCACATCCCCACCGAAGCCGCGTCTCGGTTTTGGCTATCGACGGGCGCGTCAGGTCCAGGCGATATTGACGGGGAAGGGGCGCGCCCAGTGCCATAGCGGACAGGCACCAGCCCAGGGTCAGCGCGGCAATTGCGCGGCGGCTGGTGCGGAGTCGTGCGCCCCGCCAAGCGGCCTGCGCTCCGGCCCCCATCCCCGCGCGCCCTGCGCCGCGCGCGACCAGCTCACTTGCAGCTGGTGTAGGCCGGAGGGAAGTTGACGAACCCGAGAAATGTGCCATTCTGGTCATCGTTCACCGGATACGGCTGCACCTGCGTTGCCGTTAGTATCGTGCTATTCGCCGACTGGAGGGCGTTGTCGACCTGGGCCTGGTATTGGTTCGAGGTCAGCGTTGGCAGGCCCACCTGGGCCTCCGCGAGGACGCCAAGGTTGTTCGAGGATTGGTTCTGCGAGTTGTTGTAGTTTCCCCAGTGCCCCTGCACGCTCCCCGCCTCGTGCCGCTGCGTCTGCGTGGCGAGGTTCGACCCGCTGACGCACCCGTTCGGGCCTGTCGAAGGGTTGGAGACGTTGTAGGTCCCCGTCTGCTCCATATAGAAGGTGCTCGAAGCGTTGTCCAGATCGGGCACCCTTTCCCACTGGAAGGCTGTAGGATTCCCGTTCGCGCCGTCCACGTTAGATACAGAGGTGGTGTAGTAGTAGCCGTTGTTGGGCCCCCCGCTCACCTGGGAGAAGTGATAGGTCCAGCCACCCTGGTAACAGAACTGCCCAAAATCCGAGCTGTTGCTTGTCGGCGTGGGGAGTACGGGGAGCAACCCGGTGCACAAGCCCGTACCAGACCCGTTAGCCACCTTTTGGGGCGAAACCGAGTTGAAGGCCCAGCCCGTCCGCAGATTCACGGTGACGTTGGCGGTCGGTGTCTGCGAATTCCCACCCACACCGAGCGAGACCTTTACGCTGACCGTCCCGCTTGTGACCATGATCCCGGTCCAACTGCTGGATGTGCCCGTGCCGTTCACGGTGCTGGTTCCGTCGGTGAACTGCTAATTGGAGAATGTGGGCGTCGCGCCAGACGGGACCTGCGCTGTGGCCGTGCAGGTCACCGAGGACCCGCGCGTAACCGACGAGGGGCTGCAGCTCAGGCTAGCGGTGAAGACGTTGTCGTTGCCGTCGGGCCCCTCGGGGGCGATGGGGCAGTCGCCCACTTTTACCTGCATTTGCTCATCGACCGGGCCTGTGTAGGTGATCGTCGAGCCTGGGGCGACTCCCGTATGCGTGCCCGAGGCATCCACCGTGGCGATGCTGGGGTCGGTTGTCGACCAGGTGTTGTAGAAATCGCCGGTGATGTCGACCCACGAACCGGAACAGGTGTCCCAGGCCAGGACCGATTGATCTTCTTGAAAGGTCACGGGAATGCCGAGCGGGTTATATTCCAGTTCCATCAGCTTGTAGCCGCAGCAGACCATGCAGCCGTAGGTGGCCTCGCCGTAGGTCTTGTCGTACACCACTTTGCCTTCGTAGAGCGTGCCGATGCCGGTTCCCAACTCGCGAAGGTCGTACGAGCCCTGGGTCACGCCCGTCGGCAGGAAGTTGCCATTGACGTCGGGGATGTGCTCGCGGATGAGATCGCCAACGTCGACCCACATCTGGCCGCTCGGCGCCAGGGTCTGCCGCATCTGGTACTGCCCCTGGCCTTGATTGTAGTACAGGGTGAGGAGGGCCTGAACGGGCTTGGTTCCCCCATTGCCCGCGGTAAGGATCGAATCGTGGCGGCGGAGTCCGCGTCTTGCGACGCGCCGCTGGGCCGGCACGGCGCTCCTATCTCCGTGAGGCCGGGCTGCTTTGGGGGCTCGCGTTGAAGCCGTACCTGTTGAAGAAGAAGGCCCTGAAATCTTCCGAGCCGTAAAGGATCCAAGCGCTTCGGGGGCCCATGTGCTCGGCGAGCCTATTGACAATCTGCCTCACTGTGCGGTTCCTGAGCGTGACCGTCCACGGGTTACCCGGGAACGTGTCGTCGCCCCCGATGCCCATCTCGGCCACCTGCCCTTGACCTGAAGGGAGGGCGCGCGAAATCCCGAGCAGGCCCAACTGGACGCGGGTTAGGGAACGTAGCCGGAGAACGGCAATTCGCCGGTTCATAAGGTAGCGGGGATCCCCGACCGTGGCCACCGGATAGATGTTGACCGTTCGCCCGTCCGTGGACCAACTGTAGCGGGGGTCGTTGGCACAGAGAGCGTCCAGGATCCGCCTGACGGTGGAGTCCCTGAGGGTCAGGCTGAAGGACACGCGGGGCGTTGGCGGCCCCGAGTACCTTGCGCGGAGGATCTCCTCGAACCCTATGGCGAGCGGGAGGCCCTGCACGCTGAGCTCGGCGATGCCGTCGTGCAGCGTCTGGTCCCTCAGCTCGAAGAGTCTGACTCTCGCCGAGAGCATGGACCCGGGCCGACCGGGTCCCGCCCGCGCGGCGCCAGTTGGCCCGGCAGCGAGTCCCACCAACAGGCAAGCCAGGAGGCGCCCAGCCTCTGCGGCGGTCACTGGCTCGGCCCCTGGCTCGAGTACGTGAGGGTGCTCCCAAATGTCAGGGAGTTCTTTCTCACTGTGTATTGCTCGATTGCTATGGTTTGCGTGGTTTGTTGTCCGCAGGACGGCAGCGGCTGACTCGAGCAGAACTGGATCTGATCCGTAAACTGGCTGTTGGAGTCCAGGGCACCGCCGCCCGTCTGGACGGACACGCCTTGGCAAGTAACGGCGGGCGAGAAGCCCTCGGTCACCGCCGTGCCGTCCACCCCGATGCCTTCCTGCACCGCCGCGTGGTCGGGGTGTGTGTACGGCGTGTACAGGTAGGAATATTCGTACCCATGCCCCAGGCTGCAGAGGTTGCTTGGGGAATTGTTGGTCGCGTAGGCGAATTCCCTTGCCGTAACGTTGAGCGTAGCCTTGGCAGGGGGGGCCCCGCTAACGGTGTACGTAACGGTGATAGTTCTGTCGCCCGTG
>JAJYLB010000091.1 GCA_021788095.1 Acidobacteriota bacterium | reverse complement strand
TCGGCGGCAGCAGGTAGGCTTGCTCCGGGTTATATTCGAGAAAATTTGGCATCGCGCGTCCTCCCGCGCGCAGTATAAGGCTGGTGTCAAGCCGAGTTGCCACACAGACTCTAAAGCCTGTGCTACCGCAGCCGAAGCGGCACTGCGCGGAAAAGCCTGCGTTCCCCCGGGGCTGCCAAGCGGATGCAGGAACCCCGTACTTGCGAGCAGCTTTCGCGGGTATTTTCCGGGTGCTAGAATGTGAGGAACTGCCGCGAGGAGGCCTCCCCGGGGAATGAGCGAATTTCTTTGCAAAGTGGCGGACGGAGGCGGCCGCGTCTTCGAGCAGGTCGAGACGGCCCAGACGGAAGACGAGGCGAGAAGCCGTCTGACCGATCGCGGACTCTTCATTTACTGGGTGCGCCCGCGGAAGGCGCTGAGCCTGGAAGGCCTGTTCCAGCGGCGCACGCGCGCCGTCCGGAGCAACGACTTCCTGATTTTCAATCAGCAGTTCACCACCCTGATCAAGGCGGGCCTGCCGATTCTGAAAGCGCTGGACCTGCTCGCGGAGCGGACGGCGGCGCCGAGGCTGCGCCCGGTGCTGAGCGACGTGCGCCAGCAAGTGCGCGATGGCGCGCTGCTGTCGGAAGCGGTGGCGGCGCAGGGAATCTTCCCCGTGGTGTATACAAGTTCGTTGCTCGCGGGAGAGAAGAGTGGCAACCTCTCCGGCGTGCTCGACCAGTACATCAATTACCAAAAGACCTCAGGCGGACTGCGGAAGCGCTTGGTGGGCGTGCTGATCTATCCCATCATTCTGATGATTGTCGCGACGAGTATCCTCACCTACCTGGTCACGTACGTGATTCCCCGCTTCGCGGAGCTGTATCGCTACATGAACACGAAACTGCCCACGCCCACCGTGATCCTGATCGCCCTGGTCACCGGCTTCAAGGCCTACCTTCTGGTTTTCGTGGCGATCGTGCTGGCGGGGGCGACCGCGGGATTCCTTTGGACGCGGACCGGGCAGGGCGCGCTTTGGTTCGACCGTGTGAAATTGAAGCTGCCCAAGCTGGGCGACGTGTGGGTGAAGTTTCAGGTAACGCAATTCGCGCGGACGCTTTCGACCCTGCTCGCCGGCGGCACGCCGCTGGTGGCGGCGCTGGAAACCGCCGCCGGCTCGATGCGCAGCAAGCTGATGGGCGGAGCGGTGGCGGAGGCGGCGCGGAAGGTGAGGGAAGGGCAGCCGCTTTCGGCGAGCCTGGCGGGGACGAAGCTCATGCCGTCCCTCGCCGTGGACATGATTGAGGTGGGAGAGGAGTCGGGAGCGCTGGCGGAGATGCTGGCGAGCGTGGCCGAATTCCTCGAAGACGAGGTGAATACCAAGCTGACCACGCTCATCTCGATCATCGAACCCACGATTTTGGTGGTCATGGGCTGTGTGATAGCCTTTATTTTGATCGCCCTTTATCTGCCGCTGTTCAGCATGAGTGTCAACACTTTGGGAGGCTGAGCGGGGATGGTTACGGGTCGCGAAGTGGTCCACGGAGGCCGGCCAGACGACCGCGAGGAACGCGAACGCGCCAGCCGCCTGGCCGAGCGTTACCGCTGCCCCTTCGTGGATCTGCGCGAGCAGCGGATCGACCCCGACCTCTTCCGCAGCATTCCCGCCGAACTGATGTTCCGGTACAGCTTCGTGCCGCTGGAATGGCGGGACGGGTCGCTCGTGGTGGCCGTCTCCGATCCCAGCCAGGTGGTGCAAAGCGACGAGCTTTCGGGCCTGCTGGGCAAGAAGCTGGTGTTGCAGGTGGCCACGGCCTCGCAGATCAGCGACCTGCTGAAGCGCACCGAGCAGTCGCAGCGCGTTCTCGAGCAGGCCACCGAGGGATTCACCACCCTGCAAGTGACGCACGAGGACGCCGAGGAAGAGAATATCTCCATCGATCACCTCACCGAGGACGCCGCCGTCAACCCGGTGGTGCGCCTGGTGGACACGGTGATCTTCACCGCGCTCGAGCGGCGCGCGAGCGACATCCACATCGAGAGCCGGGACAACGAAGTCGCGGTGAAGTACCGGATCGACGGCGTGCTCCAGGAAGCGATGACCCCGCTCGCCAGCGAATTTCATTCGACGATCATCAGCCGCATCAAGGTGATGAGCGAACTGGATATCGCGGAGCGGCGCATCCCGCAGGACGGCCGGTTCCGGGTCCGGTACAAGGGCCGGTTCATCGATTTCCGCGTCTCGATCATGCCCTCGATCTACGGGGAAGACGCGGTGCTGCGCGTGCTCGACAAGGAGAGCCTGAGCGAGAAATTCCGCACGCTGAATCTCGACGTCGTGGGTTTCGCCGAGCGCGACTTGAAGCGCCTGCGGCGGTACATCTGCGAGCCGTACGGCATGCTGCTGGTGACCGGGCCCACCGGGTCGGGCAAAACCACCACGCTCTACGCCTGCGTCAACGAGATCAAGTCCGAAGAGGACAAGATCGTCACGATCGAAGACCCGGTCGAGTACCAGATTCGCGGAATCACCCAGATTCCGGTGAACGAGAAGAAGGGCCTGACCTTCGCGCGAGGCTTGCGGTCGATCCTGCGGCACGATCCCGACAAGATCATGGTGGGCGAGATTCGCGACATGGAAACCGCGCAGATCGCCATCGCCGCGGCGCTCACCGGCCATCTGGTCTTCACCACCGTCCACGCCAACAACGTCTTCGACGTCATCGGCCGGTTCATCAACATGGGCGTCGAGCCCTACAACTTCGTCTCCGCGCTGAACTGCATCCTGGCGCAGCGCCTGGTGCGGATCATCTGCGAAAATTGCAAACGCGAAGCCCGCTATACGAAGAGGGAGCTGGAAGAAGGCGGTATCGACCCGGAAAAGTGGGGCGACCGGCCGTTTTATGAAGGTACGGGCTGCCTGGAATGCTCGGGCAGCGGCTTCCGCGGGCGGACGGCCATCGCCGAGATCCTCGACCTTACCGATGGCATCCGCGACATGATCATCGGCCGGCGTCCCACCAGCGAGATCAAGCACGTCGCGCGGGAGGAAGGGATGACGTTCCTGCGGGACTCCGCGATGGAAAAGGTTGCCGCGGGCATCACCACCCTGCGGGAGATCAACAAGGTCACCTTCATTGAATAGTCTCGTTGGACACCGCTCGGAACGCGCGGGCGCGCGGCCGACCGACCGCTTGCGCCGCTGGCTCGGGGCGCTCCCACATCCCGATCTCGTGTGCCAGATCGCGGCTGAGCGCGTGGCGGCGGCGCGCTGGGGACCTCGCCAGCTGGAAGCCTTCGCGGAAGAGCCGCTGCCGGCGGGCGCGTTACATCCTTCGCCCGTCCAGGCGAACGTGGCCGACGCCGGCGCCGTGGGGCAGGCGGTGGCAAGCGTGGTCAAGCGCGTGCGGGGAGTGGGGCGGGAGGTGGCGCTGCTCGTTCCGGACGCCGTCGTGCGTATTTTTCTGCTTGCCTTCGATACGTTCCCCCGCAAGGCGGCCGACGCCGCGCCCCTGCTGCGCTGGCGCCTGCGGAAGAGCCTTCCGTTTCCCGTGGAGGAGACCTTGCTGTCGTGGAACGAGCAGCCGTCGCCGGAGGGGAACACGGAGGTGGTGACGGCGGTCGCGCGAGAGGCGGTGATACGGGAATACGAGCAACTCGTTCGCGCAGCCGGCCTGGAGCCCGGCGTCGTTCTGGGAGAGACGCTGGCCACGCTTCCGCTGGTGGACGACGGACCCGCCGTCCTCTTGCTGCGGCTGGGCGGCGCCAGCCTGACCACCGCCATCGTCGATCGCGGCCGCTTGGCGCTTTACCGCTCGAATGAGCTGAACGCCGCGCCGGATTTGCCCGTGTTGCTCGACGAAATTTTCCCCGCCGCCGCCTTTTTCCAAGACCGCGCCCAGCGCGATATCGAGCAGGTGCGCCTGGCGGGCATGGAGAGCTACGGAAGCGAGCTGCGCCAGCGGTTGGAACAGGAACTCCACTGCCCTGTGAGCGCGCTGGGCGGCAGTGGGGCCGGCGGTACCCACCTGCCGGATGGCGCCGATACTCTTTTGTCGCGCCAACTGGCTTCGCTCGTGGGCTGGCACCTGAATCGAGGCGCGTGAGATGAAGATCCGGCTCAATGTGGCCACCGAGCCGCTCGAAAGCCACCGCCGCTTCCTCGCCGGGGCGGCGGGTGCGGGCGCGCTGGGCTTGGTGTTCCTGGCGCTGCTTTCCGCCAGCGTGTGGAGCACCTGGCGGCAGGAGAGCGGCCAGCGTGCCGCAATCGCCCGCTACGAGAGCCAGCTCAACCGGATCGAGACGCAGCAAGAGGCGCTGGCCGCCTTCTTTGCCGCTCCGCAGACGAAGCAGGTGGTCGACCGCGCCGACTTCCTGAATTCGCTCATCGATCAGCGAAGCTTTCCCTGGACGAATATCTTCACCGATTTGGAGAAGGTGCTCCCGCCGGGCGTGTACGTGGTCAGCATCGCGCCGAAAATGGCGGACGGCCAGGTGGATGTGAAGCTGGTGGTTGCGGCGCTCACCGACGCGAGCAAACTCGCTTTTCTCCAGCAACTGCAGAAGTCACCCGCATTCTCCGACGTCCGGCTGGATTCGGAAACGACGCATACCTCAGAGGGCGGACAGGGTGAGATGAGTGTCCAACTCGAAGCCGTCTACTCGGGCGCGGCGGACCCGCCTACGTCCGCCGGGGCGGTCCCGAAGGTTCGGGACGGCGCGGCAGGCCCACACCCGGGGGCGGGGGTGCGGCCATGACCGGCTCGCGCGCGCGCTGGAAGCTCTGGGTCAAGGTGACGCTTGGGGTGCTGCTGGCGCTCGATGCCAGCTTGGCGGTCGCGCGCTGGCGGCTGAGCGTGGCGGCCTCCCAACAGCAGCTACAGTTTCAGGAGGTGAATCTGCGCACGCAAGTCGCTGCCCTGGAGCAACAGGTTGCCCGGGCGGAGAAGGTGCGGGGCGAGATTCCGCAAATCCAGCAGCAGTGCAACAGCTTTTACCAGGACGAAATGCTCGGCCCATCGCAGGGTTACGCCGCGCTCGTGACCGATCTCGACGGCATCGCGCACAGCGCGGGCCTGGTGATCAGCGGAGTACAATTCAGCCAGAAGAACGCGAGCGCGCATGGCGTAACGGAAGTGGACGCCTCGCCGGTCATCGAGGGTAACTACGGCGCGCTCCTGCGCTTCATCGGCGGGCTCGAACGGTCGAAAACGTTTTACGTGCTCGATAGCCTGGAGCTGGCTTCGAGCGCCGGCGGCCAGGTGAAATTGAACATCCGGCTGCACACCTATATCCGGACGTGAGCCGTGAGACGACGGAAGGTTATGGCCGAAATCGGAATTCTCGTGGCCCTGGTGGCGGGGCTGGCCTTCGCCTTCTATCGCGACCTGTCTCCGTCGGCCACAGCCACGACCGATAACCCGTCTCCCGGGCTCGTCGAGGCGCTGCGCATCCCCAGCCCCGAACTGCACCTGGGCCGATTGGAAGCGCTCCAAAAGATGAACTACGAGGGAACCGACCGCAATATCTTCAACGCGGCTCCGCCGCCTCCTCCGCCGGCCCCGGCGTCCAAAAAGTCGAAGGCGGAAAACGCGGCCTCGTCGGCCCCGGTCGTGCCGCCCCCGCCCCCGCCGCTCCAGGTCCCTTTGACCTACTACGGCACGGTGACCGATCCGAAGTCCGGCCGGGAAGAGGCGTTTTTCACGAATGGCGATCACATCTACATCGCCGCCCCAGGCGACGTCCTGCTCGGCCGATACAAGCTGGTCTCCATCGGAATCAAGACCGCCGAATTTGAAGATGTCCCGACCAGCCGCACCGCAACGCTGACGATGATGCTTCCGGTGAAGCAATGACACTCGGCGAAACAGGCAAGGGGGAGAAACGCCGGCGGCGCGCGGGGCGCCCGGGCCGGGAAGAAGCGGGCTACACGTTGATGCTGGTGGCTTTCTTCGCCGCGGCAATGCTCGTTGCCGCATCCGCGGCGGTGCCGAACTTGATCCTCCAGAGCCGCAGACAGCGGGAGAAGCTGATGATCTGGCGCGGCCAGCAGTACGCGGGGGCCATCGGCCTCTTCTACCGCCGCACCGGGCATTTCCCGCAAGATCTCAAGCAACTCGAGAAGCCGGTCAATGGCATCTACGTTCTGCGGAAGGCCTACAAGGATCCCATGAACGCCGAGGACGACGGCGCGTGGCGCCTGATCTACATGGCGCCGGGCGGCGCGTTGCTTGGCAGCTTGCGCTGGCACACGCTCGCCGAATACCAGGCCTACCTGAAGGGGATACCTCTCCCAGGCAACGGTCAGGGAGCCGGCCAAGGCGCCAACCCTTTTGCTTTCAGCTCGACGGGAGGGAGCACGACTCCCGGCCAAGGGTCGGAAACCCCGGCGCCAGGCCCGATCACTTCTCCCCTGCCGAACTCGAAAGTCATTCGCGAAGGGGACATGATCGGGGGGAACCTGATCGGTGTCGGCAGCTTGGTGAAGGCAGATTCCATCAAGGTGTACGTGGGTGCGAGCAACTATCGCGAGTGGGAATTCATCTGGAATCCGCTCCAGGGGCAGACCACCCCGGTAGCGCCCGGAACGCCGCCGGCGGGAACACCCACGCAGACTTCACCCTTCTCGATTCTTCCCATCAAGCCGCAAGTCCCTCAAGTCCCGCAGGACCACTAGCCGCTCTATTCATGAAGAATGCGCTCAGTGCCGTAACCTAACCTGTCATTCTGATCCCCGATGCAGTTCGTCGGGGCGAAGAATCCCGACCCACCGTCGAAAGCACGGCCCGGCCTTCGAGCCGCAAACAAGTAG
>JAJYLB010000041.1 GCA_021788095.1 Acidobacteriota bacterium | reverse complement strand
GCAGCGCCTCTTCCAACTGCCGACGCAGTCGCTCGATCTCCGATTCAAGTTGCGCGATTTTGCGTTCCAGGCGGGCGATCTTTTCGGCGTCGGTTTCTTGCGGCACGTTCCAGCATATCCAGGGAGCCGCCGCAAGCAAGGACAATCAAGCGAGGGTTTCCATCACGCTAAACAAATACCCCGACGGCAGGGGTCGCCACGGCCACCACTCCCCGGCACCGCCTGTTCTTCTGATGAAACGACAACTCGCCGAAGGCAACCCGTCCGCCTGCTCGACACGGGATCCTCGTTGAGCGCCAAGACCTCCGAACCCCAAGCGTAGTGCACCGAAATGCTTGAAGGGAGCGCACGTCAGCTCAGAGGGATGCAGGAACCGCTTCTGGGTTGGAAATCGGGAGTAGACACTTCCGACACCATGAGCGAACCTACCACTCTCCCAGCAAGGATTGAAGAATCAACCGGCCCTGGTTCGGCAGTAGAGCCGCACGAACACCCAACTATGCTAGTCCCCGGTTGATCCGCTCCTCCGGTCCTCTGAGTCTCCGGCGCCCAGGTCGAAAAGTGAAGCCTCAGCTCGCGCCCTCGTCAAGGCCTCATCGAGTATAGTGCGCAGCTGAACGTCGAAAGCCTTAGCCACGGCCTTCGCGTCCTCTGCGACCCAGGCAACCAAGAGGTCAATCGCTTCTGAATAATCGTTCGCATCAGTACCGCAGGACTTCGGTCCCACGCTATGAGCCCCCTCACATGAGGCGCGGCGAAAACATCTTCCGTCGCAGGTAGCTTTTCGCTTTGGAAACAGTACTTCGAAAGGGAGAAAGTCAACATCGGAGGGAGGGTAGACCGAATGTCTTGCTAATTAACAGCAGATCGGCTGGCCGGTCCTCTATCAGTAAATACTGTTACCGCATGAATGTGGATCAACCAAGGTGGAAGAAGACTCACCTTCGGACATGTCCGTGCAATCCCAAGAACCCCTCTCACCGCCGCCACGATCCCCCTTATCGTGAAGTCTCAGCGCGGTGAGTAGGTAAGTCAAGATTGTGCACACCCGCCCAGATTGAGCCTGCGGTTGCCGCCAGCTGCGGCAGCCACCACAGCCTCCCCAGCCACCTGCGGCGACTGGTGACCATCCGCATTGCAACCCAGTCCAGGCCGCCTCGTCTCCGTGCCGGCCAACGATTGATCAGCCCACCGTCAATTCGGGCCGTCGATATCGTGACGACACGCGCTGAATTGGTGTTGCCATCCAACCAAGAACTTGATCCACTCGTCAGCGGTTTTGGCATGTGCGGCAAACCGCACAGCTTGCTCGATAGGCATGGTCATCCGGCTGCACACCGAACACCTCAGGTGGCCTGCAATCAGCCAGTCCGGGCTTGCGTTCTCTAGCCTTTCCAGAAAGGCCTTTCGGCTGCCGGGAAGTACGCCGTCCAGCTCTCCGCGCTCGCATCCCTCTGCGAGTCGGTGTCTGAGGGCTTCCGCGAGTTCGTCTTCTGTCATCGGGCGATCCGTCCGTAATTCTTACGGGACGCCTAGGGCTGTGCTCTTACTACCAGATCGACTCATCCATACCGTGGCGGCACTCGCCGAATTGCTGTTTATAACCAACGAGAAACCGAATCCACCCCTCAACGGTCTTGGCATATCGCGCGTATCGCACTGCTTCGTGCACAGGCATGGTGATGTGTCCACAGACCGAGCACTTCAAGCAGGCAGCAATCAGGGCCTCGGGGCTGGCGGTCTCCAAGTTCCGCAAAAAAGTCTCGGGGCTCCCAACGAGCGCCCCTTCTAGCTGTCCGTTCCGGCATTTCTGAGCCAGGTGCGATCTGATGTCCTCCCCCAATTCTTTTTTCGTCATTTTGGCTCACCTCGTCGTCCTGCCTGGGCGCAGAGAACCGAGGTCGCGTTCACAGGCTACGCCATTCCCGTGCGGCGTTCAACGTGATCGTTCCAGGGCTGAGAAGATGGCGCGCCGCAGTGACCGCATTTTCTGTTAAGAACAGGGCGTCTATTGTGCGTTGACAATGAGAGATCAGGAATCGTAGGTTTGCCTGGGGGATTGGGCAACCTTAAAGAAGGGGTGTCCGGAGAACATCAATGAACATCGTGAGAAAAGCCTTATTCGTCCTAGCAGCGCTCGCCGTGACCCTTCAACCCGTCTACGCGCAGACCGCCGACAAGCCCAGAGTGATGGCCGCTCCCGGCGTCACCAAATCGGAACCTAAGGATTGGCACAATTCCCTCGGCGTTTCGGGCCAGAATCTCACTCTTTCCTGCCCGAAGTGCACCCCGATCCAAGCAGTCAGTATTCCCAAGAAGGACATCGCCTCGCTGCGGTACGGCCAAAACGCATACCACCACTGGGTGAGCGGGATTGTGACGGGAGCCTTTTCGTTGGGTGTCGGCCTCATCGTCGGCCTCATGCCCCACCACCAACATTATTTTTTCCATCGACACCAAGCAAGGCAAAGTACTCGCCACCCAGGCGGACAGGGGCGATTACCGCCAAATCGCGGGGATGCTCCAGAACTTCACGGGCCTGCCGATCGAAGTCACGCCCAAGGACGCGCACTACCTCAACGGCTTCAACGTAAAGATTGAGAACCTGCCGGCAAAGTGACAGGGTCGGGCGCGCGGAGCGGCGAGAGGCTGCCAAACCTTTCGTGAGGGCTGCAGGGAGCTGCGCCGACCCAAGAACCAAGGGGGCCGCGGTTCCGAGGACCCGCGATCCCCCGCCATGAACAGCATTCCTGGCAGAGCGCTACGAAGCCCGCCGCTGTTTTCAACGCCCTTGTCGGAAGAAGCAACGCCCCTACCGACCACACCCTCGAACGTCCTAGGCTAGCGGGAATTCTCTGATGAGAATCTCGGTGACGAAGACACCGGCAGCGATCCTACTCCTCTCGCTGGCCTGGGTGCCGGTCGCTTCACCCCAGGAAGCAAAAGCACCCGCGGACCTCGCAGTCTTCCACGGCTGCCCGATGTAGGGCGATGCCCGGAGCCAAGCCGTTCAGTCTCTCAATCGTCTGAAAAACCGCTACACCTCGCCAGCGCTCGCTCAAATCGACCCGGCGATCACCTTGGCGGCGATTCCCGTTTACCACGCCGGGGGCGGCGACTTGATCCTTCTCGAACGAACAGCAACTCCTGTCGGACGGCGGTACGAAGTTTGGACTGTGAAACCAACTGACCCGAGCTACCAGAACCACAGGCGACGCTGCAATCACAGGGCGACTGCCGGAGGGGCGCGCGGCGGCTTATGCGTTACACGTTGTAACATAGAGGCGCTACGGAGAATAAAAAGCGAAGACAATGCCCACTCTCCGCGCCATCCCAACCGCGACGGGTTAGAAAATCCTTCCCTTGGAAACAGGGCACTTAGACTCGTCAAGACTCGACGCCTCCGACGGGTTTCCCAGGCCCCGTCCGCGGCGCAAGGCAGTAAGCAGGGGGCAGTTGGCAGGAGGCAAGCGCTACAACAAAAGGAGCCGGCCAAGCTGGACCTTTGCGGACTTTGCGGCCTCACGACTTGGCGTGAGAGCGGGGGGGGAGAAACGGAGATGACCCAGATCAATGGGACGGGACAGGACATCATGGATCTGACCGAGGTGCCGTTCCAGATCCTCGCGGGAGCAGACAATCCCTATTACTCCGAGGGCCAGGTGATCACCTCGAGCGATTCCATCGTCGTCATTCCCCTGTACGACGGCTCGGACCTTTGCCCGGGGGGCTCGTGCAAGTCCACCGTGGATGTCCAAGGTTTTCTCCAGCTATTCGTCTCCGGGGAGGGCAATCCTCAAGGCACGGTCAGCTCGTATGTGATGAACGCCGGCGGCTGCGGCAACTCGACGGAAACGGCCATCGATGCCTGGGCCAATCCGGTGATCGTGCGGCTGATTCACAACTAACAGGCACGAAGGAGGCGCGACCAACATGAAAAGCAACTGGATCCAGCACCTTCGACGAGCCGAACCGGACGAGCCTGAACGGGACTCGACACGGTCCCGGAAGCCGCGCCGCAGCCAGTCGCTGCGCGGCGGCCGGCCAGCGGAACGCGGCGCCGAGATTCTGGAAGCGGCGCTGGCGATACCGGTCTTGCTGCTGATCGTCTTCACGTTGTATTCGTTCGCCCGCGGCTGGGACATTCATGAAACGATGACGCGGGCGGCGAGGGAAGGCGTACGGCAAGCCGTGACGACGAACTGCGCGACCTGCGGGAATACCTACTACACCAACGATTACGTCCAGAATCAATTCGTCTTTCCCGCGCTCGCAGCGGCAGGGTTGGACACTTCCCAAGTGGAGAACTACACGCAGGGGTACGCCTGGCTCGATACCGCGCACCAAGTCTGCGGCGTCTACGTCAGCTTCAAATACCCCTATCAACTGATGGTTCCCTTCACCCCCGCACCTGTCACTAAACTTACCTTGGAAACCGACGTCCAGATGAGACTGGAAAACCAGCCCAACGACGGGGGCTGCCCGTGAGGAGCGCAACCATGACGATGAAAGCCAATAGAACGAAGAATCGCCGAGAAGAGCGGGGGTCCGAGTTGTTCGAGCTGGCTCTGCTGCTTCCGGTGCTCCTGGTCATCGCGGCGGGCGTGATCGACTTCACGAACGCCTGGAGCGTGCGGCAGGTCCTTGCGAATGCCGCCCGCGAAGGCTCCCGGCTGGCGTCGGCCCAACCGATGCTCGATCTGGACACGACGAATCCCGAGACCATCCAGCAAACTTGCCAAGACGTGGCCGACTATCTGGCCGAATCCGGCGTGAGCACGGCTTTCATGAATGGCACGAGCGCGAATCCGGCGGCCGGATGCGATTCGCCCACCCCGATTCTCGATACCAACTCCGAATTGAACAACGCCGTGCCGCTCGCCTGGACCTACTATTCCAGCGGCACTTATGGCCTGAAAATCCAGCGAACGGTGCTGGTCAACGTCGTGTCGAGCAGCCAGAACCGCGGCGTTTCCTCCACCGTAGTGACGCTGAATTTCCCCTTCCGTTGGCCGTTCGGATTCGACCACATCATCAATTTGACTCGCCGGGGAGCGGGCAACGGCTATCCCAATCCCCTATCCATCAAGGTCCATTCCACGATGGCGAATATCGATTAAGCGCGGCGCACAGGCAGGAAGGCCGGTGCTAGCAGGCTCCTTCGGCAGCCTGCTAAGGAGCCGACAGCAGCCGGCGGACGCCTTCGGCAAATTCGTCTTCGCGCGCGAGCAAGCTGATCACGAAGTAGCCATCGGCGGGGAAGTCGAAGAGATGGCCCGGATGGATGTAGACGTTCCGTTCGCGCAGCCACTCAATCGCCAGGTCCTCATCGGGGCGGCCCGAATCGGCGCGCAACACGGCGTACCAGCCGCCTTCGACGCGCAAGCGCGCGCACGAAGCCTGCCGGGCGAGTTGGCGATCGAGTTCAGCGAGATTGCGTTTCGCGCGCGCGCAAACCTGCCGCTGGAAACCGCCGCGCAAGCTCAGGAAA
Organism: Acidobacteriota bacterium; assembly: GCA_021788095.1. Taxonomy (GTDB): domain Bacteria; phylum Acidobacteriota; class Terriglobia; order Acidiferrales; family UBA7541; genus JAKASX01. The sequence goes on along the minus strand of JAJYLB010000041.1, from coordinate 27,715 downwards.
GGCCCGAGCGCCTGCTGCGCTGGCGCGCTCACCGAGAGAAACGTGTCGGCGATCACCTCCAGCCGGTCGAGCGCCTGGCCGCGGGCGGGCTCCGGCCCGCTCACGACTATCCACGCCGCTTTCATCTGAGGCAGGCCCGCGATTTTCGAAATTCCGCTTAAGGTGAATGTAAGGGCGTCCTGGCGGCCGGCGAAGCTTTCCGCGGGTGCCGCCTCCAGAGCGAAATCCAGGAACACCTCGTCGGCGACGATCGCCAACCCGCGCTCCGCGCATAGCTTCGCCAGCCGGCGCGCGTCTTCCGCCCGGCAGTAGTGACCGGTGGGATTGTTGGGGTGAACCACCACCACGGCGCGTGCGCGGGGCGTGATGGCCCGCTCGAGCGCGGCGAAGTCCATCCGCCAGCCGTCTTTATAGACCAGCGGGTAAGAGGCGAGCGATACGTCTCCCCAATCCGCCAGGAAGGCGAGCAGCGGGTAGCTTGGCGCGGCCACGAGGACTTCGTCGCCCGGATCGCACAGGAGCCGCAGCGCGTGGGCGTAGGCTTCGCTCGTGCCGGTCGTAAGAACGATGGATTCGCCGGGGACGGCAACGCCTCGCTCGGAGTAGTAAGCGGCGACCGCGGCGCGGGCCGAGGCGAGGCCGCGCGGCTCGGGTTCGTAAAGGAGCGCGGCGGGAGTCGCGAGGGCGCGGAGAATCGCGTCGCCATCGTAATCGAATCCGCACGCCGTGGGATTCGATACCGTCAAATCGACGAGCGGCTTCCCCGCCGCCCGATGGCGCGCCAGCTCCTCGCTCAGCCGGCTGGGTTCGAGGTTCCAGTCCGTTCGTCTCGAAAACACGGCCTCGATTGTAGTGCTTGCGCGGCCGCGCCTCACGGCACGAGAACGATCTTGCCAAAGGCGCCGGGTTCGAGGACTTCCTTGTGCGCGCGGGCGGCTTCGGCAAGGGGCAACTCCCTCCCGACGATCGGCCGCAGAGAGCCATTCTCGAGCCCGGCAAGAATGCCGGCGTGAATTTCGGCCGCTTCGGCTTCGTTGATGTTCCACAGCGCGAAGCCGTGGATGGACGTGCGCCGCATCATCAGGTCGCGCGGAGTGACGCTAACATCGCCGCGGCTGCCAATCACGATCACCCGGCCCTCGCGGGCGAGCAGCTTCAAATCGTGGCCCAGATTCAGATTGGCCAGCATTTCGAGCACGAGATCCACCCCGCGGCCGCCGGTGGCTTCCAAAATCTTTTCGCGATACCCCGGATCGCTGTGAAGGAAAACGCGATGCGCGCCCTCGCGCTCGACGAGTTTCGCGCCGCGCTCCGTCCCCGCGGTACCAAAAACCACGAGGCCCATGGCGCGCGCCATCTGCACCGCCGCCGTGCCGACACCGCCGCTCGCGCCGTGAATGAGCGCCGTCTCGCTGGCGCTCGCCTTCGCCCAGTGATGCAAGCCGTGGTAGGCCGTGCCGTATGGCACCCAAACGCCCGCGCCCTGCGCGTAGGAGATTCTTTCGGGCAGCGGATGGAGCTGGCTTTCGAGAGCCAGCGCGTATTCGGCGTAAGCGCCGGTGACCGTGGTGGCCGTGTACACGCGGTCGCCCGGTTTCACGCCGCGGACTCCTTCACCCACCGCTTCGACCATGCCGCCGGCGTCCGACCCGGGCGTATAAGGCAGCGGCGGCCTGATGGCATACGTGCCGGTGCGCATGTAGGTGTCGTAGGGATTCACCCCCGCGGCGTGGATGCGCACCAGCGCCTGGCCCGGCCCGGGCCGCGGCGTGGGGACCTCTTCGAGCTTCAGTACTTCGGGACCGCCAAAGGAATGAACCCGAATCGCCTTCATTCTAGGATCCTTGATCCGCCCAAGGGTTGAGCAGCCACACACCGGCCGGTTCAAAGTGTTCGGTGTTCCGTGTCATGACGTGCAGGCCGTGGCGGCGTGCCGTGGCCGCAATCAAGCCGCCGGCGGCCGGAACGGCAAGTCGCCAGTTCATCGTCGCCTCCATTAGCTAGATTGTCTAGCTAGATTGTGGCCGCCCGACCGGACCGAGGCAAGCGGGGCGGAGTTGCGGTCGGAGGCTGTCGATGCGAATTCCCACCCGCGACACCGGCGGGTGGGGCACCCAGGTTCGGAGGCGAATGCCTGGGGCCGACTCTCGACTCCCAACTTTCAACTCTGAACTGTTAAGGGCACGCCGCTCCTGGCAGTGGCGGGAGGCGTAAAGAGGCAAGCCAGCACCACACCGTAAGCGAAATTCGAAATTCCCACTTCGAAGCCGTGGGCGAGCCGAACGTAGCCGGGCAAGATCGGGTTCGGCATGAGCAGGGGCGCGATCCCGCCGAAAACGGAAAGCGCCAATCCCACCGCGAGCGCGGCGCGGCCCCGTCGCCCGGTCATGCCTCTTGTGGCGACGATAGCGAGGCCAACATATACCAAGCCCCGAAAGACCTCCATCAGGATCAAGGGGCCGAAACTTGGCATCTCGATGTGCGCGTTTACGTAGAAGCTCTTGACAAAGGGAAAAACCAGGAAGCCGGCAACGAAATAGAACACCAAGTAGAGTATTGCTCCCACACCAATGCGCCACATCCACGCGGCAACCCCGCGGCGAGCGACGGCCGGCGGCGCATCTCCCGGCTCGCGGCGCATTCGCCCGAAAAGCCATACCATCAGCGGCACAAAAACCGCCGCGATGGCGAGGCTGCAAATCGCCTGGCCGGCGGCCGTCCGCGTCGTGATTCCGGGCAGGCGGAAGACGAGCAATTCGTCGAAGACGTTGAACCAGGCGACGCCGAAGTAGACGAGCGCAACCCTGCCGGCCAGGCGCCAACCTCCTTCTCGCCCGGCCGTGACGAGCGCCGCCAAGGCCAAGACGGTTGCCAAGCTCGAAAGGAAGATCCAGCCCGCGCCGTGCAAATGAAATCCCGGCGTCAGCCAGAATGCCGTCAGCACCACACTCGCCATCAGCAATTTCCCCACGATCCCGGACCATTTTGAAGTCGGTTCCATCGCTACCTGCCTCCTCCAGTCGAGGGCCCGAGTCCCTCGGCCAGCCACTTCATCTCGCGATCCACCATCCGAAACGTGCCGCGGAAAGGCGGGCTGTCGTTCAGCCAGACCATCACGATGCCGAGTTGAATCGTTTTGAAAACGTCGAGGAAATCCCGCCCGTCGAGGTCGCGCCGAATCAGCCCGCGTTTCTGCAGGCCTGCCAGCAGCGCTAGCAGGGGCGGATCCACCGCCTTCTGCATCTCCTGGACGTGCGGGGCGAGTTCCCGGCCGCGCGTCGCCAATTGCGCCAGGAAGACGCGCACGAACTCGCGATAGGGCGCTTTGAGCCGCAATTGGTGCTCGACGAATCGCGCGAGGATGCGCGCGAGCGGCCCCGGGCCGCCGGCGATGCCGGCCACGCGCCCTTGCAGGCGTCCTTCCAGCTCCGCCAGAAACGCGACGACGATCTCCTCTTTCGTCTGGAAGTAGTTGTAGATCGTTCCTTTACCGACGTCGCACGCCGCCGCGATCTCCTCGACGGTCGGAGGGTCGATCCCGCGCTCGCCGAACAGGCGAATGGCGGCGTCGAGGATGCGGCCCCGGGTGGCCTGCTTCTTGCGCGCGCGCCGGGAAGTCGCTGGTGTGACCGTAGTCATATATGACTATAGTCGCATTTATGCTCGCCCCTGTCAACATCCGGTAAATTGCTCGTGGCGGACAAATCGGCAGGGGGCGGGAAACATGGGGGCATTCGGCGCGGGGCTCTATTCGGGCGATTTTGCGATGGATTTGCGGGGAACCCTCCGCGCCGTCTCGCGGTTGCCGTTCGAGGCCGGCCGGCTGCTCGAAATCCTCCGGCAAACCGAGCCTCGCGCGGCGAGCGACCCGAGCGATCCCGACCATACGACGTTCTGGCTGGTCGTCGCCGACCAATTCGCCAAGCGCGGAATCGATTCCGCAGAGGCGCGGGACGCGGCTCTCGCCATCATCGGGACGGGGGCCGATCTCGCCATGCTCGAAACGCTGGGAATGAAGCCGCCCGATCTTCGCAAGCGGACGAAAATGCTGGAGGAGTTGCGCGAAAGGCTGGCGGCTCCGGTGGTCGCCAAGCCGCGCAGCGTGCTCCGGTCGCCGCAGCCGTGGCTGATGGAAGTCGGCGACGCATTCGTCTATCCGACTTGCGCCGGGCAATGCCTCAATCCCTACTTCGCTTCCCTGGAGAAGACCAAGATCCACCAATACCGCCTGACCGACGGCTCGACCACTTGGGGCTGGCAGCAGGATGGCTGGGCGGCGATGGTGATGGTGGATCGCGGCCGCGCGTTCGATTTTCTGGCTTGGTACCGGCCGTTGACGCTGGCGCGCGCCACCGCGGAGAAACCGGCGCTCGAGGATTTGCTCGGGGAATTACGTTGGAAACTCCGCCGCGCCGGCACTTGCTCGCCAACGCATTTCAAGCGAATGCAACTGGCGAAGATCGGATTCTTTCCGATCGATCCTGCGAAACTTCAAGAGAGATTTCCCGAGATGAAGCCGGGAAGCTATTCCGCTATCAACGACTTCTCGATGGCCAACGGGATGAAGGCCGCCCCTGCCGTTTCCGATCCGAAGATGCCCCTGCCGGAAGAACCGCCCGGCAACGCTTACTGGCGGCCCGATCCCGCCCTGGACGGCCTCAGGCAGGTCCTCGCCGGCTAGAGGCTGCCGGAAAGCCGGCTATTGGTATCGGTGAATGTGGAGCGCGATCATCACGGCGTGGATCGCGTTATGGACCGCCGGAACGTACTGGTAGCCGAGCCACAGAAGGACCGCGAAGACCAGCAGCGGCGTGAGCGAATCCCAGGCGGTGGTGGGGTGGATGCGCCCGGCCCACCGGTAATGCGCCGCATGGCGGGCGGCGGCCAGCGGCGAAACCAAAATCGCATACCCCGCCATCAGGATCAGGATCGCCGCCCAGAGCGGAACGTTGGGCGGGAACTTCCATCCGAAAACGGCGCCCGTCGTCGCCAGGGAGTAGACGGCGAAAGCGAGGACGAGGAAAAGGGCGAACTCGGCGACCGCCAGAAGGGGCATCAGGGTTGCCGTGGCCACCTCGGCCGCCTGCCCAGCGCCGGATCCCGCATTCGCCGCCGCCCAGCGCGCCTGCTGGCGAGCCGCGCACTGCCATTGTTTCCATTGCCGGCGCTGCCTTTTCCAGTGCCCTCTCCACTGCTTGTTGTTTTTCAGATCTTCATACTTGCGCTTCGCCTGTTCGACGAGTTCCTGCGCGTTGAACGTAACGCCGTGGGCGGCGGCGCGCTGCTCGGACGTATCGGCGTAGGGGACGATGAACATCATCGTTCCGTAAACGAAAATCCAGGCGCCGTAGGTCACGATCGTCAGCGCGACGAACACCAACCGCACGATCGTCACATCGAGGTTGAAATAGGCCGCGAGTCCGTTGCACACGCCGCTGAGCATCGCTCCCTCGCGGATCTGGTAAAGCCGCTTGGGCGCGCCCGGCACGGCCGCCTGCCCCGGGGCGGTTGGCTCTCGGGCGCCGCTCGCCGCGCTCTCCTCTTTCGCGCCGCTCTCCACAGGTCCCATTTCGTCAATCACCTGCTGGATCTCGGCCGCCGAGACCACGGTTTTCCGCGAACCGAGCAAGCGGCTGCATTTTTCGGCGATCGCCTGCTCGATATCGGCCATGATTTCCGCGCGATCGGGATTCAATTCGAGCTGGGCCTTGGCGCGTTCGAGGTAAGCGGCCAGAAGCCCATAGGCGTCTTCGTCGAACTGGTAGGCGTTCCCGTTCAGATTGGCGCTCGTCACTTTCTGCATGCTTACCTTCCTATTTCGTCAATCGTCGCGTACAGGGATTTCCAATAGTCGTTCAGTTCCGAGAGCTGGGCCCGGCCCTTGGCGGTGAGCCGGTAATATTTGCGCGGGGGACCGGCATCCGATTCGCGCCATTCGTAATCGAGCGAACCGTCGCGCCGCATCTTGCTGAGCAAGGGATAGAGGGTGCCTTCCTGGGTGGCGAACTCGGTGCCGCTGAGACGCCGGAGCATGTCGGCGACATAGAGTTGGTCTGCGGCGATGATTTTCAGGATCAAGAATTCGAGAAGGCCCTTGCGGATGGCAGCGAATTTGTCGTTTCCGGGCACGGGGAGCGGCTCTTCAAAGCTACCTTTCCATTACAAGGTACCGGTGTGAGAACCGGATGTCAACTCTTTTTTTCGGTGTGCGCTCCAGAATTTTCCGTTGCTGAGCGAGCATGTCGAGCGGGAGCAAGGCTCGAAGTCTGTGGAGTGGCTTAATTGCGCGACTTCCCCCGGGGCCTGCTTCAGGGGCTCCCGGCTTTCGCCGGGACAGGTTCCGCCCCTGGTTTTTCGCCCCTTCTACGGCACGGCTGATCCCGTCCCGAACGCTCGGGATTCGGGACGTGCCCTCCGAAGACAGGGGGATTTGCAATGGCGACTAGAACAAATGCAGCAACGGAACCGGAGACCAGCCGGGAATCGCTTGCCTTCCCCCGGCAAATGCAGTACAAGACCCCGGGGATTCGCTGTCGCCGAGCGGCGCATCCCGTCGGAGGAAAAGCCGTATGCCGCCAAATTCGCAAGAGGCCCCCATCGCTGGCTTAAGACTGGAGACGCGCACCCAAGGCGACGACACCATCATCCGGTGCACGGGCAGGCTGAGCATCGAGAACGCCGAAGTTTTCAAGAGTCAGGGCAAAGCAGCCATCCTGCGCTCGAAGCGGATCGTTTTGGATCTCGGGGAAGTGGATCGGATGGATAGCGCGGGACTCGGCGCGCTCGTCGGCCTCTACGTCTCCGCGAGAAAAGCCCAGTGCGAATTTCTTTTGATCAACTACAGCAAGCCGGTCCGGGATCTGCTGGGAATCGCCCACTTGCTTTCCGTCTTCGAGACCTGCGTCCAAGCGGGCCTGCGATTTCCCTAACGGAATGCGACACTCGAAAAAAAAGATGCTGGTCACCGGGTCCTCCGGGCAAATCGGGTCGGAGCTGGTGGTCGCGTTGCGCAAACGCTACGGAAGGGAGAGGGTGATCGCCTGCGACATCAATCCTTCCGGCGAGGAATCTGGTCCCTTCGCACTTGCCGACGCCACCGATCGCGCGGCCCTCGAGCAGGTCATCCGGAAGCATCGTATCGGCTGCGTTTATCACCTCGTCTCGATTCTCTCCGCCGCGGGCGAGCAGAATCCGGACTTAGCCTGGTCCGTCAACATCGGAAGCCTCAGAAACGTGCTCGATCTCGCCGTCCGATACCGGATGGAACAGGTGTTCTGGCCGAGTTCGATCGCGGCTTTTGGACCGCACACGCCTCGCACCCATACGCATCAACTCACCGTGATGGATCCCAGCACGATGTACGGCGTCACGAAAGTCGCCGGAGAATTGCTCTGCAACTACTACTTCCTGAGATACGGGCTTGACGTGCGGTGCCTCCGCTTTCCAGGCATTATCAGCTGGAAAACGCCTCCGGGCGGCGGCACCACGGATTATGCCGTCGCCATTTTCCACGGCGCGCTCAGGGAAGGCCGTTACGAGTGTTTCGTTTCCGCGAATACGGTCATCCCCATGATGTACATGCCCGACGCCATCCGCGCCACTCTGGAGTTCATGGCCGTCCCGCGCGGGCGACTGCGCACCCGCTTGGGCTACAACCTATCGGCCATGACTTTCTCCGCCCGACAACTCGCGAAGGAAGTAAAGCGGTATCTGCCGGAATTCGTCTGCACCTACAAGCCCGACGAGCGGCAAAAAATCGCGGATTCGTGGCCAAAAAGCATCGATGACCGGCTCTCCCGGAAGGACTGGGGATGGAAGCCCCGTTTCACGCTGCGCGAGATGGCGGAAGACATGCTGAAAAACATCCAGCCTGATTGGGAAGGTTGAAGCGGGTCCGTTCTCCCGAGGTTCCGGCAGACGCTCTTCGTCCGATTCCCCCAAGCCCTGCCGCGCGTCCGGTTCTCGCGGTCGCACATTAAAGGAAGCCGCGGCGATTCAGAGATGCAGCAGGGACCTCCGCCGAACGCCGGCGCGGCAGGTTTCCAGGAATTCGCCGGCAGCCCTATAATGCAAAAAGAGACACTGTAGGATGCAGCGCGATTGGAAGAGGAGAGCGATGGTGGCTTCGGGCGTCGCCGTTCTCGTTGGCGCCTCGCTCGCCGCGTCTTCAGGCGCCCAGCAATCCTCCGCCAAGTCGGGGGCGGGGGCAGCCGCGGCGGCGCTCGAGCACGCCATGGACTTGGCCTCGAAAGGGCACTGCGTCCAGGCGCTGCCTACCCTGAAGGGGGATTTGCCGCACATCGTCTCCCCGAAGTTCCGCTACGCCGTTGCGATGCTGAGCGCGCAGTGTGGCATGAGCACCGACGAAGAGGAAACGGTGATCGAGTCGCTTCTGGTGCTGAACCGCGAGCATCCGAAGGATCCCGAGGTTCTTTTCATCACCACGCGCTACCTTTCCGAACTGGCCAATCGTACCGCGCAAAGGCTGCTGAAGACGGCTCCCGATTCCGCCGAGGCGGAACAGCTCCTGGCGGACGCCTACGAACAGCGCGGGCAGTATGACGACGCCGTCGCCAAATACCGGCAGATTCTTAAGCAGTATCCCAACCAGCCGGGAATCCACTATCAGCTGGGCCGCATCCTTTTGGCCAAGCCGCTCACCCCGGCCACCGCCGAAGCCGCCAAGAAGGAATTCGAAGCCGAGCTCAGGGTCAATCCCGATTCGCCAGACTCGGAGTTCATGTTGGGCGACCTCGCCATGAGGGCTCAAGACAACGCCAAGGCCATCGAGCACTTTACCCTCGCCACCCGGCTGGACGCGGAGCTTCCGCAGCCCTATCTGGGTCTCGGCATGGCGCTCAACGCCGCCGGCAAATACGCCGAGGCGATTCAGGTTCTTAAGAAATTCGTCCAGCTTCAGCCGGATGACCCTGCAGGCTACTATCAACTCTCCATGGCCTACTCTCGAATGGGTAACAAGGCAGAAGCGGAGCGGCAATTGGCCCTGCAACGCGAGGCGCTGAAGCATTGGAATAGTCGCCCTACGTCCCCGGAAGACATGCTGCAGCCCCACTGACCGGGGATGCGCGGCCCGCCCCGGCTGGCACGGCATCGCGGTGATTTCGAATCCGGTTCCGATGGGGGACGGCGGTGTTCCCCAATTCGCCCCAGGAGGTTCGGTCGATGAGCTGGGAAAGACAAAATCGCAGGGAATTTCTCGAGAAGATGGCGCTGGGCATTGCGGCGGCGGGGGTTGGACCGGCGATCCTCGAAAGCAAGCCCGCCGGGACCAGCACAGGGGAAATGCTTTACCGCACGCTAGGCAGCACCGGCGAAAAGGTCTCGCTGTTGGGACTAGGCGGCGCGCACATCGGCCACCAGGCCTCTGTGGCGGAAAGCGTTCGGATCATCCGCACCGCGATCGATCACGGCGTAACGTTTATGGATAACGCCTGGGATTACAACGGCGGAGAAAGCGAAATCCGGATGGGCCAAGCGCTGCGCGACGGCTACCGTCAAAAGGTCTTCCTGATGACCAAGACGGATGGCCAGGTGAAGGACGCTTACAACCGACAACTGGAGGAGTCGTTACGGCGCCTCGATACCGACGTGATCGATCTCGTGCAGTTCCATGAAGTGATTCGCCCCACCGATCCCGAGCGCATCTTCGGCCCCGATGGCGCGTTCTGGGCGGCGCTCGCCGCAAAGAAGGCGGGCAAGATACGGTATATCGGCTTTACCGGTCACAAAGATCCCTCCATGCACCTCAAGATGATTCAGACCGGCCTGGACCACCAATTCACCTTTGCCACAGCGCAAATGCCGCTGAACGTCATGGACCCGCACTACCATAGCTTTGCCGAGAACGTCGTGTCCGTCTGCGTCAAGCACGGCATCGGAGTCTTAGGGATGAAGCCCTTGGCCGAGGGAGCCATCCTGCGAACCGGGCTAGTCACTCCGGCGGAATGCCTGCACTACGCGATGAATCTTCCCACTTCGGTGGTTATCAATGGCTGCGATTCGCTCGATAGGCTCAACCAGGCCCTCGACGCCGTGCGCACCTTCCGACCCATGAGCGAGAAGGAGGTGGCCACGCTTTTGGCCAAGACGGCGGCGGACGGGAAAACCGGGCATTATGAACTCTTCAAAACCAGCCACGTCTTCGATGGGACGTATCGTAACCCGGGCTGGCTGGGAGAGCCTTCGAACCCTTGACCGCTCCCGGCCCACGGAGGGAGATCCAGCTTCAGGGGAAAGTTTCGAACAGGGGCAGGCTCGGCCCTCCGGACGCCAGCCGGGTGAGTGTAGACCCTACCCGGCACGAAGCCGGCGTTATCGAGCGGAGAGGCAACGGGCCTCGGTGGCGCTCGACCAACCGGCGCCCTCCGTTCGGTCACCCTCCAGAGTAAGAGACCTCGATGTGAACGGTCCCCTGGTGACTCGGGGGAATGGTGACCACTTCCTGCTGGGCAGAGAAATCCTTCCAGGCCGCGCCGTCGAGGGATACGGCGCGGATCTGCTTGCCGCCGGGAACGCGCAGCCGTAGTTTCGTGGTGGCGCGGTAACCTTTCGGCAAATTCACGACTGCGGAGACCTTTCCAGCCGCGATCTCGGACCGCAATTCGTATCCTACGCTCCCAAAGCGCGTGGGCGCGCCAGCTACCGCGATTTTCTTTCCCTGATCGAGCCAGATTCTCGGCGTCGCCTTGGCCAGCCAGAGAACGGGGTCATCAGGATCCTCGAACACCAGCATCCATTTCGTGAAAGTGGGAATAGCGACCTGGGAGGGCGTGCAGTAGGGCCCGGCCAGGGTGCCGTCGATCCTGGCGCCTTCCACCGCCGTCCACGTTCCCGGCGAGTAGATGTGGGCCCGGTGGGCGTAGAAGAGCAACAAGAATTCCCGCGGCCAGTCGTAATAAAGCCGCGCAAGGGCCGGACCGAAATCCAGAAACCCGTTGTAATACATGCCGCCCTTGGGCATGCCGAACAACGATTCCCCATTGGCGGCCAGGTTATCGATGATGATTCGCGCCTGCTCTGGGGTCAGTTCGGCCGATTCCTGCAGTTCCATATACGCGCGCGATTTGCCGTAGGTGGGAGTGTCGCCGGCCACGGCGGGCATGTAGGGCGGGGTCTTGCTGCGGTCCACGGAGCGGTCCATGGCGGAACGCATGTCGTTTCTCATGGCCGCCGATTCTCGCAGCATGCCTTGGCCGAGCCGGGTGAGATGTGCGTCGCCGGCCTTGCGGCCCATCTCTATCCAAACCTCGCCGAGGTCGTGCAACCCGCGTGCGGCTTCGGCGTTGTTGGAAAAATGCGGGAGCATGTACTGGTAGGGATTGATTTTCAGGGAGCTGTCGTGCTCCGACCAGCCGCGAACGATGCCGTAGGTGATGTCCGATTTCGGAACCTGCTTGGATTGTTTGCGCAGCAGGTAGAAGAGGTCCACGATGGCTTCCAGCTTCTTCTGGTGCTTGCGAAGCAGCTTCTCGTCTTGGGTGTAGTTGTAGTATTTCGCGACCACTTTCAGCATTTTGCCGTACTGGCCGATCTCGGGGCCGCGCGAGTCTAGCGAGCCGTCGTCGCGCACCGTGTGGGTGAAATAATCGTCGAGGTAACCGTTGGCGCGGTCGTAGATACCCCATTCCAGAAATGCTTCAACGCTGGTATTGAAGGTGTCCTGGAACGTATCGACGTTGTTGTAGCCGTAGCCGCCGAAAACGTTGATTCCCCCGAGCGGCGGATAGCCGTACTTGGGATGAAAGCCCACCCGGGTGATTTCCTCGAGGAGAAGGCCGTGCCGGCAAAAGTCCAACAGTTGCGCGTCGGGCACATCGATCTTCAGGGGAGGATTCAGCTCGCGCTTCCACACCTCGTAAACGTGAAACAGATCCGCGTAGAAACCCGAAGCAGCCGGCTCCCCGCGGGGCGGAAAGGGAAGATGATGGTAGTAGTAGTGGGCCTCCTTCAGGTGTTCGCCTTCCACGCGCAGCACGCGATACCAGACGGGCTGCGTCCAGAAATGTCCAGGCGCCTCCCGCGCAAACATCGTCTCTTCCCAATATTCCCGCTCGCCGGCGGGGAAAACAAAGCGGTTCACGGGCAGCCAGCCGCCCACCAGCCCCTCCCCTACGTCGCGCCGGGCGCGCGCTTCGCGGATAGGCGCGAAGAGCTTGCCCACGTCCACGTAAATCTCGTCGCTGAAGCCGCCGTAGGCAAAGGTGGGCTTTTCGTCGGACTCCCGCGTGCCCACAAAGCTGGGAACGCGCAACGGCGGGAGTGCCGCGGCGACTTCCGCGTAATCGGGGTCTTCCTTGCCGCGCAGGAGTTCCCGGCTGAGGAAGTCCTGCTTCGAGTTGGCTACGTCTTCCACGGTTCTTCCCCGATACACGGCGCTCGGGGGAACACTGGTGGGTTCCAGGCTCTTGGGCAGCGATAAAACCACGCCCTGCGTGCCCGCGTAGACGAGGCTGCCTTTGCGGTCCCCGAGGTTTTCAAAGACCGCGAGATCTCCCCGCAGCGTTTCCACGACGGCCATCAGCGTCCAGGGGCCGAAATTCTGGTGCTGCGCGATGGTCGCGAGTTGGCGAGTCGAAGGCTCCGTCATGACCACGGTCTGAGTCTTGAAGTCGAGGGATTGAATTGGAAAGTCGGCAGAGCGCGCGGCGCCGGCCGGGAGTTGGCTGTCATCCTGGGCGGGGAAGGAAGTTGTCGCGGCGTTGCCCGTATCCGTGGACTCCGGCGCCTGGCCCGCCAGAATGGCCTTCACCGAATCGGCCGCCAGCAAAGACGTCGCTCCCGCCGCACCGACGTCCTGGAAAAACTCCCGGCGTGTAGTTCGCTTTTTCATGCCTCTCCTCCCGGCGGTGGCTTAGAAGATGTTCCATGGGGACCTGCTTTTCCGTTACGTCCATTTTCCCGTCCCCTCGACGATGGTGATGTACCGGTCGATAGGCACGTTTTCAAAGCGCTCCGTGACGCCACTAGGCTGAGGCCATTGCACCTGCAGCCAATCAACCTTGGTGCGCGGCCCGAGTCCGAGAACCACACGCGGGTCGTGATCGGACATATAACTGCCGCCACCCACCTTGAAGCGGTGCCGCTGGAAGTCGCCCGAACGGTAAGTCAGCTTGGCGCCCACCGCTTCGCTAATGCATTTCTTGCCGATCAAGCGGACGCCCAGCCAGTGGTTACGCCGCCCGGCGTTGTTGCGGATCAGGATGGGGGCGTCGTTGTTGGTGGCCACCAGAACGTCCACGGCCCCGTCGTTGTTGAAATCACCCAAGGCCAGCCCGCGCCCTGCAATGAGCTTGGAGAAAATCGGGCCGCTTTGTTTGCCCACGTTTTCGAAGCCGCTGCCCGTATTGCGATAGAGGAGCAGGGGCTCTTTGTAGGTAACGCCCTGGACCTTCTGTGCCACGTCCGGCTCCGGATGGCCGTTGCTGACGATCAGGTCCGGCTCGCCGTCGTTGTCGTAGTCGAAAAACTTTCCGCCCATTCCGCTGAGGAGCAGCGATTGGGAAGCGATGCCGTACTTGGGCGCCAGGTCGGTGAAAGTCTCGTCGTGGTTGTTGTGAAAGAGGGAAAACATTTCGTGATCGATGGTGGAGAGGAAAAGATCGATCCAGCCGTCGCCATCGTAATCGCACGCGTCCACGCCCATGCCCGACTTAGGCACGCCGAAGCGGCTGTACCCGACGCCGGCGAGCGGAGCGATATCCTCGAAACGTCCCCGGCCGCGATTAAGGAAAAGGCAATTCGGAGCCGTGTCGTTGCCGACGAACAGATCCATCCAACCGTCGTTATTGATGTCGGCAGCGACGGCGCTCCAGCCCTTGGCCAGCGACGTGGTGATGCCCGCCTCCTTGCTCACGTCGGTAAAGGTTCCGTTCCCATTATTATGGAAAAGCCAGCAGGGCATGGGCTGGTAGAGGCTGGGGTTGCAATACCAGCGCTCGCCGGTGAGCTTGTCGCCGCACCAGATGCTCTTATCGAGTTTGACGTACTGCACAACGAACAAGTCCAGCCGCCCATCGTTGTCATAGTCAAACCAAACGGCGCTGGTGCTCCACCCCGGAGCGGCGACTCCGGCCCTGGCGGTAACGTCCGTGAAGGTCCCATCGCCGTTGTTGTGGTAGAGGATGCTCCGGGGGTACTGAGTGACGTAGAGGTCGGGGAATCCGTCGCCATCGTAATCGCCTACCGCAGCCCCCATGCCGTAGGCATTGCCCGCCACCCCGGCCTTCGCGGTGACGTCGGTGAAAGTACCGTCTCGATTGTTGTGGTAAAGGGCGTTGCGCAGGGGGTGGGGTGGTGTGTAAAAATCACACGGCCCACTGTTCACCAGGTAGATGTCCATCCAACCGTCGTTGTCGTAATCGAGGAACGCGCAGCCTGACCCTTCGGTTTCCGGCAAGTACTTGGAAGGTGATAATCCCGCCGTGTGAACCCAGGTGATGCCGCTCGCGGCAGGGGGAATTTCCTCAAAATCCGGCATCGAGAGGGGCAAAGGGTTGGCGCGGGAGATATTCGGAAAGGCCAGAGACCGCGCCAGCACGCCGCCCCCGCTCGCCCAGCCGAGCAAGGCAAGGAAGCGCCGACGGGAGATTGCCTTACGCCACTTACCGGGGACTCTCAAAAGCAATTTGACCTCTTCCCCAAACGGTCTGAGCCGTAGGATAACAGCCCCGGCGCCAGGCTGACAACGGATCGCCTGGGCTTGCCCGATCCCCGTTTTTCGTCTCCACCGAAAGTCATTTCCATAGTCATTTCCATTGACGATCCCGGCGAGCTCAAGCACCATAACAGCGCCAGCTCTGACCTGTCCGCCCGGGGGCGAGGAGGGAAAATGGACCGACGGAATTTTCTGCAACACCTGGCCGTAGCCACGGCGGGGGTGCGGGCCATGTTGGGCCGGACCGCCGCGGCGTGGACTCCCGCCGCCGTGGCCGGGTTTGAGGGCGGCGTGCCGGGAGCGACCTCTCTAAGCTCCACGGAGGTCGACGTCGCGGGCCACACACTGGTAGGTGAATTCACGAGAGGGGTGGAGCACTGGAAAGTCTACGAAGACCTCCGCACTCGCGAAGGCGCCGTCACTTTTGTATCGTCGCGTGGCGCCGCAAAAGTGTTGACGAAGAGCGCGGAAGCTTCGTTCGCGGAAGCCACGCCGCCCTATCTGGGCATGAGCCTGGAGGAGATCAATACCACCCGCCGCGACCTCCTGGCGGACCACCTGCTGGGACAGGGGGACCCCGACCCGGAAAAGGTGAAAGCGGCTCTTCCACCTCAGGGAACCGATCCCAACACCGGGCCGCCTCATCGGCGAGCGCGCTGGGAGACGATTGTAGGGACGAAGGAGTGTTCCGATACCATGCCGGTCTATCCCGCCGGCTACACGCGGACCTATCATCCCGTGCAATTCTTTCCCGACCTCCCCGACCGGCGCATGACGCTCGAAGACGCCGAGCTGGCCCGCCATCGCTATGAAGGTCTGTTGGGTGGATGGATGCCTGCGGTACGCAAGGTCTTTCCTCAACCCGACGGGGCCTTTGAAGAGCTGTGGATCTTTGGCGACGTGGAGGCTCACAAGGAATTCATCGTCCAGACCTGGCACCGCACCGTGCGGGTGGAAAACGGCAAGATCGCCAAGGCGGCTTACGCGTACAGCTATCCACCCTTCCCGCCGGCGCGGGAGGAGCCCCAGCCCCAGGCGTTTTATCGAGGCTTGCTGGCCTTCGTCGAGTTCTGGGAAGAACAGTTGCGCGGCTTTCCTCAGGCCGAGCTCCCGGAACCGGTCTGGACGGACTTGTCCAAGCACGCTTTTATCAAGGAGCTCATGGTCAGACCGGGGGGCGTCTATCCCAAGTACGGCGCCGTGGACCGCGATTACTACGGCCCGGAATACGATGGCTTCCAGGATATCTTTACTGTTGCGGCGCTGGCCAACCTTGACTGGGGGCGGTTTGACGAGGCGCGGAAGATTATCGACAACTACTTCACCGACTTCGTGGACTCGCACGGCGTGAACAACATGCGCGGGCCCGAGACCTCGCAATTTGGGATGACCCTGTCGTTGATGGCGAGATACTTCCACTATACAGGCGACAGCGCGCTACTGCTGAAACACCGGAAAAAGATCGAGGCCACAGCGACGCTCCTCACCGACCTGCACGACGAAAGCCTGAAGCTGCCGCAGGATGATCCCGGCTACGGCATCATCCGCGGCTGGAGCGAATCGGACTCGTGCCTGCAACTGACGCCCGACACCTGGTGGCTGCCTTACTATGCCAACAACGCCAACAGCGCCCGGGGATTGACGGACCTCGCGCGGGCTTACCAACGAATGAACCACGCCAAACCCACGGCCGGAATCGAAGCGACCGCCACCGGCTGGCTGAAGCGCAGCCAGGCGCTACGAGACCGGATGATCACCCGCATGCGGAAAGAAGTCCGCCGCGACCTGAACCCTCCGTACGTCGGAGAGTTTGCGGGAGCGAAGATGACCTTTTGGGAATCGTTCGAAAAAGAGAATCCCAGCCCCCACCGCTTTGCGCCCCGGGCTTACACCGAATTGCTTTTCGCGGATATGCTGCCGCACGATTTGGCCAACATGGTGGTGGACCTGCTGCGCGCGTACGGACTCACCACCATCGGCATCCTGGGGTACAGCGGGCGTCCGCGCTTTGGCGGCCGGCATATCCTGGCGTTCATCTCTCACGGACAAGGACAGATGCTGCTGCGCCTGGACCGCATCGAGGAGTTTCTCCTGTTCCTTCACGCTTATCGCTATCACGTCCATACGCGGGGCAGTTGGGTGGCGGCAGAGGTCGCCCAAATTACCGGGGGAGTCGATCTGTTCTGCATGCCCGCGCAGCAGATCACTCCGCTGCTGGTTCGCTGGATGCTGGTCCTGGAGGACTCCGATGAGGACCGGCTCTATCTGGGCAAAGGCTTGCCGCGCGACTGGGTAGCTTCCGGAAAGCCCATCAGCATCGAGCAGGCGCCAACGCGCTGGGGAAGGGTGAATTTCCGCCTGCAAGCTCAGCCGGAAAAGAAGGTTGTAGCGGGCCGAGTAGAACTGGCGCGGGCGGGGGAGCCGCGGGAGGTACAAGTGAAGTTCCGAGTGCCGGCGGGGCAAGTGCTGAAGTCGGCGACGGTGAACGGCCAACCGGTGGCCTTCGAGGGCCACCACCAGGACACGGTGGCGTTCCAGACAGGCAGGGAAAAGAGTTTTGAAGTGATCGCCCGGTGGCAAGTCTGAGTGTTCCGCTGGCGGGCGATAAAGAGTGGCACGAAAGAGTTCAGTGCAGCTCTTGCGATCCCAAATAGCCGGCCATGTGTCCCGGTTCGGCTAGCTTGTAGCGAGCTTCCTCCTGCTCGTTGAGATGAGCCAGCACCTCCAGCATCTTCTCGGCCTCCTGCCTGTTCCCGCGTTTCCGGTAAGCCAGGGCGAGCTGCGAGTACGCCGCAGGGGTGGCGGGCGAGAGCTGCCGCGCGATCTGCAAATGCGCAATCGCCTCGTCCAGGTGCCCGGCCATGATGTCGATCTTGCCCAGGGCGAGCTGAGAAACCCAGTAGTCGGGTCGTTCCGCCACGGATTTCTCCAGGGCGGCCTGCGCTTCTTGAAACTCCGGCTGGCCTGGACTCACTCCAATCCGCATCAAAGCCCGGCCTAGAATCGAAAGCAGGAAAAAGTCATTGGGGGCTTTGTCGAGTCCGGCCCGCGCTGCCTGGATGGTTCCCGGGTTGTCGCCGTTCAGGAGGGCCTTCTGAGCTACGGCCAGGTAGGCCAGGACGCTCCCCGGGGCGAGCTGTGCCACATGCTGCAAATCGCTCCCCGCGCGAACGGGCTCGTCCAAGAAGGAATAGAAGACGCCTCGCTGGTAATACAGGCGCGGCGATTGGGGAAGGTTTTTCAATCCCGCGTCCAGGACACTTAGGCCGAGGTGGTAGCTCTGGTGGTTCATGCAGGACTCGGCCACAAGGAGATAAAGCTGCTCGTTCTTGGGTTCGAGACGGACGGCTTGCTGGAATGCCAGGAAAGCCTTCTGGGTCGCACGTTCGCCGATAAGGGCTTGCGCCAGGAGGTTGTAAACCCCGGCGTTGGCATGATTTCCCCTGGCTAAGCCGTCTAGGATCTGCACGGCTCGGGGAAACTGGTTCGTTGCAACGTAACAGATCGACAGATTGAATTCCGCGGCATATTCGTCCCGAACGCGGCCCTGCGCAGCCAGGAAATGCGGTATGGCCTCCTGAAACCGGCTCTGGCGCGTGAGGGCAATTCCTTGTTGGAGTTCCGCCTCGGCCTGCGAGTCCACCCCGGCCTGGGAGGCACTGGCTTCGTTCCAGGAAGGTGGGGAATGCGACTGCCCACGGGCTATCGGTGAGGCCCCTAGGAACGCCAAGAGCACGGCCATGCACGGGGCGGGAATTCGCGCGAGGTGGCCGGCTGACCGTCCACAGGAGTGACCGGCTTCAAAGCTCCCTCGGTCGTGGGCAGCTTGACGGCGCTTCACCAGTGGCCCCAGGGAAGGACTCCGAGTTCCTCAAAGAAGACTAAGTCGGAAGCGGCGTAGCGTCAAGGGCGATCGCGGGACACACACCGAGGCTTCACGGCCCTTGCGGGGCCGCGAAGCCTCGATGAAATAAGAGCCGCCGAGGAGGGGGAGGCGATGCTCAGAATTGTATGTTGGCTCGAAGCTCGATCTGTCGAGCACCAATTCCGGAAACTCCCGGAGCAGCCTGAACAACGTTTACGTGTCCAAAACTGGTGCTCTCGATGGTGGCGAAGGTGTTTTGGATAAACCCCTGGCTGGTGCTATTGTATCCGCCCGCCGGGTTGCCCCACACGGGGTGGTTCCACAAGTTGGTGAACTCCGCCTGGAGCTGGAACGTCAGGTTCTCTCGAATGGGCACAACCTTGGAGAGCGCCAAGTCTTGCGTAAAGGCGTGGGGACCGTAGAGCCACGGGTGGTAGCCGAATACCCCGGCCGTCGTGTTGGGCCCAAGGCAGTTGCCGTTGGGAAGACCGTTGGTCATGCTGGTAAGGCAATTCGGGTTGATCGCGAGCCCGTACGGTTTGCCAGGAACGTGAATGATAGACGACTCGAGGCTGCTTGGCGTGGTCCCGTTCTTCAAAACGACGCCGCCGTCCCCATAATGATCGCCCACGGGGGTGAAGGTGGGACCGTCGGCGGTATTGTAGGCGCCTCCCGCGAGCAACTCGTACGGAGCACCAGTCTGGTAGGTCATGATCGTTCCGAGGGTCCAACCGCCAACCACTCTGTCCGCCACTCCACCCCGATTGACGAGCGCTTTGCCTTTTCCGAACGGAAGTGCGTAGGTTCCGCTGACATGGACGACGTGCCGGTAATCAAATCCCGTCGGCGCGTAGCTTTCCCGCAGGTCGCGCATGGTGAACAGATTCAGCGCTCCCGTCCAGCTATTGTTGGGTTGAACTCCCAGAGAGTGGCTCCAGGTCCAATTCACGTCAAACTGCGCTCCGTGCCAATTCTCCTGCCGCAAATCCACCTGGAGGGCGTTGTAATTGCCAAATCCCGCGTCCGTTTCATAGCCGATCGCCTTGCCGGCGGCATAAGGATTAGCCTGGAAGAAGTTGATTGGATAGCCCGCTCCGGTAACGCCCGCGCAGGGTGAGAAGTTGGCGCCACCAACCAGATTGCACAAATAGGTCGGGCTGCCGGCCAAAGTGCTGGCGAAATTCCCGGCTGCGCCGTTATTGAGATCGGTGATAAAGGCCCCGTTGGTAAAGAAAGACGCGTTTCCACCCGCCGCCGCAGTCATGATGGGCAAAGCACCTTGCCCTGGCAAGCTGTTGTTCGCGAACGTACCTCCCATTCCGTTTGCTTTGTTGATGGCCAAGTTGGTTTGAGCCTGCTTGAAATCATTGATGAACTTGTTTTCGAATATGTTGACCTCGTTGGGGTTCAGCACCACCCATTGGTGCACGCTGCGATTGCCGATATAGCGGACCTCCAGCACGTTGTTTCGGCCCAATTCCCGCTGGATGCCGAGGTTCCACGACATCGTGTACGGCTGGCGGATGTTTTCGTTCATCCCGTTCACCCCGGACCAATACCCATAAAACGTCTCATCCGATTCGGGAATCGTAGTCTGGTAGGTGGGTGGGCTCACAAAATAAGGAGCCGGTTGCGAACCGCCAAGAGCATAGCTGCCGCCGTAGTAGCCGCCCGTTGCGGGCAGCGTTGAGCCAGGAACCTGAGGAGCGAGCGTGAAGCTTTGATAGAAGGCATAGCCCTCATTCGACGCCTGATTCCAGAAGAACTGATAAGGCTCGGTGAACCGCCGCAGGGAGAAGCCGGCGCGTATCACCGTGCTGTTCCCTCCGAGCAGCTTGCCGAAAAGCCCTGCCGTCTTGTTCGGGTTCCATGCCAGTCCGATGGCCGGCTGAGGCGTAACGTCAAAGCTCTGGTAAGTGGCGTGCCGAGCGACGTAGACGGGGTTCAATCCGCCAGGGTTCGTGGTAAGCGCTCCGGGGTTGAAGATGTTGCCAACGCCGGAGGGTCCCCAGATCCCAACGTTGTCGGCGCTGTGGTAGCCGCCCGTCAAGTCCTGGGACGGCCTTATAAAGTCCCATCGCAACCCGTAATTGATGGTCAGTGTTGGTCTGACGCGCCAGGAATCCTGGTAGAACAGCCCCCACGTATGCTGGAGCTCATCGAGCGCGTAGAAGCCGGGCTTGGTCAGATATTGCTTCGTCGTCGGGTTCAAGGCGAAGCTTCCCGAAACGCCGCTGATCCGGCCTACCAAGGTCGCGTACAAGTTCTCCGCATTCGACAGGTCGGTCGAACTCGCTTTGGGGAAGTGCGAGTTGAAATAATCGGTGAAAACCGTGGAGGCCGGATCCGTAGGATCGATGCCCAGTGTGGAGCTAGGGAATCCGGCAGGAGGATTGTAGTAGTGGTCTTGCTCGCGGAAGTAGGAAAAGCCGAAACTGATCGTGTGCGATCCCTTTTGCCACGTCACATTGTCGGAAGCATTGAAGATCGGATAATACGTTGTGACCGGCAGGTTGCCGAGTTCGACCCCCGACGCGCCGTAGGCGAAGTTAATGGCCGGCTGACTATCCCACACGGGCAGAAGATCGTACCCATAGGCGTAGCGATTGTACAAATAGCCGGCACGGAAGGAGTTGATCATCGTAGGTGAGAGCGTCCAATCCACGCCAAGCGACCCCGCAAAATTCCTGACGTGTTCCGAGCCGCCGTACTGGGTGTAGTACGATCCCGGCAGTGGGGGGATGTCGTAGTTCTGCTCCGTGAGCGTGGTCATGTTCCAGGAAGAGAAGAGGCGCACCTTACTTGAAACGTCGAAGTCCATGCGAGCCGTGGGGAAGTACTGGGTCACCGCCCTCGGATAGGTCCAGCGCAGATCCACCAGATTCGGATCGGAGTCAGGCGTCTTTACCACGCCGCTACCTACACCCGAGTTGATGTTGGAAAGAATACCTTGGACATTCGAGTTCACCGTGGTCGGCAAAGCGCAACAAGGCGTCGTCGCTCCCACCGCCGCACCTGCCGGGCTCCCGGCAATGCCCGATAACACGTTGACCGTGTGAGTCCCCGCGCTGTCGGTGAAAGTGAACTGGCCCGCCTGGGCCGCCGAAGTCAAAACAGAATTCGTGTTGGCCGCCGAGCCCGGCTGCTTCGCCATCGCAAACGTGCCGAAGAAGAAGAGCCTGTTCTTGAGGACAGGCCCGCCCAAGCTCGCGCCAAATTCGTTCCGAATGAACAGCTGTCTTTTGATCCCCGTGGCGTTGTTCGCCCAGGTATTGGCGTCCAGAGCTGAATTGCTGAAATTCTCGTAGGCCCCGCCGTGGAACTTGTTGCTGCCGCGCTTCGTAACGTAATTCACCTGCATATCCGACAGCCCGTAGCCGCTGTTCAAATTCAGCTGATCCGTCGAGACCGTCATTTCCGCGATGTTCTCGACCCGCGGCTGAACCAGCGGCGTAGCCGCGCCGTTGAATTTCATTCGCTGCGTGGTGGCGACGACGCCGTCGATATTGTTTCCCGTGGCCGCGAAAGGAAGACCATTCCACGTTCCACCGGCGAAGCCCGGCACCAGGCGGGCCAAGCTCGAAATGTCGCGTCCCGCCAGGGGCAAATCCTGCACCTCTTTCATGCTGATGATTGAGCCAATGGCGTTGGAAGTGGTTTGGACGATCGGGACAGCTTGCGCGGTGACCTCGACCTTTTGCGTCACCGCTCCGACGCGCAGGGTCGCCTTGATGTCCGTGACCTGGGTGGCGGAAACGCCCACCGAATTGAACACCTGACTTTCGAACCCGCCTTTCGAAACCGTGAGGCGATACGTGCCAGTGGGCAGGTCCGGAAAGGTATACGTCCCAGCCGAGCTGGTGGTCCCCAAACGGGCGGAGTTCGTGGCCAAATCCTGAAGCGTCAATTTCGCTTTCGGGATCACCGCGCCGCTGGGATCCAATACGGAGACGGAGATGCTTCCCTGAGTTACCTGCGCCCATGAGGGCGTGGCATAAAATCCGATCAGGAAGGCCAGAACCAGCAGAATTCCGGACAGAAGTCGGCGGAAAAAGGCCCGCGGCATAGCTTCCTCCCCGTCCCTAGGAGCCCCCGTATTCCCCCACCCTATGGCTAAGCGGCTAGGGCGCCCCTCGGACCAATAAACAGTCAGTGCAATATACCAATCGGACCTGAGTAGTTTCAACCCTACGAGTCAGGCCAGATTCCCCTCGGCTCTTGACCTACGACATATTGCCCGGTTAACTTCGAGTTCTACCCAGTGCGCCTGAAGCGAAGGCTTATGCCCCATTCCCCTCTTGCAGCAACTTCAGGTTGCCAGGCAGATTGTCAGGCTGAATACGTTTACAATCTTCCCAAAGAAAAGCATCGGGAACCTACCACGAGAACATCAATCATGTCAAGAAGTATCTAATTACCTTCTCCGATCAACTTCAGTCCCCTCCCGCCGGTTCACGCAATTTCACCGGGCCCGCGCCTAAATCTGCGAATAATCGGCCGGGGCGAGGATTTGGTTCGAGACCTTGGAAACGATGCCCTCGAACGTGTATCGAGGGTTGGTGGACAGTTCCTTCCATGCCTCCGAAGCGAAATAGGTCTTCCAGTTCTTGTCTCGCTCCGCCAGGTCTTTGAAGCAAAGCATGTAGGTCAGGTCGGGCATGGTGGGACCCACCAGGGTATCGCCGTAGAAGACCTGAGCGAAGCCGGCTTCCTTGAAGATGGGGAAGTAGCCCGCGTTCATCATTTCCAGCTTGCGCACGTGATCGCGGTCGGTGGGGTCCTGGTAAGTGCGCAGCTCGAAGAGCCGAGGCTCCTTCTGGGCTGTCGCCGGAGGCAAGACCAGACGCGGCCAGCCCTCGAATGCCCGCAGCAGAATGCTCTCGACGCGGAGGTAGGCGGGCTGCCCGGCGGGGGCATCCAGGAAGGGCGCTCCCGCCTGTTGGTACTCGGGATCCTGGCGCAGCTTCTCGTCGAGGTTGCACAGCGTCTCGAGCGAAGCGCAGGGCAGCAGGACGAAAACGCGCGGAGTGTAGGGGCCGATACTCACGTTGAATATCCCGACCGGCTTGATGCCGAGGCGGTTGGCAGCTGGGACCAGGGCCTGCTGGAAGAATTCGTGCGCGGCTTTGAACTGCGGACCCCAATTCATCTGGTAACGGCGGAGCAGATAATATTCCCGCTTTTCCGATGCCGCGGGAGTCTCGGCCTGCCCGCCCAGGAACGATCCGGGGCTCAGCGCCAGAGCCAAGGCGGGCAGCGACGAGGTAAGAAGGGTTCTTCGTTTCATGATTCCTCCCTTCGGACGAAGATAGAGTTGTCCGGCCTTCCAGCTTACCGGGAAAATGGTTTCCGGGCCTTCTTCAGCCCTTCGGACCCAGGTGCCTCGCCGGGCGGAAAGAGTCTCCGCGTTGTCGCGAGTGCGTGATCTCATCTGACAACCGGCCCGTCACTCGCTCTGAAAGGGATAAGTAAGGGTAAACCCAAGGGCCACTACCCCTGCAGAAGGCCGTTATCACAGACGGATGGAGGTCTTCTGGCGGGTCTTGGGCCAGGAAACTTGAGAACCATGGCCGCTCGGGACGGGGCTCCGGAGAAAGGAGATTACGACGGGGAGAAGCCGGGGAAGGACGCTTACCGAGGAATCGCCGAATGAGCGCTCGGGACGGCGTGCGGCAAGAGGACCACGTCGGCGGTTTCAAACGAAGGGGGCAGCTGAGTTTCCTGAGGAGCCTCGATTGATGAAGTTGCCACAAAGGCCAAAAGGAGGAAAATCAGCGCGTTCGCGGGGATGTGGAGATTGAAATCCACGAGGCTGTGGAGCAGCAGGCCCGAGCAAGCAGCCAGCGATCCCGCAAAGATCGCCCGGTGGGCGCACCTTCCCGCGGAGCGCAGGTTTTCGAGCCCTCGCCAGAAGAGCAGCACGACGAAACCGATCAGACAAAGTCCTCCGATTGCACCTGCATCCGCCAGCAGCTCGAGGTAGTCGTTGTGCGCGTGGTCAACGACCGTATGAGGAATGTAGAAGCTCGAGTAGCGGGGATAGACCGCGATCAAAGTTCCCAGGCCCGTCCCCACGACGGGGTGGTCGAGAAAGATGCGCCAGGTATCGCGGAACATCGAGACGCGAAGATCCCGGGAAATCTCCCCCGGCGTGAGTTGCTCGAAGCGCTGAATAGCGGTCGTGACTCCCAGCCAGACGATGAATGTGCCGGCTAGGAGCGTGAGCGCGGCCACTCCCACGAGTTGCTTGCTTCCGATCCGGCGCGCGCGCGCAAGAAAGGCAAGCAGAAGCAGCTCGAAGAACAGACCGATGATCCCGCCGCGAGACGCGGAAAGAATCGCCGCGCTGATGGGAACGAGCGTGAATAAAAGCAACAGGGTAAAATGCTCGCGGCGCACCGCCCTGAAGAAAAGAAACGCGAGCCCCAACGGAGCGACGAGCTCGACGAAACCGGCGAAATCATCCCGATTCACATACGGCCCGAACGGGCCGGAGTTGGCCGGCGCGGGAATGGACCAATAAATCTTTCCGTTGAAAGTGAAGTGCTGGACAATTCCGAAAAGCGACACAGCGAAACCGAGAATCAGCAGGAACCAGATGAAATGCTTTACTTCGTCGGTGCTGTGGATCGACTCTATCGTCAGGAAGCACAGCAGGACGTACGCACCACCCTTGAGTAGATCGATCTCGGTCAGATAGGGATAGACCGAAAGGCGGAAGGCATACTGCGCCAGCCCGAGTCCGCCCAGGCCTAGCAGCGGCAGATAAAGCCAATTCCAATGAATATCCGCGTGCCGCTGCCGAATCGACAGAATCCCCCACAGCAGAAATAAGATCGCCGCACCGATTTCGAGAATGGCGTAGCCCCACGGCTCGACGGCGCCAAAAGACAGCACGGCGAAGGCGACGAGGAGGCAAACGCCGATGCGAATCGGCTTCATTTCACTTTTTTACCTGGATTGTCGACCGCACGCAGGCGGGCCCCGGGAGAAAGAACCGGAGTGCAAAAATCGCAACGCCCCGTCGCTCCCGTGGGGGGCAAAGTTTTGGCTCCCAGAGGCGGGCGACCGCAAGGGTCACTCATACGATTTCGCTTGACAGGAAACGGGCCAAGGGGGTTGGGATAACCCGTCGCTGGGCGCCGGGAATTGGCGAGTTTAAGTAGTGTGTTTTCAGGGAGATGATTTTTATGCTCGTCGCAGTTGGCGAGGAATGGAGCCCTTCCCTTTTTCTTCTCTTCCGCCGCCCATGTGTTACATGATGTAACGGTGATGCTTCCATTTGCTGTCCTGGGAGCATGCTGGGCGGGTCCCGGTGAGAGGAGGGGGGGAAAGGCCGCAGGCGGGACGCCCGCGCCACGACAGAGGCGGGCGGACACGAGGGTCGCTTCCACAAACCGGCCGCGCGGGCGCGGAGACCGCGCCCCTACGACTAGAACCCATTGCAAAACCTCCCTGGGGCCTGCCCCGTAGCTCCATTCGGGGCGCGCAAGGCGCGCTTCAGGGGCTCCCGGCTTTCGCCGGGACAGGATCCGTCCCTGATTTTTGGCCACTTTTGCGGCACGGCTGAAGCCGTGCCCTCCGAAGACAGGGGTTTTGCAATGGCTTCTACGCTTGCGGAGGCGAATGTCATTTCGGGGACAGAGCGACGTCGTCCACCCAAGCCGTGCCGCGAATCTTGTTATCGAATTTCCAGGTGAAGATGCGGCGGAGCGCGATTTCGAGTAGATGCGTGTCCTTGCCGGTCGTTAAGTCGGCCTGGACGAGCGTCCAGGGATTCGACCCGACCATGTTGGGCGTGAGGACTTGCACTTCGGGTGGGTGCTGCGGATCGAAGATTTGGAAACGAATTCCCTGATCGGTGGAAATCCCTTTCGTGCGCAGCCACGCGGAAAAGTGGTAGCGCGTGCCGGGCTCGACCGGGACGAGCTGGAACACGTTTGCGAAATCCAAATTTGCCTGGCCGCCGAAATCGATCCGAAGCGAGTGGGAACCGGAATGCGAAACGCCGCTGTCGCGAGCGTAGGTCACGCCGTCGGCGGGGATCTCTCGCCAGTCGAATCCGCCGCCAACAATCTTGCGTTCAAATCCTCCATTGAAAATCAGGGAAGTCTCCTCGCGGGGATCCCGTGGCCAGCGCGAGGCGCGGAGCGCTTGATGCCAGGTTCGCTGCGCTTCCGCCAGGCGGTTCTGACTGATGAGCGCGTTCACCAGCGGAATCGCCTGCGGCATCCGAGCGACCATTCCCAGCGCCAGCTCACGGTTCCAGACAGCGAGCGCGGGATCGAGCAGATTTCGCGAAAGGAAGAAATCCATGGCCGTGAGGTAGTCCGGGAGCTCGGCTGGGAGCGCCTGGCCGAGCAAGGCTCCGATATTGGGATTCGCTTGCCAGCACTCGGCAATGGCGCTGGGTGCGAGAGAAGAATCGACAAGCAGCGAGCGTTTGATTTCCGCGTAGCCCTGCGGGAGATCCCCTTCGTAGAGGAAGAAGCTGCCGTAGCGCCAGGCGACTTCCGCTGACATCGGATCATCCGTCTCCGCCTGCTTGAACGCCCGTTGCGCTTTGGCAGGATCGCCCGACGTCTCGTAGACGTCTGCGAGGTCCATCCACAGGGCTGCCGAACGCGGGTCCGTCCGGACGGCGCGCTCGAGGTAGCGCGTGGCTTGGCGCGTGCCTCCGTTGTCGATGCTCCATTCTTGAGAGAGGCCAAGCCGATCCCAGTATTCCGCGTCGCCGGGCTCCAGGATGGCCGCTTTCCGCCAAATCGCAGGGTCCGGCGACGAGGCCCAGTGCGCGGCGAGCCATACCCGCGAAGCAAACAGCGCCAGGGGCGCTGCGACGAGCACGATGGCCATGCCAAAGGCCACACGGGGAAGGAAGTGGGAAAGGTTAATTCTCAAGATGACCGGTAAGAGACATGAAGAGACGCCGCATTCCGCTAGTGTCCCGAGTTGCAAGTTCCATGTAAAAGTCGCCCTTCTTCAGGGGCTGAAGCCCCTTGATTTGGCGGGCCTTAATGTCGGAGCTGAAGCTCCGACCCCCGAAAATCTATGTTGCGAACTTCTGACTCAGGACACTAGAAGCTATTGCACAACCCTCCGTAAAACGATCATGAGGCAAGCGATATGGAAAAACGCTCGATAGATCGAAAGCAGGCGATCGTAGCGGACGACGA
>JAJYLB010000090.1 GCA_021788095.1 Acidobacteriota bacterium | reverse complement strand
GCTCACACAATTGCGCCGGGGGATCACCCTCGGCCGCTCAACACGCGGGTCAAGCGCACGGAAGCAGAAAACTCGTGCCTTTCCGTCCCTTCACGAATAAAGCGGGCTAACACCCTAGTAATGGTTACTCTGCGACAGGCCACTAGAATGCAGCGAAGATGACGACGAGCTTTGATCTCACCGTTCTTCCACCCGCGAAAACGAAAGTCAGGCGCTACCTTCTCGCGCTGTTACTAACGGGGCTGGCGATATATGTGTTCCTTCCGCGCGTTGCCGCGATGGGGCATGCGGCATACGTCATCTTCAATCTCAGAATTCCGTTTGTCGCACTTTCCATCGCCGCTCAACTACTCAGTTATGCCGGTAGCGGATATTTGCTCAGGGCCGTCGTCAAGTTGGCAGACAAGCCCATTTCCATACTCGACGGCGCACTTATGACGGCTGGGGCAAACAGCATGGGCACTCTGGGGGGAGGAGCGCTCGGAACGGCCGGGATGACGTATCGTTGGCTTCGCCGCCGAGGCGTGAACGCGGGAGCCGCGGGTTTTGCCGGCTGGCTGACGCTCTTTTTGAACGACATTGCATTAGCCATCGTGTCGCTCGCCGGGCTCTTGATAATCATCCATTTCAAGAAATCCTCCAGTGTGGTGGTTGCCGGCTTCACCCTTGTGTTGCTGATTCTCGGTACATTCCTGGGGGCCTTGATACTGTGCTTGGTTTATAGAGAAAAGCTAGATCCCATCGCGATCGCCATTGCTCGATTCTTCGCCAAGGTCCGGCACAAGCCCGTGGACCCTGCCAAGATGGAAACGTCCGTCGGGCATTTGCTAGAAGGATGGGACGCATTGCTGCGGGGCGGCTGGTATGGACCAGGAGTCGGTACAGTTCTAAATACTAGCTTTGACATGCTGACCCTCGGATTCCTCTTTTGGGCCGCGGGCTACCGCGTCGGCGTGGCAGTGCTTGTAGCCGGTTACGGAATCCCGCAACTGCTAGGGAAGTTGACTGTCATCCTGGGTGGTATCGGGGTTGTCGAGGCCACGATGGTAGGCCTTTACGCGCTGCTGGGTGCGCCGAAGGCAAGCGCCGTGGTGGTTGTTCTCGGTTATCGCCTCATTTCGTTTTGGATACCGACCCTCGTCGGCATCGCGTTGATTCCGTATCTTGAGCACCGAACCGGAACGCGGTAACGAGTCCTGCGGATCTACGACAATAAAAACACGCGCTCAGCAGTGGCCGCCCGCCGCAGTGGGGGAGGAACCGGGAAAGCAGATGTCCGCCCTTTGGATCCCGGACGTTTCTACGGGATCGCGAAGCGCGCTTTGTGCGCCCCAGTTGGTGCTACGGGGTGCGGCGTTCGCATCCCGGCCACAAACTGCGGGCGTGCCACGCCGCAAGGCCGGCCGCTGTGACTGCGGCCCCTCACAGTCGGTTCGGGCCCGGGGCCGCATCGTGGCTGGACCCGCCCTCACCCGGAAGGCTTGGGACTACGGGGGCAGGCCAGGCGAAATTTGGGGTTTCGGGCTCGGGCCTACTCGAGGACCTCGTAGCCGATCAAAACGAATTTCGCGCTGCCACTGGAGAGGGCAACGCCATGGCCTGCGGAACTCTGGCCACCGAAGGTCAGGCCGAACCAGCCGACATTGGCAAGAGCGGACCAGAAAGCATTCGGGTCTTGGGAGCCGAGCAGCCCTCCGACGTTCCCCCAGCAATCGGGCGTCAGTGGAACCTTAATGACATGCACCTGGTTATCTTCGGGGCCCAAGTCGAACTTCGCGGCATCGGCCCACCAACGGCCGTTTGGGTTCGACAGCCCGTCGTCGTGCTTCTGCTCGAAGTACAGCCGGAACGTCGCCGGCAGAGTGTCGGTGAAAGCCTCGTACTGGGGTGCCGCGCTCTCCACGTCAAAAGTGATTACCACTTCCTGAGGAGTTTTGGTCGCGTTGAATGGTGTCTGGACGTAGTTCACGCGACCCTGTTCGGTTGCATCCGAATAGGGAAACTGGAACGACCAGGCACCTTCAGCAGGATCCGAAGAGGGATGCGGGCCAACGTCGCTGCTCCACAGAATATACCAGTCTTGCGGGTCGAGCGAGATCGCGTTCGGCGTGGGAGCCGGGACACTTGGGAGATCGTACGCCGAGCTGGGGACTGCGGACCCGCAACCACCTGTGAAAGCCATGCCAACGGAAGCGAACACGATACATAGGCAAAGGGAGGGATTCCGGCGCGATCGCATCGACGTCCCACCACCAAAAGAATTGCCCGTGCAAGGGGCACCGGGCGCACCGAGCGTTGCAAGAGACTCGCCACAGAACGCGTCGCAATGGTGATCGGCAAGTCACCGGTTTTTCATGGGCTTGCGGAGGGAAGGGGAGTGCATCGAATGGAGTGGCAAGGCGGCGGGCAGGTTCCGTTTAGGCACAGCGTACCGCTCCGGAAGCATGTGCCGTACCATTTCGAACGTTGCTTGCCCAGCAGGTCAACACGACGAAGTCGCTCATCCGCAAAATGAAAGCCAGACCGGTTGCGGCCGGGCTATGGGCTTGCGAAGCCGGAAAGGTCAATTGCGACGGCGCGCCGCGGAGTTGCTCGGCGAATCACATGCCGCCGTCCCCCGACGTCACGAGGAAGTACTTCGAGAAGCAGAGGTTGACCACAGGTACCGGAACTCCTGTGAGTCCTAGGACCGGCATCTTAGTGCCACACCAACTGTCCCTCAGCCGGGATATTTCAGCCTGTGGTATTAACCTTGACAGCGGCCGCAAGTCAGTAATAGCATCCGAGCCCGTGGGGGCGCATTAGTTATTGTTGGTCGGCCAGGGCATTTACTAAAAGCAAATAAGCCATTTACGGGAATGGAAACCGTTCCTGTAACATACGTGAACGTATTGTTTCGAGAGCCCCCAGCCCGGCCCTACCGCAGGCGCCGGATTTCTTACGTCTCGACTGCGCAGAAACGCGTGTTGACCTCTGCACCGCCTTCACCTTTTGTAGCATTCTTCCTGTTTATGTGTCGGGCACCTTCCAGCATTTCTGCGGCTCGAGCCTCGTCGGTATTCGTCGATCGTAACCCCAGCGGCCGTTCCGCCGGCGGAGCCGGGCATGGATGCGTACTGCCCGTGGAGTTTACTTCCGCTTACGAGCGGGTGCCGTTGGGTGGTTGTGTGAACTGGGACACGGGTGGGGGCCTCAGGCGATAGAAGGGAACTGAGGTAAGCACCGATGCGAACGGTACTTGTAATATCGGCGAGCCGCTTTTATCGCGAATCCCTGGTCCGGCTCTTTCAAACCGATACCGGATTGCGCGTACTCGGCGCGGTGGAAGTTTCGGAACTGTTACGACAACACGTCTTTCAATTACAGCCTGAGATTGTCGTCCTGCATCCGGGCCCCGATCACTCCGACTTCGCGGCCGTGCGGACGATTCACGAGGCTGCCCCGGAAGCGAAGGTCTTAGTGGTCGAGATGAAGGAAGACCGGGGAGCGTTCTTGAGGGCGGTTCGCGCAGGCGCGCGTGGTTTTTCCCTGCGGGATGCCTCCCCTGTGCAGGTCCGTGCGGCAGCGCATAAGTTAGGGCGGGATGGCCTTGTCTGTCCGCTTCCTCTGATCCTGGCATTGTTTCAGGCTTTTGCCGACGGTCTGGATTCGGACTCCGTGCTCCTGGGAGCCCTCTCCGGGTTAACTCCGCGCGAACTGCAGATGGCCAATCTGCTCGCGGAAGGTATGGAGAACAAGGAAATCGCTGCGCGGTTGAACCTCTCCCTTGGGACCGTCAAGACCCACGTGCATAACATCCTGCATAAGGCTGGAGCAAAACATCGGTCCGAATTAAAGCAGATGGTGGGCTCTCAATGACTTATCCTGGACAACAATATCCGAGCTGCGTTCTCGTCCGGGCGCCTCGGACCTCCTCCCTCATCGGCAATCGATAACGTTCCCAGCGTTCCTCACCGAATCGAGTTGGGGTGAGGCCGCGCGAAATCGAATCCTGGATGTACATCCACGATCTAGATCGCTTGGCGAAATCGATCTATATCTCGGTGGCGACGAGGACTATGCCTGGACCTATATCCGTTCCGCCGAAGCGATGTAGATCCGAAATGTATCCTTCTATACCTTGAATCCTTCGAACGGTTCTTCCCACAATCGGTTGGTCGGTGCTTTCCCTTTGAACGAAAAGCAGATGCGCGTGCTCATTGCCAATCCCACTCGGTTCTTGCGGGATGCGCTGTACGAGTTGATTTCCGAGGATCCTGGTTGTGAGGTCGTCGGCGAGGTTACCGATCAGGGCGCTCTTTCCGATGCCGCCGACCGCTTGAACCCTGACTGCGTGGTTGTCGCGGTGGGCGATGCGAGCGAACCAGTGCCTGTCTGGGGTGAGGTTCTGGCGAAGCATCCCGAAGCAAAAATTGTGGCCATGAGGCCGGATTCAAACCTCGTGGAAATTTATTGGAGATCCGGAGATCGGCATGTGCGACACGCATTCTGCAGCGCCTCGCGCGAAGGAATTTTGCAGGCCCTGCGTTACCCCGTTGCGTAAGTGAGGCGAGCGGAAGCTGGGATTCGCGACCGGGGCTCGGGGAAGCAAGGCAAGGTGGGAAGGAGGAGGAGCGTGAAAGCGGCGAAATCAAAAGATGAAAGAGTAATCCCCTGCATTCTATGTTCCTTGGTGATGGCGTTTCAACCGGCCTTGGCGGGCGTGCCAGCCGCGCCCCTTGGCCGAATGAGCAGCACAGGCTCCGTCTGGCTGGACGGTGTCGCCGCGCCGGCGGGAACCAATGTTTATCCCGGAAGTCTGATCTCGACGGGAAGCCGGGCAGCCGTTTATGTGGCGTTGGCCCGCGGGGGCAAGCTGGTGCTCGGCGGCTCGACAATCGCCCGCGTCAGCGCCACGGGAAATGCCTTTTTTGTTGCGCTCGATCGCGGAGTTATAGGCGTGTTGAGCGAATCCCACGCTCCGGTCGTCATCCATGCCTATGGCATAACCATCCGGACGAAGGAGCCTGAAGGCGCCTACCAAGTGGCGTTGGCTGGCAACTCGCTTCGCGTGCTGGCGCGGCAAGGCGGTGCGTTGGTGGAAGCCCCGAATCGCACGGTGGAACTGGCTCCCGGAAAACTTATGGAAGCCAACGTCGCCCCGGAGAATTTCCATTCCAATACCACAAACCACAAGAACCGCAATGCGTTTCTTCTCGTGCTGGTTGCATTCGCGATCGTAGGGGCCAGCACGGGCATTGCGCTGGCCCCTTCCGGTAGCACTTGCGTGGCGGTGTCAACAAGTGGATTCACCTGCCAGTGAAAGCGGGAGCCGCCTTTGCCGGCCGAGTCAAAAGGAAATCGGCTCCGACGTTCCAAGCATGGCTTGGCAGGGTCAGGAGAGGCCATTGCGCAATAGGGGTGCAAACGGGGTGAGCGCAGGAAAGGCCAAAACAAGGGAAATCCGCGGGCAAGCCGCCAGCCAGTACACCCGAATCGGCCACGCGCTGCCGTTGGCGAAAGGGGTGGGAACGGCGCTGGCGGCGCTGGCCCTCGTCGTTCCGCTCGCTGCACAGCAGCACGCGGCGCCGGCCACTCCGCGAGCCTCTGCTGGCCAGTCGTTCCCGGAGCAAACAGCTCAGGATTACAACGCCAGAATCCAGCAGCTTCTCCAGACAGGCGGCGTTTCCAGTTTCAATTCACCGCTCGGTAACTATCAGATCGGACCAGAGGATCTGCTGCAAATCTCCGTGATGGAAGCGCCGGATTTGGGCCGCACCGTTCGCGTTGCCGAAGACGGTGAAATATCTCTGCCACTGCTCGGGGCCGTTCGTGCCGCCGGGCTCACCTCCCGCCAGCTCGAAACCGTTCTCGAATATCTCCTCAGCCGCAAGTACATGAAAGATCCTCACGTCAGCGTTTTCGTTGCGGAGATGCGGAGTCATCCGGTTTCCGTTTTCGGCGCGGTGGAAAAGCCGGGGGTTTTCGAGATCCGCGGCCCGAAAACGCTCGTTGAAGTGCTTTCCCTGGCGCAGGGCTTGGCGCCCGATGCCGGCGATACCGTAATCGTCATGCACCACGCCGGTGATCCGGGTTTTGGCGCATCCGCTGCATCACCGAGCTCAGTTTCCGAAGCACGGCCTGGCAAGACCGAAGGTTTGAACGTATCGCCGCAGCCGGAACCTGTCCCGACGAAGTCGGGAGCGCCGCTCCTCCTGTCCTCCACTGCGGAGCCAACGGCAGTGACCTATGGGCCGAAAGACGGTTCGGCGGCCGGCGAGCTCGACGGGAGCGCTAGCGTCAGGATCCGTCTCAAGGATTTGCTTAACTCCGGCGATCCTCGTTACAACGCGCTCGTTTATCCGGGAGATGTCGTCAAGGTCACCCGCGCTGGGATCGTCTACGTCGTTGGCCAAGTGAACAAGCCGGGCGGGTTTCTGCTCCAGACGAATGAGAACCTCTCGGTTTTGCAGGCGCTCGCGCTTGCCGAAGGCCTCTCCCCGACGGCGGCAGGGAAGAAGGCTCGTATCATCGAGCCAGGTGCCATTCCGGGCTCCAGGAAACAGGTTGCCGTGAATCTAGAGAAAATTCTGAACGGGAAGTCTCCCGACATAACGTTGCGATCCCAGGACATCCTCTTCGTTCCCAGTAGTCGAGGCAAATCGATCCTGCACGGCTTTACCCAAAGCATGGGCGGCATCGTTATGGCTGCGAGCAGCGCGGCCATTTACAGGTACTAGGATGACCGACGAAAACAAGATTCAGCCGTTCGAGCCTCAACTGCCCGCGACGGAAGATCGCCGCATCGAGCTGCTCCGCGGCTATCCGAAGCCCGAGGAGAACGAAGAAGGCGCCTACTTGCGAACTTACTGGCGCATCCTGCGAAACCGCCGGTGGACGGTGCTTTCCGCCGTGGCCGTCGTTCTCACCCTCGTCACGATTTACACGGTTCGCCAAAAGCCCGTGTACCAGGCAAGCTCACTCCTGGAGATCGAGCAGGAGAAT
>JAJYLB010000040.1 GCA_021788095.1 Acidobacteriota bacterium | reverse complement strand
ATCCGGCAAAGGGCCGAAGGCGGTAGCGGCAACCATTAGCAGATTCGCAAGAGAACGGAGAACCGAGAATGAGCCAGCCCACGCCGCAGCATAAATCCCCCCGTTCATCCGCATCCCCGGACAAGAAATTCATCGAGCGCCTGGGTGTCGCCGTCGATTCGGTGCTTTATGAAACTGTCGCCACGCGCGAAGGATTGCAATTTGCCACGAGCGATGGGCGAATGACCCCGCAGGTCGAAGAACTTGGTCGCATCATCCGACCGCCGTTAGGCCTGCAAGTCTTCGCAGACGCAAACTGCCTCGCGCTCCCGTCCGAAGCCGCGCGCGGGGCGTCAGCGGAAACGCTGTCGGATGAAATCAAAGCGATCATTCTGCGCTATGCGGACGTTCCCGAGGGTTGGCTAGAGCCGTTGGTCGCATACGTCCTTATGACCTGGGTCTATGACCGTTTTTCGTCGTTGCCTTACTTGCGATTCCTGGGCGAACCCGGCACAGGCAAAACCCGATTGCTTGAAATCATGGCTGCTCTCGGTTTCCGCTCGCTCAAGGTGAGTGGCAACATCACTGGCGCGGGGCTATTCCGGACGATTGACCTTGTTCGAGGCACGCTCGCGGTCGATGAGGCAGACTACAGAAACTCTCAAGAGTGGTCCGAGATCATCAAGGTGTTCAACAACGGCTATCGGGACGGCATCCCCGTCATCCGTTGCGGAGAAAGCACTGGGCAACGCAGGTACAACCCGGAGCCGTTCGTGGTCTATGGCCCGAAGATCATCTCGACTCGCCGCCGGTTCGTGGACACGGCAACGGAATCGCGCTGCCTAACGTTCGAAACGGCGGAACGTGTGCTGGCACCGGGCATCCCTACCCATCTCCCGCCGGAATTTTGGCAGGAGGCCCGGACGCTGAGGAACCGGCTCCTTGGCTGGCGATTCGACCACTTTCACAGAATTCGGCCGGATGATTTGAGGCTTCGGCATCTCCCGCCGCGCTTGACGGAAATCGGCTCTGCGCTGGCTGCCGTGGCTCCGAACTCAGATGCCATCATCGAGTACTTGAACCGATACGCGGCGGACGTTTGCCGCGGAAGTGCGCGGGGAATCTTGCAAGCAATCCTAGCCGAAACGAAAACGTGGCCGGTTCTCTTGGAAACTTTGAGGGTGCAACTGAACGAAGCCCTAGAGGCTGCCGGTCAGGAACCCATGGGATCGCGGGCAGTCGGCCCAATTGTTCGGGCCTTGGGATACCAAACGGCTCGCCGAAACTCCGGAACCGTTGTTCTGGAGAAGCCCAAACAGCCGGGTGAACGTCAGGGTGAACGAGTGAACGTCGGGCCGGGGTGTAGGGTGTCGCTATGAACATGGTGGCTGAAATACTTGTAAACGCAGGAAAAGAAAGAACATTAGACTTACGGGCACTCCTGGCCGAGCTGCCGGAAAGGGTCACTCCCCGGCGCAACGTCCACTCGTTCACCCGACATGCACGTCCCGCCCAATATTCCCGGCTGTCCCCGCCACTCTCGCCCACAGCGTAGCGAGGCCGAAGGCCGAGCGGAGCCTCGGCGCGTCTTTTGCGCCGCCTGGGCCAGATCACAGTTCAAGGAGTATCATTCGCAACATGACCACGGAATCACGAACCCTAATTGAACTGTCGGGTATCATCGGCATCGAATTCACCTGCTCCGAGTGCAAGACTAGGGTTTTGTTCCCGATCACCCAGCCAGCGTTGCAGCTCGCGGGCAGGTGCCCTTCGTGCAACGCGGAATGGTTTCCGAGAATTCCGTTGGCTCATCCGCAAACTCCGACTCCGTTGCAGGACTTTCGAGACAATCTTGCCGAGTTTCAACGTTTCCTCCGGCGAACAGAACTACAGGGCGGGGCGCGGCTGGAATTGAAAACATCGGCCAGCGCGCCATCAAGCAACGAGCCGCCGAACCGCCCTTAGCTGCCCCGGAAATCGAGGGGTTCGCCGCCCCATGGTCAACGCCGCCGGTGCCCGAAACGGGGTATTTCCGGCATCCCCCAACTCATCCGAGCGATTGCACGAGCGATTGTCGGGCGATTGGGGGCGCTAAGTGCCGTGTTTTCCGTTCGGCGTGCTCCACAAGCCCGCTTGTTCTTCACTTAAACGGTTTTGGGAGTGTTCGATGCCCTCACCGGAGCTAATGCAGCCTGACTCAATCCCGCCGCTCCCGGAGATTGGATTCGGCGCGCAATGAACGCCGCCGCAAAAGGCCGCCGTCTGGAGCACTCCGTTCGCTCGCTGTTCGAGCGGGAGGGGTTCAGCGTGATCCGTGGGGCCGGTAGCAAAGGGGAATTTCTCGGCGAGAAAGTAAACCTCATTGCGAGCAAGCAAGGGAGAACGTGCTTCGTTGCTCGATAACGCTTGTAGGAATTCAATGCAAAATTAGGAGACGGAAGCGTGCGAGTTGAATTCAGTTCCGCCAATCGGTCGGTCTCAAGTTCTGAAGCCATTGTTGCAAAGTTTCTTCCTCAAGAGCTGCTTCAGAGACTTGCTGAAGAAATTTTTCCAGAGGTTCGTGAAATCGCTTCCGCACGGACTCCCGAACAACGGGACTTTCGCGTGCGGCAGCTAGAGAAGCGTCTAGGTCGGAATAGATTTGCTTCATCGCCATAATGACCGTTCCATGTGCAGCCAGTTCAAGCGCCATTGGCTCAACCAGTATCCCGAATATGTATCTAAGAGCGGCCTTCAGTTTCTCAATCTGAGTAGGCGTCAGTCTGTCGCTCATCCCTTGTAGCTCCAAAACGCGGCCACAAGTTTATCACGTCCTCGGATCGCCATCCCAGATTGAACGAGCAACTCAGGAAGGAGCACGTTACGTGCCGAGGAAGCTATCGCCCGAAGAACGTGCCCGAAGACGCTCGGCCTGGATGAACTCGCCCCGGAGCCTCAATGGACGCCTGGCCGGGTTGGAGAGAAAGTTGCTGCTCGAATGCCGGCGCGAAGGACTGAACGTCAAGCAAAGGGCCAAGCATCTTCACACGGGCGTGATACGGGTGCGGGGGCTGATTAGAAAGCACGGGGTGAAATTCCCGTCGCAACCCGCGCACTCCGCCGCGATGAACGAGCACAACGCCCGGCTGCACGCTGAGAAGCTGGCCCGGCGCGCCAAGACCCCGGCTTCCGCCGAGGATTCGTTGTCTCCGCTGGCCCGGCTCGCTGACGAGTATGCCGCGCAAAGGGCTGTTGCCGCGCCGAACGGGACTGGCCCGGAGCCGACCAAGGCTGAACCGCCCGCCGAGCCTCGGCCCGGCCCCGGCTATCCCCCTCTGCTCACTGTCGAGGAACGCCGCCAGAACCTTGAAAACCGGGAGCGTCACATGCGCGAGTTTGAGCGCCGACGCGCCGAGCAAGAAAGGGCGCGCTGCGGGACTGTCTCGGTTGAAACCTCTTCCGCTGCTTCGGCCCCACTCGCAAGAACGGTCTCCGCTGGGGGAAAGGGTTGGGGTGTGTACGCTCGATCCAAGCGGATTCCGTAGCGTGGCCGGTGCTGCCCGTTTTCGGCTCGGCTGCCATTCCGGCGGCCCGCTCCCCCGCCCCATCCTCACGCCACCGCCGCGCCAGGCGACACTTGACGGCCGGCGGTGCCTATTCTTCAAGGGGGGAGCCGGGTGCGGTTTACTTAGAGGCCCCTGTGGCATCGGGAGCGAACATCTGTGATTCTATGCATGTCGGCCACAGAGGAGCTAAGCGAACGTAGGGCGAAAAGCCAAATTGGCGCCGACTACTCTTGCGAAGTTGGGAGTCGGATGGTAATTTGAGGGCCGGCCAATAGTGCTAGACTTGCGAAAGAGAGAGGGACAGCTCCATCCGCGCCGGTCGAGCCGAAGCCGCAACCTGCCTGGCCATTTGTGCAGCGGACGGTGCGCCACCAGATGAGAGGTCAGTCTGACCCCAAGGGACACCCCGGCTGGCGCTCGCTGGGGGGTTGGCCGATGGCGGACAGGCCGCCATTCGGAAACCTGCCGGTTGGAGGGGACTCTACATTGAGGCGGAGGAGCATGCGCCTGTGAGCGTCGCGGTATCCTGCAATCTTCCGGAGGGTGTGGTTTTGGGCGTCGATAGCGCTATTACCCTTCCTGGACCCACCCCCCCACCGGGCCAGCCGCTACCGCCGAACATCATGCAGGGCGGCGTGCTTAAGGTGTACGAGGACGCTGAGAAGCTGTTCCAGCTAGGTGACCGGCCCATCGGCGTAGCGACGTTCGGTTTGGGAGTAATCGGGAACCGAACGATCGGTTCATACCTGCGCGAATTCGTCCTTAGCGACCCGAACCAGGTGGTGTCAGGGCCAACGACCGTTCAGCAAATTGCGGAGGAGCTACGTCATTTCTTTATGTCCCGATACCAGCAGATCATTGTGCCGCTGGTGGAGCAAGTCCACGGGAAGCCCTTCGATCAGGTGCCGCAAGAGCAGAGGCCCGCGCTCGGACTTGTAGTCGGAGGATTCTCTTACGGTGCGTACCTGTCCGAAGTGTGGATGTTCGTGCTTCCGATACACGCAACCCCGAATTCGACTCAACTGACCAGGGGCCAGGGTGATTTCAATTCGAACTGGTTCGCTCTCTTCGAGCCTATCCACCGATATGTAAAGGGTTGGTCGCCGGCGTTGCTAGCTGAGCTGATATCGTTCTTCGAGACACAGCGTGGGTCACCTCTCACGCCCGCCGAGAAACAACAGGTGGATGCCCTCGTCGCGAAGCACGAGTTTGCGATACCGGTCGCAGCGATGCCATTAAAGGTTGGGACTGAGTACACGCGTTTTCTCGTGGAGTTGGTAATAAACCATCACAAATACGCCATCGGTGCGCCCGTAGTCGGAGGCCACGCAAAGATCGGCAGAGTGACGTACACTGGAACGAAATTCGAAATTCTGGACTAGGAGATAGGGGAAGAGACCATGGACAGGAAAACCGACGGAAACAAGCCTGTGGACTTTGGCCCGATGCTGACAAGCCGGGGGGCTGGTTGGACGCTCGGAGAGCTTATGCCCGCACTTCAAGCCATCGGCTCGAAGAGCGGCGAGCCAAGAGAGGAAGCACCCCCAGCGAAGCCGCAAAAAAAAGACGCTTGAGACTGGATTTCCCTTTTCACCCTTGCTCGCGAGGCCTTCTGGCGTCAAAATCATCCCTTTGCCGAACGCTCCAAACGGCCCCCCATCCCTGGCCCATCACAGGATTGCGCCGGCTGGCGCTGTGGCGTTTCCTGAAGGCTCCGGGGCAAGCGGCAACGGTGTGGGGGCCAGGCTGTCGAGCGCCGGCGCGTCCTGGGCGATCCTGACGCCGCGGTGCGGCACTCTCGGGTGAGCTTGTGGCGGAATGCCGCGGACTTGGCCGAATCGGCTGCGCCATAAACGTTCGATTTTTACGCGCTGCGGGCAAAGGGGAAGGGTCCGCCATCCCCAGCGAGACGACGGGCGTCCAGGATACCGACCGAGGATTTTCAAGAAGCATTTGGCGGCCTATTGGAAGGGCCACGCGAGGCGCGCCACGCGGTTCCGACCGACACGCCAAGAGCCGCCGCAATCGCGGGCCAGGATGCGCCGCTCGCTCTCATGGCCGCGATCCGCCCGGCATCTACGGCCACGCGGGGCCTGCCCAGCCGCTTGCCCTTGGCCCGCGCATTCCGCAGCCCGGCCCGGACTCGTTCGGCTATCAGGCTGCGTTCCAGTTCGGCCACAGCGCCCAGGACCGTGAAAATCATCCGGCCCGTCGGCGTGGTAGTGTCGATCTGCTCGCTCAGGCTGACAAACGCGATGCCCAGGGCGTTGAACGTTTCGAGCGCCCGCAGCAAGTGGGACACGCTCCGGGCAAAGCGGTCGAATTTCCAGACGGCCACGGCATCGAAGCGCCGCTTATGGGCATCGGCCATGAGCCGATTCAATTCTGGGCGTGAATCCTTGGCCCCGGAAATGCCCTCATCGAGATATTCCCCGACGATCTGCCAGCCGCGCCGCTCGCAGTACTCGCGCAGTTCGAGCAATTGCGGCTCGACGGTCTGGCCATGGCCGCTCGTACTGACTCGCGCATATAGGGCCGCTCTCATTGCTTCCGCTCCCTTCCTGCCAGCCGCTCGACGGCATCGGCCAGCCTGTCCAAGCCAATCGCAATCAGCCAAAGAAACGTGACGGCCAGAACCGCTCCGAGGAATATCAGAAAGCAGGTCGCGCCGTTCATGGCTCACGCTCCCATCAATTCCAGTTCGAGCCGCATGAGGGACTCGCGGACGTTGTTGTGACAATCCGCCGCAAGCCGTTTTAGGTTCGGGCAATTCCCGTTCCCGCCTTCCGCGTGCCAAACGCGATCTAGGTACTCGCAGATGGCGTCCGACATGCCGTAGGTGCTGAATTCCAGCACCCGGCAACGGCTGAGGAATCGCGCTTCGAGCCTATCCGTGGCGTTGCAGGTGAAAATCCATATCGTGTTTGGGACAGGCTCGCTCGAATCGAGTTTGCTGAGTAGGAATTTCTGCGCCGCATCGCTCATCGCGTCTGCTTCATCGCAGATGACAACGTGAAATCCTCCCGAAAGCGGCACGTAATTGCACCGGCGCACCGTGTCTTCCAGCGTGTCGAGCCTGCATTGCTGCGAGCCGATATGGTGGATTTCCGCGCCCATCTCTCCGGCAATGGCCAGAGCCACGCTCGTTTTGCCCACTCCGGGCGGGCCGACAAAGAGCCACGCGGAGGGATAGGGATTCGCGGCCAGTTTGGCGAGGATCTTCCGTTGCTTTTCGAGGCCCGCGAAGTCGGCAATGCGCCGGGGCCGGTACTTCTCCGCGAGCGGCTGAGGGAAAACGAAAGCGGGGGTGCTCATGCCGCACCCCCGTTACCCGCTTCCGCTTGTTTGCCGAGAATGTAGTCCGCCGCTTTCTGCGATTGCGATGCGGCGAACACGACCATGCGGGAATCCGCCCGGAGAACGTCAATCCACGATTTCAGGTAGGCCGCGCTATTGGCCAGCGTGCGCCGCTCGATGCCCGCAACGCCCGCCAGCATGGCCGCGCCCATTTCCGCGACTAGTTCTTCCTTGGAGTAGGACTCGCTCCCGAACGTGTTTAGCTTCTCGATGCCCTCGCGCCCGATGCGCTTCGGATGGCCCGTCGAATGCGTCAATTCATGGAAGAGGGTTGAGTAGTACTCTTCGGAAGAATCGAACGAGCCACGCGCGGGCATCCCTACCGAATCGGTAGATGGCCGATACCATGCGCGGGCGCCTTGCTCGAAGCAGGGCCGATTCGGCATCGCGGAAACGATGCGTTCGCATTCCTCGATGGGATTGACGGCGCGAGCCGATTCCGGGGCGCGGATTCCCTCGCACTGCTCGACGTTGAAGACCGTGTAATACCGGAGAATGGCCGAAGTGCGCTCGACGGTTTGGCCGTCCGCGTCTTCGGTTTCCCACTTGTCGAATTTCCAGAAAACAACCTTGCTGCCATGCTCGCCCCTGCGAACGTGCCCGCCCATCTCTGAGGCTTGCTTGTAGGTGAGCCAGAACGGCGAGCCATAGCCTTGGCACGCGAGCAGGAAAACGTTGATGCCCCTGTAATCCCGCTTGCTGACAAGGTTCCGGGGCGTCTCTGTGCGCCATGGCCTGTGCCAAGGCGCAACCCCGGATTCCAATTGCTTGATAATCTGCTCTGTGATGATCTGGTAGACGCTGGAATGGCCCGTGCTGCTCTGTGGTAGGCTTGCAGTAGCTTCCATCGTGTCACCTCACGTTGGGGGTTAGGCTCTGTCTGCCGCTCGCTACGGTGGGCAGAGCCGCTCTAATTCAGGCTCGACGCTTCCCCTTCTTCGGCCTTCCGCCTAGCTTGCCATTCGCCCGGCTCGATGCCGCTTTGCGCTTGGAACGGGCCGCGCCACGGCAAGCCGGGCAGAAGGAAACCAGCGGGACTCCGTGAATTAGGCATCTTGCCATGCTCTGCTTATAATCCTAACGTGTTAGGTTGTCAAGAGGAATCTTTCAAAAAACCCTACTCGCGGGCCGTCTGCAAGTGATTGATTCGGCATGGCCGCTTCGGGCCGCTCCGAGCGGTCACAAAACAGTAGATTCCTGAAAGGCGGGCGAAGCCAGCGGAACCGGAGCGGCTCCCCGGACGGCCCGCCCGTGGCGTGGGCGTCCGCTCAGGCGGGCGCAGACCGCGCGGGCAAGCAATCCCTCGCGCCGCTTGGCCGAGTGTGGCTCCCATCGGGCACCCGAGAATGGCGCGGAAATTGCGCGTGAATTGCGGCTCCCCGTCCGCCCGCCGCTCGACGCGAAGGACTCCCGCTCGGCACAGCGCAAGCAACCCCTGGCGCACCCGGAAGCCCCATCAGCCCCATTTTCGAAGGGGTGTAGCGCGTCGCGCGAGGGGTGAAAATTCGACGTTCGATCCTGCGCGCGGAATTTTTTTCTGGTGGGCTATTTTTTTGGTGGGTGTTCTTGTTTTCTGCTATTTGCTGGCTCTGATGAGTTCCCTGAGCGGAAACAAGTCGGCAGTTTTCTCGCGGGCAAGAAGGCACGGCCTGACGGATGCCATGCAAAGCACTGCGATTCCCGCCCTCGAAGCCTCAGCTGGGATCTACCAGTACTTGAGGATGAAGTGGAAAACTATGTAAAGCAGCCCGAGGATCCCCGCAAGACCCAGGACCTCGCCCAGTGTCTGAAAGAGTTGATCTCTCCTC
Source organism: Acidobacteriota bacterium (assembly GCA_021788095.1). GTDB lineage: Bacteria > Acidobacteriota > Terriglobia > Acidiferrales > UBA7541 > JAKASX01. Next base: position 25,196 of record JAJYLB010000040.1, on the reverse strand, counting down.
GCCGCTCGCCTGACTCGCTTGGCTAGTTCTTCCTCTGGCCTTGGGGCGTGGTCGAACTGCGGGTGTACACTCGCGACGGTGTCTCGCCATTGCTGAGAAGCAGTGGCGTCCGCCTCATCCCCTTTCCAGCGAGAATTGGCGCGCTCCCCGGGCCGGGTGGACTCGGCCGTTCTTGGGACTTGTTCGGGACCGACTGCCATACGTGCGAGGCTGCCACGGAGGTCTGCGAGAATCAAGCCTTGCCTCGCGTCTGGTTTCCGGAACCTAGGTATCCCCGTTCCCCGAGGCACCTCACCGAAAATTGCATTCTCGCGCAGGCCCTTGCCTGGCCGGTCCGCGCTAGCGTTAGCCCGAAGTTGCAACGCCAATACTCAGGGGGTCGAAATGCAACGACAATTAGCGGTGCAATTGGTTCGAGTCGAGGAGGTGGAGGAACTTCTGGGCGTCAAGCCCGGCGCCGTCTGGGCTTGGCTGTCGAGGCGGCGGCTCTCCCGCGTGAGGATCGAGGCGCGCTGCCCAGCCTACGGCTCCCTCTGTCGCCTGGTTCCTTTCTTGTCGCGGTCGAACGCGAAAAGTTCGGACGTGGGCACCCTCAGCCGCCTGGCAATCTTTTCGAGCGTCTCAAACGAGGGCGCGTTCCTGCCCCGTTCGATCAGGCTCAGGAAGTCCACCGAAACGTCGAGCAACTCGGCGAACTTCTCCTGGCTCATGCGGCGCCCGAGCCGAATCTGCCGTAACCGCCTACCGAACCTCTCCCGCAGTGTGCCCACTTGGATATTCCCAAATGGCAGCCTGCCGTAGTATCGTTGCGGGCACCGCTCGATGAGATTACCGTGGTACAGACAGCCTCCGGCGATAGTCTGGTGTAGACAGTTTTGCCGCCCCGGAGGTGACATGGGGATCGAGTCGGCTGCTTATCCTAGTCATGGGCTCGCGGAACGGATGGCCAAGCTCGGTGGGGCCGACGGCGGCTGGAGGAGCCAGCGATGAGGAAGTCGGCTTGTGTGGTGTTCCTCGCTGTTTCTGTCGCCGTGCCGGTGCTCGCGCGGCAAAAGCCGCCCAGGACTTACCCCGAACGCGGGAAGGTTGTCGGCATCATGGCTCCTGTTCGGACCACGTCCGTCGGAACGGTCCTCAGCCAGGGAACGCGCGACGTCTATGGAGTAAGTGTTGCCTATGGCAAGTCTTCTCCCGTCGTAACTAACTCCCTCACCCCTGGCTCGTATCGGATCGAAACCGCGGATGAATTCTACGAATTCGGGAACCGCGACAGGCATCCCTCTTTGTCGCTCAATCAGGTCATTCAGTTCCGCGTCAAAAAGGGCGTGGCCTACGTCAGCGAGCCCCACGGCAAGGAAAAGAAATACAGAATCATCGGCGAGGAGTCGAAGCCCTCAAATTCAAACGGTCAAGCATCGCTTCCGACATTGCCGACTACCGCGGCAGGACCCAAACCCTCTGTGATAAGACCGCAGCCGGCCGTGTCTGTGGTTTCGGGCGAGTGGACTGCGACGTTTGAGGACTCCGTTTCCTCGGGAACCCTCGCCGTCACGCTTCAGTCCGCGGCCGGTGGGGCAGTCTCAGGCACGTACAATGCCAGCAGCGGCGGATTCGGAACAATCGCGGGAGACCTCACGGGGTCCACACTGCAATTCACCCTGACCCAAACTGTGAAGGCGTGCCCTGGCTCGTACATGGGAATAGTCACGTTCGGCGCCGATAGTGGCTCGGGGGTCTACAGCGGGAGCGATTGCCTGGGCAAGCACGATCGCGGCGTCATTTCCTTCGCGCGACACTGAAAGGGCGCTGGCTCGCGCTGGTCTTGGGTGATAGGCTCTCGGCATGGGACGGAGAAGGAAGGAAAAGACCCTCTGGCAAGAGGCATCTCACGAAGCCCTGCTCGATGCCGCCCGCGTTATGACGGCCGCCGCGTCGGGGGCGCGAATCCCCATTGAGTTGGTCGCGGAGTTCTACTCTTATTGCCTTCGTCGGCAGATACCCGATCTTGTTCAGGGGCGGTTGAGCTTCGGCGAGACGAAGGAGCGAGCGGTTCGGGCGAGTCTCCGGTTGAGCGAATTGTGGGCAAAGCACAGTGACCGCCTCGAATCCACTCCTGGGGTCTACGCCAGTTTGGCGGCCACCGCCTTCCGGCAAGCCTATGAGACTCCCGAGACCCTCGCGAAGCGCGGACGCCATATGCTGAGCGCCAGAGGGGGTCATGCCAGGTGGAACAAGATGTCGCCCGAGGAAAGGACCGAACTTCTGGGGCGGGCAACCGAAGCGAGAAAGCGGAAGGCGGCCCAAAGGCGGGAAGAGCGCTTGTCTCACGCAGTTCCGGTGGCGCAAGCCCCAAAGGGAACTGTGGAAGAACCCGCTGAGGGGAAATGTGAAGCGGGAACCGATACAGCGCAGACGGTCAGGCGAATAGGGCCGGCCCCAAAACTCGGCCTTTAAAAGTACTACGTATAAAGGGTACTCACGTTGGGAAAGCATGCAGGGCAGTCGCTCCTCCGAGCGCGCGCAGGGAACACCGGCCGACCGGAGCGGTTGGGAACTTGCCCTAACGAAGTTTGGCTTTTTCTCCTTGCCCAAGCGGGAAATGGTGCTACGTCCGCCGACTCCCCTTAACGCCGATCAGCAGGCCGGTCCCAATGCCGAGCAGAGCGGCCCCGGTGAGCGCCCTCGCCATTGCGGCGGCCGACTGAGAGGACGGAACAGGTCTGGCATCGAACCCCACGTAAGGGCTCGCTTGTTGAAAGGCCGCGTAGGGGTTCGCCTGTTGATAGGCCGCTAACTCGACAGAGTGACGGTGCCACGCGACTCCCGCCCAAGCCATTATTGTGAGGCCCGCAGCGATGAAGGCCGAGTGCACCAAGCGGCTGTTGCTTCCGAGCGCCCAAGCGAATACGACGCCGAGAAGAAGCACTCCGATTCCCTCTTTAATTCCACTCCCGGTGAGCAAGCCAAGGCCACAAAGACCTAGTGCGAGCCAGAGGGCCGCCTTGTGCCTTCGGTTGAGTTGGGGCAAGTCCATGCGGGCATTTTATGCCTATCCCAAGTCGGAAGGGAGTGGCTCTTGCCCTATGTGGTAACGCGCGCGAATTGGGGGCCAGACGCGGCCGGGAGGGCATCAGACAACTCGTCGTCAAAGCGATAGGTGTGTCGTCGGCTCATAGTCACGTTCCGATTTCCTTCACGTCCGGCTGCCGCCGCCAGTCGCGCCTGCGGTGCACCAGCTTGCGGCGGTTTGGAGGCGAGGGAAACAGGCGCAGAGTTTCCATCTCGGTTTCGCCCGTCCAATCGCGGGTCTCCGCCTGCAACAGCACCACGTCGGCCGAGCCGATTCCGATCACGTCCCACGCCCAGAGGTTCGCCGCCGCGCGGGTGCAGGCGTAGCTGGCCCCTACCAACAGGCGAATTCTGCGGTGCTAGTTTCGATTGCCTTTGCGCTTGGCGTTCATTGCACCTTCCGAATCACGCCTCAGTGGGCAAAAACTTGGGCACAACTTGGGCACAAAACCCTCCCATTCTGTGCCCGAATCGGGGGTGCTTGTCCCGTAAGTGCAACGGTGCCAGCGAGGTCTGGCGGAAGCGTGTGGGAGTCGAACCCACCATCCGACTCGCAAGAGCCGGACCGCCGGCTTTGAAGGCCGGGAGGATCACCGGACCCCATGCGCCTCCGGGTGGATTATAGGTGCCGGCGGAATCGAGGCGCAAAGTGCGGCGGGGGAGCGGGAGGCGCGGCCACCGGGCGCCCCGGGGGCTTTGCTCGCACGCTGTGGAAGGAGGCTTCTCTGGCGGTAACGGGATTCCTCACAACCAGTTCAGATCCGCGTAGCGCTGGCCGGTGAGGTGAAGGAAGAGCGGTTCGAGAGCGCGGAATTCCTGGCCGTCGAACGCGATGGCGCCGTCCCGCGCCAAAACCGAGATGTCGCCCTGCCAAACCAGCTTGCCGGGGCGGGTGATGATGGCGACGGCATCGCACAGCCGCTCCACGGTTTCCAGCACGTGGCTGGTGATGAAGACCGTGCGACCCTGCGCGGTAAAACGGCGCAGCCATTGCTTCATCAACGCCACGCCCGCGGGGTCGATGCTTTCAAAGGGCTCGTCGAGGAACAGGATTTCGGGCGAATGGATCACCGCCGCGGCGAAGGCCACTCGCTTGCGCATGCCCGTGCTGTATTCGGCGAGGGTCTTCGAGGAATCGGTCAGCTCGAGGGCCTGGAGCAGCTCGGAGACGCGGGTCCGCGTCGTGGCTTCATCCAGCCCGAACATGCGCCCCACGAAAGCCAGGAACTCGTGGGCGTAAAGCGGCTCGAACAGGCCGAGCGTTTCGGGCATCACTCCCATGCGGCGCTTGAGTCCGATGCTGTTGGTGTCGAACGGCTGGCCGAGGATCTCGATCGCTCCCGCCGTGGGGTCGAGCAGGCCCGTCAAGCAGCCAATTGTGGTGCTCTTGCCCGAGCCGTTGGGGCCGAGGAACCCGAACATGGAGCCACTGGGCACCGCGAGCGAAAGATCGTCGACAGCCACCACCGAGCCGTACTTTTTCACCAGGTTCGAAATTCGGAAAGCGTCCATCGTCACCCTCTTCCCTCGACCACTGCCATCAATTGCTCGTGCCGCTGGCGGAAAAGCGCGCTGGCCGCGCGCAGCGAGAAAACGTAGAAGAGCAACGTCAGCGCGACCGGAATTGCGGCGATCCACCAGCGGTCTGGCGATACCCAGGCCGGGGCGAACCGCGCCAGGAAATGCGGCGCGAGCACGCACCCGAAGGCGCCACCGATAAGGACGACGTTGCCCGCAACGGACGCATCGTTCCCCAGAGCCTGGTTGTAGTTGCCGCGGCGCGGGCCCAGGATGCTGGTCCAGAGTCCCAAGCCGTGGAAAAGGAACAAGCCCGCAATCCCGCTGGCCATCAGCATGAACAGCATGCGCCCGTCCCACGGACCTGGCGCAAGCACGGTCCAGGCGATCGCCGCCAAAACGATCATCGATGCGCCCGTCAGAATCGAGGCGTAGTTGCCGGTGCGCAGCGCCGCGGCGGCATCGGTGGGAAGCAGGAAGTAGCGGCGGAAGCCGCCACCCACGTACCCGAACTGGTTGACCGTAAACCGCGCCGGCGCCAGAAAGCCAACCAAGGGAAAGACACCAAGGGCTGCGACGAAGAGCGAGTCAAACGGCCCGTGGAGCTTGCCAAACGGCCCGTGAGGCCTTCCCATCGTATAGGCGAGGAACCCGAGGATCGGCAGCGAAAGGAGGCCGAGCGTCCGGAAGCGGGTGTTGCGCGTGTAGAAGCGGAGCCAGTGCGCGACCAGCGGCCCGTCTTCGCCGCCGAACCGCGCTCCCACGCGATCGTAGAAGCTGTCGAACGATATAGCGGTGGTGGGGAGCTTTTGCCGTTGCGCCGGCCGGCGCTCGAGCGCTACCAGGGCAGCGGCGAGCGCCACAAGCCAGCAGAGGACAACGACGACGCCGGAAGCCGCCTCGAAGCCGCTTCGCGTAATGGCGGCGGCCGCGCCGAAGGGGGGAGTGAAGCGAAGGAACCGAACGGCCTGGGCCGCCGCGGCGGGATCGCGTTTCAGGAGGAGGGGGACCTGCCCGGCGCCCAGCGCCACGAGAAAAATGGCCGCCATCAACAGGAGCGAGCCGATCTTCTGCTGCATCATCCGGTCCACCAATACGCCGAACACACGGGCTGCCAGATAATTGGTGACGAACAACAACACGACGGCAATCAGGCCAACGCCCAAAAAACCGGCACCCAGCAAATAGAGCCCCAACACCAGCCCGGCTTCCAGTGCAAATCCCAGGAACCAAAAGGGATCGATCAGCGCCACTAGGTGGCGCGTCACGCGCCGGTCGATGGCTCCCACCGGATAGCGGCGGAGTTCCGCGTCGGAGAACATGGCGTTCAGGCCGAATCCCATGATCACGGTGGCCAGCATCATCTCGAGAAACAGAGACGCGAGCACGATCCGCGCCACCAGCAGCGCCTTGCCGGACTCTACGGCCACCAGGGCCGCACCCAGGCCGCCCGCACCTAGCAGAACCAACACCAGCACGAAGATCAGGTAGCCAACGATGAACAAAGCGATTCGGCCGTTGCGCGAGCGCGTGCGCGCCCAAAGCAGCTTATAGCGCAGACGGATCAGGTGACCGACGAGCTCGAAGTTCATGGGGCGGTCTCCCGCGAGGTCAGCCGCCATCCCGCAACTTCGCATGCTCGACTGGTTTCGCGGGGGATATCCATGGGGCGTCTTGGGCCACCGCAGTATAAATCCATTGGCGTGCTCGCAGCCACCTCGTGGCAGTCCCGCGCGAAAAAGCGAATCCGCCAGTCAAGCCTGGGGTGATCGTCAGGGCTGTGCTTGGGGAACTATTCGATCTCGCGGAGGAAGCGGGCCGCTTCCTCAGGCGGGGTGGGATTGATGTAGAAGCCCGTGCCCCATTCGAATCCGGCAACCTTGGTGAGGGTGGGCATCATCTCGATATGCCAGTGGTAGTGCTCGTTGCGCTCTTCGCCGATCGGGGAGGTGTGCAGGACGTAGTTGTAGGGCGGAAGATCAAGCACTCGGTCGAGCCGATGCAACATATCGCGCAGCATGGACGCCAGGCCTTGGACGACGGCGGCGGGTTCGTCCTCGAAGGCGGAGCCGTGGCGCTTGGGGAGAATCGACGTCTCGAAGGGGAAGCGCGGGGCGTAGGGCGCGAGCGCGATGCAATGCTCGTTTTCCGCCACCACGCGCGCGCCGTCTTCGCGTTCCTGGCGAATGATGTCGCAGAAGATGCACCGCTCCTTCTCTTCGAAATAGCGCTTGGCGCTTTCCAGCTCCTCCTGCACCTGTTTGGGCACGATGGCCAGGGCAATGAGCTGGGAATGGGTATGCTCGAGGGAGGCGCCGGCTGCTTCGCCGTGATTCTTGAAGACGAGAATGTAGCGAAAACGCTTGTCGTTCTTGAGATCGTTCATCCGGTCGCGATACGCCCAAAGCACCTGCTCGACTTGCTGTTCGGGCAGCGTCGCGAGCGTGCTGCGGTGATCGGGGGTTTCGACAATCACCTCGTGCGCGCCTATCCCGTTCATCTTGTCAAAGAGACCGATACCCTGGCGGTCGAGCGACCCTTCGATCCCGAGCGCGGGGAACTTGTTCGGCACCACCCGCACGCTCCAACCGGGCGAATTGGCCAGGCGGCCATTGCCCCCGTAGGCGAGGATCTCGGGTGGAGTCTTCGCTTCATTCCCGTAGCAGAAGGGACAGACTCCGTTCCCCCGAATTTCCACTCGCGACTTGGAAAAATCTGTGGGACGCTTGGCGCGATCCGTCGAAATGATCACCCACCGATGGGTGATGGGGTCCTTCCTCAGCTCAGGCAATCTCCCCTTCCCTCCCAGCTCCCCGCCCCGGGGCGGGAACACCAGAGCTATCTCCTACTCAATTTTATCGCTCATGGCAAGGTCTTTCAGTGACTTCCGTCAGAAACCTGTGGAAAAGGGCACCCCTCCTCCATCCCCTAGACGGCCCGGAAGGCATCCTTGTGCAAGCGCACTTCGGGCGGCCGGCCCGGCCCGCCGCGAATTGCCACGACGTCGAACCGCCAAACCGTGTTGCGCAGATGGCGCTCGGCCAGGAAGGACTGCGCCATCCGCTCGAGTACGTGGCGTTTGCGGGGTGTCATCGCTTCTTCCGGCTCGGCTGCTTCGCCGGTACGCGTCTTCACCTCGACAAACGCCAATACCTGTCCATCGAAACCCACCATATCGATTTCGCCGCGGACGCCCGGCGCCTGGTAATTCCGCGCGATGAGGACGTAGCCCTGCCGGCGCAGAAACCAATAGGCGTAGGTTTCGCCGCGAACCCCCGTTCCCTGCCCTCGCGCAGGGTCTTCCGCCAGCCCTTTCCGGGCCCGCCATGCGACGATCGCGAAAACGCCTCGGCCTAGCAACCCCATAGCCCCTCTTGACGGCCTCCTTGCCGAGCCTCCAGAAACGCTCTCTCGAGTCTCCGCGAGGCAGGGGAGACGTCCGCCGCCCCTTCGGCCCTGCTCAGGGCCGTGAGCCTGTGGAGCGGCGCCGGATCGCCCTTGCGGCATCCCGGGCCTCGGGACAAGGCGCCGGTTTACGCGGCGCGCTCGACTTCGGAAATCGACTCTTCGATTGCGCTGGCGGCGAAATCCGCTTGCTCCTCGTCGATGAGGAGCGGCGGGCAAAGCCGCAATGTGCTTTCGCCCGCGCCGAGCACGAGCAAGCCTTTGTGGAAGGCGCGCTCGACAACGCGGTCGCGAAACTCCCGCGCCGGCTCGCGGCTCGCGCGGTCCACGACGAACTCGATGCCCAGCATCAAGCCCAGTCCCCGCACGTCGCCCACGGAGCGGAAGCGTTCCGGCCAGCCCTTCATCCGTTCGAGGAGGTGATTGCCCATTCGCCGCGCGTTTTCCATGTACCCGCCCTCGAGCAGATCGATCGTGGCCAGCGCGGCGGCCAGGCAGACGGGATTCCCGCCGAAGGTAGAGGCGTGGGCACCCGGTTTCCAGGTCATCAGGCTGGCGCGCGCGATCATCGCTCCAAGCGGCATGCCCGAAGCGATGCCCTTCGCCACGCAAATCACGTCGGGTTCGATGCCCGAATGCTCCGACGCCCACCATTTCCCCGTGCGGCCCATCCCGCACTGCACTTCGTCGGCAACCAGCAGGATCCCATGCCGGGCGCAGAGGTCGGCCAAGTCGCGCAGGAATTTCGACGGTGCGGGAAGGTAGCCGCCTTCCCCTTGCACCGGCTCGATGAAGATGGCGGCGACGTCGCTGGGATCGACCAGCTTCTTGAAAACCACCTTCTCCAGGTGCTCGATGCAGTCGTCTCCGCAGTCGTGCGCGCCGGCCCCGAGCGGGCAGCGGTAGCGGTTGGGATAGGGAATGTGGAACACGCCGGAGAGCAACGAGCCGAATCCCTTGCGCTGCACCGCTTTGCTCGCGGTCAGCGAAAGCGACCCCATCGTCCGCCCATGGAAGCAGCCGTGGAAAGCGATCAGTTTCTCGCGGCCCGTCGCGTACCGGGCCAGCTTGATGGCGGCTTCGATGGCTTCGGTGCCGGAATTGCCGTAGAAGACGCGTTTCGGTTCGCGGCCGGGAGTTATCTTCTCGAGCTTCTCAGCCAAGTCGATCATCTGCGGATAGTAGAAATCGGTTCCGGAAATGTGGATCAACTCGGCGGCCTGCCGCTGGATCGCTTCGACCACGCGGGGATGGCAATGCCCGGTGGCGGCGACGGCGATGCCTGCGGCGAAATCCAGAAACACGTTGGCATCCACGTCTTCGACCATGGCGCCGCGGCCGCGCCGGGCGACCAGCGGGTACCCGCGGGTAAAGGAAGGCGAGAGATGGCGCGCGTCCAGCGCGATCACTTCCCGAGCCTTCGGCCCGGGCAAGGGTCCCAGCAGCCGGGGGAGTTTCGCATCCAGAATGGCTTCGATCATCGTTTTTCTCCTCTCGGATTCATTGCTGCGGCCCCGGTTTGCCCGTCGCGAAGCTTCGGGACGGGCGAGCCGATTCGCCTGGCGGGCCGGTTTCCGGCGGCTGGCGGGTGGGGCGCGCCTGGTGCGAGAGGGAGGGCTTAATCGACGCCGAACAGGCAGGGCCGGTCTTCGGAGGGACGAGGGTGCCCGGAACCTTCGGCGGAAGCCGAAACGGCCAGGGGCGCCATTGGAAGAATCCTTGTCATGTTCGTTTCCAGCGGACGGTGCCGTCCTTCAAATCTTCCAGGATGATACCACGCTCGGCCAGTTCGCGACGAATGCGGTCCGCGGCCTCGAAATCGCGGCGCTGGCGCGCCTCGCGCCGTTCCCGCACCCGCGCCGCCACATCGTCGTCGGCGAGCGGCGCGCCGCTTTCCGCATAGCCCAAGGCGCGCAGCGTCTCGAGGTCGTCGCCGCCCAGCACGGCGAAGATGGCGTCGAAGCGGCCGAGAAACGCGAGGGCCGCGGCCGCGTCGGCGGCGGCGAATTCCCCGCGGTCGATGGCGGTGTTGATTTCGCGCACCAGATCGAAAACGGCGGCGAGCGCCTGCGCGGTGTTGAGATCGTCCTCGAGTCCCGCCTCGAATCGGGCTTCGGCCTCCACGATGCGCGGGGCGAACGGCGCGCCCGAATCGGGCGCGCCCGAATCGGCGAGGCGCGCTTCGCGGAGCCGCGCCGCGAAATTGCGCAGCCTCTCGACGGAACTCGCCGCTTGCTCCAGACCCTCGAACGTGAAATTCAACTGACGCCGGTACGGCACCGAAGCCAGCAGAAAGCGGATGGCCGAGGGCCGATGGCCGCGGGCGAAGAGGTCGCGCAGCGTGTAGAAATTCCCGGCCGACTTCGACATCTTCTCGCCGTTGACTAGGAGGTGCTCGGCGTGCAGCCAGTACCGCACGAACGGCTGGCCCGTGGCCGCCTCGCTCTGGGCGATCTCGTTCTCGTGATGGGGAAACACCAGATCCACGCCCCCGGTGTGGAAATCGAGCGTCGGGCCCAGATATTTCAGCGCCATCGTCGAGCACTCGAGGTGCCAGCCGGGCCTGCCCGGCCCGATGCGCGTTTCCCAGAAATGCTCTCCGGGTTTGTGCTCCTTCCACAGGGCGAAATCGCGAGCGTCGTCTTTTTCGTACCGGTCGACGTCGACGCGTGCGCCGGCCTGGATGCCGGAAAAATCCATCTTCGATAGCGCGCCGTAGCACGGGAAACGCGCGATGCGGAAGTAGATCGAACCGTCGCTGCGGTAGGCGAAACCGTTTTCCAGCAGTTGGGCGACCAGGGCCGCCATGTCGTCGATGTGGTCGGTGGCGCGTGCGAGGGTTTCGGGCATTTCGAGATGGAGCAGGCGCATGTCTTCGAGGAACGCCTGGATGTAGCGATCGGTGTATTCGCGAATGCCGGCGCCGGCGGCGGCCGCGTTCTGGATGATGCGGTCGTCCACGTCCGTCAGATTCATCACCTGCCGAACCCGGAAGCCGCGGGCGCGCAGGAACCTCCGCAGCACGTCCTGGAAAACGAACGTGCGGAAATTGCCGATATGCGCGAAATCGTAGACGGTCGGTCCGCAGGTATACATGCGGACATCGCCGGCATGGAGGGGTGTGAACGCCTCCTTGCGGCCGCTCAGCGTATTTTGGAAAACGATTTCACCCATGGTGATCCAGCGAAGCCTCACCTCGAGCCGGGCAGGTGGTAGGGGCACGCTGCAGCGTGCCCCTACGGCGACCCGCCTCGGCCGTCGCCTTTCCGACAAACTTGCGATTCTAGTCGAGGGCGTCGGCCAGCCGCAATCGCGCCACGCCGGGCTCCGTACCCATCTCAACGGTCGCGGCGCCCCCCACCCCGTCATTCCCGCCTAAGCCTGTCTTCCGCCAACCCGGGGAACGGGAGTCCGGTCGTGCCAAGCCGCCGCGTTCATTCTCGGTCATTCCCGCGCAAGCGGGAATCCAGCCCCTCGCCGGTTCCCCCATACCGATCAGCGTCTCTGCACCCGATTCAGCCCCCGCGGTGCCCCACCTCGTCATTCCCGCGCAAGCCTGTCTTCCGCCAACCCGGGGAGCGGGAATTCGGTCGTGCCAACGCGCCGCATTCATTCTCGGTCATTCCCGCGCAAGCGGGAATCCACTCCGGCCGACCCTGCTCTCACCCCCACCAGCCTTTCCGCATCCGGCACGCTCACGCCTCGGCGCACCGGGGAGCCTCGCCGTTCTCCGCCACGATGCGGTCCGCGGTGCGAAAGGCGAGGTCGACGCACGCGCCCGTCGCCAGACCCTCCAGGTAATTCCCGACGAGATGGAGTCCGGGGAATCGCTCCTCCGCTTCGGCGCGAATTTCGGCAACCCGCTGGCGGTGGCCGAGGTTGTACTGCGGCAACGCCTTTCGGTGCAGGCCGATCATCGTCTCCGCGGGCGCGGCGGAGATGCCGAGGATGGGCCCGAGTTCTCGGGTGACGATATCGAGGATCGCCTCTGGGGGAAGCGTGGTCGTCTCCGGATCGGTGGCGCCACCCACGAAGCTGGCGAGATTCACGGAGTCTTCGGGCGCGCGGCCGGGGAACAGGGACGACATCCACACGGTGCCGAGGAGTTTCCGGTTCTCGCTGCGGGCCACGAGAAATCCAAACCCGGCGAGCGGGTGGCGCACCTGGGCGCGGCGATAGCCCGTGCCGACAACGGCCACGGGCGCGTATTCGATTCCGCCGAGCGATTCGGCCAATCGCGGGGAAAGATCGGCCAACAGGCGAGCGGCCTCCGCGGGCGGCGCGGCCATGACGACGTGGTCCGCGGTGACGAGCCGCGATTCCGCGGGCGCGCCAATTTCGACGGTGAACGTCGTCCCTCGAGGCGTCCCTGGCCCGGCGTAGCCCGCCGCCGCGGACGAAGGCGACTCGGCCACCCGCACACGCGAGACGCTCACGCCGAGCTTGACGGAGTCGCCCAATTTCGCTCGCAAGGCTTCGAGAAGGCTGGCGTTCCCACCGCGCATCGCCGAGAGCGTCGGGCGGGGCCGGGCGCTTGAGCCTCCGGAGCGCGCCGCGGCCATGGCGCCCCGCAAAATGCTTCCCTTCTCTCGTTCCCAGCGGTACAGCTCGGGAAAGGTATCGCGCAGTCCGAGCCGCCGCGGGTCTCCCGCATAGATTCCGGATACGAATGGCCCCGCCAGACGGTCGAGCACTTCCGCGCCGAATTTCCTTTCGACGAATTCCGCGAGAGATTCGCTCCGCTCGGGCGGCGCGGAGCGGCCGAGGAGGTCGCGCAGCAGGCGCAGGCGGGAGCCAAGACCCAGAAGGTCCCCGCTGACCAGGATCTGCGGTCCCATGGGCACGGAACGCAGACGGCCGTGCGCCAGGACGTAACGCGGAGCGCGAAGTGGCGCGGAAACGACCTGGGATTCGAGTCCAGCCGTGCGAACGAGTTCCGCGAGCGCGGGAGTGAGCTGGAAACTCTGCGGGCCCAGTTCAAACAAGAATCCGTTGCGCGCGGAGCTGGCGATGACGCCGCCAACCCGCTCCAAGCGCTCGAACACCGTCACCGCGGCGCCGCGCTCGGCAAGGCGCGTGGCGCACGCCAAACCCGAAATGCCCGCTCCAATGACGATTACCCGCATCGCTGTCTGCCACCCGGGGCTGCCGGCCTACGAAACTCGAGAAGCTATCGCAGAACCTCCCGGCACATGCTTCAGGGGCTGAAGCCCCTTCATTTTGGCCACTTTGTTGTCGGAGCTGAAGCTCCGACCCCCAAATCGGGGATTTTGCGATAGCTTCTAGGAAAGTCCTCGGCGGGACGTGCGCCAGTACCGCCCGGTAGCACAGCCATTCCTGGCTGTGCGCTTCTCGCCCCGCCCAGCCAAAAGGCGCACAGGCAGGAGTGCCTGTGCTAGCTTTCCGCTCCGCGCTTTGGCGCGCCGGCAGAACCTCCTCGCCAGCTACTTTCGACCCAGTTCACGGCAGGCCGTGGTTGGTGCTAACATCGCCAGCCGGCGCGGCCTGACCGGCGCGAACGAACGCGCGAGCGTGCTCGATCGGCGTCGACGGCAGCAAGCCATGGCCGAGATTCAGAACGTGGCCGTGGCCCCCGGTCTTCGCCACCGCCTGCCGCGCGGCATGCTCGGCGGAGGCAACCGAGCCGAGCAGGGCGTAGGGATCGGAATTGCCCTGGAGGGCAACCGATGGGCCAAGCCGGCGGCGTACCCCGGCGAGGTCGGTGCGCCAATCGATGCCGAGCACCGTGGCGCCGGCGGACGCCATGCTCTCGACCAGATGGGCGCCGCCGCGCGCGTAGAGAATCACCGGCACGTCGCCCGCGCGGGTTTGCTCGATCGTGTGCTTCGTGGCCGGCAGGCAAAACTTTTCGTATTCCTCGACGCCCAGCTCGCCGGCCCAGGTATCGAAGAGTTGAATGGCCGTGGCTCCCGCGCGGATCTGCGACGCAAGGTAAGGACCCGTGGCCCGTGCGATCTTCGAGAGCAGCGCCTCGAGAAGGTGGGGCTGGGCGAAAAGCATGCGCCGAGCCGCCTGCGGGGCTTCGCCGGCGCGCTCACCCGCCAGCAGGTAGCAAGCCAGCGTCCACGGCGCCGCCGCGAAACCGATCACCGGGGTGTCCGGCCCGAGCCGTTGGGCGAGGACCCGGAGCGCTTCCCCCACGTAGCCCGTCTCCCGCTCGGGATCGAACTCGTGCAAACGGGCGATACCTTCGCGGTCGGGGACGAAACCGGCGAGCGAGGGACCGTCGTCGGTAACGTCGAGCCGCAGACCCATCGCCTCGGCCACCACGAGGATGTCGCTGAACAGAATCGCGGCATCGACTCCCAGAACCGTCACCGGCTCCGCGGATACTTCCGCGGCAAGCTCGGGGGTCTTGCAGAGCTGGAGGAAGGAGCGCTTCTCGCGCAGGGTGCGATAACCGGGCAGCGTGCGCCCCGCTTGCCGCATCAGCCAAACCGGCACGCGATCCACCGCCTGGCTGCGGCAGGCGGCCAGAAAGCGTTCTTTGCCCGTCACGGCGAGGCGTCCCTGCCGGCCGTAGGGCGCACAGGGTCGAACGCCGCGGTCAAGCCGCGCGATTCGAAGGCGGCCGAAGCGAAAAAACCGCGGGCGGGACGCCCGCACCACAGGCGGCGCCGACCTGCACACGCTTTCGCGGGCCGGAGGCCGCCGGGGGCCGGCCTACTTGACCTCAAGGATCTCCTTCTCTTTCGCGGCGGAGAGGTCTTCGAGCTTCTTGGTTTCCTGGTGGGTGACCTTCTCGAGTTCCTCGAGCGAGCGAGCGCGGTCATCCTCGCTGATCTTCTTCTCTTTCTCGAGCCGCTCGACGGCTTCCTTGATCTCGTGGCGCACGCCCCGGATCGCGGTGCGGTGGTTTTCGAGGATCCGATGAAGGTGCTTCACCAGGTCTTTCCGCCGCTCTTCGGTGAGCGGCGGTATCGGTATCCGGATCACCCGGCCATCGCTCGCGGGATTCAGGCCGAGATCGGAGGAAAGCACCGCCTTCTCGATCAGCGGGACGACGGCGCGATCCCAGGGCGAGATGAGGATCAACGTGGGATCGGGAACCGTAAGGGTGCCGAGTTGGTTGATGGGCATGGGTGTGCCGTGGTAATCGGCGCGGATGTGGTCGAGCAGGCCGACGTTGGCGCGGCCGGTGCGCAGCGTGGAGACTTCCCGGCGCAAGTCCTCCACCGATTTCTCCATCCGCGCGCGGGCGGCCCCGAGCGCCTCCTTGGTGGTCGTGAAACCTTGCATCGCCTTCGGGCCTCCTCTCCCGAACCTGGCTTCCTAACTCGTCGTCACCGTCGAGCCCACGCGTTCGCCAAGCACCACGCGCCGGATGTTCCCGGGAACGGCGAGGTTGAAAACGATAATGGGCATCCGATTGTCCATGCAGAGCGTAATGGCGGTCGAGTCCATCACCCCCAGACCGCGCTGGATCACTTCCATATAGCTCAGCCGCTCGATCATCTTGGCGTCGGGGACCTGCTCCGGATCGGCGTCGTAGATGCCGTCGACGCGAGTGGCTTTCAGGATCGCGTCGGCCTTGATCTCCATCGCGCGCAGGGCGGCGGCGGTGTCGGTGGAAAAATAGGGATTGCCGGTGCCGGCCGCGAGGATCACCACGCGGCCCTTCTCGAGATGGCGTATCGCGCGCCGGCGGATGAAAGGCTCCGCCAACTGCCGCATTTCGATGGCGGTGAGCAGCCGCGTCTGGCAGCCCAGCTTCTCGAGCGCGTCCTGCAGCGCCAGGCCGTTGATCGCGGTCGCCAGCATGCCCATCGAGTCCGCGGCGGTGCGTTCGATGGCCAGGGACTTCTGGCGCGACCCGCGAAAGATGTTGCCGCCGCCTACGACGATCGCCACTTCCACGCCAAGGTCGTTCACGCCCTTCACTTCGCGGGCAACGGCCTGAACGGTCTGGGCGTGAATTCCGTAGCCCTGAGGCCCCTGCAGTGATTCCCCGGAAAGCTTCAGCACCACGCGCCGGAATACGGGCTCGCCGCGGGGAATTTCCGTTTCGCGCGCAGGATCGCCGGTAGCCATCGGTCGTCGGTGTTGGTGGCGGAGAGGCGCGGGCTCGGCCCGCGCCGGTCCTCGTGGGATTCTAACAGAGTTTTCCGCGGGCCGGACCATCTCCGCGCAGGGCGTATCGAGCGTCCCGAGCCGGAAGCGCGACTCGGGCCGCCTGTCGCCGTGACAGGAGACTAGGGCGCCGGAGGGCCGTCCAGGGCGGCGGGGGCGGCGCCGGATTCGCCAACCTTGAAGCGAACGAACCGCCGCACGGACACCTTTTCCCCCATGCGGGCCACCGCCTGGTCGATCAGCTCGCGCACGGTCACCGATTCGTCCTTGATGAACCGCTGCTCGTACAGGCAGTTCTCCTCGAAAAACTTCTCCATCTTGCCGGAAACCATCTTCTCGATGATGTTTTCGGGCCGGCCCGTCGAGCGCGCCTGATCGAGATAGATCTCCTTCTCCTTCGCCAGCACGTCGCCGGTGACGTCTTCGCGGCGCACGAAGCGCGGATCGAGCGCGGCGATGTGCATGGCCAGATCGTGGCAGAGTTGCTGGAACTGGTCGGTGCGCGCGACGAAATCGGTCTCGCAATTCACCTCGACCAGAACCCCGATCTTGCCGCCAGCGTGGATGTAGGAGCCCACCGACCCTTCGGTCGCGGTGCGGCTGGCCTTCTTCTGGGCCATGGCCTGGCCCTTCTTCCGCAGGATCTGGATCGCCTCTTCCACGTTGCCGTTGGCTTCGACCAGGGCGCCGCGGCAATCCATGAAGCCGGCTCCGGTGCGCTCGCGCAGCTCCTTCACCTGCTGCGCGCTGATGGTGGTCTGCTCGGGGTTGGAACTCATGGTGCCCGTCTTCCTCTTTTCCTGGAACGATGGCCCGCGGGGACAGCGGCTCTTTTTGCCGGGCCGCCGGCGGAGATTTCCCTTCCTCGGGCGCGGGTTACGTCTCCGTTTAAGCAGCCGATCCCGCCCCGCCTTCCTCGGGCGGAGGGGTCACTTCGGCGGGGATGGTGGCATCCTCGGGGGCTTGGGCAGGGGCGGTCAAATCCTGCGAAACGAAGTGTCCTTCGGGCTTCTCGTAATCCTCGTAAGCGCTGGTATCCACGTACTCGACCCCGGCTTCGGCGGCCTCCGCCGCGGCCTGCTCTTCGGCGGCTTTCTGCTCGGCGAGCTGGGACTGCTCGTAAGCCTCGCGGCCTTCGATCACCGCCTCGGCGACCTTCGAAGTGAACAGGCGGATGGCGCGCAGCGCGTCGTCATTTCCCGGAATGACCCAGTCCACCAGTTCCGGATCGCAGTTCGTATCCACCACGGCCACTACCGGCACGCCCATCCGCCGCGCTTCGTGCACGGCGATCTGCTCCTTATTGGAATCGACCACGAAGAGCGCGTCGGGCAGGCCCGGCATGTTCTCGATGCCGGCGAGGTTCTGCTGCAAATGCTTCATCTCCCGTTCCAGCCTCACCGCCTGCTTCTTCGGGATTTGGGCCATGCGCCCGTCCTCGACCATGGCCTTGAGACCTTTCAGCTTCTTGATGGATTTCTGCACCGTCGCCCAGTTGGTCAGCGTGCCGCCCAGCCAGCGGTGATTTACGAAAAACATATTGCAGCGCGAAGCCTCTTCCGAGATGGCTTCCTGCGCCTGGCGCTTGGTGCCGACGAACAGCAACGACTTGCCATGGAGCCCGATATCGGTGACGAAGCGCGCCGACTCCTTGAACATCTTGAGCGTCTTTTGCAGATCGATGATGTGGATCCCGTTGCGCTCGCCGAAAATGTATTCCTTCATCTTCGGGTTCCAGCGCCGCGTCTGGTGGCCAAAGTGCACCCCGGCCTCGAGCAGCTCCTTCATCGTAATTTCAACCGCCAACGGACCTCCTTCTAAAGGGGAGCGCTTTCCGCCCGCTGGGCGGAGCGTTCCGGCGCCGGCTCCTTGCCGGCCGTGAATTGACTTCCCCAACAGTGACTCAGTGCTTCGTCGCCAGCCACCAGCCACTGGCCACTGTCTTTCCGCCTTACCGCTTGCTGTACTGGAAGCGCTTGCGCGCACCCTTCTGGCCGTACTTCTTTCGTTCCTTCATGCGCGGATCGCGCGTCAGCAGGCCCCGCTTGCGCAGCGCCGACCGCAGGTCGGGATTGAATTCGAGCAGGGCGCGGGCAATCCCCAGCCGCAGCGCGTCCAATTGGGCCGCACCGCCCCCTCCGGAAATCGTCGCCTTCAGGTCGAATTGGTCCTGAGTTCCGGTGAGCCGGAACGGATCGGACATCAGCATTTCGCGCTTGAGCGGCAGCAGAGCCCGGAAGTAGGCGTCGGGCGCCTTCCCGTTGATCTCGAATCGGCCCGAGCCTGGCCGCAGGGCCACCCGGGCAATGGCTTCCTTGCGCCGCCCGGTGCCCTGGTAGAATCCCGGCTTCGTCTGCGATGACTGCGGCACCACGCCTTCCGGTGTTGCGCTCAACGGTTATATCCTCCTACGGAATCCGCGCCATCGAACTCGCTTGGGAATCGCACTAGAACGCGAGCGGCTGCGGCTTTTGCCCGGCGTGGCGCGCGAGCCCCGCGGCGTCGGGATAGACCCGAAGCTTGCGGGCGCGATGCGCGCGCAGCTTGTTCTTGGGGAGCATGCCCAGGATCGCTTCCCGTACCACCCAGTCGGCTCGCTGCGGCAGGAGCCGCCCAAGCGGCACTTCCTTGAGTCCTCCAGGATAGCCGCTGTGATGGCGGTAAACCTTCTGGGCGACCTTGTTCCCTGTCAGGCGTATCTTGGCGGCGTTGATTACCACGACGTGATCGCCGCAATCGAGATGGGGGCTGAACGCCGGTTTGTCTTTGCCGATCAGCACGCGCGCCACGCGCGATGCCAGCCGGCCCAGCACCTGCCCTTCCGCGTCGATCACGTACCACTTCTCGCCCTGCTCGAGGGCTTCGGCTTCTCGTCCCTTGGGAGTGTATGTGCGCATAATCCTACTGCGGCGCCCGCGCTGCGAGCACAAACCTCAAGACTAAGCGATAGGCCGCGGGTTGTCAACGCAACCTGCATGCAACCTGCATGCTGGTTTCTGGTTGTTCTTCTGCCCTTGGCTGTCATATAGTTCCCCGTCACGCGCGAAGCCGCTCCGCCCGATGTCCGGAACGTTCGGGCGGGGCGGGCCGCCAGCAGTGTGGCTGGGGCGGGCGCAGGAAGGCCCGGCGCGCAAGAAGTTGGAAGTCCAAGATCCATGACCGCTGCCGAACACTGCCGGGTCGAACTGAAGGTACCGAAGGACGACCGCGCGCCAGGCGCGCTCCGCGGCGCGCTTCAGCACAGCGCGCGCCACCTCGGGTTTCCCGCCGGCGGAGAGGAAAAGTTCATCGCCGCGGCCGATCGACTCCTCCGCGCGGCCTTCTCCTCGCTTCCCGAAGAGCAGGTCATCGTCGTAAGGATCGAAGAATATCCCGACCGGATTGAAGTCGAGATGACTCGGCCTGGAGGAACCACGCCGGAATGGGATGCCGCGCGAAGCCTGCCGGGAATCGATCGCGCGGACGAAGATGCGAGCCGGGGCCAGACCCACCTGAAACTGGTGAAATTCCTCAAGACAGATTAAAGGCGGTCGTCACATCTTGACGGTGAAGGCGCCCTGGGCGACGAGGGCGGCCAAAGCGTCTTGCGTGAGAGGGAGATCGAGGTCGAGCCGATCGCCGTTGGGAGCGACTTGGGCGTCGTCGAGCAGCTTGGCGAGTGCCGGCTGCGACTTGGCGGACTCGTAACGGCGATAGAGGATGCCGGCTTGCAGAAGAGCCGCGAAATTGTTGGCGTCCTGGGGTGTGGCGCAAACGGCTTCGAACTTCGTGTCGATGCCGGAAGAGGTGTCAACGCTGATGATCATGGCGTGAATTTTCTGGAAGAGCGCGGCTGATTGCTGCCCCGAAGCTACCTCGGGCATCAACTGATCGAGCCCCAGATGGGTGTAGTGGCGATCGAGCACCGCCCAGATCAGCCCCTGGCCGTTCACCTGCGCGATCAGCGGATAGAGGGAGTCGTTCGCGAGCAGGCTCGGCTCGCCCTGGAATCGCACGGCCAGCATCTTGTCGATGGCATCGCCCTGGCCGAACACGGCTGTATTGGAGTCGAGGAAAAAGAAGAAGATGTCGTACGGGCTCTTGCCCGACCCGAAGCCGTAGAGCGTATAGCCGTGCGATTGCCGCGTGGGCAGCTTCATCCGCTTCAGATAGCCCGCGCTGGTATCGGGCTGGAATTCGCCGAGCGCCACGCCCAGGACCTCTTCCGGCTGTTTGCCGGTAGCAGGGATGGCGGCGAATGCCAGATCTTCCACCTGGGTGGCGGGGTCGATCCCCGCAGACTTCAAAAAGTCCTCGAACTGGCGGAATCGCAAGGGCAGCATCTGCTGCTGGAGTTGGGGAAACCACTTGTATTGCTGGGCGTCTTTCATATCCGCGTAGGCGAACTCGCCCACCGATTGCGGGAAGAGCCCGATCACCTCGCTGCCAAGCGTGCCGGCACGCGCGGCCGGCGAAAGCGTCAGCGCGGCTACGATCGCCGCCAGCAGCACCGTGTGTTTTCTCATGGAGCTTCTCCCTCTTGCCGCGCCCTTAGAAGGGCGCTCGAAAGGCCCGGGTGTCACGTCCGCCTGCCTAAGCTTCGGGAGCGCACGAAGCTTCCCATCAGTCCTATGCTACTCTCCCGTAACCGAAATCACCGGGATAACCGCGAATCCCTGTCCTGCCGAGTCCGCCTCCCGAAGCTTCGGGAGCGGCCGAAGCATCGCGTTTCTATCAAGGGCTTTGCCTTCCACTCTTCCCCGGCCCTGGTCGCGCGGCTTGTGCCTCGAACCTCTGTTATGGCGCGCTATGGCGCCGCGGCCCCGAAGGGTTCGCGCGTGCGTTCGACTTTCGACTCGAGAGACGCCAGCTTCTGTTTGATTCCAGCGGCGTAGCCGGCGTCGTCCATCGACTCCAGGTTGATGTTCACATTTTCCACGGCACCGCGCACGGCGGCCCGGGACAGGGCTTCGGCAGTCGCCAGGTCGGACCGCATACTGGGGTTGGAAATGGGCGCGAGCCTGCGCAGGAGGTCGAGAACGGCTACAGCCCGCTCGGCGACTTCGAGTGGAACCTCGGTTGCGCCCCGCGTGGCGCGCTGGATGGCTTCCGCTCTCTTACCCTGCTCCTCAGGCGTGTCTTTCGGCAGGCGGCTCGAAGCGACCACGGCCGCATACGCGGCGGCGTCGCGGTCGATGCACGCAGAAAGCGCCCGGCCGGCAACTTCCAGCTCGCCGAGCAGCGCGGTGAGCGAGTCCGCATGTGCGACGAGCGATTTCCGCTTGCGGGAAAGCGCGGCGACCATCTGCCCGAGACTGGCGGCTAGGGCGCCGGCGAAAGCAGCCGCCGAGCCGCCGCCGGGCGTCGCCGTCGGCTCGGCTACGGCGTCGAGAAACGGCCGCGTCATGGCCTCGAGCCGCGACGCGGCCGTGGCCGACTCCGGGCGGCCTGCAAGAGCAGCCGCCAAGCGGTTTTCGAGCACCTGATCGGAGCGGAAATTCTCGAGTTGGAGGTAGAAATCGGCGGTCATCTCGATCGCCCGCCGCGGCAC
The DNA here is from genome assembly GCA_021788095.1 of Acidobacteriota bacterium. Lineage (GTDB taxonomy): Bacteria > Acidobacteriota > Terriglobia > Acidiferrales > UBA7541 > JAKASX01. Next base: position 3,583 of record JAJYLB010000040.1, on the reverse strand, counting down.
CAAGCCGACGATTTCGCTGCCGGCAATCGTCACGCCGAGACGCGCAGCCTCGCTCCGCACCATCTCGAACACGCGATGGATCGGCGTCTGCTCGAAATCGGTGAGGTTGATGGAGACCTGGGCCAGCTCGCGCGCCGCCAGATCCACGCCCATCGCCTTGACGTAGCGCAATCCCCCGCTCGAATAGCGAATGGTCTTGGCGATCTGCTTCGCCAGGGCGACGTCGTGCGTCTGGAGGTTGATGTTGTAGGCGATCAGGAACTTGCGCGCCCCGACGATCGTCGCGCCCGCCGTTGGGTGCAGCCGCGGCTCGCCAACGTCGGGCGAGCGATCGGGATTCACCAGCACCTCTTCGCGCAGCCCTTCGAACTGGCCTCGCCGCACATCCTCGAGATTCACGCGGTCGGGACGCCCGGCGGCGGCTTCGTAGAAATAGACCGGAATCCCGTACCGCTCCCAGATTTCGCGCCCCACGCGGCGGGCCAGGCGAACGCAGTCGTCCAGCGTAACGGCTTCGACCGGGACAAAAGGAACCACGTCGGCGGCGCCCAGGCGCGGATGCGCGCCGTGGTGCTGGGTCAAATCGATCAGCTCGGCGGCCTTGCCTACGCCGCGCAGCGCCGCTTCCGCAACAGCTTCCGGCTCGCCGGCCAGTGTGACCACCGACCGGTTATGATCGGCGTCCATCTCGCGGTCGAGCACGGACACGCCGGGAACTCCGCTCATCGCCGCGACGAGAGCGTCGACTTTGCTCGCGTCTCGGCCTTCGGAAAAATTCGGCACGCATTCGACGATTTTCGCCATCCTTGCCTCTTCGCCGCGGCCAGGGCCCGGGGAATCAACCGCCTCTTTCAACGAAGATGCCGTTTCCGCTGAACTGGCTGTTAAGCGTCTCCCGGCGCGCTTCGCGGCCATCCCCGAACGCCGTCGCGGGCGTAAACGATCTTGCCGCGCTTGAGCGTCATCGAGGTCAGGTGTACGCCAAAATAATAGGGAATTTCGCGGTAATCGGCCACATCGAAGACGGCCAGATCCGCCTGCTTGCCCGCCTCGATCGTCCCGATTCGGTCGTGCCGGCGCAGGGAATACGCCGCATTGACGGTAGCCGCGGCGATCGCTTCCGCCGGAGCGAGGCGCATGCCCGCGCATGCCAGCGAGATCGCCATCGGCAGGCTCAAGGTCGGGCTCGTTCCCGGATTGAAGTCCGTGGCGAGCGCCACAATGGCTCCGGCATCCACGAGCGCGCGGCCGGGGGCGAAGGGCACGCCGAGATGCAGGCTGGCGCCGGGGAGCAGGGTGCAGACGACTCCTGATCTCCCGAGCTGGGCGATGTCCGAGCCCGTCACGCGATCGAGATGGTCGGCGCTCGCCGCGCGGATCTCGATGGCGAGCCGTGCGGCGCCCGTGCGGGCAAGCTGATCGGCGTGAAGCCGCGGCTCCAGCCCCCAGGCGCGCCCGGCTGCCAGGATCGCTCGCGCCTGGCCCGGCGTAAAAGCACCGCGGTCGCAGAAGACGTCGCAGAACTCCGCCAACCGCTCGCGCGCCACGGCCGGAATCATCCGCCGCGTCACCAAGTCGACGTAGGCTTGCGGCCGCCGCCGGTACTCGGGAGGAACGACGTGAGCGCCAAGAAATGTGGAAACGATTTCAACCGGCTGCCGCCGCGCCAAAGCCCGTTGCACGCGCAGGATTTTGAGTTCGTTGGCCAGATCGAGCCCGTACCCGCTCTTCGATTCCACCGTGGTGGTGCCGTGAGCCGCGAACTGGACGAGGCGGGCCAAGGCGCCGCGCTCGAGTTCAGCCGGCCGCGCCGCGCGTAGCCCCCGCACGCTCGACTGGATGCCGCCGCCGGCACGCGCGATCTCCTCGTAGGTGGCGCCCGCAAGCCGCAACTCGTATTCCTCGAGCCGGCTTCCGGCGAAAACCAGGTGCGTGTGCGAATCCACCAAGCCGGGCAACATCACGCGGCCGCCCAGGTCGGTTTTTCGCGCGCGCCGCGCTTCCGGCAAGCGTTCGATCTCCCGGCGAGGGCCCGCGGCGGCGATCCTATCGCCGCGCACCAGCACCGCGGCGTCGCGGATGATTCCCGGATCGGCTAGCGCCCAGCCCCGCCGCGGCACCGCGCCGCGCAGGGTGAGCAACTGGCCGATCCCCGTCAACAAGAGCGCCCCGGACATGAGCAGGCACTATTCTAACGATCTTTGGCGATTCGGGCGTGCGAACCCGCCGCGGCCGGCTGGTTTCCGCGGGACGGGCTGGCTGGTTCCGGTGGAGAACGCCGGGATGCAAAAGGCGCACAGACTGAAGTCTGCGCCACGGGTGCCGGTGGCACAGCCACTCTCTCTGTGCGCCTTTTCCCCAAAAGCGCGGGCAGGAGTGCCGCGCCACCAGGGCAATGCGCAGAGGCCGGAGTCCGCGCTACTTCACTCCGCCGCGGGCCAAGCGCCGCGCGGCGCTACCTGCCGGAGGGAGAGGGGCCCGAAGGCCTGGAAGGAGCGGACGCCGGCGCCCAGTCGATGGCGCGCGTCACGGCCTGGAAAGCGGAGTGGCTCCCACCCTCCATCGAGAAACACTCGGCGGCACGGCATTCAAAATAGACGCCGCCGTCGGGGGATTGGAATTGGAGAGATTCGGGCGCGGCGACGACGCCCGTAGCGCCGCCATGCTTCTTGAGAAGCAGGGCTTTATAGGCATCGAAAAATGCGCTGGCGTGGCTGGCCGAGTCGAGCTGAAGCAGGAAGAGCAGCAGCGACGATTTCGTCTTCCGGTTTTCCAGGATGGCGTAGCGGTCGCCCCACCAATCGGGCGCAAACCCGGTCGCTTCGGAGGCGGGAAGGTACTGCTTCAGAACCTCTTCGAGGCCAAACTCCCCCACCACGTTCTCATCGAGCAGCTTCCAATCCCGGCCGAGCAAGCGGCCGAGAGGCGGCAGGGCGACCGGCGGCGGGGCCTTCCCTTCCAGATAATACGAGGGCTGCATGATCTGCTGGGTGGAAAGGGGCGGACGCGAAAACACCTTGTAAAAGTCGGGCCAGCCATCGCCCGCCTTGAGCAAGTGCTGGGTGAAAACCGCGCCATCGAGATAGGGAAAGAGGAGCGAATCGCGAAGGTAGGGCGGCGCCTTGTCGAGGCCCGGAGTCGCGGCGGCCTGGCCGACAGCCATCTGGGTGAGCGCACTGATATCCGGCATGGCGCGGACGCTCGTTCCCAAGCCGCGAAGCTCGTAGTCGATCATCGAAACCGTCGCCGAGCCTTCCAGCACGGCTTCGCGCGCCGACGCGGCGTCGTCGTTGGGCCGCGCAGCCTTGAGCCAGCTATCGATGTGGAAGTGCTGATCCTGGAGGGCGTGCGTAAGCTCGTGCGCCATCACCATGCGCTGATCGGCGACGGGAATCCAGTCGGCAATGAAGAATTCACCCTGCTTCGAGTCGTAATAGCCGGCCACTTGGTCGGTGAGCAGATTCACCATGAAGCCGTCGAGATCGAACCCGCGCGGAATCAAGCCGAAGGCTTCCAGTGCTTTCTCGTCGGCGTAGCGCTTCGCCGGCCGGGTATCCGTCTTCTCCTCCTGGACGAGATAGGC
>JAJYLB010000089.1 GCA_021788095.1 Acidobacteriota bacterium | reverse complement strand
AGGCGCCTGCGGGCCCTCGCTGGCGGTGTGCGCTGGCAAGACAAGAGCCTTCCCGGTTTAAGGAAAAATACAAACCACTTGCCCTTGACACGGCCGGCTTCGTTAGAGATGTGCTACGGGTGCCGGCAGCGCACTGCAGCGAGAAGCAAGTGGCGCGGGCACTCTTGCCCGCGCGCCTTTTGCTGCTACGGCCGAGGTTTGAACGTAGCGCTTGCCTCGCCGCATGTTGGCGGGCCGCGGGCTTTAGCGCGGCATACGATCGTCGTGCCACCCGAACAAGCTGGGTACTCGTAGCACAGGCATTCCTGTGCAGCTCCGAAACAGTCAGGACGAAAAGAGCACAGCCAGGTCCCGAAGGTTCGGGAGGCTGTGCTACCAAAGCACGCAACGGCCTCACCGCGCGCCGATCTCCCTTGCCTCCCTGCCTCCCTCGCACCCCGAACTCGCGGGTCACGAGCTGCGAGTCACCGGACACGAATCACACCTGCAGCACGTCGTCCTTGCGCGCCACCAAGCGATAGAGAACCGGATAGACGAAGAAACCCAGAAAGAGCGGGCCGAGCAAGCCGCCGACGATGACCCGGGCGAAGGGCCGCTGCGTATCGGAACCGATGCCGTGCGAGAGCGCGGCAGGGAGCAAGCCGAGACAGGCGACCAGGGCGGTCATCATGATCGGGCGCAGGCGCAAGAGCGCGGCTTCGTGCGTGGCCGTGCGCACGTCCATGCCTTCCAGCCGCAGCTTGTTCACGTAGGAATACATCACCACCACGATCTCGACCGAAACGCCCATCAGCGCGAGCAAGCCGAGCCCGCTCGATACGCTGAAAGGCGTGCCGGTGAGTTTCAAGGCCAGCAGGGCGCCAACCGGCTCGGTGAGGATGACGCCGATGAGCGCGGCCACGGGAAATTTGAAATTGCCGTACAGGGCAAACAGGATCAGCAGGATCAGCAGGACCGTGACGGGCGCGATGACTTCCATCTGCGCCCGCGCCGCCAGATATTCGCTGTATTCGCCGCCCCAGGTTACGAAGTAACCCGGCGGCAGCTCCACATCTTTGGCGACGGCAGCCTTCCCCGCGGCCACGGCCCCGGCCAAGTCTCGGCCTTCGATGGCGTACTGCACGCCGATGTAGCGGGAATTATTCTCGCGATAGATGAACGCCGCGCCATTCTCGACCCGAATATCCGCCAACTCCTGGAGCGGAATCAACTGGCCCGAAGGGCTGCCGACGAGCAGATTGCCGATGGCCTGGGGGCTCGAGCGGAACGGCGGCTCCATGCGGACCACCAAGTCGAATAGTTTCTCGCCCTGAATCACCTGCGTCGCCGCCTGACCGCCGACGGCCGCCTGGATCACCGCCTCGACGTCGCTGACGTTGATGCCGTAGCGGGCGATTTTGCCGCGATCGATATGGATCTGCAGGCTGGGCTGGCCCAGCTCGCGAACCACCAAGAGCGAGGAGAAGCCGCGGACGTGCGAGAGCGCCTGCTTGATTTCGACCGCCTTCTGCTGGAGAACGTTGAGATCGGGGCCGTAGATCTTGACGGCGAGCGCGCTCTTGAGCCCGGTCAGGGCTTCGTCCACGGCGTCTTCGGCCGGCTGGGTGTAATTGAAGATGATGCCGGGAAACGCGCTGAGCTTCTTCTGGATGCTGGCGATCAGCTCGTTCTTATTGCGAATCGGGCCGGTCTTCCAAACCTTGTCGCCGTAAGGACGCAGGCCGACGTAATACTCGTCGTTGAAGAAGCCGGTGGGATCGGTGCCATCGTCGGGCCGGCCGAGTTCCTGGCCGACGATGGTGACCTGGGGATAGGACATGAGGACGTGGCGGATTCGGGGCGCGATTTCCGCGGCGCGCTGCCAGCTAATCGTGTAAGGCATCGTGGCGCGGACCCAGAGCGCTCCCTCGTCGAGATGGGGCATAAACTCGCCGCCGATCGAAGGCACGAGGGAAAGTGCGCCGAGGAAAACGAGAACGGCGGCGGCGAGGGTGGTTTTGGGATGATCGAGGCCCCAGGCGAGGCCCCAGGCGTATTCCCGCTTGAGCCATTCGAAGAAGGGATTCGCTCGCTCGCGCACGCCCTTCTTGAACCAGTAGTAGCTGAGCACGGGAACGAGCGTTAGCGTAATGATGAGCGAGCCCACCAGCGCGAAAACCATCGTATCGGCCATGGGATGGAAGAGCCGGCCGGAAGCACCCTGGAGAACGTAGATGGGCAGGTAGCCGGCGACGATCACCGCAATGGAATAGAAAATCGGCCGATCGACGTCGCGCGCCGCGGCCAGAATCACTTCCGGAAGGCTGTATTCCTGGCCCGCGCGCAAGCCCAGCTCGCGGTAGATGTTTTCCATCATGACGACCGTGCCGTCGATGATGATGCCAAAGTCGATCGCGCCGATGGATAAGAGGTTGGCCGAGACGTTTTCCGCATGCAGCAGGATGAACGCGAAGAGCAAAGCGAGCGGAATCGTCAACGCCACGATCACCGCCGCGCGGAAGCTGACCAGGAAAAAGATGAGCACGATCAGGACCAGAATCATTCCGCGGGTAAGGTTGGCTTCGACGGTATCGATCGTCAGGCGCACCAGATCGCTGCGGTCGTAGAAAGGCCGCACCTTGACGTCGGGCGGAAGCAGGTCCGCGTTGATCGTTTTCGTTTCGGCTTCGACGCCCTTCAAAACGGTCTGGGTCTGTTCGCCCGTGCGCATCAGGATCACGCCTTCGACCGCATCGTCGTCGTTCATAAAGCCGAATTCGCCCAAGCGAGGAGCGTGGCCGATCGCCACCTGGCCAACGTCCTTGATCCGAACGGGCACGCCGTTCGAGCTGCCGACGACGATGTCGCCGATGTCCTCGAGGGAGCGGACGAGCCCGATCCCGCGCACGTAATAGAACTGGCCGCCCTGCGAATAGAAACCGCCGCCCGCGTTGGAATTGTTGGCGGCGAGCGCGGCGATCACCTGCGGCACGCTCAGGTGGTAGCCGTAGAGGCGCGTCGGATTGAGCAGCACCTGATACTGCATTACCGTGCCGCCGAAGCCGGAATCGTCGGCAACGCCGGGCACGGATTTGTAGGCGCGCTCGACCACCCAATCTTCGTAAGTTTTCAGCTCCATCGGACTGCGGTCCGGGCTCTCGAGCACGTACCGATAGACGAGGTCGCTGGGGCTGGAGAGCGGGGCGAGGCCGGACGCGACGCCCGCGGGAAGAGTCACCTGGGAAAGGCGCTCGAAGGCGCGGTCTCGCGCCCAGTAGTTATCGGTGCCGTAATGGAAAGTCAGGATGACATCGGAGAGGCCGTAGAGCGAGATCGAGCGCATCACTCGCAGTTTCGGGATTCCGTTCATCTCGACTTCGACCGGGATGGTGATGAGCCGCTCGACTTCCTCGGCGGCATGTCCGGGCCACTGCGTAATGATTTCGACCATGGGCGGAGCGAGATCGGGATAGGCCTCGACCGGCATGCGCTGGAAGGAGATCGATCCGCCCAGAATCAGGAACAGGACGAGCATCAGAACCAGGAAACGTTGCCGGAGCGCGGCGCGAACGATGCGATGGATCATCGGTCCTGTCCCCTAACGCAGCGAATTGGCGAACTGGAGGAAGAGGCTGCCGTCACCCACGACCTTTTCCCCGGGCTGGATACCCGCGGTGACCTGGGTGAGCCCCGCTTGGCTCTGGCCGAGCGAAACCAGCCGGCGAGCAAACCGGTCCTCGCCCACCTCGACGTAGACGAACGGTTGGTTCTCGCTGTCGCGCAGCACCGCGGCATCGGGGAGGACGAGCGCGTGGGGAACCGTTCCGGCGTCCACCAGCGCCGTTACGTACATGTCCTTTTTCAACTCGAGTCCGGGATTTCCCGTGACGATGCGCGCCACCAGGGTGCGCGTAGTGGGATCGAGCGAAGGCGCGAGATAGGAGATGCGGCCTTGGAAATGCCCGGGATAGCTATCGGTTTCGATGGTGACCGGTGCGCCGACGCGAACGTAGGGCAGGTCCTGCTGATAGACGTTCACGAGCACCCAGACGGTGCTCATATCCGAGATGGTGAAGCATTGGCTCGACCCCGCCTGAAGCAACTGGCCGGGAGAGACTTGCCGATCGACAATCTCGCCGGCAATCGGCGCGAGCACGGGAATTTGGGGCGAAGGGCTATCCGACGCCTGCTCCGGGTGGGGGAGACCGAGGATCACCAGCGCCTGGCGCGCGGCTTGGAAGTCGGCTTGGGCCTGGTTGCGGCCCGATTCCGCCTGCTGGAGATCGCGCAGAGCGATGGCTTTGTGCGCGTAGAGGTCCTGAGCGCGCTGGTAGTTGGTTTGGGCGAGCCGGTAGGCGTCGCGCGTCTTGAGGAAATTGGCGCGGAGCTGCAGGTAGTCGGGGCTCTGGACGTAGAGCAGCGGCTCGCCCGCGCGAACCATTTCGCCCGGGACCACGAGGACTCGGCTGACCGGCCCACCCACCTGGCTGATCACCGGCGTCGTGCGAAACAGGTTGTAGCCGACCGCGCCGGGCAAGCGGAGCACACGCCGGATCGCTTGCTTGGCGACGGTCACAATTTGGATATGAGAGAGCTGATTTTTCGGCACCGAGAAATACGAGGCGCGCACGCCCTGCGCGGAAAACGACGTCATCTGGTTTTCGCTCTTCCTTTCGCCGCTCGAGCAGCCGGCGAGCGCGCCGAGCGCAAGCGCCGCCAGGGCCAGGGTGAGCGGGGACTTCCAGAGCCGGAGAGATCCTTCGGCCGCCCCGGCGGCCTCAGGATGACGACTATGGCAGGCTGTCATTCTAAAGGGCGGCTTGTGCCCCGAAGAAACTCTTCGGGCACCGCGTCGACACCACGGGGAATGGATGCGTGTTTTCATGGCAGCCTCCTGGTGCCGACGGCTTCGCGAAGTTGTTCCAAGGCGAGTTGGTAGGCGCCGAGCGATTGGAGATAGCCCAGCTCGGTCGCTCGGTAGCTGCGCTCGGCGTCGAGCAGGTCGAGCAAGCTCGCGCCGCCGTGCGCGTAGGCGTAGGCGCTGATGTCGCGGGATTCGCGAGCGTCGTTCAGGTAGCCGGACTGGTACAGCGTGACGACTTGGCCGTTGGTGCGAACGGTGTCCAAGGCGTTCCCGACGTCCGTCAGCACCTGCTCCTCGGCAGCGATGGCGGAATCCTGCGCCTGGGTGATGGCGGCCTGGCTGCGGGCGATTTCGCCCTGATTGCGATTGAAGATGGGGAGCGGAATGTTCCAAAGGAAGCTGCCGTTGTTGAGCCCGGAAACGTGGGTGTAGTCGAAGGTCATGGTCAGGTCCTGCTTCCCGTTCGCCTTCGCCAGCCCATACTGGGCTTGGGCGGCGGTTACGCCTTGCCTGGCGGCGCGCAGATCGGGTCGAAGCCCCAGGGCGAGTTGATCGAGGCGCGCGCGGTGCAGGCTGAGCGAGGCGTACGTGAGCGAGCCGGAAACGTCGTAATCGGCGGGCACGGATTCGAATCCAACGAGCTGGCGCAGGCCCTGGAGCGCTTCGATCCGGGCCAGCTCCGCGGTGGAAACATCCGTCTGGAACTGGAGTAGCTGGAGCTTGATCTTGAGGAAATCGCTGTCGCTGATGTCCCCGGCTTTGTAGCGTGATTCGCTGATACCGACCGTATTTCGGAAACTGGCCAAATCCTGCCGGGCGAACCGAAGCGCCTCTTCCGCCAGCAACACGCCGACGAACTGCTGAGCCACGTTGTAGGTGAGCGTGCGCTCGGCGTCGGAAACCTGCGAGGTGGTGACGGCCGTCGCCGCCTGCGCGGCGGCCAGGCGATGCTGGCGTTTTTTCCCGCGCTCGAACAGGTAACTCGCCCCCAGATCGAATTCCGTGACGGTGTCGATGTTCGAGGAAGTGAGCTGGCCGGGGCTGAAGATCGGAACGAACAGAGCATCCGTCGTCACTACGGGATTGGGGCGGAGATTGGCGGTGATTTCTTCGTCCTGGCTTTGAGCGATCGTGGTGCGGTCGGCCTGGAGGGAAGGGTTGTGCACGAGCGCGAAATGGATCGCCTCGTCGAGCGTGATTTTCGGCGGCGGCGCCTGCCCGGGGGGAGCGGGACCTGCGGCCTGCGATTGCGCTCGCGCCGCGCCGGGCGCCAAGCCCAGAAGAATGGCGAGCAGCAGAGCGGGCCCCGAGGCGCCCGCCGAGCGACGAAATGTAGTCATAGGACCTTCCTCGACCGAACTCGGCGATTCCATCGGCGGCTTTGCCGCACCGTAAGCAGGAACGATGGCCGCCGAAGAATGCGTTTTCGGGCGCCGAAGCGGGAACTTCCACGTGCGTTCCGCTTCAAGCGCCGCGGTTTCGCGGTGGGTGGGTGATGCGAGCGGGCGAGAGCCGACGGGAGAAACTCGAATGTCCCGTCAGGCAGCGGGCGGGGCGCGCGGGGAGTGCGGCGAGAAATCAGGAGCGGTGCGGGTGAACGAGACGCGCCGAGTTGCTTGGCGGCCGAGCGGCTGGGGGCGAGCCACCGCGTGCGCGGCAACGCCTTGCATCACCACTTGATGCAACAGATGGCAGATGGGGCAGGAGGCGGCGGAAGCGAGCGACCGGTGCTGATGGACGATCTGGGCTTCGAGGGAGGTGAAGAAGAGCATTCCCGCGGCCAGTACGGCCAGCAGGGCCAAAAGCCAGCGTCTTCGGCGTGCGCAGATCATTCCCGGGTTCTCAGTATTAAACACCATCTAAGCCAAGTCCCGCCACCCGAACGGGAGGAGATGGTGCGGGGCCGCGCCCCCTCCCAGGCGCAAGGACGGCGCCTGGGGCACCCGGCCCAGGAGGCGGGCGCCCCTGGGCGGGCCGTCTACTGGGCGCCCGCAGCCGCGCACGGAGCCGCCCGGAGGAGCCGCGGCGGCAGGGTGCCGCCGGCAACCCTTCGGCTACGCTCAGGGAAGGCCGCCGGCGGTACTGACGCGCGTGGCCGGCGATTTCCATGCCATCCGCGGTAGCACATCTCTAACGAAGCCGGCCGTGTCAAGGGCAAGTGGTTTGTATTTTTCCTTAAACCGGGAAGGCTCTTGTCTTGCCAGCGCACACCGCCAGCGAGGGCCCGCAGGCGCCTCGCGGTTCG
>JAJYLB010000039.1 GCA_021788095.1 Acidobacteriota bacterium | reverse complement strand
TGCGCAGAGATACTCCCGTCTCCCTCTTTTCCCCAACCCTTCCTCCTCGAACAAGCGCTTTGGTTGGGTTACATCTTAAATGGCGCGACGTTGACCCCTTCGGTTACATTTTCGACGGCGCGAAACGCCGATTGGAGCGCGTAATTGGTATAATGCTAGGGTAAGCTGCGCGCCGGTGCCGCGACGCACGATGAGGAAGGCTCGCCTTGCGGTCCTAACGATGGGATGAAAGCCTCTGCGGGCAGAAGTGGCGGGGAAACCGCCGTGAGCGAGGGCACAAAGGAAAGGAGTCCGGAGAGAGACCTGCTTTTCCTGTGGGTTTTGCTGGCCCTGGGCGTTTGGCCGGTTCGCGTTTCCGCGCAGAACGTTTCCCCACGGGAACTCGCACGGGAGGTAAAGTTTTTCTCGGGGCCGTACCAACCGCTGCCGCCGGCGAGCATCCGCCGCAAGACGTTTGCCGTGGAAGTGGACGTGGTGGTGCGAGACGACAAGGCCCGCGCGGTGGGCGGCTTGGGGCGCCAGGATTTCGAGCTGTACGACAACGGGAAGCAGCAAGCAATCTCCTATTTGCTCATCGAGCGCGCCGCCCCCGTTGGCGTTTCGACCCAGCCGCAAGCAGCGCGCGGCGCGCCGCCGAAGGCCGGGGCGGCAGCAGCGGCACCGTCAGCCGCCGCGCCGCGATCCATTGCGCTCTTCTTCGACGACCGGAGCTCGTCGGTCAGCGATTTGCATTACGCCCGCGCGGCAGCGGAGAAATTCGTGGGCAACGACATGCGCTCGGGCGACCAGGCAGGGGTTTTCACGGCCTCTGGCACAGAGACGCAGGATTTTACGGCCGACACCGGGAAATTGCTTGCCGCCATTCGGGCAGTCCGCCCCGAGCCGCTCGGATCGCCGCCGGCCCCCTGTACCTTCCCCCCTCCCACGCAGTATGCCATGGGCCCCTATGCGGCCTACATGATCGAGATGGGGGATAGGCAGGTCGCCCAGCTCTATTCATGCGAAATCGAGGCGCTGGCGGTCTTGGACGAGGCGGAATTGAGGACTCGATACATCCTCGGCAGCTTGGAATCGGTGATCGCGCAGCTCGCGGCAAGGCCGGGCCAGCACATCGTCGTGCTAATTTCCTCAGGGTTCTTCACTTCCTCGCTTCACCTTCAAATCGAAGAGGTCGCGCAAGACGCGCTGCGTGCCCGCGTCGTGATTAGCGCCCTGGATGCGCAGGGCCTGGCGGCCTACGCCATGGACCTGTCGCATCCAAATCCCGGGACGCTTCCCGGGACGCCTCCGCAGCCTGGGTTGGAGAGCGATGTCTTAGGCGACCAATGGCAGGAGAAGAAAGACGTGATGGAGACGTTGACGCGAGATACGGGAGGAACCTTCTTCCATAACAACAACGATCTCGCCGCCGGACTGCGCGAGGTCGCTGCCCTGCCCGAGATTTCCTACCGCCTCGCCTTCTCCCCGACGAACTTGAAGGACGACGGCCGCTTCCACGATCTCAAGGTGAAAGTCACGGCGCGGGGCGCCTTCCGCATCCAGGCGCGAAAAGGCTATTTCGCTCCCGGCGGTGCATGGCGGAACGAGCAAGCGAAAGCGAACCAGTTCAATCAACAAGTGCTGGGAACGGGCGAAATTGGCCGGCTCCCCGTGGCCGTGACGGCGGCGGGGGCCAGGCTCGCCTCGGGAACGCCGGCGGCGGTCGTCCTGGTGCGTTTGAGCCCGAAAGCGCTTTCGTTTGCGAGGGCTCACGGCCGCTATTTCGATAGGCTGGACATGGCCGTGGGATTGTTCGGCCCCGGGGGCAAGTACGTAGCTGGGAAGATGGACACGTGGGAAATGGACCTGACGGAAACAACGCTGGCGTACCTGAAACGACGGGCAATCAACACCAAGCTCGTGGTCGGAGCCCCGGAGGGAGACTACCGCCTGCGCATCGTGGTGGAAGACATACAGAGCGGGAAGATATTCGCCAACTCGCGCTCGATCCACATCCCCTAGCCCGGGACTTGCAGTGCACGTCCCCGCCGCTCCGGTAGCACAGCCACTCCTGGCTGTGCGTTTGCGAACGGGGAAGCTTCAACGACTTCGCCCGCGGCTTGGCGGAGCACTGCGGGCTGAGGCCGTTCCGTGGAACCCGCGCAGCCAAGAGTGGCTGTGCCACACGATTGTGAATGCGTGCTTTTCTTCGCTCAGGGCAGGCTGCCGGGGGTACTGACGCAGATGGCCGGCGGCGTCGGTACCATCCGCGGTAGCGCATGGCGTGGTTCGCGATTCACCGTGGCGCTTCGCCGTCGGATGATGAGTCCTTATTGCGGCTTGCCGCGTTGCGCTACCCACTTCGGGAGCTCGGCTCAGTCGAGGCCGACGCGGCCACGGGCGGAGGCGATGAGCTTTACCGAGTCGTAGCCGACGCCGTCCTTGAAGACCGTCACGACGTTCTCGATCTCCGCGATGTTCTTGGCAGGATCGCCGTGGATGACGACGAGGTCGGCGTCCTTGCCCGGAGCGAGCGTGCCGATGCGGTCGTCCAGGCGCAGAAATTTCGCGCCGTCCTCGGTGGCGACGTGAATCGCTTCGACGGGGGTGAAACCGGCTTCGACGAGCAATTCGACCTCGCGCTGATCCCCAAATCCCGGCACCACGCCGCCGTAGCCCGTGGGATCGGGTCCGGCGAGGAGCAGACCGCCCGCCTCGTAGAACTCGTGCTCGAACTGCTCCTCCATGGGAAAAAGCTTGGCGTAAGGATCGTTGGGCCGCTCGGCGACCATGGCTCGGTTGGTCAGGTAGGAGATTCGCGCTTGGGGAGCCATGGCCTCGAGGACGCGGGGTTCGAGAGGCGGGCGGTTGGGCACGAACGTTTCGAAGACGGGAAGCGTGGACGTGACCGCGACGTGGTGAGCGACGAGCGTCTCGATCGTTCTTCGGATTTGCGGCCCGCCCACATCGAGCCCGAGCAACGCTTTCGCGGTTACGGGTTGGGGAGGGCAGACGTCTGGCTGCTTGCCGGGATCGAATTCGGTGTCGACGAGCAAGCCGTGTTCGAGGTTATCGATTCCGAGCTGAGCCGCTTCGCGGAATCCGATCGAGCAGAGATGGCCGGTAAGGGTCATATGGAGGCTATGGGCCTCGGCGATGGCCGCGGAGAGTTCGGCGCGGGTGATGTGCATGTAGGCCTTGAAGGTCGTGGCGCCTTCGGCGGCCCAGTAGGCAACGGTGCGACGAGCGTCGGCAGCGTCTTGGAGCTGATGCATCTGCGGGGTGTAAGCCCCGGCACCTTCCAGATACGGCCCCGTGATCACCATGTGCGGACCGGGCAGACGTCCGGCATCCACCAGCTTCTTCAGCTCGATATCGGTGTACGGCTCGATACTGCCGGTGGTGCGAAGCGTGGTGACGCCGCCGGCGAGATAAAGACGCGGCGCGCTGTAGCCGAGTTCGCTATAGAGGATGGGATAGCCGCCGCCACCGTCGGGATAGAAGAAGTGGTCGTGCATGCCGACGAGGCCGGGAATCACGGTGTCGCCGGAAAGGTCGAGCACTTTTGCGTCGGCAGGGGCGGGAGTGGAGGCGGCGTCACCTATCGTTTCGATTTTGCCGCCGGAGAGGATGATGGTTTGATCGCTGCGAGGGGGCGCGCCGGTGCCGTCTATCACCGCGACGTGCTCGAGAGCGACCACGGGGGAATCCACCGTTATGAAACTCTGGACGAGCGGAGAAAACGACGGCTTCGCTTGACCGAAAGCGGGCGTGCTCATGAAGGCGGAAGCGGTGAAAGCCAGCAGCGCGGGCAACCGTAGTCTTCGCATGACGCTCCTCCAGGCAGGTCGCGGGTTTCGACCGAGGGCGCCATTGTGCCCGTAGCCGGAGCGATTGTAAACGGCGTTCTGAAGCGGCAGGGCCCGGAAAGCCTTAACACGGAAATCCGCCGAAGCTGTCGAGCGCACACCGCCCCTCCCGGGTCATTCCCGCTGAAGGGGGAACCCAGGCTTCCCCCGCGGTTCTCATTCTCCCGGTAGTCTCCGCGGAACTCCGCGACCTCCGTGGTGAAATCTCCGTCCAGAATGGCCACGGAGTGCCAGCCCGCCAGCCGGCGCGTCGACGGTTGGGCGGTGAGTTCGCGCCGCCCTCAACGTGGAATCAACGATTTACGTAAACTTACTGCAGAGCGCACACCGCCCATCCCGAGTCATTCCCGCGGAAGCTTGTCCTCCGCGAAGGCGGGGGACGGGAATCCAGGCTTCGCCCGCGGTTCTGATTTTCCCGGTTGTCCCCGCGGAACTCCGCGACCTCCGTGGTGGAATTTCCGTAACCCTAGGAGGCCTTCGCGGGGTGATAGAGGCGATCGATTTTCGCCGCGAGGATGAAATCGCTTTCCGTCAATCCGTCGATCTTATGGGTCCAGATGGTGATTTCGGCCTTACCCCAAGCGAGGAAGATGTCGGGGTGATGGCCCTGTTCCTCGGCCAGGGCGCCCACGCGATCGACGAAGGCCAGAGCCGCGCGGAAGTCGGGAAACGCGAAGGCGCGGGCGAGGTGATGTTCGTTGACGATCTTCCAATCGGGAAGCTGCTTGCCCAGATTTTCCAGTTCCGCGCCTTTGAGCGGAGGCACTCCGCCCCGGCACGGCACGCAAGTTTTGGCCGCCAATTCCGTCATGGTTCCCTCCCGCCCGCCGCCTCGCTCCCAAAACTCAAAGGGCGGTGGCGAACCCTCTCTGCCGTAGTTGGATGATGGGCCGAGCCGGGCGATGCAGGAAAGTCAAACCCCCGTCCAGAGCGTGCGCCGAGATCCCCGCGGGCCGGAAAACGGTTATGCGCTCACCTGGCGTCCCGCGGCCGCCTTGGCTTGCGCAATGTATTCGGCCATGTAAGCGGCGAAGGCCTCCGATAGTTTCCGGCTCACCGGGCCGGGGCCCCGAGCGAGTGTGCGCCCGGCTATCTCGCCCACGGCGAGCGCCGCGCGGATGGTGGAAGAGACGAAGACTTCGTCGGCGGAATACAGATCCTCGGGCCGCAAAACGGCCTCGCGCACGGGCACTCCGGCTCGCGGACCGATTTCGAGCAGGACCTCGCGTGTGATGCCGGCCAGGCAGCCTGAGCTGAGCGGAGGCGTGAGCGCCTGGCCGCCGCGGACGGCAAAGACGTTGGCCGAAGTGCACTCGGCGACTTCGCCGCGCTCGTTCAACAAAATCACCTCGTCGAATCCGCCCTTCTTCGCCTCGGCGGCAAGCCAGACGTTCAGAAGCCAGGAAGTGGTTTTCACGCCGGCGAGCGGAGAGGCGGCGTGGCGACCGTGCTCGCGCAGGTCCAGGCGCAGTGGCTCGTGGTGGGCGGGCATCGGCGCGGAAGTGATGAGGAGATCGGATTCCGGCAGCGCCTCCTCACCGTGCCAGTGGCCGGTGCGATTCCAGAAAATGTAGACGCGTACGGCGCCTTCCTTCACCTGGTTGGCTCGTATCACCGCGAGTACGTCGTCGAGCAGAGCCCTCGATCCGGTCGGCAGGGGAACGTGCGTGCGCTCGGAATCGCGTTCGAGGCGGCGCCAATGCCGCTCGAACGCGAAGGGCTGACCATCCACCACGCGCAGCGTAGTGAACAGTCCCCAGCCGTTGATTAGCGCCTCCTGGCTGGGGGAAAGGCGCGCCTGCTCGATCGGAAGGAGCCGGCCGTTGTGCGAAACATGTCTGTGAATCATCGCGTTACCTCGGAATCGGCGCTCAGCCGGACTTGATGCGATCGGCGGGGACCTCGACCTCGCTCACTCCGCGGAAAGAGAACAAGAGGCGCACCAGGTACGTGGGTGGTTCCTTCTTCGTCTGGCGGAGAATCGTGCCGACGGCGTCGGTAACGGCGGCGTGGAACGTCACGTCTCCCACCTGCATTCCCGCCAGGTTCACACGTACGGCTTGGCCGGCTTCGAGCACCTCGCTATTCTCTCCGCACCGCGCCTGGGAAGGCAAACCGCGGGGCGGCGAAGCGTGGCAAGCCGCCTATGGAGGATGCCCTCGGGAGCCGCAGCTCGCCGCGCTGGGGACTGGCGGCGGGCTCTCAACTCCTAACTCTCGACTGGGGACTCGCTTTTCGGTTCCGCGAGGGACTTGCGGATGGCGTCGAGCACGCCGTTGACAAAGGCGGTGGCGGCGGGCTCGGAGAATTTCTTGGTCAGCTCGAGCGCCTCGTTGATCGCGATTCTCTCCGCGGCTTCGCCCCGGCGCAGTTCGTGCACGGCGAGCCGCAGGATGCTGCGATCGATGGCGGCCAGGCGCTCGATCCGCCAGCTCTCCGAGTGGCGCGCAATCAGCTCGTCGGAGAGCGCGGAATCGGCCACGGCGCCTTCGAATAGGCGGTTGGCATGCCGGCGTGTTTCTCCGGATCCGCGAGTAGCTTTCCAAAAGGTGGCTTCAATGCGAGCGGGATCGGCGCGACCGATATCCCACTGGTAGAGCATCTGGAGCGCGCACTCGCGCGCCTTGCGCAGCAAGGCCATATCAGCGGCGGCGCCGGCCGCGGGAGGTCGGGCGCGAGCCCGCCTCCGCTCGCCGCGGCGATCCCGAAGCTTCAGGACGGCGCGGCAGGGAAGGGGAGGCAAGTTGGCGGGCGAGGTTAGCCATTTCGACGGCGGCCAAGCCTGCTTCGGCGCCCTTGTTCCCGCTCTTGACTCCGGCGCGATCGATGGCTTGTTCGAGCGTGTCGCAGGTCAGGACGCAGAAGATCATGGGCACGCCGGTATCGAGCTGAGCCAACTGGACGCCGCGCGCCGCTTCGGTGGCGATGTGTTCGAAGTGCTGCGTATCCCCGCGCAGGATGCAGCCGATGCACACGATGGCATCATAACCGCCCACGGCAGCCATCTTCTTCGCGGCAAGTGGGATTTCGAACGAACCAGGCACGCGGACGACGTCGATCCGATCGGAAGGGGCGCCCGAGCGCGCGAGGGAATCAAGTGCGCCGGCGAGCAGCCGCTCGGTGATGAAGCTGTTGAAGCGGCTGACGACGATGCCAAAGCGCAGGTCCCCTGCGCTCCAAGCGCCCTGGCGCAACTCTTGTTCGAGACGATCGGCCATCGGAACGGATTCTACCGGTTTTTGAATTGCGGCGCGCGTTTTTCGAGGAAGGCGCGCGTTCCCTCGCGCATATCCTCGGTGGCGCACAGGAGCCCAAACAGCGTGGCTTCGAGGAAGAGGCCCTGTTCCTGGGGCATTTCCAGGCCGCGATCGATCGCCTCGAGCGAATAGCGCACCGCGAGCGGCGCGTTGGCGAGGATCTTGCCTGCCAGGGCCTCGGCGGCCGGGAGCAGTTCCGCGGGTTCGACCACCTGATTCACCAAGCCGATTCCGAGCGCCTCTTCGGCGGAGATGATCTCGCCCGTAAGCACGAGACGAGCGGCCACGCCGCGCCCGCAGAGCCGCGCCAGGCGCTGCGTGCCGCCGTAACCCGGCAAAATGCCCAGCTTCACCTCGGGCTGACCGAGCTTCGCGGTGCGAGAGGCGATGCGAAGCGTGCAGGCGAGCGCCAGCTCGCAGCCGCCCCCCAGCGCGTAGCCATTGATGGCGGCGATGGAGGGCTTGCCGATCGTTTCGAGCTTGCGGAGCACGCTCTGGCCGTAGAGCGAGAACTCCTTGCCATCCACGGGCGTCCGCTGGGCGAGTTCGCCGATGTCGGCCCCGGCGACGAAGGCCTTTTCGCCCGCGCCAGTGAGAATGAGCGCGCGAACGGAGTCGTCGCGAGCTGCCTCGTCGAGGCAGGCGTCGAGCTCCTCCATGGTTTTCCGGTTGAGCGCGTTGAGCACTTTCGGGCGATCGAAGGTGATGCGGGCGATGGCGTCCTGGCGTTCCACACGCAGGTTCTCGTAAGGCATGGCAGGCTCCCTCCGCGGGCGGCGCTCAGAAAGTGAGCGGCACGGGCTTGGGGTTCTTGGGATCGGCGTAATCGTAGAAGCCGCGACCGCTCTTCCGCCCGTGCCAACCGGCGAGCACCATGCGCTTGAGCAGGGCCGGCGGAGCGAAACGCGGCTCGCGGAATTCGTCGAACATGACGTTGGCGATGTAGTAGGTGGTGTCGAGGCCGACGAAATCGAGCAGGGTGAGCGGACCCATAGGGTAGCCGCAGCCGAGCTTCATCGAGTTGTCGATATCGACGGTGGAGGCGAGGCCATCCTGGAGCACGCGGATGGCGTCGAGCAGATAGGGCACCAGTAGCCGGTTGACGATGAAGCCCGTGCGATCGCCGGTGCGCACGGGCGTCTTGCCCAGTTTCCCGGCAAACGCCACGGTTTCTTCGTACGCCGCCGAGTCGGTGGCGATCGTCCGCACGACCTCGACCAGCTTCATCACGGGCACGGGATTGAAAAAGTGGAGGCCGAGAAAGCGGTCGGGGCGGCGGGTGGCCGCGCTCAGCTCGGTGATCGAGAGCGAAGAGGTGTTGCTGGCGAAGATCGCGGTCTTGGGGCAGAGCCGGTCGAGCTGAGCGAAGAACTCGATCTTGGGCTGGAGCTGCTCGACAATCGCCTCGATCACGATATCGCAATCGGCGAGCTCCTCGATCTCGGTCGTTCCTTTCACACGGCCCATCACCCGGTCGCGGTCCGGGGCGCCGAGCGAGCCTTTCTCCACTAGCCGGTTCAGGTTCTTCTCGATGGTAGCGAGTCCTTTCTTCAGCAGGTCGTCGCTCACTTCGCGCACGACGACCGTAAAACCGGCTTGCGCCGCCGTTTGGGCGATGCCCGAACCCATCAGGCCGCAGCCGGCCACACCCACTTTCTGGATGGCCATTCCTCCTCCTTTGGGGAAGCGAGAGAGCCGGAAGCGCCGGCTACGCGAGCGACTCGATGATGATGGCGATGCCCTGGCCTCCGCCGATGCAGGCGGTGGCCAAGCCGTACCGCAGGCCTTTCCGGCGCAGTTCCAGCAGCAGCGTCAAGACCAGCCGCGTGCCCGTGGCGCCCAGCGGGTGGCCCAGGGCGATCGCGCCGCCGTTGACGTTGGTCTTGCTGCGATCGAGCTGCAACAGCTTTTCCACGCCCAAATACTGGGCGGCGAAGGCTTCGTTGACTTCGATTCGGTCCATCTGCTCGAGCCGGAGGCTCGCCTTCGCCAACGCTTTTTCGGTTGCGGGCGCCGGGCCGAGGCCCATCAGCTTGGGTTCGACGCCGGTCGCTGCCCAGGAAACGATGCGCCCGAGCGGCTTCCAGCCTTTCTCTTTTGCATATTGCGCGTGAGCCACGACGACGGCCGCGCCCCCGTCGACGATTCCGCTGGCATTGCCGGCGGTCACTAGGCCGTCTTTCTTGAACGCCGGCGGAAGCTGGGAGAGAGACTCGAGGGTGGTTTCGGGCCGGCGGTGATCGTCTTCGGTTACGGGCACTATTTTCCGGCCCTGTTTGACCTCGACCGGAACGATCTCTTCCTTGAGGTAGCCGGCTTTGGCGGCGGCGTCGGCGGTTTGCTGGCTGCGCAGGGCGTATTCATCCGAGGCGCGGCGCGTGATGCCGTATTCGGCGGCGATGTTTTCGGCGGTGCCCGCCATCGTAAAGCCGCAAAAGGTGTCGAGCAAAGCCGACATCAACGAATCCTCGAGCGCGCCTTCTCCCAGCCGGAATCCGGCGCGGGCGCCGCGAATCACGTGCGGGGCTTGCGTCATGTTTTCCATGCCGCCGGCCAGCACGAGTCTGGCCTCTCCGAGCAGAATGCGATGGGCGGCCTGGACGATCGCCTCGATACCGGAGCCGCAGATGCGGTTCACGGTGACGGCGGGAACTTCCTTGGGCAGGCCGGCCTTGAGAGCGACGTGGCGAGCGCCATAGAGGGCGTCGGCGCTGGTCTGTTCGGCATTGCCGAAGATGGCATGTTCGAATTCGGCGGGGTCGGCGCCCGCGCGGGAGATGGCCGCCCGCGCGGCGTGAGCGCCCAATTCGATCGCCGAGGTGTCTTTGAACAAGCCCACGTAGCGCGCCATCGCGGTGCGCGCCCCGGCAACGATCACTACGTCCTTCGGTTCCATCGAGAGGAAACTATAATACCGGCGACCGGTTTCCCTCAACTGTCTCTCTGCCTCCTTGCCTCCTGTGAGCGCCGCCGGTGGCCCCGCCGAGCGATTTATGGCACACTCGCTTTCGACACCGGAAATCATGGACCCGCAGTTCATCCGCAATTTCTGCATCATCGCGCACATCGACCATGGAAAATCGACTCTAGCCGACCGCCTGCTGGAGTTGACGGGGACGCTGAGCCAGCGGGAGATGACCGCGCAGGTGCTGGACTCGATGGACCTGGAGCGCGAGCGCGGCATCACCATCAAAGCGAAGACCGTTCGCCTGGCCTACCAGGCGCGCGACGGCCACGAGTACCGGCTCAACCTGATCGATACGCCCGGCCACGTCGATTTCTCCTACGAAGTCTCTCGCGCGCTCCAGGCGTGCGAAGGCGCGCTGCTCGTGGTGGACGCGAGCCAAGGGGTCGAGGCGCAAACGGTTGCCAACGCCTTTCTCGCCTCCCAGCACAATCTCGCCATCGTCCCGGTGATCAACAAGGTGGATTTGCCCGCGTCGCAACCCGAGCAGGTGAAACAGCAGATGGAAGCGGTATTGGCGATCCCGGGGGAAGAGGCGCTGGAAATCAGCGCGAAAACCGGCTTGGGCGTGCCGGCGGTGCTCGAAGCCGTGATCGCGCGGATTCCCGCGCCGGGCGGGTCTTCGGACGCGCCGCTGCGCGCGCTGATTTTCGACTCCTGGTTCGATTCCTATCGCGGCGCGATCGTGCTCGTGCGCGTCGAGCAGGGCCGGCTGCGGCCCCGGATGAAGATCCGGCTGTGCGGCGCGGGACTCGAGTCGGAGGTCGAAGAGATCGGAGCGCTGGTGCCGAAGCCCGTGGCGCTCGAAGAACTGGGCGCCGGCGACGTGGGCTACGTGATTGCCAACATCAAGCGGGTAGCCGACGCGCGCGTGGGCGATACGCTGGTGGACGCCGCCCGTCCCGCGGCCGCGCTCCCGGGCTTCGAGCCGATCAAGCCGATGGTCTTCGCCGGGCTGTTTCCGGTGAATGCCAGCGACTACGAGAACCTGCGCGACGCGCTCGGCAAGCTGCAGCTCAACGATGCCGCGCTGTTTTACGAGCCGGAGAATTCCGCCGCGCTCGGCTTCGGCTTTCGTTGCGGCTTCCTCGGCCTGCTCCATATGGACATCGTGCAGGAGCGGCTCGAGCGCGAGTTCAACCTCGACCTCATCACCACCGCTCCCAGCGTGCGCTACCGGATCGGTCGCCGCGGCGGGGAGACGGTCGAGGTGGATAATCCCACGAAGTTCCCGCCGCCGGCGGAAATCGAGCGAATCGAGGAGCCGGTGCTGCGTGCGGTGATCATCACGTCCGACGAATCGCTGGGCGCCGTGATCCAACTGTCGGAAGAGAAGCGCGGGGTGCAGAAGAATATCGAGTACCTGTCTCCCACGCGCGTCATGCTGACCTACGAGCTGCCCTTGAATGAAATCGTTTTGGATTTTTACGACCGGCTGAAGAGCGTTTCCCGCGGCTACGCCTCCCTTGACTACCAGCTCGCGGGCTATCGTGAGGCGGACCTCGTGAAGCTCGACATCCTGGTGGGCGGCGAGCCGGTTGACGCCCTCACCCTGGTATGCCATCGCGATCAGGCGTTCGAGCGCGGCAGGGAACTCGTCACGCGGCTGCGGAAACTGATACCGCGCCAGATGTTCGAGGTGCCGGTTCAGGCGGCCATCGGCAGCCGGGTGATCGCGCGCGAGAATATCGCGCCCATGCGCAAGAATGTTTTGGCGAAATGCTACGGCGGCGACATCACCCGCAAGCGCAAGCTGCTCGAAAAACAGAAAGAGGGCAAGAAGCGCATGAAACGCGTCGGCCGCGTGGACATCCCCCAGGAAGCTTTTCTGGCCGTGCTGCGCGTAGGCTCCGGTGAGGAGTCATGAGGAGCCGTGAGGGCTTGTGCGAGGTGTCATGTCGACGTAGGGTGCGCTTGCACCCGACCCGCCGACCCCGTAAGCTCTCCTCAGAACTTGGGGCCGCTTGTAATCCGTCGGCCCCAATGCTTCGTCCTGCTGGAGTGTGACAAGGGCGGGAACATGAAAGAGCCAATCCAGTTTCTAACCAATCAAGAAGGCGAGAAGATCGCCGTGGTTATCGGCATCGAAGAGTACGAGAAACTCCTGCAAGAACTGGAGGAGATTGCGGACGTTCGAGCCTACGACGAGGCAAACGCCTCAGGGGAAATTCCTGCGCCGTTTGAAGAAGCCGTTCGAAGAATCGAACGTGGTCGTAAGTGAGCCACGCCCTCCGGATCCTCCCTCGCGCAGAGCGGCAGCTGGCAGCCCTTGAAAGACACGCGTACGACGCTATCAAATCGAAGATCGCCGACTTGGCGAACGACCCCCGCCCCCCCCCGGGATGCAGCAAACTCAAACACCGGCCCGGCTGGCGCGTGCGAGTTGGGAATTACCGGGTCCTGTACGACATTCACGACGGAGATGGAGTCGTTGCCATCTTGGAAGTGGGCCACCGTCGCGAAGTTTATCGCTAGTGTCTCCACCCTCGTGGCGTCTCCTTCCCTTTGACCTCGCCGCCGAGGGCCGCGTCCTCCGCGCCGCTCGCGCTGGAGCGCGTCTGCGGCTGGAACTAGGGCCTTGGCGCGGCGGTACCCGCACCTGCGGATTCCTTTGCCAGACTGCTGAATTCAGGGCCGAGCCTGGCCATCGCGGCGCGAACCATGGCGACCGAGTATCCGGGATCGTAAAAGACGATCTTGCCGGACGAATTGATGACGACGCCCAGCGGAAGCCCTACGCACCCGAACGCCCCGCTGAGCTTGCCGCCGGCATCTTCGTAATTTGGCCAGGGCAGGCGCTCCCGCTTGACAAAGCCGTCCATCGTCGATGCGTTGTCGCCCACGTCGATCCCAATCCAGACCATACCCTTGTCGTTAGTTTCGGCGTACAGCTCTTTCAATTCAGGCATCGCCGCAACGCACGGCCCGCAGGTGGATCCCCAAAAGTCGATAAAGACCGGTTTGCCGCGGTAGGAACCGAGCGCCACCTTCTTGCCGCCGCGCTCCAGCAAGATATCGGGCGCGGGCCTGCCAAGGAAAAGGGGAGCGTGATTGAGGACGAGTGAGAACGAATTCCCCTGGAGCGACGCGACCAGCTTGGCCTTTGGCGGGGGCGTGAAAGTGAAGGCGCTCGCCGGCTCCGTCACGTTGAGCCGCACAGCGGTATACATTTCGGTGTCGGTGAATTCGATCGGAGTACGAACGTTCGACATCGGGTCCATCGCAAAAGTCTTGCCTTGGCGGACGGTCTTGACGATCACCCTCCGCGCCTCGTCGATCCAGATGGTTTCGTCCGTTGTCGTTCCGGGCACCTGACGCTTGAAATCGGCGCTCGTCACGTGAACGACGCGGCAATCGATCGTCCGGCCGCCTATAACGATCTTCTGGTCCGGCAGAAAACTCGCCGACTTGAGGGAATCGGGGAGGCCTACGATTTCCCGTACCAAGTTGTTGGCTTGCATGACGCCCATCTCCGCGTACGCGATTGGCTGCATCCCCGCCGCTTCGCCGGGGGAAACGGGCTTCTCCGCATATTCGTGCTCCTGGGGGCGGTAATCCCACTGCTCCGTGCCATCGGATACGGCAACGGCCGAGCCCGCGCCCGTCCGCCCTTCGTAGTGGTAACGGCCTCCGGGCGCGACAATCGCCGTCATGAGACTTTTCTGCCAATTGCGCTGGAATGCGTTGTGGCTGGACTGCCCAGAGGTTGCCGCGATGTAGTACGACTTGGCGTCGGCATATCGCTGGGCGATGCTCGTGAGGTAGGCCAGGGCATTGGCCGGCGGCTTCGCGGGCGAGCCGTGCAAGAGGAAAGCCAGGGTGAGGAGAAGGGAGGAGAGCATGGGGAAACACCTCCGCTCGTGATCGTTGCGCCCATTCGCCACGTGTCTGGGCTGGGCCTGGCCGACAACGTACACCCGGCCTTAGAGCAATGGCAAGCGCCGTTTGAAGCCACCTGAACTTGAATTATTCCTTCTTGGTGACGGAAGCGGCGAGGCGGCCGCGAGCGAGCTGGACGGCGATCTCGTCGCCGAGGGCCACCGTTCCGGCGTCGCGCAAGACGCGGCCGGCAGCGTCGTAGGCGATGGCATAGCCGCGTTCGAGCAAGCGAAGCGGATTGCGCTCGTCGAGCTGCACGGCAAGGGCGTCCAGGCGGTGGCGCCGCGCTACGAACACCCGCTCGGCCAGGGTTCGGAGCCGCTCTCCAAGCTGGCCGAGGCGCAGCCGTAGCGCCGCGATGCGGAGCCTCAGGTCGATACCCGAGAGGCGCGTTTGGAGGGTCACAAGGCGCTGGGCCCATCTCTTGAGCCGCGCGCGCAGCCGGTCGCCCAGTTCCAGGGTAAGCTCGTCCACCTGCTGCCGCCGTTCGCGCACGAGGTCGGGCAGCCGCCGAAACGCGGGATGGGCGCCGAGTTGGTGAACTCGGTGGCGGCGCTCGAGCAGCAGGTAGCGCGTCCGCTCGACGAGCCGCCGGCCGAGTTCGGCGACGTGCCGATCGAACTCTTCGCGCGACCGGACGACGATCTCGGCGGCGGCGGAAGGGGTGGGAGCGCGCACATCGGCCACGAAATCCGCGATCGTAAAATCCGTTTCATGGCCCACGCCGGTGACCACAGGAACCGGCGAGGCGGCAATGGCGCGCGCAACGATCTCCTCGTTGAACGCCCACAAGTCCTCGAGCGAGCCGCCCCCGCGGACCACGAGCAGGACATCGGCCAGCCGCTGCCGGCCGAGATACTGGATTGCCTGAACGATCTCTTCGGCGGCTCCCTCACCTTGCACGCGCACGGGATAGAGCAGGACGCGGGCGTTGGGGAACCGGCGCCGAAGCACGCGCAGAACGTCTTGCACCGCGGCGCCGGCAGGCGAAGTGACCAAGCCGATGCAGCGGGGCAAGAGGGGCAAAGGTTTCTTGCGTTCGGCGGCGAAGAGGCCCTCGGCGGTGAGCCGCTGCTTGAGCTGCTCGAAAGCGAGCTGGAGCGCGCCGAATCCCACCGGCTCGATGTGCTGGACGTAGATCTGGTATTCGCCCCGGGTCTCGTACACGCCGAGCGCGCCGCGAACGGTAATGTGCAGCCCGTCCTCGGGACGAAACTTCAGCAGGCGCGCTTCGTTACGGAAGCAGACGCAGCGCACCTGCGCCCGCTCGTCTTTCAGCGTGAAGTAAAGATGGCCGGATTGCGCTTGCCGGAAATTCGAGACCTCGCCTTCCACCCAAAGATCGGGAAACTCGCCTTCGAGCAGGCCGCGGATTCGCCCCGTCAGCTCGCTCACCGTCAACACGCGGCGGCTAGGTTGCAGGTTGAGTGTGAATTGCGACATATTCGCCGGATCGCCTGGCGTCGCCCGTTTCAGGGGCTAAAGCCCCTTGATACTACAGGTTTCGATGTCGGAGCTGAAG
The DNA here is from genome assembly GCA_021788095.1 of Acidobacteriota bacterium. Lineage (GTDB taxonomy): Bacteria > Acidobacteriota > Terriglobia > Acidiferrales > UBA7541 > JAKASX01. The sequence continues at coordinate 18,749 of JAJYLB010000039.1, read as the reverse complement.
CTCCGACCCCCGAAGAATCATCCATCAAATCACCGATTCGGGACGTTATCGCCTGAGCGTGCTCACCAGCCAGAAAATCAGCGTCAGGCCGGCGCTCAAGAGGAGGCAGGTGACGATGGGGAAATAAAAGGCCGTGTGCCGGCCCTGAATCACCACGTCGCCCGGAAGCCGGCCGAGCCGCAACGGCAAGCGCCTGCCGGCGAGCAGCCATCCCCCGACCACAGCCAGAACGACGCCCACGATGATCAGCCAGCGTCCGGCCTCGCGGAAGGGGTCCATGATGCGCCCATTGTAACTGCATCCAGCCCGCTTGATTCATGAAGACTCATGCGCAAGACTCGGTGGCGCGCCTGAACACTGTCATCCTGAGCCCGTTCGTTTCACTCAGGGTAAACTCCGCGAAGGATCCCGCGCGCTCCAAAGTCGGTCGGGATTCTTCGCCCCGATGAACTGCATCGGGGTTCAGAATGACAGTCTTTTTTTACGATGCTGACAGAATTCTTCATGAATAAAGCGGGCTACAGGTGCGGGAAGTCGGTCTGGCAGTTGTTTCCAAAGGTGAAGGAATTGATGGTCAATCCCGGCTCGGTGGGAAACAAGCTCACCTGGTGGCTGCCGAAGCTGGAATTGGCGATCAGGTAATACATGCGCGGCTCGGCGATCGTCAGGTACGAACGGCCTTGGCTGTCGAATTTCACGTCCACTCCCTTGTTCTTCTGCGTCAGCCACTCGCCGTCTTGTTGGATGTAGATCTGGGAAGGCTTGCCATGAGAGACGTTGATCACCGCGTAGAGTTCGCGCGCGTGGTAGCGCATCTCGAGTTGGGCGGCCTTGGGGCCGGGCTCTTGCGATTTGCCTTCGTAGATCATTCCGTTGGGGTCGGTCTGCCAGCGTCCGCCGACGATGGCGCGGCCGTCGGCGACGCTCGAGAGCAGCTTGTAGTCCTTGGTTTCGCCGGGCTTCTGGGCTCCCGGGTTGGCGAGGTCATCCCGGCCGGGATACGTCGGACCCATGTACATCTCGTCGGTGGGCACGCCGCAACCGGGAGCGAAAGGCGAGTCCGCGGAGGGAAGTGTGTAGCTGGCGGGGAAGGTCAGGCCGGGATGCGCTTGCTGGAGCAGGTTTCGAATCGCCAACTCGAATTCGCGGTCGGCGCCTTCGCCAGTACGCCGGTAGCGGATTATGCCCTTCGCGTCGACGAGGAAGCGTGCCGGCCAGCCAGCGTCCTGAGGGACCTGGATCGACTTCCAAATGGTGAACCAATCGTCGACGACGATGGGGTAGGGAAGGCCAAATCGCTTCACCGCCGTCCGCACGTTATCCACGTTGAAGGCGATATCGAATTCCGGCGCGTGCACGCCGACGATCTCGAACCCATAGCGGTGGTAGCGCTCGTACCACAGCTTGTTGAACGCAAACGTGCGGATGCAGTTGATGCAGGTGTATTCCCAGAAGTCGACTAGGACCACTTTCCCTTTCAGATCGGCCCAGGTGAGCGGCGGGGAATCGATCCAGACCGTGCCGGAAACGTGCAGGCCGGGCTTGGGAAACGCCGGCGCTCGTACCGCCAGCGAGTTCAGGCCGGGGAAGGCCGGCTGATTCACCAACCGGGTCATTCCGTAGCCGAGCGCGAGGATCGCGCCCGCGAGCAGAACCGGAACCTTCAGCACGTCTCGCACGCTTCCCCCCATGCGTTCTCGAAGCTATAACAGCTGCCGGCCCGATAAGAAATAGCTTAGCTCGAACGCCGCCGTCTCGGGCGCGTCCGAGCCGTGCGTGCAGTTGTTTTGGATGCTCGTACCGAACTCCTTTCGGAGGGTTCCCGGCGCCGCTTTCGCCGGATCGGTGGCTCCCATCAGCTCGCGCCAGCGGGCGATCGCGCCGGGCGCCTCGAGCGCCAGAATCACCACTTTCCCCGAACTCATGAATGCCGTGAGATCCGGGAAAAACGGCCGGCCGCGGTGGACCGCGTAAAAGCCTTCCGCCTCCTCGCGCGAGAGGCGGCGCGACTCGATGGCGACAATGGCGAATCCGGCCTTGTGAATGCGCGAAAGAATCTCACCGGCGAGCCCTCGGCTCACGGCGTCGGGCTTGATGATGGCAAGCGTTCGTTCTTCAGCCACGCGTTACTCCTTCCATGCCTCTTCTACCCTAGCGCCGCGGCTACCGTGCGCCCGATCTCCCCGGGACTTTGCACGGTGCGGATGCCGGCGGCTTCCATCGCGGCGTATTTGTCTTTGGCCGTGCCCTGGCCTCCGGTAATGATCGCCCCGGCGTGGCCCATGCGGCGGCCCGGAGGCGCCGTCTGCCCGGCGATGAATCCCACCACCGGCTTGCGCACGTGCGCGCGGACGAACTCCGCCGCCAGTTGTTCCGCATTGCCGCCAATCTCGCCGATCATGAGGATGGCGCGGGTGTCGGGATCGTCGTTAAAGAGGTGAATGGCGTCGACGAAGTCCGTGCCGATAATCGGGTCGCCGCCGATCCCGATGCAAGTCGATTGGCCGATCCCGAGCGCGGTCAATTGATGGACGGCCTCGTAGGTCAGGGTGCCGCTCCGGCTCACCACGCCCACGTGGCCGGGCCGGTGGATATGGCCGGGCATGATGCCCATCTTGCTCTTCCCTGGCGAAATGATGCCCGGACAGTTCGGCCCGATCAGCCGCGACTTGCTCTCGCGGAGCAGTGCGCTGGCGCGCACCATATCGAGCGTAGGAATTCCTTCCGTGATGCAGACGATCAAGGGCAGAGCCGCGTCGGCGGCTTCGAGCACGGCATCGGCGGCGTAGGGCGGGGGCACGAAGATGATGCTTGCGGTCGCGCCCGTTGCCCGCACGGCCTCGGCCACGGTGTTGAAAACGGGGAGGTCCAGGTGTTTCGTGCCGCCCTTTCCGGGCGTCACTCCGCCGGCGACCCGGGTGCCGTATTCGATCATCTGCTGGGCGTGGAAGGTCCCTTCGCGGCCGGTGAAGCCTTGCACGATGACCCGAGTGGTTTGATCGAGGAGAATACTCATCTGCTTCCTTTGCTTCCTCTGCTTCCTGCTTTACGCGCTCGCCAGACGCACGGCTTTTTGCGCGCCGTCCTTCATGCCGGTGGCGACCGTGAAGTTCAATCCCGACTCCTCGAGGATCTCGCGGCCGCGTTCGACGTTCGTGCCCTCCATGCGGACGACGACCGGCACCTTCAGCCCGAGTTCGCGCGCCGCGTGGACCACGCCGGTGGCCAGGACGTCGCAGCGGAGAATGCCGCCGAAAATGTTGATCAAGACCGCGCGCACCGCGGGGTCGCTGGTCAGGATGCGAAAGGCGTTCTTGACCTGATCGGCGGAGGCGCCGCCGCCGACGTCGAGGAAATTCGCGGGGCTGCCGCCGGAGAGCTTGATGATGTCCATGGTCGCCATGGCCAAGCCGGCGCCGTTGACCATGCAGCCCACGTTGCCTTCGAGCTTGATGTAATTGAGCTTGTATTGGGAGGCTTCCACTTCAAGCGGAGCCTCCTCGTCCAGGTCGCGCAGCTCGGCCAGCTCGGGATGGCGATAGAGGGCGTTGTCGTCGAAATTCATCTTGGCGTCGAGCGCCACCAGCCGGCCGTCTCCGGTGACGACGCAGGGATTGATTTCGACGAGCGAAGAGTCGGTTTCGACGAAGGCGCGGTACAACCCCCCGAAAAGTTTCACCGCCTGGCCGACGAGTTCGGGCGCCAGATCCAGCGCAAACGCCAGCTTTCGCGCCTGGTAGGATTCGAGCCCGAAGCCGGCGGAGAGGCGCTCCCTCAAGATCGATTCCGGCTTTTCCTTCGCCACCTCCTCGATCTCCATTCCGCCCGCCGCGCTGGCCATCAGGACCGGAGCCGCCGCCGCGCGATCCACCAGCAACCCCAGGTATAACTCCCGGCGAATGTCCAGCCCCTCCTCGACCAGCACCTTGCGCACGAGGCGGCCTTCGGCGCCGGTTTGCGGCGTCACCAACCTCTTGCCGAGTATGGCGTTGGCCGCGCGCTCGGCGTCTTCGGGCGACCGCGCGCGCTTCACTCCGCCCGCCTTGCCGCGGCCCCCGGCGTGAATCTGCGCTTTGACGACCACGGTTCCGCTGCCCAGCCGTTCGGCGATCGCGCGCGCCTGTTCGGGAGTGGTGGCCAGTTGTCCTCGGGGAATCGCGACGGCGTGGCGGGAGAGGATTTGTTTGGCTTGGTATTCGTGGATCTTCATGCCGGCTTGGCCGATGCTACAATCACGAAATCATTTTGCGTGAACGGCGCCAGTGTAACCGTTCCTGGCGCGGATGGGCAAGGAACGAACATCCTCATGATCCGGGACGCACTCGAGGCGCTCGCTGCCGGCGGCCATTTGGATTCGGCGCAGGCCGAGGCGGCGATGGAACAGATCCTCTCGGGCGGGGCCACCGACGCCCAAATCGGCGGCCTGCTGATGGCTCTGCGTCGCAACGGAGAGACGGTGGAGGAGCTCGTGGGCTTCGCCCGCGCCATGCGCCGGCACGCGCGGCCGCTCTATCCCGCCGGCCATCTCCCCGCTCCGGGCGTCGTCGTGGACACGTGCGGAACCGGCGGCGATGGGTTGGGCACGTTCAATATCTCGACGGCAGCCGCCTTCGTGGTGTCAGGAGCGGGAATCCGCGTGGCCAAGCACGGCAACCGCTCGATCAGCTCTTCCTGCGGCTCCGCGGACGTTCTCGAGGCGCTCGGTATCGATCCCGAACACGAACTCGCGCTCGCCGGCCGCGCCATCGAGGAAGTTGGCATCGGTTTTCTGTTCGCTCCGGCCGTCCATCCGGCGATGAGACATGCGATGCGCGCGCGGCGAGAACTGAGGCTGCGCACCGTCTTCAATCTGCTGGGTCCGCTCACGAATCCCGCGGGAGCGACGGCGCAGGTCGTGGGAGTGTTCGCGGCGGAGTTTGCCGAGCGAATGGCCCAGGCGCTCGGCGCGCTGGGGGTTTCCCGGGCCTTTGTGGTGCACGGGAGCGATGGGCTGGACGAGATCACCGTTTCCGGGCCCACCTTCGTGGCCGAGCTTTCCGGTGGGTCGGTGCGCACCGGGAAAATCGTTCCCGAAGATTTTGGCGTGGCTCGCGCGCCCCTTTCGGCGCTCGGGGGAGGCGACCCCGCCCGCAACGCGGCCATCCTCCGCTCCGTGCTAGGCGGCGAGCCGGGCCCGGTTCGCGACGCCGTCCTGATCAACGCGGCGGCCGCGCTCGTAGCCGCCGGCCGCGTTCCGGATTGGTGCGCGGGAGCGGCGCTTGCGGCGCAGTCGATTGATTCGGGCGCCGCCGCCGCCAAACTCGAAGCCCTCGCCCGCTTCCTCGCGCTCGCCAGGGCGTGAGCGCGGGGTGAAAGTTGCCGCCAGCCCACCCTTCCCGCGCAAGACGCCGGAAGAGCGTGGCGCCCAAACTACCCCCAGGGTTTTGTAGTTTGTGCGACCCGCATCGGTTCTTGCGGGCGTCCCTTTCCTCTACCGATGCTTGGTTTTCTTTCCGAACAAGCCGCCCAGGATTCCCCCCCCGACGCCGCCGCTCTTTTGCGTTGGCTGGCCGAGCACGCGCGATTTCACGAGGCCTCCCAGCGCGGAATTGACGATGCCGTGTACATCCGGGACGATGTCGGGATGGGAGGTGGTGCCGCGAATGTGGAAGGGAAGTCCGCCGCCCGTCTGCTGGCCAAGCATGGACAGATTGACCAGCTGAGCGAGCGGGCTCGAACCCGCCAGCTTCGCCACCATCTGGAAATTCACTTGGTTATCCGCGGAAACCGTGCCCGAGCCGGTGAGGATTCCCAGCGCCGGGATCACGATGTCGAGGTGGACCGCTTGCAAACCCTCCGGAGCATAGCGAAGGTCGGAACTGGCGATCTCGATGAGCGTGTCGCCGCCTGAGTTTCCGCCGACGGTGCCCAGCGCCCGCGACAACTCCCCGAGCAGGCTGTAACCCTGGAGGCGAACGTTCGTCAGCTTTACCGGTCCCGAAGTCACGAGGCGCTCAAAAGGTCCGTGTAAGGTGAGGTTCGCCTGGATGGTGCCGCCCTGGAGCGCCGAGCCCTGCGGCAACGCGTAGCCGAGCACCGCGAGCAGATTCTGAACGTCTTGCGCGGGCACGTTCTGCACTTTCAGCGCGCCTTGGAAAGGCAGGCGATTGGCATTCGTTTCCGAGAGCGGGCCGACGTTCGCGTTTAGATTCAGCTTGCCGCCGCCTGGCGTGCGGGCGTCGAAGGTGAGCGGGAACGCCCGGGTGGCCGAGACGTTGCGCGCGGCGAGGTTGGCGTTCTGGTAGGCGAGGCGGGTGGGCTGGCCGGCATCGCCGAAGGCCACGGCGGCGTCATTCACCGCGAATTGGGCGATCGAAATGCTCCGGATCGCCGGACTTGCCGCGCTTTTCGGAGCCGGCGGATCGGTGGCGGCTTTTCCGCCCAGCGAATCGAAATTCCAGTTGCCATGCGCGTCGCGAAGCAGTTGGACGTTGGGGTGGTCGATGGTCAGGGAATGGACATTGAGCACGCGGGAGAAAATCAGCGGCATGACGTCAACGCCGATGGCAAGCGATTGGGCCGTAAGAAACGGCTGATGGCTGTATGCCGGATCGTCTCCGATGGCGATCTTATCGGCAACCAAGCTGCCGCGGAACAAAGAAACGCTCAAATGCCCGATGGTAACTTGCCGGTTCAGCATCCCGCCGAGCGCCTGCTCGATTTCCGGACGAAACGTATCGGCCTGGATAAAGAATGGCGTAACGATCAAGGCCAACAGGATGACCGCAACCACGATTCCCGCAATCAGGAGCGGCTTCTTGCCTTTCGTCATGGCCTGCCTCCCTTCGGTCTCGCTTGGAAGGGAATAAATTCCCCGTGGCTGGCATCATACTGCCGGTCACCAGCGCGTGCAATGACCGGATGCCCCGCACTTCGTGGCCGGTGACGGGGGGACGGCTCACGGCAGAGGCGCAGAGGCCGCGGAGGGATGACGGTCTGCGGCCTCGGCGATCTCTGCGTCTCCGCGGTGAGTCATGGTCTCGCAGACCTTGGCCCGATGCGCGCGGGCACGCCTGCTTAAAGGGCGAGGAAATTGCGGAGGAGCTGAAGACCGACGTCGGTGAGCACCGATTCGGGATGGAACTGCACGCCCTCCACTTTCCATTTGCGGTGGCGCAGGCCCATGATGATGCCGTCGCCGGTTTCGGCGGAAATTTCCAGCACGCGCGGAAGCGTTTTTCGCTCCACGATGAGCGAATGGTAGCGCGTGGCCAGGAAGCCGGGCGGCAGGCGGCGGAAAATGGTTTTCCCGTCGTGGCGGATCGCGCTCGTCTTCCCGTGCATGATTTCCGGAGCGCGAACGACGCGTCCGCCAAACGCCTCGCCGATGGCCTGATGTCCGAGGCAGACGCCCAGAATGGGGATTCGGCCGGCAAAGGCGCGAATCGCGGGGATGGTGAGGCCGGCGCGGCGGGGAATGCCGGGTCCGGGGGAGATGACGATGCGGTCGGGAGCGAGCGCGGCGATTTCGTCGAGTGTGATTCGGTCGTTTCGCCGCACGTCCAGCGTTTCGCCCAATTGTCCGAGGAATTGCGCGAGGTTGTAGGTGAAGGAGTCGTAGTTGTCGATGAGCAGAATCATTTTTCCCCGGTCATTCGCCCTTTGTCAGAAACCCGCGGAGCCAATTTTTGTGGGTGCCCCAGGCGCCGTCCCGAACCTTCGGGATGCGCCTGGGGCTAATCGCCAGGATGCTCCGCCATGCGCAGCGCCGCCACCAAAGCCCGCGCCTTGTTCAACGTCTCCAGGTACTCCAGCCGCGGAACCGAGTCGGCCACCACCCCGCATCCCGCCTGGAAATAGGCGACGCGATCGTGGAGAACCAGGGTGCGGATGGCGATGCAGGAATCCAAGTTCCCGGAGAAATCGAGGTAGAGCACCGCGCCGGAGTAGACCCCGCGGCGCGTCGGCTCCAGCTCGCGGATGATCTCCATGGCGCGCACCTTCGGCGCTCCCGTCAGCGTGCCGGCGGGGAAGCAGGCCATCAGGGCATCCAGGCAATCGACATCGGCTCGCAGGCGTCCCTTGAGTCGGGAGACGATGTGCATCACCTGCGAAAACCGCTCGACGAACATCAGCTCTTCCACCTTGACGCTGCCGTATTCCGAGACGCGGCCCAGGTCGTTTCGGCCGAGATCGACCAGCATGATGTGCTCGGCGCGCTCCTTGGGATCGGCCAGCATCTCGGCGGCCATGCGCTGGTCTTCGGCTTCGTCCCGGCCGCGCCAGCGCGTGCCGGCGATGGGCCGGTAGAAAGCGTCGCGCCCTTGCACCTTGACCAGCATCTCGGGCGAGCTTCCCGCCACGGCCGTATCCCCCAGCTTCAGGAAGAAGAGATAGGGTGAGGGATTCGCCACGCGCAGCGCCCGATAGATATCGAAAGGATCGGCGGGCGTGGGCGCGGCGAAGCGCTGACTGGGCACCACCTGGAACGCATCGCCCGCGCGGATGTAGCGCTTGGCCTTCGCCACCGCCGCCAGGAACGCCGACTTCGGCATGTTCGAGTAGACGCGGGGCGGTTTGCCTCGAACGCCCCCGGCGCGTCCGTCCGCGGCGCCGGGGGCATGGTGGAGGTTGCCGAAGTCGACGGGGAAGCGGCGATCCAAGCGGCGGGTGGCTCCCGTCCCGTTCGCGCGCGGGGCTCTCGAGGCCTCGAAGCCGGGTGGCGATCCCGCTCCACGCAGGGGCGCCTCGAGCTTCCTCCGCGTCTCCCGCACCTCCTTCACCGCCGCGTCGAAGAGCGCGCGCAGGCTTCCTCCCTCGTCCGTGTAGACGTTTCGCACCACCCAGATCCGGTGCTTGACGTGATCGAAAACCACCAATCCCCGATAGAGCATGAGTACGGCGTCGTCCAGGCCGAGATCGTCTTCGGCCGCCGCTGGAATCCGTTCAACCAGCCGCACCATCTCGTAGCCGAAATAGCCGATGGCCACGGCCACCAACGGCGGGAGTTCCCCCAGCCGCACCGGCCGGTAACGCCGCAGTAGGCTTCGCAGCCACTCGACGGGGTTCTCGCTTGTTGGGCGCGTTCGGCCGGCCTCTTCGAGTGTGGCCGCTCCGTTCTTGTACCGGAAGGTGGCCGAGGGATCGACTCCGAGGAACGTGTAGCGCGCGATCTTCTCCGCGCCTTCGATGCTCTCGAGCAGGCAGGCGTAGCGGGAGCGCCGCGCCAGCCGCAGGTAGGCGCCGACGGGGGTGAGCAGATCCGCCCGAAAGACCTCGCAGACGGGAACCAGGTTCCCCTCGCGAGCTAGTCGCCGAAAGCTTTCGTAGTCCGGTATCAGCATTCTCGCTCTAGTATCGCGTTAGCGAAATCCGTAAGCCGCTTCCCCGGCAGCCATCCTGAGCGAAGCGAAGCATTCCGTCCATTCCTCGCAAACCGAGGTCGGAAACCTTCGCTGCGCTCGGGAGGACAGCCTTGAAAGACACCTCCCGGCGTGTCGCTACTCCGCGTCCCGGCGGAGCGCTCGGAGCGCGGCGCGCTTCATCAGGCGTGCGGGCGCCTTCTCGCCGGTCCACAACTCCCATTGCGCCACGCCTTGCGCCACGAGCATGTCCACGCCCGAAATGCACCGGAGGCCGCGCGCCCGCGCCATGCGGAGCAGGGGCGTCGCGATCGGCCGGTACACCATATCGAAGACGGCCGGCGCGTTCAATTCGCCGGGCGCGAGCGGCGCGCTGCGGTCCGGCGCCATACCCACCGGCGTGGCGTTGACGATGAGATCGAACGACTGGCGCCGAATTTCCTCCCGCGCCGCCGTCACGCTGCCGCTCGCCATGGCCAGTTTCCGCGCCTGTTCCGGCCGCCGCGCCAGAATGCTCACGCGCGCGCCGGCATCGCCGAGAGCAAAAGCGGCCGCCCGCGCGGCCCCGCCCGCGCCTACCAGCAGCACCCGAGCGCCTTCCAGTCGCACCTTGCCCCGGAGGGCATCGAGCACGCCGGCGTAGTCCGTATTGTAGCCGTGAAGCCGCCCGCGCCGTACCACCACGGTGTTTACCGCTGCCAATCTCTTCGCCAGCCGGTCGCACGCGTCGAGCCGCGGGACGATCGCCTGCTTGTGCGGAATCGTCACGCTGAATCCCCCGAGGCCCAGCGGCGCGACGACCTCGAGAAAATCGCTCAGGTCGGGAACGAGGAAGGGAAGGAAGACGGCGTTCAGCCCCCTCGCCGCGAACGCGGCGTTGTGCATCGCCGGCGAGATCGACTTTCCCACCTTGTTTCCAATGATTCCGTAAACCCGGGTTTCCGGACCGATCTCACCGGCGCGGTATTCCCGCACGGTTGTTTCGAGCCGGGTCTGACCCGGCGCCACGGGTTCGTCCACGGACGCATAGACGAGCGGGCTGCCTTCGCGGAGAGCCAACAGCCGGATCGCCGGCGCCACGGGTCCCATGGGTACGGTGATGATTCCCTCGGGGCGGCTTCGTCCGGAGAGCGCCGGGCGCGCCAGGCGAATCAAACGAACGGCGTCGCGCAATCCATCGCAAGCCACCGCCAGCTTCCCCAGGGCTCCGGGATACCGCTGCAACTTCCGGAGCAGCCTTCCGGGATCGCGCACCGGCCGCCCGAACCGGTGCAGGGAAACGATCGCCTGGGCTCCGGGAATAGCGGAGAAATCCCGGTTGCGCTCCAAACTCTCGATTTCGACGTCGTACCAACGGCAACCCGCGTCGACGGCGGCGCCGAGAATCCGCCGCTCCGCTGCAACGCTCCCGTGGAAACGCCCGCCCGCCACCTGGCGCCGGCAGGTGGCAATCAGGTTGCCGCGCAGGCGCTGCCGCGCCAGCCAAGTGAGGAAGCGGCTGCGCTCCCGGTCGCTGCGCAGCCAATCGAGGCGCAACTCCACCGTGCGCGTCAAGCGGAGCGCCTGGCGAACCTGACGAGCGAGTGCGCGCGCGGTCTCTGCCGCCGCGACTCCGCAAATCCGATCTAGATCGATCTTTCTCGGCTGCTTTGGCATCAGAGGGAACGATAAAGCTCATGGTATTATCATTCTTTGCGCGAAAAGTGTAGCGCCGCCGGAAGGGCTGCCTCCCTAGGGCAGCGGCGAGAGGAAGAGGAGCGGCGATGGAGCGACTCGACAGGATCACAATTGATGCTGCTCGGATGAACGGGGAGCCGTGCATCCGCGACCTCCGCCTTGCTGTCCGCCGCGTGCTTGAGGCCCTAGCCACTTATCCAGACCGGGCCGAACTCAAGCGCGAATACCCAGAACTCGAGGACGAAGATATTCGCCAGGCATTGATCTTCGCCGCGGCCTTGGTCGACGACAGGGTCTTGCCGCTGCCCCTGCCCGGATGAGGGAACGCGCTTGCGCCTAAACCGGGGTGCAGTTGATCAAGATCCATCCGAGGCTTCCTGTGCCTCTCCGGTCCTGCCTGGCTCCCCGGCGGCAGTGAAACCATCGCAGCCACCTGCGCATCGCACCGATGTAGGCGCTATGCCCGTGTCCACAAGCAGCACGGAGTTGTCGCCAACGAGGGCCCCTGCGGCCGAAGATTTCACACTGGTGGAAAGGCCGCTCGGAAACCCTTGGTACTGGCTGATCTACGCAGGCGTCCTCTTTGGCATCGGCGTTCTGGTCTATTCGAACCTGAACGGCCTCCTGCTTTCCCCCATCACCAAAGCCGCCGAATCGCACCACTGGGTTCGGTTCTGGATTCGCCCCAGCATGTTTTGGGTGAGCATGGGCATTCTGCTCCTGCTTTTTCGGACGGCGGTCTGGATGCGCTATCGGCCCTTTCCCGCCGCCGAGATGGACACCGCTCCCTCGCTTACGGTGATCATTCCGGCCTACAACGAAGGCCCGATGGTGCGGAAATCGATTGAATCCGTGGTGAACGCGCATTATCCGCGCGATCGGCTCGAGGTGTATGTGGTGGACGACGGCAGCCGCGACGACACGTGGACGTACATCGCGAAGGCCGCCGCGGAATGGCCCGACCTGGTCCGCGCCGTGCGCTTCCCGAAGAACCAGGGCAAGCGCGCCGCGCTCGCCGCCGGGTTTGAAGCGGCGCGGGGAGACGTGGTGGTCACCATGGATTCCGACAGCGCCATCGCGCCAAACGCCCTGCTGGCCATCACCGGCCCGTTTCGAGACCCCGTCGTCGGCGCCGTGGCGGGCAAAGTGGCGGCCTACAACCGCCGCGCGGGCCTGATCCCGCGCATGTTGCACGTCCGCTACATTCTGTCGTTCGACGTGCTGCGCGCCGTCGAGTCCTCCTACGGCACGGTCTATTGCTGTCCCGGGGCGCTCACCGCCTATCGCACCAGCGTGGTTCGCCAGGTGCTGCCCGAGTGGATGCGCCAGACGTTTCTGGGAGCGCAATGCACCTTCGGCGAAGACCGCGCGCTGACGAACTGGGTTCTCGATAGCGGCTTTTCCACCGTCTACCAGCGCTCCGCGGTGGTATCGACTCTGGTTCCGACGACGTACTGGCAGCTCTGCAAGATGTTTCTGCGTTGGGACCGGAGCTACGTGCGCGAAGAGATCCGGTTCCTGAGGATCGTGTGGAAGCGCCCTCCGCTCTACGCCGCGCTGGCGCTCTGGGACCGCCTCGTCACCAATCTCCACTTCCCGGTCGGCTACGCGTCGTTCGTTCTGCTTGGCCTGGTGGTGTGGGAACAGCCGCTGACGCTCGTGCGCTTTTTCCTGGCTGTCGCGGTGGTTTCGTTCTTCTATTCGCTCTATTTCCTGCGCAGCGAGCGTTCGCTCGACTTCCTCTACGGCATCCTCTTTTCCTATTTCGACGTCTTGCTGCTCTCCTGGATTTTCCCCTACGCCTTCTTCACGGTCCGCGCCCGCTCCTGGCTTACCCGCTAACGCGCGCCCCACCCCTCGTGATTCATGGCTCGTGACCGCTGACCCGTGCCTGGTGCTTTGTGGCTTTGCTTGTGGCGCGGCGTAGGGGAGGGATGCCAACAGGGCCAAATCGCCTCGAGCAAAGGCCGTGGCGGGTTAGGGAGTTGCCGCGATATGGTTCGCGACATTCTTCATTTGCTCGGTCCAGCCGCCCTCGTTGCTGCGGAACGCATCCGCGCGGCGATCGCTCGGAAGGGCGTCGAAGCCGGATTCGGTGAGCAGGAGCCGCGTGCCGTTCGAGAGCGGTTCGAGGCGGAACTCGACAATCGTGGTGGGCTCTCCGGCGTAATCCTGCTGGTCCAGGGACTTGGGATGCGGCCAGCGGAAGCGGAGAAGGCGCTCGGGCTCGATCGCTTCAATCGTTGCCTCCCAGCGCACATGCTCGTAGCCCGGGTAGGTGATGAAGCCGCGGGAAACCTGGCCCACGACGAAGGGGCCGTCGAGCTTCACGCGAAACCACTGGCCGAATTCGTTAGGATCGGCAAGCGCGCGCCAAACTCGTGAGAGCGGTGCGTTGAGTTCCACCTGTTTCTCGATTCGGTCGGTCATCTGCGGGCGCCTCCACCATGCGTCATATCACGGAAAACCGCTTCACGCCAAGGCGCATAGGCGCCCGCGCCTTTCTCCCCGGCGTCGGAGCGTTCCTCTTCATGCCGGCTGCGCGAAGCTGCCCGGGCTCTTGGCGGTGGCGCGCCATTCCGGTTTTCGCTCGGGGCTGGCCTGCGCCAGCGCGCGGCGAACGCCCTCGCCGTCCAGATCCGTTGCGTAGACGGGCGTGGCGGGCTGTTGTCTCCAGGACTCATCCAAGCCGCCGGCATCCACGCCATCGAAGCCCAGCTCATCCACCAGCTTGATGACGATGGCCTTGGCGCGGGGATCGTCGCCGGCCACGGGCAACGCGATGCGTCCCGGCGCGCCTGCCGGCTTGCCGTGATCCATCAGGTGCTGCGCGTAGATGTTGTTGAACGCCTTCACCACCGGCCGGCCCAACTGCCGCTCCACCCAGCGGCTCTCCGTCATCCCGGCTTCGATCTCCTCGATGCTGCCGTCGCGGTGGCGCGGGTAGTAGTTGCCCGTATCCACGACGACGACGCTCTCGGGTACGCCCTGGAAGATGTTCTGCGGCAAGGCGGGGATTTTCCCCTGGGGGATGGTGACGATCACCACGTCGCCGGCACGCGCCGCCTCCGCAACCGTCACTGCCTTGGCCCCGGTCTCCCGAGCGAGCCCGGCAAGCGATTCAGGTCCTCGCGAATTAGCGACGGAGACCTGGTGCCCCAGCTTTGCCAACCGCCGCGTTAGGGTTCCTCCGATATTTCCTGCGCCAATGATGCCAATTCTCATGTCCATTCTCCTCCCGGAAAACTCAGGATGCGCGTTCCCTACAACTTTCGATTAGATTCCGCCACGGCCAGCCAGTATTCACGCTTTGGCTTCCCGTTGCCCGGCCCCCACCCGCGCCTGTTCCCCGCTCTTTTCCTGCTACGCGAACCGTCTCGGTGTTCTCCTCGCTGCGAAATCGTTCGGTCCCGGCGGGTGATTCGTCCGCGTCCCTTCGAGGCGAGCCGCAGGGGCGTATAATGGCGTGCCTGACATCGGCGCTGCGGAAATCCCAGTTTCGTTCGGTCACGCGCCGAGTTTCTGCCGGCGGTTACGGAAAAAGAACGATGAAATTGTGAAAATTCATCTTATAAACCCAAGTCATGTTTCCTTTGGCACGGCCGTCATCACGCCGCGTTGGCTGTATGTGATTGCAGCGGCGACCCCAGCTTCCTTCGGTGACCCATCTATTGTGGATGAAACACTCGACCCGGTGAACCCGGAGAGCATCCATGCGGGCGACGTGGTGGGCGTAGGCATCCATACGGGGAGCGCCTTGCGGGGCTACGAGGTCGGCAGAATGGCGCGAGAGCGCGGCGCGTATGTGATTTTCGGGGGAATCCACGCGACGTTGTACCCGGAAGAGGCGGCGCGGCTCGGCGGCGCGCACGCTGTGGTCAAGGGCGATGGAGACGTCGTGTGGGCGGCGGCTCTGGCGGATTGCGTGAAGGGCGCTCCCCAGCCCATGTATTTCGGCGGTCGCGTGGAAGCTGCGCATTTCCTGCCGGCGCGCTGGGACTTGGTTCCTCGGGACCGTTACATGTGGGCATCGGTGCAGACGGTGCGCGGGTGTCCGAAGCATTGCTCCTTTTGCTCGGTATGGCGGACGGACGGGCAGCGGACGCGCCAGCGCGCGAGCGACGCGGTGATCGAGGAAATCGTCCAGCTACGGCGAATGGGGTTTCGATTCATCGCCCTGGCCGATGACAACTTCTATCCCGTCACGCTGACGGACCTGGAGCTGGCCGAACGCCAGGGCAACCGGCCGAGACTCGGCGAACTCCAGACGATTCGCGCCGAGCGTTTCCGATTGATGGAACAGCTGGCCCTGTTGCCGCGAGACATGGTGTTCTTTACGCAAATCACCATGGAAGCCGCGGAGGACCCCGATTATCTGGATGCGATGTGCCGAGCCAACATTCGCGGGGCGCTCGTGGGAGTAGAGTCGGTGACGCCGGAGGGACTGAAGGACGTCTACAAGGAGTTCAATTGCGCGGGTGAACGGCTGGTCGAGCGATTGCAAGCGTTTCGCCAGCACGGCGTGCACGTGCTGGGGTCCTTCATTTTTGGCCTGCCCAGCGACCGCCAGGAAACCTTCGACGCCACGATGACGGTGGCGCGGCGCGCCGGAGTCACTTTCGCCCAGTTCGTGATGCTGACGCCCTTCCCCGGAACGGTGGATTTCGCGAAATGGGAAAAGTCGATGGAGCTCGATCCGCGACGCATCGCCGGTGTCCCGTTGACCCGGCACTGGCTCATCCCGCAGGAGCTTCGGCCAAAGCTGTATTGCCCGCATCCGGTGATGTCTGCGGATGAAATTCGGCGGCGAACGCAGGCCGTTTGGGACCGTTTCTACAGCCTCCGGTCAATTTGGCAACGGTCTCGGTTTCTGAAGTCCACACGCGGGCGCCTGGCCTTCGTCTTGATCTCCAAACTCTACCGGCAGATGTACGCCAATACCGGCATTGCCACCGACAGCGCGCGAGTCGAGCGATCGACGAAGTGGGCGCGATGGATCGCCAAGCCCTGCCGGCGCCTGTTTTCCGCGCGCCTGATTCGAGATGTCAGTTCGGTCAACGTCATTCTCACGGACCGACCGGAGTCGTTGTCTTTCGCCCGTCGGCGCTGGCCCCAGTTGCTAGGCGTTCCCCGTACGAGTCTCTTTAGGCTTCAGGAAGCATGGGCGTCGGCCAAAGACCCCGAGTGGGTCATAAAGGTACCTGACGCCGACGCCACACAGACCGATCCCTCAGGCGGATTGGTTATAACCTGGAAGGTGTGCGCGGGCCCCGCGCAGGCGGCTTGGCTCGTAGCGGTTCACCCGGCGCACGCCAGATATTCCGAGGACATCGGGTTGGAGCTCGGACAGGCGTCGGAGGTGGTTGCCGCGCCGCGATACACCGAGCCGCCGCCGCTTCCGGGCTTTTCCTACGAGAGGGAGCCTTTCGTCGCTCATGCTCGCCGAATCGTGGATCAGGCGGGGCGCGTAGTCGCCCAGCACACCGCCATGGTGGGGGCACTCGGCAGGGCTTGGCCGGCCCTGCCTTTTACGGAGCTCGTTGGCCTAGTCTGCGCAATCCACGATGCGGGCAAGTTACAAATTCCTTGGCAGGATGAGGCTCATCGCTGGCAGCGTTATCGAGATTCCGAAGTCGGCGTCGAGACGGCTGTCGATGAACCTCTGGCTCACACGACGTATGATCCAGATCTGGACCGTCGGGACCCCCATCTGCCCCGTTTCCCCGCTCACGCCGCATGTGGCGCGTTCGCTCTGCTCGACTATCTGAGTAACCATTACTCGCCCGAGATTGTCATGACCATTTGCACTGCCATTGCGCGCCACCACGGCGCACATACGAGCAGGTTGGACGAATACGAGCTAATAGTTGATGCGGCGGAAGTCCTGGAGGGATGCCTTCCAGGTGGCGCGCTGGGCCCGCTGTGCGTTCTGGCGAAGGCGCAGAGGATAGATACGGAGCGCTTCGCCGATGATTACTTGCTTCACTTCTCGGATGACGACACCTGTTGGCCACTGTATGCAGGCCTGGTCAGAGTACTAAGGCTCTCCGATCAGGGAAGTTTTCGGGAGCAATCATGATCTTGTTCGTTCCCAAGAAAACCGGTACCTATGCAGACACTCTGCAAGCCATAGGGTTGGCGGATCTCGCGCAAGCTCTCTGTGGCGAAGCGCCTCTCGTTGTTGACCTTGGCCACGAGTTTCAGATTTCGGTCAAGGAGTGGAAACCGGAAGGCTGGAGCGCACCTGACCCGGGCTACCCTTACATATGGGATTCCAAAAAAGAACGGAAGCCCCCTCCTGGCCCGTCTCTCGACTATCGTTCGGAGGTCGAGAAGCGAAACGCCGCCCGCGAGGCCTCAAAAGCCAGTGCCAAGGCTCGCCGCCGTATCAAGGATAGGCTACAGGAGCAGGGGCTCGGGGCTCCAGAGGCTCCCAAACCCGAACTGGCGTTAGCGACAATCCTGGCGTCCATGCGAAGGGGTTGGGACGGGGATCGTCAACTCTACCGCTGGCTAACGCAGGATCCTTCCCGCGCCCTGGCCTGGACGAAGCAGAGGTTGGTTGCGAATGGATCTCCAGTTGTGCCAGACCCAAAGTGGAGCAACACGCAGTTCTTAAACCCCACTACGGGAAAAGGTGTCCACTCGCCAAAGGCAGTTGCCCGCGGAGCAAGCGCGATCAATGCCGCGCTAACGGACCCTTTCGAGGATTGGCTCAAGTTGCGGGGCGTTTTCATCGCGATGCTCGCGTATCGAAATGGGGACGACTTCAAGTTGTTTGTTCTGGAACCGGCCGAAGCATCGCCAACCGCTTTGGCGCGAATCGCGACCGACCTCCGCAACCTCAACTTGTGGGGGGGCGTGAGGCTGGACATTCACGCCGTACTCCGATGTGCGGCCCAGTTAATCCGGCACTCCGACGTGCTGGCAAACGGGCCAATCCGCTTGAAAGGCCGCTCTCCACGAGACGTGATTGCCGGGTTGAGACAGGCCTATTTCAAGAGTCTAGGCACGGCGGCTGCGTTGATGGGCGATAGCGTACTCCCTCTTCCTGATTGGTTTGCAATGCACACCCGCGAGGAGGCCGGAGAGATGCTGGAGATCATCGATGAATTCATCGGCTCGGGATCTGACTCCGGCTGCCTCGGGAGCTTGAATGAGAGTTATTCAGGTGAAGGCTCTACCCTCCAGCAGTTTCGGAAGTGGTTAGGCACGGGGATTCTGCGGGATCTGTTGTCCTTTCACGCTGACTTTGCTGTGCACCTGATGCAGAAAAGGGCCAAGCAAGATTGGAGTCGCCCATTTTCCACTAGTAGGCTCACGATTCTTCTCTCGAAGGGGTATGCCATGAATGAAATCGTTACAAATCCAGGATTCCTGAGCGTCGCGCAGGCGATTCGGAATGCCACGATCTACTCGGTCGGAGAGAATGCGCCAGTCGAGATCAGCACGCGCTTCGGCCTCGCGCAGGAATGGAAGCAAAAGCTGCGGGTCGGAAGGGGAGAATTTATCGCTGCTGTTGGAGACTTTGTTCAGCAGTATAACTGGGAAGTAATCAATCGCTTCAAGCGGAAGTATCACGTTGTGGGCACTGAAGATCTTAACCTGAATAATTCACGAATTTAAAATACGAAAAGCCTCTTTCATGGTACAAAGCCGTTGTTCACGCGGTTTTGAGACCAATCGGAGGCTTTCGCTTGGGTCACGATACCACAACACAGTGTTTGTTGT
>JAJYLB010000038.1 GCA_021788095.1 Acidobacteriota bacterium | reverse complement strand
AACAACTTCCTGGCCGCCGTCGTCCGCGACGCCGAGGAGGGCGTATGGGGCGTCGCCCTCGCCGACGTTTCCACCGGCGAATTCTCGGCCACGGAATTTTCCGGTTCCGGCGCCGAGGCGCGTCTCGGCGAAGAGCTGGAACTGGCGCATCCGCGCGAGATCCTGCTGCCGCGCGACGCCGCGGTACTCTCGCCCGGCCGCGAAGCCAGCTCGCGCACCGGCGTGGAAACCCGGATCGAGAACTGGATCTTCCGGCCCGATTACGGCGCGCGCCTGCTGGGCGAACAGTATGCCGTAGCCACGCTGGAGGGTTTCGGGCTGGAGGGCCATTCGGCGGCCACAGCCGCCGCCGGCGCCATCGTCCACTACCTGAGGGAAACCTCGGCGGTAGGCGGCGGCCAACTCGCCCATCTCGACCGCATCCGCTTCTACTACGATCGCGACGCGCTGGTTCTCGACGACGCCACGGTGCGAAATCTCGAGCTGGTGGCTCCCCTGGCGCCGGGAACGCGCGAGGCCACCCTGCTCGACACTCTCGACGCGACCGCGACAGGTATGGGGGCGCGGCTGCTGCGCTCGTGGATCCTGCGCCCCGCGATCGACCGCGAGGAGATCGTCGCCCGGCTCGACGCGGTGGCCGAGTTGGCGGCGTCGACGGTATTACGTGGGGAGTTGCGGAAGGACCTGGGCGGCATTCTGGATCTCGAGCGGCTGACCAGCCGCGTCACTTTGGGAGTGGCGACGCCGCGCGACCTTGTCGCGCTCCGCGTCTCGCTGGCGCGATTGCCGCTGGTTCGGGGATTCCTGGCCCGCTGCCAGAGCGCCCGCCTGTGCGCCTTGCGCGACCAGCTCGACGACCTCAGCGATGTGCGCGAGCGGCTCGAGCGAGCCATCGCGGACGAGCCGCCCGCACAACCCTCCGAGCCGGGGATCATCCGCCGCGGCTACGACGCCGAGCTTGACGATCTACGCGACAGCAGCCGGACCGTGAAGCAAACCATCGCGCAGATGGAAGAGCGGGAAAGGAAGCGGACCGGCATCGGCTCGCTCAAAATCCGCTTCAATCAGGTCTTCGGCTACTCGATCGAAGTCTCGAAACCCAACCTCCACCTGGTGCCGGCCGATTACGAGCGCAAGCAGACGCTGGTGGGCGCCGAGCGGTTCATCTCCGGCGAGCTGAAAGAGCACGAGCGGAAGGTGCTCGATGCCGATTCCCGCATCCTCGAGATCGAGCGCCGGCTGTTCACCGAGCTGCGCGGCTGGGTCGCGAGCCAGGCCCAGCGGCTGCGGGCGACCGCCTCCTCCGTCGCGCGGCTCGACGTGCTCGCCGCCTTCGCTCACCTCGCCGTCGAGCGCCATTACACGCGGCCTGAATTTCACCAGGGCGAGGAACTCTGCATCGTCGGCGGCCGCCATCCCGTGCTCGAGCGGCTGCTCGAGCGCCGGGGCGAGCGCTTCGTTCCCAACGACGTCTATCTCGATTCGTCTTCCCGGACCATTCTGGTGATCACCGGACCCAACATGGGCGGGAAATCGACCTACCTTCGCCAAGCCGCGCTCATCGTCCTCATGGCGCAGATGGGATCCTACGTGCCGGCGGCGCGCGCCCAGCTCCCGGTGACCGACCGCATCTTCACGCGCATTGGCGCTTCCGACAATCTCGCGCGCGGCCGGTCCACTTTCCTGGTCGAGATGAGCGAAGTGGCCGCGATTCTGAACGGCGCCACCTCCGCCAGCCTCGTTCTGCTCGACGAAGTGGGTCGCGGCACCTCTACCTACGACGGCCTGGCCATCGCGTGGGCGGTGATCGAAGCGCTCGAAGCCGATCCCCGTCCCCGCACGCTCTTCGCCACGCACTATCACGAACTCACCGAGCTTGCCGGCCGCCTCGCCGGCGTCGAGAATCTCCACGTCGCGGTGCGCGAAGCCGGGCAGGAGATCGTTTTCCTCCACCGGGTCGAGCCGGGCGCCGCCGACCGCAGCTACGGGATCGAGGTGGCTCGGCTGGCGGGCCTGCCCGCGCGCGTGGTCGAGCGTGCGAGGGAGATCCTCGTCCGGCACGAGCGGAGCGAGCGGCAGCTCAGCGCGAAGCTCTCTCCAACCGGCGCGGAGCAGCCGGCGATTTTCACTCCGCTCGACCGCGAGATCGTCGATACCCTTCGTTCCATCGATCCCGATACCCTGCGTCCGATCGAGGCGCTCAGCCTGCTCGCCGAACTGAAGAAACAGCTTTCTTGATGAGGCTCGCTCAATACAGGGACGGTTGGGGTGCTGGGACGTATCCGCTATTCCAGTCCAGCCAGAGGCTGACGAGCAGGCGCCAGGCCGCCGCGGAGGGGAACAGCAGATTCTTCGCGGCAAGATACGCGGCTCGGAATGACAACGCTGTGGGGTGGCATCAGGGGGAGCCCCAGGCGCGACCACGGCGCCTGGGGCTCCCAGCAGGCGAGGATCCGTGATGCGCGTTCTGGGATTGCTCTCTGGCACCTCCGCCGACGGGATCGACGTCGCGCTCGCGCAAATCGATGGCGCCCCACCGCGCCTGCGCGCTCGCATCGAGAATTTCCTCACACTTCCCTTCCCTCCGCCGGTGCGCCGAGCCATTCTGCGCGCGGGCGAGGGCCGCCCTGCGCCAGCCAGCGAGATCAGCCGCTTGAATTTCCTTCTAGGCGAATTGTTTGCCGAAGCCGCGCTTGCCGCCTGCCGGCGCTTCCGGGTACCGCTCGCCAAGATCGGCCTTATCGGCTCCCACGGCCAGACGATCCATCACCAGGGCCGCCCGGCGCGTTTTCTCGGCAGACCCATTGCCGCCACGCTTCAGATCGGCGAGCCGGCGGTAATCGCCGCGCGCACCGGCGTCCCTACGGTCGCCGATTTTCGGCCGGCGGATGTGGCTTGCGGGGGGCAAGGTGCCCCGCTCGTTCCCTTTGTCGATTTCCTGCTCTATCGCCACGCCGAGCGCGGGCGCGTGGCCCTGAATATCGGCGGTATCGCCAATCTCACCGTTATCCCGGCGGGCGCCAGGGAACGCGACGTTTTCGCCTTTGACACCGGTCCGGGCAATATGCTCATCGACGCACTCGCTTCCCGCTACAGCGGCGGCCGCCGAGCTTTCGACGTTGGCGCCCGCCTCGCGGCGCGCGGCCGGCCACTGCGCTCCGTCCTCAGCCGATTGCTCGCTGAAGCGTATTTCCGCCGGCAGCCACCGAAGACCGCCGGACGCGAAGAGTACGGCCGGGCCTACGTCGCGCGGCTGCTGCGCATGGCAAGCGGTGCGCGAGCCGAAGACGTGCTGGCCACGGCCACGCTCTTGACTCCACTTTCCATCGTGGATGCCCTGCACCGCTTCGTCTTTCCGCGCGCGCGGGTTGACGACCTGATCGTCTCCGGTGGCGGGGCATCGAATCCGCTGATTCTGGCCCAACTCGAGGCGGGACTCGGCCGCGTTCGTTTGCGCCGAGCGGAGGAATTTGGCGTTCCCGGGGACGCCAAGGAGGCATTCGCTTTCGCCGTGCTGGCCTACCAGACGTGGCACCGCCGGCCCGCAAACGTTCCCCAAGCTACCGGCGCCCGCGTCCCCGCCATCCTCGGGAAAGTGGTATATCCCTGCCGTGGCAACCACTAGCTCGCACTTCGCACGTCGGATTGAGGACTGCAGGCTCAAGCTTTCGCGGTTCGCGTTTTCTTTCCGATGGGGCGGGTCGCCGGCACCCGTAGCACAGGCGCTGCTGCGTGTGCGCACCTTTGAGCTGAGGCGGGGAGAAAAGCGCACAGCCAGGAATGGCTGTGCTACTTGTGCTCGCGGCTATCGTCCCCTTTTGGCGCTGCTGCTTTTGGCTGCGGCCGGATTGGCCGGTTGCGGCACGGCGGGAACCCGAAGCCAGCCAGGCCGCGTCGTTTTTCTGATCGAGAGCAATCCCGTCAACCTCGATCCGCGCGTGGGCACCGACGCCCAGTCGCAGTATCTCGATGGATTGATTTTCGACAGTCTGGTTCGCCGCGACGCAGAGATGAATGTGGTGCCCGACCTCGCTGAGAGTTGGCAGACGCCCGATCCCGTCACCTACCTTTTCCACCTTCGGCCCGGAGTGCGCTTCCAAAACGGCCAGCCATGCACCTCCGCCGACGTTCGGTACACCTTCGAATCGATTCTTTCCGGAGCGATACAAACGCCCAAGCGCGGCTCCTTCGAAATCGTGCGGTCGATCGATACTCCCGACCCGCTCACGGTCGTCTTCCACCTCCGGCGGCCTTACGCGTCGTTTCTGTGGGATTTGGTGAGTCCGGCGATTGGCATCGTTCCGCGTTCCGCCACGCCCGCCGGCCCCGATGATCCCGCTACCGATCCGGTCGGCACGGGCCCGTTCCGCTTCGTTCGCGAAACGAGCGGAGAGGAAGTCGAGCTCGCGCGGAATCCGCTCTATTTCGGCCGCCGGCCCAAGATCGACCGAATCATCTTTCGGATCGTGCCCGACGCCACGACGCGCGCGCTCGAGTTGCGCAAAGGCAGCGCGGATATCGCGCTCAATTCGCTCACGCCCGACATGGTGGACGCCCTCGCCAAGTTCCCCGCCATTCGCGTGGACGACGAGCCGGGCACCGACCTCCAATACCTCGCCTTCAACTGCACGGATCCCCTTCTGCGCCACCGCCGCGTGCGGCAGGCGCTGGCCTACGCCACCAACCGCCCGGAGATCATCCGCTACCTCGAGCGCGGTCAGGCCCGCATCGCTTACAGCCTGCTTCCCCCCTTCCTTTCGGCCTACGATCCCCATCTCCCGCGCTACGACTTCGATCCGGCGCGCGCCAATCGCTTGCTCGACGAGGCCGGCTTCCCTCGCCGGCCCGACGGCATACGCTTTCACCTCACCTTGAAGACCTCCACCGACGAGCACTCGCGCCTGATCGCGGCCGTGCTCCAGCAGCAGTGGCGGCAAGTGGGCGTGGCGTTGCGGCTCGAATCCCTGGAATTCGGCACGTTCTACGCCGACATTACCGGCGGCAGCTTCCAGATCTATACGCTTCGGTGGATTGGGGCGAACGACGATCCGGACATTTTCTACTACGTCTTCGACTCCCAGGAAATTCCTCCGGCCGGCGCCAACCGCGGGCGGTACGAAAATCCGGCGCTCGATCGCCTGCTGGAGCAGGCGCGAGTCGAGCCGGACGCGCTGAAACGGAAACAACTCTACTTCCAGGTCCAGCAGATCGTGGCACGAGACCAGCCCTATCTCACGCTCTGGTACCTCGACAACGTCGCCGTCTATCGCCGCCGCATGGAAAACGTTCACCTCGGTCCCGCGGGCGACTTCAGCTTCCTCGACTCCGTCGGCTTGAAATAGAGGCGAGGGAGGCAGCGTGGGAACCTGCACCACGGAGGGCACGGAGTTCCACGGAGTAGGGAGAGAGTTCGCCGCATATCCCCCGGTGGGCCTCGGTGGCCCTCCGTGGCAATCTTCGGTGCGATCGCGAGAGCGGCTTCGCTAGGCCAAGGCGCGGAGGATTTCAGCTTCGGGAATCGCGCCTTCCCGTACGATCTGCCATACGTCGTTGCGGACGTCGACGATGGTCGAGGGGAGGGCACGGCCGCTCTCGCCGCCATCGAGGATGAGCGGCAGGCGTTCGCCCAACTGCTTCGCCACTTGCGCGGCGCTGGAGCAGCCGGGAAAGCCGGAGAGGTTGGCGCTGGTTCCCGTCACCGGAGCGCCCACGCGCGCGATCAGTTCGGTGACCGCGGCGCACTTGGGCCAGCGGAGGGCGATCCGGCCCGTGTTCCCCGTGACTTTGAAGGGGATGCGGTCGGCGGCATCCACCAGCAGGGTGAGCGCGCCCGGCCAGAAGGCTTTGGCCAAGCGATGAAAGGCGTCGGGTGTTTCCCGGGCGAGTAGCGGCACGCGCTCGAACCCATCAATCAAAATGGGCAGGGCTTTTGTTTCCGCGCGGCCTTTGATCCGGAACACGCGTTCGACCGCAGCGAGGTTGAAAGGGTCGGCAGCCAGGCCGTACAACGTGTCGGTAGGGATGCCGACTACCTCGCCTCGGCGCAGCAAGCTGGCAGCATATTCGAGAACGGCCGGATCGGGTTGGTCGCGAGAAATCTTTAGGAATTCAACAGGCAAGGTGTGCTCGCGCGCCTTTTGGCTCGGGGCACGTTATCACAGGCATTCCTGAGGTGCAACCGGAACAACACCGGTACAAACCGGTAGTCGGCGGGCTCGAAGCTCGCGATCGGGAAAAGTAGCACAGGCTCCCGAACCATCGGGACTTGCCTGTGCCGGGTCCGGGGCGGCCTCGGCGAAAAACGCACAGCATTTGCCGGCAGGCTTGGCGCGCCGCTAGAATGCCTACAATCCGCCCGGCGGATAATTTCGCTCCTTGTGAGGTGAGGTTTGCCCAGCTTCCCGGGTCCCGCTGTCACTCCCGAGCCCATTTTCGAGGCTCTGAACGCTTTTCAGCTTACCGCCGCGATGAAGGCGGCTATCGAAATCGACCTCTTCACCGGCATTGGCGAGGGCAAAACCTCGCCCGAAACTCTTGCCGCGCACTGCCAGGCGGCCGAACGCGGAGTTCGCATCCTTTGCGACTACCTGGTGATTCACGGCTTCCTCACCAAGGACGACGGCCGCTACGGACTCACTCCCACTACGGCGACCTTCCTCGACCGCCACTCTCCCGCCTATCTCGGAACCATTTCACGCTTCGTCGCCTCTGCGCAAATGCTCGACGCCTTCCGCGATCTCACGGCGGCAGTGCGGCAGGGCGGAGCTGTGTATCAGCCTGGCGGGTCGATGGCGCCCGAGAACCCGGTCTGGGTCGAATTCGCGCGATCGATGGCGCCGATGGTAGCCGCTCCCGCGGAAAAGCTGGCTGCGCTTGTGGGAGACGGCGAGGGCAAGAAGTGGAAAGTGCTCGACATCGCCGCCGGGCACGGCCTCTACGGCCTGGCCATCGCCCGACGCAATCCCCAGGCCGAAGTTTTCGCTGTGGATTGGCCGGCGGTGCTGGAAGTGGCTCGGGAGAACGCGCAGAGAGCGGGGATGGACGGCCGCTTCCACCTGCTGCCGGGCAGCGCCTTCGAGGTCCCCTTCGGCGAAGGTTACGACGTGGTTCTGCTTACCAATTTCCTCCACCATTTCGATCCCGCGACCATCGTGCCATTTCTCCGGAAAGTGCACGCCGCTTTGGCCGATGGCGGCCGCGCGGTTGCGCTCGAGTTCGTGCCCAACGACGACCGCATCTCGCCGCGCTTCGCCGGGCTGTTCGGCATGATCATGCTGGGCACCACGCCCTCGGGCGACGCCTACACGTTTCGCGAATACGAGCGGCTATTCAGGAGCGCCGGCTTCCAATCGGCCGAGATTCACGCCCTGCCTCCCGCTCCGCAGCACGTCATCGTGTCGCGGAAATAGCGCCCGGGAGGGAAAGTCGAGGGGATCGTTGTTCCAACAACGCGCGGACAGGAGTGTCCGCGCCACTTGGGGGCCACTACGCAACCGGGGGCTTCTTTACTGCCTTCCGGGGCTTTGTTACGCTTCTTGCATGCGCGCCTATCGCGCTCGTTTCGCCGACTCCGCCGCGCGGGACCGAGACCCTTCCCTCCCCGCCTCGCACGCTATCACCAGCAAGGAAAATCGCTGGCTGAAGCGGTTTCGCGCCGCGCTCGCCGGCGAGCCGGACGAAGCCAACGCGGTGGGAATCGAGGGCCCGCGGCTGCTCGAAGAAGCCCTCGGTTCGGGTGTCGATACCCTGGCGATTCTCGTGTGCCCCGCGGGGGAAAAGCACCTCGCGCCACTCGGCCTTGCGGAGCCACGCGCAGCGGGGCCGCCCCTCTTACGCACCACCGACCGCCTGTTCGCCTCGCTTGCCGCCACCGAAGCTCCGCAAGGAATTGCCGCGCTCGTTCGCCTGCCCGAGCACAGTTTCGACGACCTGGTACGCGGGGTTCCGCTCGTTCCGGTGCTCTTCGGCGTTCAGGATCCGGGAAACGTCGGAGCCATCGTGCGGTCCGCGGACGCCTTCGGCGCCACTGGTATCGTTACCGTTCCGCCCAGCGCCAGCCCTTACGGCCCGAAAGCCGTGCGAGCGTCGGCCGGGTCCGTGTTTCGCCTGCCAACCCTCGTGCGAGCGCAGGTGCCCGTGCTGCTCGCTCAGCTACGCGTCGCCGGCCTGAAACTTGTGGCCACCACCACATCGGGCGGAGTGCCGGGCGTGCCGACGGTTTCGCTGGAAAGCGTGGATCTGCGCGGCCCGGCAGCCGTGCTGATCGGCAGCGAGGCGCGCGGGCTGCCTCCCGAGGTGCTCGGCTCCGCCGACCTCGCCATTCGCATCCAGCATTCGCCTACGGTCCAGTCGCTCAACGCCGCGGTGGCCGCCTCCGTCGTTCTCTACGAAGCCGGGCGACAGCGGTCTTCTTCATGGCGGAATCGGCCGAACCAATCATGAACCTGTTCCCCGACGCCGTACGGAGCCGAAGCGAGCCGGGCCCGCTCGCCGACCGCATGCGCCCGCGCACCCTCGATGAATTTCTCGGCCAGGAACACCTGCTCGGTCCGTCGAAGCCGCTGCGCCGGCAGATCGAGCGGGACGAACTGGGATCGATGATTCTGTGGGGACCACCCGGGTGCGGCAAGACGACGCTCGCCCGCATCATCGCCCGGATGACGAAATCCGAGTTCGTTCCCTTCAGCGCGGTGCTTTCGGGCATTGGCGAGATTCGCCGGGTGATGGAGCGCGCGGAGCGGTCGCGGGAGCTGGGCCGGCGCACCATGGTGTTCGTCGACGAGGTGCACCGGTTCAACAAGGCCCAGCAAGACGCGTTCCTCCCCTGGGTGGAGCGCGGGAGTATCGTGCTCGTCGGCGCCACCACCGAGAATCCCTCTTTCGAGGTCATTGGGCCGCTGCTCTCCCGCACCAAGGTTTACGTTCTCGAAGCGCTCGCTCTCGACCAACTGATCGTCTTGCTCCGCCGGGCGCTCGATGACGCCGAACGCGGCCTGGGCGACCGCGTCACGTTTGGCGAGATCGTCGCCGAGGACGACCTCCTCGAGCTCATCGCCCGCCACGCCCACGGCGACGCCCGCGCGGCTTACAACACGCTCGAAGCCGCCGTGCTCGGCGCGGCACCGGATGGCGGGGGCCGGCGCGTTCTCACCCGGCAGCTCGTCGAGGACGTTTTGCAGCGCAAGCTCCTGCCCTACGACAAGGCCGGAGAGGAACATTTCAACCTCATCTCCGCGCTCCACAAATCGGTGCGCAACTCCGATCCCGACGCCGCGCTCTATTGGCTGGGACGCATGCTCGCGTCGGGCGAAGACCCGCTGTACCTCGCGCGCCGGCTCGTGCGCATGGCCAGCGAAGACATCGGCTTGGCCGATCCCGGAGCGCTGCGCCTGGCCATCGCGGCGATGCAAGCCGCCGATTTTATCGGCAGGCCTGAAGGCGATCTGGCCTTGGCGGAAGCCGCCGTCTATTTGGCGCTCGCACCGAAGTCCAACGCGCTCTACACCGCCTTTGGCGCCGTGCAGAAAGACCTCCGTGAGGGCGAACTCGATCCCGTCCCCCTACACCTCCGCAACGCCGTAACCCCGCTGATGGGCGAAGTGGGCTACGGGCGCGGATACCAATACGCCCACGATTTCGAGGAGAAAACCACCAACATGCCTTGCCTGCCCGATTCGCTGCTCGATCGCCGCTACTACCAGCCGACTGCCGAAGGTTTCGAAGCCCAACTCCGCAAGAAAGTAGAAGAATGGCTCCGGCGCAAAGCGCGCCAGAGAGACGAGTCCAAGTCATGACGGCCCGTGCACCATTGTCATTCCGACCGGGAGCAGCTCACCGGCTCGCAGGCGCATCTCGAAGCTTCGGGACGGCGCCCGGGGTGCCCGGGGACTCTCATGAGCTTTCGCGAGCCGACGGCCCCGGGAGCCAGGGTCGGAACTGGCTCTCCGGAAAAGTGGCACAGGCATTCTTGCCTGTGCGGGGTGCGGTGTGGGCGTGGTTAAAAACGCACAGCCAGGAATGGCTGTGCTACCAAAGACTCCTAGCGCGGCTCCCAGGCGCGAGAGGTGGATGCCCCGCCCGTCGGGGCGCGGCGGCCGCGCTCCTGGTCTGCGCCCTGGTGGTGGCCGCGGCGCCGGCGCGGGCCCAACAGGCCAAACTCACCGTTGACGACGATTGCATTGCGTTCGCTTTCTCCCCAAGCGGCCATCGGATCGTCTACGCGGTACGGCGGACATCCTCCCAGCGGCTGCCCGGACAGCGGAAGAGCAGGCGGGTCGAGCACGACAGCCTCTGGCAAGTCACCCTGGACGGACACAAGCGCCGGCTCTTCGATGGCAAGAAGCTGGTTGTAGGTCACGCGCTCGTCGGCTTTCAGATCCAGGCGATCCGCATCGCGCCCGACGACCAACACATGACCTTGGAGATGGCCACGGAGACCCTCGCCCCGCACGGCAAAGGTCCCGGGCACGTGAATTCTGGCGAGATGACCGACCTCGCGAACGGCGATGGCAAGGAAATCGATATCGAAGGAACGCATCCCTCGAATAGCGCCATTCCCCACGCGCAGAACGCCGCCTGGCTCGGCGACGGCCAGACCGTCGTCTACCTTACCCGGGCTGCAGGCGGGCTTCTCTATTCGCTCCACTTCCTTCGCCCCGTTTCGGGAGCGGGCGGCCCCATCCTCCCCGATCGCGCGTACGCCGCCGTCGCCTGGGATCCCGCCCGCGGCGCCGCCGCGGCCATCGAGCGCGATAAGGACCTTAGCGGACCGATCCGCCTCGTCTGGATCGACCTCGTTCACCAGACCGAGCGCGTTCTCGCCACGATTCCCCGCTTCACGGGCCATCTCACCGTGTCCCCTTCCGGCGACCAGATCGCTTACTTCAGCGACGGAGACACGGTGACAATCCGATCCGTGGCCGATTCCTCCAAACCGCTCAGCATCAAATTGCCCCTCGGCCGATACGAATGGGCGGCCGACGGCCGTCATCTGCTGCTCAAGCGCGGGCCGAACAATCAGACCGATCAGCTGATTTGGGTCGACCTGCCCAGCGGCGAGTTCCGCGACGCGTTTCACGGAGAGATCTACCATGATTTCCACGTCTCTCCCGATGGCCAGTGGGTCGGCCTCACCGTGCCGGGCGAGCAGATCCTAAAGCTGTTTCCGGTGCCCTAACGGGATGGCGCCGGAAGCCAACATGTCAACCTGAGGCTCACGCGGAATAGCGCCACCGGCTACCGCGGGCGGTACTGACAGAACCGGCTCAGCGATACGGATAGAAAATGAAAAACAGGAGCGAGAGCAGTCCCAGCGCCCACAAACCCGGCGCGACTTCGCGCCGCCTGCCGGCGACCAGCTTGCAAAAAGGATAGAGCGCCAAACCCGCCGTGATTCCGATTCCCACGTTGTAAGTGAAGCTCATGAGGGTGACCACGGCGAACGCGGGAATCGCTTCCGTCAAATCTTCCAACCGCACGCGCCGAATGGGTTCGAGCATGAGTAGCCCCACCACCACCAGCGCTGGCCCGTAGGCCTGCGGGGGAATGGCGGCGACGGCCGGAGCGAAGAAAAGGGTCAAGAGGAAACAAAGGGCGGTGACGAGCGCGGTGAAGCCGGTGCGGCCCCCGGCTTCGATCCCCGTGGCCGATTCGATGAACGCGCCCGCAGTGGTTGTGCCCACCAGCGGCGCCACCACCGTCGAGAGGGCGTCGGCGAGCATGGGCCGCTCGATTTGCGGCAGCTCGCCCCGTTCGTCGAGCAGGCCCGCGCGCGCGGAAACACCGACGAGCGTGCCCATCGTGTCCACGAAGGCCATCACGAAAATCGTGAGCACGACGGGGAAAAAGCCCCAGGTCAGCGCGCGATGGAAGTCGAGCTGGAAGAGCAACGGGCCGAGGCTCGGTGGCCGGCTCACCCAGCTTCCCGGCCGCGGGACGAGCCCCGCCGCCATGCCCACGGCCGTCGTCGCGAGCATGCCCACCAGGATCGCTCCGGGGAATTTGCGGATCACGAGCAGCGCCACCAAGAGCACGCCCGCAATCGCCAGCAACACCGGTCCCGAAGTCAGGACTCCCGCCTTCACCGGAGCGCCGGCGCCGCCTGGCGCCACGATGCCGCACTCGTTTAATCCAATAAAGGCCAGAAAGAGGCCGATGCCCGCCGCGAAACTGTAGCGCAGACCCTCCGGCACCGCGCGCACCAGCCACGCCCGCAGGCGGAAGATCGTCAGCAGAAGGAAGAGGATTCCGCCCAGGAACACCGCCGCCAGGGCTTCCTGCCACCGATAGCCGAGTAGTCGCACCACGGTGAAGGCGATGAAGGCGTTCTCACCCATATAGGGAGCGATGGCAAAGGGGCGGTTGGCGTGGAGGGCCATGACGGTGGTCCCAAACACCGCCGTCACGATCGTTGCCGTCATCGCCGGGCCGAGCGGCATTCCGGCGGCGTGCAGAATCGCCGGATTCACGGCGACGATGTAGGCCATCGTAAGAAACGTCGTCACCCCGCCCACCGCTTCTCTGCGGAAACTGGTGCCGTGCTCGGCAAAGGCGAAATAGCGCGCGACGGCTGCCGCGAGGCCCGGCGCTGGCATCCGAGGTTGGGGAGGTTCGCTGGGCGCGCTGGCTTGGGTGGTCGACGGCATGTTTCCGCGGCTCGGGGCACCGCTTTTCGAGCAGGAAGAGTATCATCGGGACCGCCCGCACGCATCCATTGTTTTGCAAGGGGCCGGGGCGGGCGGAACGGAGGAGACTGATGGCAACCTGCATTCGCTATTTTCGCTTGCGGCTCGCACTCGCGCTCGCCCTCGCGATCCTGCCGAACGGCATCCTTACCGCCGCGCCCGCGGCGCAGGAGCACTGGGTCACCACCTGGATGGCTTCGCCCATGGCGGGTTCCCCCAGAGACGAGTTCCGAAGCCAGACCCTGCGAATGATCGTCCATATCAGCCTGGGCGGGAGCCGGCTGCGCGTCGAATTCTCCAATGCTTTCGGCATTCGGCCCTTGGTGATTGGCGCGGCGCACATCGCGCTACGCTCACACGGCACTGGTATTGTGCCGGCCTCCGACCGCGCTTTGTCGTTCGACGGCTTCCCTTCCGTCACCATTCCACCGGGCGCGCTCGAATTGAGCGACCCCGTGAGCTTGGAAGTTCCAACGGAAGCCGACTTGGCCATCAGCCTTTACGTTCCGGGCTCCACGGGTCCAGCCACGGTTCATCCGCTGGCGCTCCAAACCGGCTATATATCCGGCGCGGGGAACTTCACCGCCGCCGAAACGCTGCCTTACAAGTGGAAGTCGTCGTCGTGGGATTGGCTGTCGGCCATTGACGTCGAGGAAGGCGCCGACGCGCACGCCATCGTCGCGCTGGGCGACTCGATCACCGACGGTTACGGCTCAACTCCAAACGCCAATCTCCGCTGGCCGAACCTCTTGCAGGCGCGCCTGCTGACCGACCCCTCGACCGCGCAATTGGCGGTGATCAACGCGGGCATTTCCGGCAACCGCGTTTTGCACGACGCGGCCGGTCCCAGCGCCTTGGAGCGCTTCGACCGCGACGTGCTGGCGCGCGACGGAGTGAAATACCTGCTCGTGCTCGAAGGCATCAACGATCTCGGCGCTCCGTACGAACCGGGCGGCCACGGCCAGCAGGAGGTGACCGCGCGGGAATTGATCGCCGGGCTGCGCCAGCTGATCGATCGCGCGCACGCGCATGGGATCAAAGTCTTTGGCTGCACGCTGACCCCGTACAAAGGAGCGAAATATTTCAGCGCCGTTGGCGAGGCCCGGCGCGAAGCCATCAATCGCTGGACTCGCACGAGCGGCGCGTTCGATGGCGCGATTGATTTCGACGCCGCAGTCCGCGATCCCCGGCATCCCCTGCGTTTCCTGCCCGCCTACGACAGCGGAGACCATCTGCATCCCAGCGACGCGGGCTACAAAGCCATGGCGGATGCCGTGAATCTCTCGCTTTTCCACTGAGAGTAAGACGGACCGGGCGACCGCCGGCCGTGGCGGATCGCGTTGTCGCCGCGCCGGCCCATCCTTCAGGCAAGAAGCACCTGAAGGATGGGGCACCCGAAAGGCCTCGCAGGATTTGGGCCTTGAGCTGACCCAGGATTCCCGCGCCTTTTTCGGGTGCCCCACCCTTGCGTTCTCGGCAAGGGTAGGTGTCTTTGCTGCGGCCCCTACGGGACCGGGGAGGGCTCGGCGCACATCCAAAGAGTCCGGGAGGAATGGGGAACGGAGCCCCTCGCCGCCGTGATCTTCACTTGGCCGGAATTCGCTTTGGCGCTCGCTGTCGCCGTGCTGGCGACTCACCTTGCTTTTATTCTCTGGGTGATCTTCGGCGCGATTCTCACGCGCAAGCGGCGATGGCTCACCTGGGCGCACGTTCTCTGCGCGATTTATGGGGTGACGATCGAAGTCGCGCCGTGGCCTTGCCCGCTCACCCTGGCGGAAAATTGGTTTGAAGTGCAGGCGGGAAGAACGCCCTACCACGGGCCGTTTCTCCTCCACTACCTGGACGCCGTGGTGTATCCCAACGTGCCGCCCGCGCTGCTGGTTTGGGGCGCGGGTGTCGCCCTCGCGGCCAACGCATTCGTCTACGCGCGGCGCTGGCGCCGCCGCCAGCTCTAGCCGAGTTTGTTCACGAATTTCCCGACGCGGGAGGAAGAAAAGAGTTTCACACAGAGGGCACGGAGTCGAACCGCGGAGGACACGGAGAACGAGCGCGATTACCCCCGTGCGCTCCGTGAAGCGAGGTCACGCTCATTTCCGGCGCCGCGCCGCCTCGACCGCGGTAGCGCAGGCTTTAGAGTCTGTGTGGCAACTGGCGGATGCAGCCCTCAGCAACTAAAGCCGCGTTGATGGGCAAGGACTTTCGGCACGGCTGAAGCCGTGCCCTTCCATAAAACCTGGGTTGCCACACAGACTCTGAAGCCTGGGCTACTTGGTTGCGGCCCGGAAGCAAAGACCGCGGGCAGGAATGCCCGCGCCACCCACTTGCGGCCGGCGGTGGCGGCGGTTAGGGCAGGGCGACGTGGCGGAAATGCTTCACGTGCTCTTTCATGATGCAGGCGTCCATGACGACGAACAAGCCGGCGCGGCGCGCGCGCTCGGCCGCTTCGTGGTGCACCACGCCTTCTTGCATCCAAACGCCGCGGGCGCCGATGGCGATGGCGCTATTGACGATCTCGGGAACGAATTGGGACCGGCGGAAAACGTTTACCAAGTCCACGGGAATCGGCACGTCTTCCAGCCGCGCATAGGCCCTTTCGCCCAGCACGACCTCTTCCTGCGGGTTGACCGGAATGATGCGGTATCCGACCGATTGCATGTATTCGGCCACGCCGCAACTCGGCCGATGCGGCTTCGAAGACAACCCTACCACAGCGATCGTGCGGCACTCGGTCAGCATCCCGCTGACCGCGTCCAGCACCCCGCGCCGTTCGGCCGACGGCGTTTCGTCGACGTTCATTCCCTACCCTCCCTCAGAGATTTTCCCCTCCCGGCCGGTTTGCGTCCGAAAACCCGTGGCGGCTTTCCCCGCCGCGCGTTCCGGGCGCGCGTAGGGCCGGTTTGCGAGCCGGCATACTTCATGTCCGCTTCCAGGGTGCGGATTTCACCCTCCGAGAGAGCTCGCCAGCGTCCCGGATCGAGTTCCCCCAACTCGACTCGTCCGATCGCCACGCGCCTCAGCTTCTCCACGTGCAACCCCATCTTCAGTAAAATCCCGCGCAGACGCTCTTTTCCTCCGCCAGCCAGCCGCACTTCATACCACGGATGCCTTCCTTCGCGCGAGCTGCGGATCGGTCCCACGCGCCCGGCCACCACCGCCAACTCTTCCCCCGTGAGTCGCCGCTCCAATTTCACACTGTAAGTCTGGGAAAGGCCGCGCTCGAGCGCCCGCGCCAGCCGCGCGGCAAATTCGCCGTCGCTCGTGAGCAATACGAGCCCCGTCGCGTGGTATTCCAGGCCGCCCACGGGAAACACGCGCCCTGCGACGCCATGCAGGCAGTCGCGCAGGGTCTTACGGCCGGCGGGATCGTGCAGGGTCGAAACACAGGCATCCGGCTTGTACAGAACGGCGTGCAGCCCACGCGTGGGAAAGCGAAGCCGGCTGCCGCCCACCCGGATCGCGTCGCGTTCCGGGTCGGCCTTGGCGCCGAGCTTCGTTACGACTTGACCGTTCACCTCGACTTGCCCCGTAACGATCATCTCCTCGGCGCGGCGGCGCGAAGTCACCCCGGCGCGGGCAATCAGCTTTTGTAAGCGTTCCAGCATTGGGCGGCCATGGACCAAAGAGCGGCAGTGTAGCACACGAAACGCGACGTGCTGGCGGGCTCCGGCCCCGGACTTGATCCCCCGTTAACCCGCTTTATTCGTGAGGAGTAGAACGCGAGGCAGGGTGGTGCGCTTAAACACTGTCATCCTGAGCCCGTTCGTTTCACTCAGGGTAAACTCCGCGCAGGATTCCGGGCACTCGACAGTCGGTCGGGATTCTTCGCCCCGACGAACAGCATCGGGGCTCAGAATGACGGCTTATTTTGCGATGCTGAGGGCATTCTTCATGAATAAGGCGCGCTAAACCCTCTTCGTGCTTGGATGCGAGGGCCAGCGGATGGTGCGGGCTGCGCGCGGCCCATCCTTGCGGCAGATCCCGAAGCTTCGGGACGTCGGAAGGACACGGCCCCGACCAAAGGAATCAGGCAGGCACCCAAACAACTCACGGGACTCCTTGGCAGGCAAAGAGCGCACAGCCAGGAGTGGCTGTGCTACGGGGCGGCGCCATCTACCGGCCCGTTTCCTATGCGTGCCTGGCTTCCCCTCCCCCGCGGGCCTCCTCCCATTCCGTGCTTCCCCTTGCGCTTCTACAGTGGCGGGGGTACACTCCCCGTGTAGAAGCAATTGGGGAGGGAGCCGTGTGGGCCGATGGGTGGCTGCGCTCGCGGGCGCTCTTCCGCCGCAAAGCCGTCGAGGCGGAGCTCGAAGCCGAATTGCGCTTTCATCTCTATCGCCAGGCGGAGAAGTATCTGCGCGCAGGCTTGGGGCCGGAAGAGGCGCGGCGGCGCGCCCGAATCGATCTCGGCGGGCTCGAGCAGGCGAAGGAAGAATGTCGTGACGCGCGCGGTCTTGGGCTCCTCGAAGCCTTTTACCAGAACGTTCGGTTCGGCTTGCGGCTGTTGCGGCATGCGCCAGGCTTCGCCGCGGTGGCGGTTCTGACCCTGGCGCTGGGCATCGGCTCGAGCGCGGCCATGTTCAGCGTGGTCAATGCCGTGCTCCTCCGACCCCTGCCCTATCCCCACCCTTCGCAGCTTGTCGCCCTGCCCG
The DNA here is from genome assembly GCA_021788095.1 of Acidobacteriota bacterium. Classification (GTDB taxonomy): domain Bacteria; phylum Acidobacteriota; class Terriglobia; order Acidiferrales; family UBA7541; genus JAKASX01. Next base: position 17,382 of record JAJYLB010000038.1, on the reverse strand, counting down.
AATCCGAGCCGCAGAGCGGAATCCCCAGCGACGGCGCATCGTATCAGGACCTCGAGTCCTGGCGCACCGCCAGCCACTCCTTCCGCTACCTGGCGGGAATTGCGGTCCATCAGGTGACGCTCACCGGCCGCGGCCAGCCAACCGAGGTCTACACCGTCAGCGTCACCGATGATTTCTTTCCGCTCGTCGGCGTGGCTCCTCTCCTCGGCCGCACGCTCACCGCCGCCGATGCGGGCCGCGGCGCCGCTCCCGTTGCCGTTGTGAGCGCGAGTTTGTGGCGCAGCCGCTTTGGCGCCGATCCGAAGATCGTTGGGGAGACGGTCGCGCTCGACAAGCGCTCCTTCACCGTTGTGGGCGTGATGCCCGCAGGGTTTCGCACTCCCTTTTTCAACTTCCACGAGAACGTTTGGATCCCCATCGCCGAGGATCCCCTCTTCAGCGCTTTCCTGCCAAGACGTGGCGGTCATTACCTGGGGGTATTCGGCCGGCTGAAGCCCGAGGTTACTCTCGCGCGAGCCCAAGCCGAGATGACGGGAATCGCCGCGCGGCTGGCGCAGCGATATCCCGCGACGAATCATGGCTGGATCGTCTCGGTCCAGCCGCTTCGGGAAGCGATCGTGGGCCGGCAGGCGAGGCGCGCGTTGCTGGTGCTGCTGGCGGCCGTAGGCCTGCTCCTGCTCATCGCTTGCGTCAACGTTGCCAGCTTGCTGCTGGCGCGCGGGAGCGGCCGCGGCAGGGAGATGGGGATTCGCGTTGCGCTGGGCGGTGGGCGCGACCAACTCGTTGGTCAACTCTTAACCGAGAGCGCCATGCTTGGCCTTGCCGGCGGGCTCGCGGGAATCCTCCTGGCGTACTGGGGTGTGGCGGGCCTGGGCTCGCTCCTGCCGGCCAGCTTGCCTTTGCCGCACGCCGTCGCCGTCGACTGGCGTGTGTTGGGTTTCGCGTTGGCGCTGTCGCTTGCGGCGAGTTTTCTCTTCGGGCTCGCTCCGGCATTCTTTACCGCCAAGTGCGATCCACAGGCAGCTCTCGGTGAGTCCACGAACCGAGCGACGGAAGGCGCGAGCCGCCGGCGCGCTCGGGAGCTTTTGGCCGCCGTCGAAATCGCGCTGGCCATGGTCCTACTTGTCGGAGCAGGCCTGCTGCTGCGGAGCCTCGCCGCGCTCACTTCCGTCAGTCCGGGCTTCGAGGCAAAAGGCGCGTGGATGGCAGAAGTGGATTTGCCACGCTACCAGTATTCGACGCCAGCCCAGTGGTCGGCGTTCGGGGGCGAGCTGCTCACTCGCCTCCAGGCGCAACCTGGCTTGCGGGATACCGCTCTCGCCGTTCCCTTGCCCCTGGTGGATGGGTTCGTCAACCTCGGCTTCCGGATCGTCGGCAATCCTCCCTTGCCGCCGGGAACGTTTGTCACCGCCGACTACGTTTCCGTCAGTCCCAATTATTTCCGCGTGATGGGAATCCCGCTGCTTTTCGGGCGCGCGTTCGGCGCCAGCGATTCCCTGACGGCGCCCCGGGCCGCCGTCATCAGCGAGGCGTTTGCCCGGCGCTATTTTCCGCACGAGAACCCGCTGGGCCGGCAGCTTGACTGCGGGTTTCCACCCGATTACGTCCCGCGGGTGATCGTTGGGGTGGTGGGCGACGTGCACGACCAGTCGCTGGCACAGGCGCCGCAACCCATGATGTACGTCCCGTTCGCCCAGGCGCCTTTCTGGGGCGCGGTGGTTGTCACGCGTACGGGGCTCGCGCCGGCGGCGATCGCCGGCGCCATTCGCCGCGAGGTGCGCGCCATCGATCCCGATTTGCCGGTCACCGATTTCCAATCGCTTCCCAGCGGCATTCAAGCGACGGCGGCGCAGCCGCGTTTCCGCGCCGAACTCCTCGCCTTGTTCGGCCTACTCGCTTTGGCCTTGGCTTCGGCGGGAATCTTCGGCGTGATTTCCTATTCGGTTTCCCGCCGCACGCATGAATTCGGCATTCGCGCCGCGCTCGGCGCGACACCTTCCAGCATCCAACGCATGGTGCTGCGAGAGGGCGCCGTCCTCGCACTCGAGGGCCTGGCCATCGGAATCGCGGTTGCGCTCTTGCTCGCCCGCTTTCTCCAGAGCGAGTTGTACTTCATCGGCGCGGCCGATCCCTTGACATACGCGGGCGCGGCGGCGGTCCTCGCGGCAGTCGCACTCGCCGCCACGCTCGTTCCCGCGCGCCGCGCGATGCGGCTCGACCCCACACGCGCGCTCCGGCACGAATGAGAAAGACAGTGGCTACGTGGCGGAGTGGGAATTCATGCCGGCGTTGACGGAGGCTTCGGGGTGGACGGCCTGGAGAACCAGGTCGGCGAGAGCGGCGATGAAGCGCGGGGAACTATCGAGCGCCCGCATGACCGCGAACTCCTCGACGCCCAGGCTCCCCGCCAGGGCCCGCGCCTCGAGGTTGATTTCGTACAGGGTCTCGATGTGCTCGGTAACGAAAGAGAGCGGGACCACGAGGATCCCCTTCACGCCTTCCCGCGCCAGACGCTCGATGGTGGCGGTGAGCGACGGCCCGAGCCATTTCTGCCGCCCGAGCCGGCTCTGGTAGCAGAGGGTTGTGGGGTTGTTCCACCCGCCCTGGCGGAGCAGCAGGCGCACCGTCTCCTCAATCTGCTCCTGGTAGGGATCGCCGGCATCGATCAGGCTGATGGGCAAGCCATGCGCGCTGAAGACGATATGGGTTTCCGCCGGATGCTCGGATTCGCCGAGAGACTGCTCGATGCGTTCGACGAGCGCGCTCAGATACAACGGATGGTCGTAGAAATGCTCGATGGTGTGCGTGCGGATATCCTTGTGGTGCCAGCGCCGGTGCCACTCGCGCAAGCTCGAACCCGTGGTCGCCCGTGAATACTGCGGGTAGAGAGGCAGAAGCACTAACTCTTCCAGTTCCGCCCGCTCCATTCGCCGCACCGCTTCGATGGTGGTCGGATGCCAATAGCGCATCGCAATGGCCAGATGCGCGTCCACCCAGGGTTCCAGCGCGTCCTGGAGCGCCAGCGACTGGCCCTCGGTCAGCTCGCGAATGGGCGAGCCGCCGCCAATCGCCGCGTAATGTTCGCGCACGTGCCGGGCGCGCGCGCTCGCGAGGAGCGCCGCCAGCGGCCGGCGCGCCAGCCAAGCCATGGGGAAGTTGACGATATCGGGGTCGCAAAACAGGTTGTAGAGGAACGGCTGCACCGCGTCCAGGCGGTCGGGTCCTCCCAACTGGAAGAGTACGACGCCGACTTTCTTGCGCGGTTCCATGGGATTCGTCAAGCGCGGGATCAGGGGCTATTGCAAAACCCTCGCCCCGCGACTTCAGGGGCTGAAGCCCCCTGTCTTTGTCCGACCGTACGGCACGGCTGAAGCCGTGCCCTACAAGGGCAGGAGCTTTGCTACAGCTTCTAGTCTCTCGCCGCGCGCTCCTTCAAACGGCGAAACTCCGCTTCCAGCCGCGTCAGGCGCCGACCAACCGTCGCAGAGTAGAAGAAGAAAATCGCCCACGCCGCCAGATATGCTGACAGGATATACCAAAAACCGGTCATGCGGTCACTCCTTTCGATTCGTCGGGCGCGGCCCGTTCCTCGAGCTCAGCCGCCAGCACGCCCACTTGCCGGCGCAGGGCTTCCAGCCGGTACCGCTCCCGGATCATCACCACCATCAGCGCCGTGATCCCCACGAGCACGAACAGAAAGACATACCACATCCGCGGGTCCAGGCCGGTTCCCGGCGCGCCGCCGATGATGGGCTGGGGATGCAAGGTGCGCCACCACACAATCGAGAAATAGCACAGGGGCACGTCGAGAAACGCGAAGATGCCGAACACGCCCGAAACCATCGCGCGCCGGTCGGGCTCGACGATCATCACGCGAAGCATGAGGTAGGAGATGTAGAGCAGCTCGAGAAAAAACGCCGTGGTAAGCCGCGGATCCCAGGTCCACCAAACGCCCCAGATCTCTTTCCCCCAAATCGAGCCGATGATCAGGGTGATGGTGGTGAAGGCCAAGCCCACCTCCGCGGTGGATACCGCCAGCCAGTCCCATTCCTGCTGCCGGCTGGCCAGATACCCGATGCAGCCGAAGAAGGAGATGAAGAACGCCAGGAAAGCGCCCCAGGCGATAGCGACGTGGAAAAAGAAGATGCGGTACACGTTTCCCTGCCTCAGCTCGGGCGGAGCCACGAAAAAGATGGCGTAGCCGGCGAGGCCGAGCACGATCGCCGTCGCCAGCCACGCCAGCCGCCACGTCCCTTCTTTTCCCTTCATCGCTCTCCCCTTCCGCCCTCAGGGGCTAAAGCCCCTGATTGTTGGTCACGCTTGCGGCACGGCTGAAGCCGTGCCCTACAAGGATGCCGGCCAAGCAACACCTGCTATTCCTCCACCAGAAAGCCGCTCAGCAGCCAAGTGGCCGTCAGAAAGATCACGTCAAAACCCGCGAGCATCGAGACCCACTCCCGCGCAAGCGAGGGATGGGGAACGAGCAGCTCGCCCGTCGCCTCCACGCCGGCGATCAGAACGGGCGCTAGCACCGGGAGCAGGAGCATTGGCAGCAGCAGCTCGCGCATCCGCGCCTGCGCCGTCATCGCCGAAAACACCGTTCCCACCACCGCCAGCCCAAACGTGCCGAGAAAGAGAACGAGGATCAGCCGGCCCAGCACCGGCAGCACGCTCACGTTGTAGAAGACGCTGAAGACCGGCACGAAGACGATCTCCGCCGCGGCAAGAAACAGGAAATTCGCCAGCAGCTTGCCGAGAAGGATGGCGAAGGGATCGATGGGGGCCAGGCGCAGGGCGGCGAGGGTGTCGTTCGCCTGCTCGCGCACGAAGCAGAGCTGGAGCATGAGCGTGCCGGCGAAGAAAAACGCCATCCAAATCAGCCCGGGGAGAATCCGCCGGCTCTCGTCGGCGGTTGGGGAAAACGCGAAACTGAACAGTCCCGCCACCATGAGAACGAAAAACAGCACCGTATGGGTGAGGTCGCGCGTGCGAAGCTCGATGCGCAGCTCCTTGGCCAGCACCGCCCCAGCCGACCGCGGCAGATTCATCGCCGGGCCTCCGGAGCGAGCGGGACGGCGGAGGCGGCCGTATCTCGCACCACGCGCCCGGCGTCGAGATGCACGGAGCGGGCAGCGAGGGCGGCGAGCGAATCGTCGTGCGTGCTCACGATCACGGTCGCTCCCGCATCGTGCAGCCCGTCGAGGGTACGGTCAAGCCAATCCCTTCCCTGCCGGTCGAGTCCGGTGGCCGGTTCGTCGAAGAGAAGCAGACGCGGCTCGGTGATCAGGGCGCGGGCAATCGCCAGGCGCTGCCGCATCCCACGCGAGAAAACGCCGGCGACGTCGTCCGCGCGCTGGCGCAAGCCCACGGCGTCGAGTACGCGCGAAATTCGCTCGGCGGGCCGGGACACCCCATACAACCGGGCGAAGAACCCCAGATTTTCCCGAGCCGTCAACTCGTCGTAAACGAGCGCCTTGTGGCCTACCAGCCCGATCTGCCCCCGAATCTCCCCGGCGCCGCGACCTTCCGCCCCGAGATGGGTCACGCGGCCGGCGGACGGCCGCACCAGCAGGGCGGCCATGCGCAGCAGGGTGGTTTTGCCCGAGCCATTCGGACCAAAGAGCGCGACGAATTCTCCCGGAGCGATTCGGAGGGTCACCTTCCGCAACGCCAGAAGGGCGCCAAATCGCTTTTCCACGCGATCGAATTCCACCCCCAGCGACGTTGTCAAGGCGATGTCCACGGAAATCGGCTCCGCCCCCAGGGGCTAACAGGGTGCTGGAAAACCCAAGCCCGCGTCCCTCAGCGGCTAAAACCGCATTCGGCCGAAGCGCTTACGGCACGACTAAAGTCGTGCCCTTACGAACGGGCGCCTTTTGCGGCATCCTGCTCAAGCCCCTGGTTCTCGGCCGCTTCAACGGCACGGCTAAAGCCGTGCCCTTCCAGCGGTAGGTCTGGAAATGGCTTCTCGTCCTAATCCCTACCGCTTTACGAGGTCGCGCAGCGCGCTTTCGAGCTGATGCCGCTGCGCCAAGTATTCTTCCTCGGAGAGCGTTCCCGCTTGCCGGCGCAGCTCGAGACGGAACAGGGTCTCTTTCATCTCTTCGACGCTCTGGCGCAGGGACGGCTTCGGGCTCACCGGCTTAGCGGAAGAAACGGGAGCCGGAGGAGGCACGGCGGCGTCCGCAGCGGCCGAAACCGGCAAAGTGTTGCGCGATTTCCACCAGAGGAAGAAGGCGCCCAGCACGAAGAGCGCGCCAAACCCGGAAATCAGTATCCAGCGCAGGCTGTCGAGCCGGGGTGGGAGCGCCTGCACCACCTCGCTCACGCCGCTGCTCCCGTTGTCCGCCCCGGCGGATGCCCCCTGATCGCCGCCCTGGCCCTGCCCGTTATCGGAAGGCACCGAGCCCGTACCCGCAACCGAAACGATCAGCGTCGAGCCCGCCTGCGTCTTCGAACGAGCGTAGACGGACCAGCCATGCTCGCTGCCGGCAGGGGAGAAGCCATCGGCCAGCACCTTCACCGAGGGCGGAGCGAGAAGCATCGCCATGGTGGCCGGATAAATCGAGGCAAGCCGCAGCGTAGCCTGGTTGGCGGAATAGTCCATCTTGTAGGAAAGCTGAACGCGGGTGTCTCCCGGGAGGAAGGGGAAGGTGATGGAGTAGCGGCCCTTGCCTTTGTCGGCCGCCGCCTGCGTCACCGGCATGCCGTCGGGACCTGCCGCCTGCACCTGGCCGAGCGTCGCGCCTGGGGGCAGCCCGAATTCGAAGGTGCCGCCCGGCCGATAGAAGGATTCCGGCGGTTTCGACTTGTTCTGAACGTCGAATTCCTCGCCGACGATCAGCGCGCCGTTTTGCGGCTCGAGCGCGATAAGGCGATGGAGCACCTGGAACGCCGCCGCGTCGGTCGTGGGCTCGTAGACGCTGAGATCGATGGCGGCATCCGGCTGGTTGGAAGGGACGGGAGCGAAATAATCGACACCGCGATAGTGGGCGCGAAGCAGCATCGGCTGCTGGCCGAGAGCCGCATTGTCGAACTGGTAGCGGCCCCGGGCATCGGCCTTGGTATCGGCCACGGGCTGCATCCCGTTTTGAAGTGAGATCAGGGTCACGCCGACCCCGCCGGCCACCTGGCCGGAAGTGCCGTTGCGGACCACGCCGTGCACGGTGCCCGCAGCCGCGGGCAGCGCGGCCAGAAGCAGCGCGGCAAGCGCCACCGTAGAAACTATAGCAAAGCGTGCCCTTTCCGGCCTCAGGGGCTGAAGCCCCCTGTTTTCAGCCGGCTTCACGGCACGGCTGAAGCCGTGCCCTACAAAGAGGGCCGTCTTGCGACAGCCTCTAAGAATGTGCTTGCGTTTCATTTCGCCTCGCCAGTCCCGGCGTTCCGGGGCGCGCGCCGGCCGGCCACCGAGGACGCAGTTCCGGTGAGCGTCTCGATCTCGGCAAGCACGCGCGCCGCTTCGCGCTCGAGCATCTGCCTGGTTTCGTCGTAGTCGCCTTGGGAAAACTTCCCCGCGCGGTGCTCGAACCTCAAATCGCGAAGATTCTCATAGATAGCGTCGCGCCGCTCGAGCAACTGATCGAGCCGGGAGCGGTGAGGCGCCAAGTCCGCGGGGTCGGTTCGTATCAGGAACAGGAAGGCGAGCACACCCAGCAACAAGGCTCCGCAAGCAATGCCAATGGCCACGCCCATCAGTAATCCTCGGTTTCCGTCTCGGCGCGCGCACGCGCCACGAGGTCCGCGCGCGTTCCGGGCGCGGGAGCGGCCGCGGGCGCGCCGGCCGCGGCCGGCGCCGCGTGACTCCGGCCCCGCTCGCGCCACCGCTGGACCAAAACGATCGCCAGCGACAACCCGATGAGCGAGGCAAAAATCGGCATTAGCCACGCCGTCAAATCAAATCCGCGGGCGGGCGGGACCACGAGCACCTGGGGACCGTATTCCTGCACGAAGGACTGCAGAATCAGGCTGTCGGATTGCCCGCTGGCGACCCGCTGCTCGAGTTCGGCCATCTCGCTATCGTGCATCGCGCAATCGTTGCTGCCCGGATGCGTGCACTCGATAAGGATTTGATTGCAGCCGCACATGCACATCAGCGCGTGGCCCAGCTTCTGCACGCGCGGATCCGACGCGGGCGCGGAGGGCAGCGACGACGCCTGCGCCCCCGGCACCACGGGAGGCTGGGCGCTCATGTTGCCCTGGGGAGCCGGCTGCTGCGGTTGCGCCGCGAGAGCCGGGCGCGGAAACCGCGCCCCTACAAAGGGCGCGCCCGTACCGCTCGCCGCGAGGAGCAACGCCGCCGCAATCCAGATGGCTCCGCCGGTCATTCAGCGCGCCCCCTCGAGCACACGTGAGCGGGCGCGCGATTCGGTATCCGCAACGGCTCCGGCGCTTGGGCCCGAACCCTCGGGCCGGCCCGGCGGCGCGCTCCCACGCGAAGGCAGCATCGCCAGCAACGTTCCCAGCACCATCACGAGACCGCCCAGCCAAATCCACTTCACCAGCGGGTTCAGGTAGGCGTGGATCACGGGCAAGTTGGTTTGCGGGTTCGGGCCGGAATAGACGACGTAGAGGTCGTGCGCCAAAGTGGAGTGGATCGAGACCATCGTTTCCGTTACGCCGCTATCGGGGAAGAAGCGGCGCTCGGGAAAGAGCATCATCGCGGGCCGGCCGCCGCGGAAAACCTCGATCGTGGCGCGCTCGGCGGTGTAGTTCGGGCCGTTCGCCGTATCGAAGTTCTGGCAGTAGAGGGTGTAGGGGCCGATGCTCGCCTGCGAGCCGGGCGGCAGATCCATCTTTTTCTGCTGGTTGAAGGCCTGGCCGGCAATTCCGACGAACACCAGCACGATGCCGAGATGCACGACGTAGCCGCCGTAGCGGCGCGTATTGCGCATCGCCAGCCGGCCGATCGATTGAAAGAAGTTCAGGCCGGAATGCGACCGGATCACCTGCGCCCCTCTCAGGAATTCGCTCGCCACCGTCAGGACGACGAACACGCCCAGAACCATGCACACCAGCGCGTAGAGTTCCCGATAGCCGAAAGAGTAGGCCAGCACCCCGGCCGCGATCCCGCCCGCCATCGGCCAGGCGAAATTCCGCCGCAAACTCTCGAGCGAAGTCTTCCGCCAAGCCAGCAGCGGGCCCACGCCGGTCAACAGGAGCAGAAACAAGGCGATGGGAACGTTGACCCGATTGAAGAAGGGAGGGCCGACGGAGATCTTGCTGCCCTGCACCGCCTCGGAAATCACCGGGAAAAGCGTGCCCCACAGGACGGCGAAGGCGGCCGCCAGCAAAACGAGGTTGTTGAACAGGAAGCTCGATTCGCGGGAAACGATCGAATCGAGCTGGTTGTCGCTCCGGAGGTAGTCGCGATTCTTCACGTAGGCGACGACGCACACCAGCACCACGAACACAAGGAAGCTGACAAACCACGGCCCAATCGACGACTGCGCGAAGGCGTGGACCGAGCTGACGACCCCGCTCCGCGTAAGAAACGTGCCGAGGATCGAGAGCAGGAAGCTGGCGAATACCAGCCACACGTTCCACACGCGCAGCATGCCTCGCTTTTCCTGCATCATCACCGAGTGCAAAAACGCCGTGCCCGTGAGCCAGGGCATCAGGCTGGCGTTCTCCACCGGGTCCCACTCCCAGTAGCCGCCCCAGCCCAATACCGCGTACGCCCAGTGCGCGCCCAGGAGTATCCCGCAACCCAGGAAGAGCCAGGCGAGCATCATCCAGCGGCGCGTCAGGTGAATCCACTTCTCGCCCGGATAGCGTGCCAGCAGCGCGCCGAGCGCGAAGGCGAAAGGCACCGTCATGCCCGTGTAGCCGAGATAAAGCATGGGCGGGTGAATCACCATCTCGGGATATTGCAGGAGCGGGTTGAGGCCCTGGCCGTTGGCTTGCGCCACCACGTGGATTCCGCCGCTCGCCGAAACGACGCCGAGGATGGAGTAGGGATTGGCCGCGAAATTGTTCAGGAGAAGAAAGAAGAACTCGACGCCCGCCATCACCATGCCCACGTAAGGCATCAGTTCGGGATGCTTGCGCCGATTGACGAACAGCACCGCAAACGCGTAGATCGACAGCAGCCACGTCCAGAACAGCAGCGATCCCTCCTGCCCGGACCATAGAGCCGCGAACTTATAGAAAGGCGGCAGGTGCAGGGAGCTGTGTTCGGCCACGTAAGCCAGGGAAAAGTTGTTGGTGAAAAACGCGTAGACCAGCGTCCCCACCGCCAGCGACACCAGCGGAAACATCGCCAGGCCCGCGCGACGCGCGCTTCGAATCGCCAGGGGATTTCGGGTTTTGATTCCCACGATGCCGGCGAAGAAGGCGTAGCCGGCGGTGAGCAGGGCCAGAATCAGTGCGAACGAACCGAGGACATCCAAAGAACTACTCCCTCTCCCCCACGCGCGGAGGGGGTCAGTGCGCCGTCTGCGGGACCGTCGCGCCGGTTTGCGGCGCGCCCGCCGGCGCGCTGGCCGGAGCCGCCACATACTTCGACGCGCACTTCGCTTCTACCTGAGTCGCGACGAATTTCCCGCTCCGGTCCAGCCGCCCTTGGACAAGGGCCTGCGCGTTCTTTTCGTAGAACGTGTCGGGAAGGGGGTCGCTGCCGACGTAGCTGACGGGAAGCGTCCTTCCCTGCTCGGCCAAGACGAAATCCACTTGATTGCCGAGCCTCTGGATCGATCCCTCCTTCACGTATCCGGAAACGCGCATCCGCTGCAGGCGCGCAGAGCCTTGGAGCGCGGTCAGCTCGGACAGCGTGTGATAGTACGTCTTGCTTTCCGTGGCGCCCACCCAACCCAGCCAACCGAGGGTGGCGACGATGATGACAGCTCCAAGCGCGAATTTCACGCGGGCACTCAACACTGCCCTCCTTGCCGACCGCTTATGATAGCGCGTCCATTTTATCAGGCATACTCGCTCTCGGCGAGATCGCTCAAGGTTGGGTTGAGCACGTCGCGTGCCGTTGTCCACCACCCGAACGGCCCAACTCCTCTGCTTGGATATGGGCGCCCTTCGAGCTTCAGCCATGACGTTTCCGCCTGCTCCTTCCCTTGCCCGAGGCCCAATCTTAGAAGAAACCCGTTTGCAACAAGCCCCTTACGCCCAGCCCTGCAAGCGCCTTATTCCCCAGGCGGCCGGGGGAATAGTAGATGCTCTGAGAGAGGTGGCAGGGGCTCTGAAATAGGAGGCGACCAGGTAAGGGCGCGATGGGTGAAATGCCCCACGGCCGATTTCGGGCGGTGGGCTATTTCGCGCTGGGAATACGACAAGCTGCGCGAAATCGTAGCAACCGAGCACCCAAAAGAGCGCGGGCAGGAATGCCCGCGCCACACGGAGAAGAGAACGTTAGGTCGAGCGGGAGTTTTCGAGCAGGTTGCGGATTTCGTTTCGGGTGCGGTCACGGCCGGCGGCATCGTCGGCGGCGGCGAGCGATAGGGGTCCGAGTTGTGGCAAGGGCAAGTTCCCTTCGCCGGCCGACGCGAGAGCGGCGGTTACCTTGCCGAGTTTCTCCGAGAGCAAGAACACGGTTTTCGGCCGGTAGGAATGGCGGACGCGAAGCAGAAGCGTCGGTGCGAGCCGCACGAGGAGTGCGTCCGCATCCTCTTCGCCGTTCCCAGGGAGCGGGCACTCGATCGCCTCGGCGAGATAGAAGCCGCGCCGCTGAAACTCGCCGAGCGCCGGCTCCCAATCCTCTCCTCCCAAGACGATTCCGCAGGCAAGGAGCAGGTCTTCCGCGAGCGCGCGCGCCGCGGGATCGCTCGGAAGGCCTTTAGGGAAGTAGAAATAGTCTTCGAGCTTCGGGGGCGGCGCAACGGTCAGAAACAGGACGGAGATATGGATAGGCCGGAAGCGGCTGGCCCACTCGAGGCGGGCGAAGCGATCTCGGAGATGGTTCGCCGTGGCCTCGCGCGAGCAACCATCGCAACGTATCGGCTGCGCGGAAAACGCTGGCGGAGGCACGCGCCTGCTCTCAGAGTGGCCGGGGGGCGCCGGCATATTCGGCCGCGGCGTCATTCGGCAGAAGGACCCAGAACGTGTAAATGCCCAGCGCCGTACCGAGCGGGAAGTGCAAAAGGCTGAGCGCACCCAGGACGACGAGCGCGATGCGCGCCCACCCCTCCCTCTGCCACAGCCCCCACGCCGCCGCGATTCCCACCACCCCCATTACCAGCAGGCCTACGCCCACACCAATAAGCAAGCGAGGAAAAAAGAAGGCGAGGCCGAACGGCCAGCCGTACGTCAACATATGTGGCATATACATGGAGAACGCCGAGCCGAAGAACAGCACGGCCACGCCACCGAGGAGCCGCAACACGGAATAGACGACCCACAGCATCGCCAGCACCGGCAGGTGGCGGGTGAGGCGCGAGCGCAACGGTAGCGTCGTTGCGGGGCCTGGCGCGAGCACGGGCTTGCCGCACTTCCCGCAGAAGCGGGCGTTTTCGGGAATCGGACTGCCACAAGCATTGCAAAACATGGGGTCTCGATCCTCTCTCACCTTTTCTTACGAAGAAAGGGCGCAGCGGGTTCCAAACAAGCCGGGAATGCCGATAGGCCGGTGGGCGACCACAAGGGTCGCCCCTACGACCGAAAATACAGACGAGCGTGCCGCAAGGTGATGCGCGCCAAAGACCGCGGGCAAGAATGCCCGCGCCACACAAAACCCGCCATGGCAGGTTCGGGGTCGGCAAGGTGTCCGAAAAAGACCGGCCGACGACCCCCGGACCGTCCCGGGCAGGCAAAAGCGCGCGGGCAAGAATGCCCGCGCCACGAGGCGCCGGTCACGGAGCGAAAAACTGGCCCATGGCCCGGAACTTCCGGTATCGCCGCTCGAGCAGTTCGGCGGTGGGGACCTCGGCCAACTCCGCGAGGGCGCGCTCGAGCACGGGATCGAGAAGCCGCGCCGCCTGTTCGGGGTTTTCGTGCGCGCCGCCGGGCGGCTCGGGCACGATGGCGTCGATCACACCCAGTTCGAGCAGGTCGGGCGCGGTGATCTTCATGGCGGCGGCGGCGCGATCGGCTTTCGAGGAGTCGCGCCAGAGGATGGAAGCGCAGCCCTCGGGCGAGATCACCGAATAGATGGCGTTTTCGAGCATATGGACGCGGTCGCCGACGGCGATGGCGAGCGCGCCACCCGAGCCGCCCTCGCCCGTGATGTTCACGACGATCGGGACGGGCAGCCGAGCCATCTCGCGCAGGTTGCACGCGATGGCTTCCGCCTGACCCCGCTCCTCGGCGTCGATTCCCGGGTACGCGCCCATCGTATCCACCATCGTAATCACGGGCCGCGAGAACTTGGCCGCCAGCTCCATCGCCCGGAGCGCTTTCCGGTATCCCTCGGGCTTGGGCATGCCCCAGTTTCGCGTGAGGTTTTCCCGCGTATCGCGGCCCTTCTGATGCCCGATGAGCATCACCGGCCGGCCATGGAAGCGCGCCATACCGCACACGATGGCGGCGTCGTCGCCGAACGCGCGGTCTCCATGGATTTCGCTGAATCCCTCGAAGAGGAAGCGGGCGTAATCGAGGGTATAAGGGCGATGGGGATGGCGGGCGAGCTGGGCGCGTTGCCAGGCGCTGGGCTGTTCGAGCAGCTCGTGGCGCAACTGTGAGACCTCTTCGCGGAGCCGCTGGATCTCCCCCGCGGCGCCGCCATTGGAAACGGCGAGCGGCGCGATCTTTTCCACTTCTTTCTCGATTCGCTCGATGCGGTCGCGCCGGCGTCTCTTCGATTCGGTCATTGGCAATCAACCTGCGGCAACGCGGGCATCGGCTCCGCAAAGTTCCCGCACCCGCGCCGCCAGTTCACCGTCGGCCTGCACGTGGCGATCGGCTTCGAGCGTGATCACCGAGCCGTCGCTATCCACCAACTCGAAAATCACGGGGCACGGCCCCGGCCGCTCCAGGAGCAAAGCATCGAGCGATTCGAGCAGGCTATCCGCGACGGCTTCCAGCGGCAGCCGCACGCGCAACTGGGCGGGGAGGGCTGCCGCGCTCTGCTCGATCGGGCGGGCATCCATCACCACCACGCGCGTGCCGGCCTCCTCCACGTTCACCCGGCCCCGCACGACGAGTGGCGAGCCGCTCTTGAAAACGGCTTCGAGCCGCGCAAACGCTTCCGGGAAGGCCAAGAGATCGGCCATGCCGGTCATGTCGTGCAGGGTAAGGATGGCCCAGCGGTCGCCCTTGCGGGAGCGCATGGGCCGCGCATTCACCACCACCCCGGCCACGAGCAGCTCCTCGCCGTTCTCCCGGTTCTCGAGCCCGCCGAGATCGGCCACGCGCAAGGCGCCAAGCCGCGCGGCATACTTCGCGAGCGGATGGCCGGAGAGGTAAAGCCCGAGCGTGGCATGCTCGGCCGCGAGTTGCTCTTCCTCGCTCCACTCTTCCACCTGGGGCAATTCCGGCTCCGGCGCTTCCTCGGCCGGCGCCCCCGCGAACAGGCCGTGTTGGCCTGTGGCGCGCTGCTGACCCGCACGCTGGCCCCACGCCAGCGCCTGGTCGACCCCGGCGAGCAAGCGCGCCCGGCTCGCGCCGAAGCAATCCATGGCGCCGCCCTTGATCAGGCTTTCCAAGACCCTGCGGTTTACCAGCCGCGGCTCGACCGATTCGCAGAAATCGAAAAGGTTGCGGAATCGCTTCCGCCCCGCCGCGGCGGGCAGGCGCTCGCGCGCTTCCAGGATGCCCAGGGCCGCGCCTTCGCCGACGTTCTTCACCGCCGCCAAGCCGAATCGGATCGCTTCGCCCACCGGAGTGAAGTAGAGGCCGCTTTCGTTGACGTCCGGGGGGAGGACCTGGATACCCATGCCGCGCGCCTCGTGGATGTAGCGAACCAGCTTTTCCGTCTTCCCGATTTCGGAAGTGAGCAGGGCGGCCATGAACTCGACTGGGTAGTGCACCTTGAGATAGGCGGTTTGGTAGGCGAGCAAGGCGTAGGCGCAGGCGTGGGACTTATTGAAACCGTAGCCGGCGAACTGCTCCATCAGGTCGAAGATGTGCTCGGCCTTGCGCGCCGGCACGAGGTGGGCGCGGGCGCCGGCGAGGAATTTCTCGCGCTGCGCGGCCATCTCTTCGCGTTTCTTCTTGCCCATGGCGCGGCGGAGCAGGTCCGCCTCGCCCAGCGAGAAGCCCGCCAGGCGATTGGCGATCTGCATCACCTGCTCCTGGTACAGGATGACGCCGCTCGTCTCCTCGAGAATCGGGCGCAATTCGGCCAGTTCGTAGGTCACCTTCTTCCGGCCGTGTTTGCGATCGATGAAATCATCGATCATGCCGCCCTTGATGGGACCCGGGCGGTAGAGGGCGTTGAGCGCGGTGAGGTCTTCGATTCGCGAAGGCTGATAGCGGCGGAGGATGTCGCGCATGCCGTGCGATTCGAATTGGAAGATGCCGGTCGTCTCGCCTCGGGAAAAGAGTCGGTAGACCCCCGGGTCGTCCAGGGGAGACGCGTCCAGATCGAGCCGGACGCCGCGATTGCGCTCGACCAGATCCACGGCGTCGAAGACGACGGTGAGCGTGGCGAGGCCGAGAAAATCCATTTTGAGCAGGCCGAGCCGCTCGAGCGCCTTCATGTCGTACTGCGTGGTGACCTGCTCCTCACCCAACCGGTACAGGGGAAGCAACTCGCGCAGCGGCCGCGGGCTGATGACCACGCCAGCGGCGTGCGTCGACGCGTGGCGCGCCAGACCCTCGAGCCGCTTGGCCACGTCGACCAGGTCGCGCACCCGAGGCTCGCGCTCCACCTGGCCGCGCAAGGGGGCGGAGGAATCGAGCGCCGCCTGGAGCGTGATGTTCAGTTCGTTGGGAACGAGCTTGGCCAGGCGGTCGGCTTCCCCGTAGGGGAAGTCGAGGGCGCGCGCGGCGTCGCGCAGCACCTGTTTCGCCCCCAGCGTGCCGAAAGTGATGATCTGCGCGACGTTTTCCGCGCCGTACTTCCGGCGAACGTAGTCGATCACCTCGCCGCGCCGGCGCATGCAGAAATCGATGTCAATATCGGGCAGCGAAACCCGCTCGGGATTCAGGAACCGCTCGAACAGCAGGTCGTATTCCAGCGGATCGACGTTGGTGATGCCCAGCGCGTAGCTCACCAGGCTGCCGGCCGCCGAGCCGCGGCCCGGCCCGACGGGGATGCCCTGGGCGCGGGCGTAGTGAATGAAATCCCACACGATCAGGAAGTAGCCGGCAAAGCGCATCTGCCGGATCATCTCGATTTCGGCGTCGAGGCGGGCTTCATATTCCGCCAGCGAATGGCGCAGGCGGCCTGCCTGGGCGAGCGCCTCGAGCCGGGGCCGCCGCTCCGCGAATCCCCGCCGCGCCACCCGCTCGAAGTAGCTCTCCGCCGTTTCGCCTTCCGGCACCTGGAAATCGGGGAAGGGATCGGCCACGGACTCGATTCGCACGTTGGCGCGCGCGGCGATCTCGACCGTATGGGCGAGCGCCTCGGGCAGCTCCCCGAACACCCGAGCCATCTCCTCGGCCGTCTTGAAGTAGAACTGGTCGGTGGCGAAGTGCATCCGGTTGGGATCGCTGATCGTGTGGTTCGTCTGGATGCAGACGAGCACGTCCTGGGCGCGGGAATCGCCGCGAGCGAGATAGTGGCAGTCGTTCGTGGCCACCAAGGGAATCCCGGTCTCGCGCGAGAGCTGGACCACCTGCCGGTTGATCGGCTTCTGCACCTCCAGGCCCTGGTCTTGCACTTCCAGGAAGAAATTCTCGGAGCCGAAGATGTCGCGAAGGCGCCCGGCGGATTCCCGCGCGCGATCGACTTTCTCCTCGCCGAGCGCTTCGGCCACCTCGCCGCGGAGGCAGGCGGAGAGCGCGATCAGCCCGCGACTGTGGCGGGCGAGCAGGTCGTGATCGATTCGCGGCTTGTAATAGAAGCCTTCGAGGAAGCCCGCGGTGACCAGGGCGCAGAGATTGCGATAGCCCTCATCGGTTTCGGCGAGCAGAACGAGATGATTGGCGCGCTCGCCGTTCCCTTCGCGGTCGTGCCGGCTGCCGCGCGTCGTGTACACCTCGCAACCGATAATCGGCTTGACGCCCTGGCTGGTGGCTTCGTGGTAGAAATTCGCCGCGGCGAACAGGTTCCCGTGGTCGGTGACGGCCACCGCCGGCATTTTCTGCTCCGCCGCCCGGCGGACCAGGCCCTCGACATCGCAGGCGCCGTCGAGCAGAGAAAAATCGGTGTGCAAATGAAGGTGGACGAACCCGGGAGAATTCATTCCGGCCGGTATTGTATCAGAGGACGACACCCACCCTTGCACAAAACGCAAGGGTGGGGCACCCGAACTGCACGCAGGATTCCCACATCCCGTCAACGCTCAAATCCCGCAATGCAGCTCCGAGTTTGGTCCCCGACTAGAGCGAGCCGGC
>JAJYLB010000005.1 GCA_021788095.1 Acidobacteriota bacterium | reverse complement strand
ACCTGACCCACCAAATCATGAATTACATCCGGTTCTACAACCGCAACGCCCAGCCCTTTCGCTGGACTTATTCCAACCCGAGGAAGCGCATCCGTGTGTCACCTTCTTCGGTAACGCGACACTAGTGATGTGCGGAGGCTTTGACGTCGGTGGGCAAGGGGGGGGGTTCGGATTCGCCGGGCCTGGTCCGGCTGCGCCGGCGCAGCTCGATGCCCAGGCGCTTGATCTTCTGATTCAGGGTGGAGAGCGGGATCTGGAATCGTTCGGCGGCTTCCGTCTGGTTCCCGTGCGTTTCGTCGAGCATACCGAGGATCAGCCGGCGTTCGATCTCTTCGAGGAGAGCGGCGAGCGAGTGCGCGGGATTATCGGCGGCCTGGCCGGTGGCAAGTCCGGCGCCGAGCGGGGGCAGCAGCCCTCCGAACGGCGAGCGCACTCCTCCGAAAAACTCCTTCGTGCGGATGTTTTCCGGGAGCAAGTCGCTGTCCATTTGGTCTTCGTGGGAGAGAACGACGGCGCGTTCGACCGCGTTTTCGAGTTCCCGCACGTTGCCCGGCCAGTCGTAATCCATCAGGAGCTTGGTGGCCGCCGGCGTGAAGAGTTTGGGTGGCTTCTGGTTCTCCTCGACGCTGTGCCGCAAGCAGTGGACGAGCAGGAGCGGAATGTCTTCCCGGCGCTCGCGCAGCGGGGGCAGATGGATATTGATGACGTTCAGGCGGTGGTACAGGTCTTCGCGGAAGCGGCCCTCGCGCACGAGAGCCGCCAAATCGGCATTCGAAGCGGCCAAGATGCGCACGTCGGTCCTGATCGTATCCGTGCCACCCAGCCGCATGAACTCACGCTCCTGGATCACCCGCAGAAGCTTGGCCTGCGTTTCCCAGCTGATCGTCGAGATCTCGTCGAAGAAGATCGTGCCCTGATCGGCGATTTCAAACAGGCCCTTCTTCGAGGCCACCGCGCCGGTGAACGCACCCTTGACGTGCCCGAAAAGCTGCGACTCCAGGAGGTCCACGGGAATCGAGCCGGAGTTCACCGGCACGAAGGGCTTGTCCGCGCGAGGCGAGGCGCTGTGAATGGCCTTGGCGATGAGTTCCTTGCCCGTGCCGCTCTCCCCGGTAATCAGCACGGTCGAGCGGGAAGGGGCCACTTGCCGCACCAACTCGAGCACGGCGAGCATCTTCTCGCTCTTGCCGACGATATTCGGGAAGTTGTAGCGCTGCTTGAACGCCCGTTTGAGCTGGAGGTTTTCCTCCCGCAGCCGGCGCGTGTCCGCCGCCTGCGCCACCTGAGCCAGCAGTTCGTCGTTCGACCACGGCTTGGTGATGTAATCGAGCGCGCCGCTCTTGAACGCTTCGCGCGCCATATCGATCGAGCCGTAGGCGGTGATGAGGATGATGGAGAGGGAGCGATCGCTTCGGCGGATCTCGCGCAGTAGGTCGATTCCGTTCCGATCGGGCAGGCTCACGTCCAGGAGGAGAACATCGAAGGGCCGCTCGCCCAGCCGCTCGAGCGCCGCTTCCCCCGAACCGGCCAGAGCGACTTCGTAGCCCTCCGACCGCAGCAGCAGTTCCAGGCCTTCGCGGATTTCCGCCTCGTCGTCGACCACCAGAATCGACGTTTCAGGCATGGACCGCTTTCCGGGACGCCGGGAATTCCAGTCGGAACGTCGTGCCGCGGCCCGGGTGGGACTGCACTTCGACTTTGCCCCCGTGCTCCTGGATGATTCCGTAGCTTACCGCCAGGCCCAGCCCCGTTCCGCGGCCGGCGACCTTCGTCGTGAAAAACGGGTCGAAGACCCGGCCGACGTGCTCGGGCCGGATGCCGTGCCCGGTGTCGGAAACGTGCACTTCCACGTGGGAATTCGAGCGGGAGGAAACCACGGTCATCCGGCCGCCCTGCGGCATCGCGTCGCGAGCGTTCAAGAACAGATTGAGGAAGACTTGCTGGAGGCGGTTGGCGCTCGCGAGGATGGCCGGCAGCTCGGGATCGAGCAGCAGTTCGATTTCGACCCGGCCCGTCGCCAGGGCGTGCCGCACCAGCTCGAGCGTATCCTCGATCACCGCGTTCAGGCTGACCTCGGCGTACTCTTCCCCCGCCGTTCGGGAGAACTTCAGCAGATTCGAGGTGATTTCGCTCGCTCGGAACGTCTGCTTGACCACTTTGTCGACCAGCATGCGCCGGGGATCGTCCGCGTCGATCTGCCTGGCGAGCATCTGCGCGTAGTTGGATATGACCGCAAGGGGCGTATTCACCTCGTGCGCCACGCCGGCCGCCAGCAGCCCGAGCGAGCTGAGCTTCTCGCTCTGGCGCATCTGCTCCTCGAGTTGAACGCGCTCGGTGATGTCGTCGATCAAGATCAGCCGGCCCAGCGGCTCCCCGTTTTTCCCCACCAGCGGCGCGATCGAGGCGTTGATCACTAACTCCCCTGCCTGCGCCGCCAGCCGGAATTTATAGAGGTGAGCGACGCCCGGCGCCGCCGCGCTCCGCACCGCGATTTCGGCCGCCAAGTCGGCGGAGACCACCTCCTCGAGCGGCCGGCCCAGCGCGCTCTCGCGCCCGATCCCCAGCCGCCGATCAAGGAAGGTATTCCAGCTTTCGATCCGGCCGTCGTGATCGGTGGTGAGGACGCCCACCGAGAGAGATTCCACGATATTTTCGCTGAAGTCCTTCAGTTGCTCGATCTGCTTGGCCTTCTGCTCGAGCGAGTGGTAGAGGCGGCTGTTCTCGAGGGCGATGGCGATGTACCGGGCCATCGTTTCGACGAGAGCGAGATCGTCACTGGAAAGGAAGTCGCCATCCACCGTTTTCCCCAGCCCCAGCACCGCCACCGTCCGCTCCTGGACGCGGCAGGGAACGAAATAGGCCAAGCCGAGCTGCGCCACCGTGTTTCGCTCGGCGGCGCCCAGGCCGGGCGAGTCGGCCGATTCGAAAAAGAGGTGGTCGCGGTCCGCGGTCAGCCTCTCCAAAAAGCCAAATTCCAGTTCGCCTTGCCAGCCCACACCCGTCGAGCGCGCCAGGGTGAATCGGTTCGGCCCGGCCGCGCCGTCCTCGACGAAGATCGCCAGCCGATCGACTAGCAGCGCCTGCGAGATGCGGCTTAAGACGGAGCCCAGCATCGGCTCGAGCCGAACTTCGCCGGTGAGCGTCCGGCCGAACTCGACGAGGGCGCGCCGGTAATCGAGCCGGTCGCGATAGAAGAACCGGTCCAGGCGCTCCTGCACCCATCCTCGCAGGGGCTCGAAGAGGAACGCCGCCGCCACGATGGCCAGCACCACTCCAGCCGGCCCCGTCGTCCACGCCGTGTGGAAGAGCAGGCCCATCGCTGCCACCAAGGCGAAATAGGTGCCCACGACCAGGGCCGTGGCCGCCGTGTAGGCCAACCCCCGCCGCAGCATGATGTCCACATCCATCAACCGGTAGCGGACGATGGCGTAGGCGAAGCCCGCCGGCACCAGCACCAGGGAAAGCACCGAAAGGTTCATCCACGGCGCGGGGGTTGCTCCCGCAAGGTAGGGAACGACGTAGAAGGCGAGGAACGGCAGCAGCCCGGCGACGAGCCCGGCGGTGGCCACGCTCAACTGCTTCCGCTCGAGGCCCGCCTGCGCGCGCCGGTAATTCGCGAAAAACACCGCAGCCGCGGCTGCCGAATAGACGCCCAGATAGCCCAACTCGATACGGTCGAGCAGCCAGCGCGACCCCAGCCACGGCGCGAAACCGAACAGGCTCTCCGCCACGACGACGTGCAGGGCCAGCAAGGCCGCCGGCAGGAGGTAGAGCAGTGCGATCCCGACCCGCTCGATCCCCCGGAGCGGCCGCTTCGCGAATACCCAGGCAAAGTGGAGCAGCAGCGCCGGCGCGGCGAGCAGCGCCACGACGTTCGCCCAGTACACCTCGCGGTCGAACGTCGAGAGTTTGCCCGAATAATGGAAGCTGTAGAGAACGAACGAGGCCAGGCAAAAGAGGTAGAAATGCATCGCGCGCGGCGCGTTCCATCGCCGCACGAAGATGAACAGCCCGACGAGCAGATAGAACAGGCCCACGAGCCGCAGGTAGTTCTCCGCGGCCAGCGGCTTCGGCGCAGGCTCGCTCACCACCGGCAGCGTCAGCAGTTCTCCTTGCCTCCGCACCTGGTAGTCGAGCCTACTCCAAAGGCCCGCGCGGTAGAGAGCCTGAGTGGCCTGGGTGGCTCGGACGACCGGCGTGCCGTCGATCGCGACGAGGACGTCGCCCGGTTCGATCCCCGCCTTCGCCGCGGGCGAATTGGGCGCGACGTGACGCGCCGCCACCCCCGCCGCCGCATCCCACCACACGACCCCGTCGTCGGGAAGATTAAAGTGGAGGCGCTGCTCGAAATTCAAACCGGCGTAGACGCCGGCGGCGATGGTCAGGAGAACAAGCAGCACCGTACCGAGCTGCACGCGCAGGGATGGCCGGAACATCCCGCTCGGAACACCACCGTAGGAATTGGCTTGACCTTGCATCTCTCTTGCTCGTCCTGCCGCCCCGCGCGCCGGATCTTCTCCGGAATCTCGGACTTCCCTTCGCCGGCGCCTTTGGCGTATCTGTGTGCCGCGCTGCCCCGCGCGCCCACCATTTCCTCCCCGCTCAAAACTGGACCGCGAATCCTCCCCGCACCGCCCGCGCCGCGGACATCAAAACGGCGCGGCCGTCGGGCGTTTCCAGGCTGACGTATCCCTGCGCCAGCAGATTGCGCACATCGACAATCGCCACGATGCGGCAGCAGAAAAAGCTCGGCAGTGGTTGCCTCAAGCTGACGTTCAGATATGGCTCCATCCCCCACAGCGCGGCTCCGTAGGCATCGGGTTGGCTCACCACCGCGCCGCTGACCCACTCGTACTCCGCCGAAACCTCCGTACCCGCGCGGTCCAATCGTCCGGCGAACCCGCCACCCGCCAAACTGCGCCGCTCGGGCTTGATGCCGGCGGCGAGCGTCGCCGCATCGAGGGAGGGAGTGCCCGGCGCCAGCGCGCTCGTCCACCCGTAGAGCATCTTGGCTTTCCACCGGTGGGTGAGCCGGCGCTCGTACCCGACCCGCGCTCCCCACGACCCGACCGCGCCGCCGTTGTAAACGAAGGCGTCTGAATAGGGGTCGGCAAGGGTGTCGGCGTTTTCGAGCGGACCGCGCCCGAAAATCGCGGCATGGGCATTGCTATCGTGGTACACGGCCGCGGTGACCGCGGCCGCGTGGCCGAGTTCGCGTTCGAGCGCAATCTCTTCGTGCCAAGCCTGATCGAGCGCCAGCCGGCCGCCACTTTCCACCGGCGTGGGCAGGTTGTCGAGCGCGTCGAGGGGGTCGTCCACTCTGCGCGCGGGCGAGTTCGATCCCAGCCGGAAGGTTGCCGTCCAGAGCGAATCCAACGGAACGGTCAGGCGCGCTTCGGGCCGCAGAGAGAAGACGTGCCCATCGAGCATCGCCACGACGTATTGGCCGCCGTAATCGAGTTCGGCGCCGCCGAAATCCAAGCGGCGCATCGAGTCGATCTCGAGGCCGCGGTAGGCTGGGGCCTCGCCGCCCATTTGCGACTGCCGGAAAACGATCGTAGTCGAGTCGGTGGCATCCTCGTTGGCATCCGGCGAATGGGTCCACGTGGCGGCAAAGCCTTCGCTGGCCGCGTGTTCGTACCCCGCCAGCCCCGCGAGCACCAACTGGTTCGTTTCGCCAAAGCGCTGATCGTACAGGAACGAGGTGGAACCCACAGGTTGCGTTTCGACGGGTGACCAGGAGGAGAGGGAGCCGGCGGTCAGCTCGGCGCGTCCGTGCGGCGCATGCGCCCGGCGTTCCGCCTCGGTCTCGCTACCCCGCCCGGGGCTCGCGTAGCGAAGCACCGGCCGCGTCAGGCTCGCCGACCGCAGCACCCAATCCCACTGCTGGGGATCGTGGCCGGGCCGCGGACCCCGCCGCAGCTCCTCGACGGTCGAGAAGAGCGAGCCCAACTCGACTCGGAGCAAGGTCACTTGTCCGAAAATCACCTGCACGCTTGGTTCGAAAGCCGGGAGGAAACCTGCAAGCCGCACCCGAACCGAGTAGAGGCCTGGGGCCAGCGGAGACGTGGCGAACACGCCGTGGCCGTTGGTCATCAGGCGCAGCGCGCCACCCGGCCGAAGCTTGGGCGTCACGACGACGATGGCGCCGGGCTGCGGCGTGCCCTCCGCTACCACCATCCCTGTTAGGCGGCCCTGGACCGGAACCGGGCTCGTCCGTCCCGAAGCTTCGGGAGCGGGGGACGCCTTGGAGTTATCTTTACCGGGCGGCGCGG
The DNA here is from genome assembly GCA_021788095.1 of Acidobacteriota bacterium. Lineage (GTDB taxonomy): Bacteria > Acidobacteriota > Terriglobia > Acidiferrales > UBA7541 > JAKASX01. The sequence goes on along the minus strand of JAJYLB010000005.1, from coordinate 124,896 downwards.
CCTTCGCCACCGACACCCCCAGCGTCAATAGGGATGTCAGCAGAAGGGCGCGAAAGCGCATAGGCGCGGCCGTTTACTCCTTCGCTTCGCTCGTCGCTGGGGGAGCCGCTGGCTCGACGGTGAAATCCGCCGTCCGGACCAGTTGTTGCTGGGAGGTGTTGTCCGCCACCGTCACTTGGAGTTGGTACCGACCCGGGGCCATGCCGGCGAGGGGCAGCCGCTCCTCGATCGGGAACTGTACGCCCACGTTATGCCCCAGTTGCTTTGCGATTTGCTGGGTGGTGTCGGTCTGATCGAGGACTTTCTGCTTCCCCCGGGTGATCAGGTAATGAACGGTGACGTTAGCCTGGTGCGTTTTCGGATCCATCTGCAGGTTGTAGACCTGCATGTAGATTCCCATCGTCTCATTGGTCTTGAAGCCGGGGGGGGTTCCCAGACGCGGCCGCACCTTCACGTCGCCTATCACGAATTCGCCCAGGCCAATGTTGTTCGCCGAAACCCCGCCGATCTCGTCGGCCAGGACCAGGGAACTAGTGCTCAGCTTGCTGTCTTCGTACTGCGGCACCGGCAGCCGCGTGTCGATCACGCCGATGTTCCCGCTATTCTGGTCCTTCACCACCAAGTCCAGCTCGTACAGGCCGGGCCGGAGCGGAATCGCTTTCTGGTAGAGCGATTGCCCCTTCCGCGCCAAGGCGAGTTGGGAAGGAAGCACCTCGGTCGGACTGATGTAGTCCTCAAAAGTCTGCTCGACGCGCCCCGCCAGGGTCGATACGCGCCCGAAAATCTCGAGCTTGCCCGCTTCGACGCCGTCCTTTTCCTTATAGGCGATCTCGCTGTTCGGGATTTGGATGGTCACCGGCACGAGGTCGGAGGAATCGACGATGCGGAAATGGTCGGCGCGCCACTGGAAGCCGATCTGGTTGCGAATCACGTGCGAAGTCACGATCGTTTCCAGGTCCTTAAACTTCACCGGCGGCGCCTGGAAGATCTTCGAGTACAGTTCCAGCCGGTTGAATTCGTCCATCGAATCCGGCATCGCGCCCGCCCCGCCGATCGGCGCCGCGTCGTGGGTGCCGTCGGTATTCATGAAGCGATCGGTCTTGCTCGCCATGCCCATGGCTTCCATCTGGGTCAGGCCGGCTCCCGGCACGTAGAGCAGCGCGTCCTTCTCCGAGGGATCGATGGTCAAGTGGTACTCGCCGGTCATCGTCGGATCGACGAATTCCAGCTTCACGTTCTCGCCGATTCCGGGCAGGTAGTTGTAGGTCCAATCCTCGAACGGGTAGGTAGAGGTCTCGCCTCCGCCTTCGCTCGCCGGCCGTTCGTAGCTCCCGCCGGAGGGGTGCGAATCGGTTTCGTCAGGGGGTCCCCACATGATGTAGATGCGGCCCCGATCGGTTTTCCAGCCCGGAATGCCGGAGGAGTAGTGCTCGTTGGCGTATTCGACGCGCTGGTAGAAATCCTCTTTGAAACTGTTGTATTCCGAGTCCGGGTTCGGATTGCGCCGCGCCCAGAAATTCTCGATGAACTGTTCCCGTTGCTCGTTGGTCTGCAGCTCGTCGAAGGCTTTTCGCTCGTCCGGGGAGATGATGTAGGCGATCGGGCCGCTGATCCAGTTTTTGTAGGGGTTGTTGACCTCCTGCATCAGCTGTTTTTCCCGCTCTTTTTGCTGCTTCTTGGTGTATTGCGGTTTCTGGTCCTGCTGATTCTGCGCGCCGGCATCCTGCTGGCCCCGGCTGATGGGAGGCAAGACGAAAATCAGGGCAAGGATAAGAAAGAAAGAGGCGAGTACCACCTTGAGTGAACGCATACCGTGGTCCCCCTGCAATGGCCCTCGAACGCTAAAAATTGTATTCCCCTCGGACCGGCCGCGTCAATACAAGCTCGCTATACAAGCTCGCGCCGGGTGCGTGTTACGCCGGTTCCCGTAACCCCGCCATTTTCAAGCAACTTGGCCGCCTCGCCGGCCGGCTGGTCCCGTCCCCCCTTTAGCAGGATGCTGCAAAAGACGGGTGAGCGGCCCCCAGCGGCTGAAGCCGCATTCTTGCGCAAGCACTTACGGCACGGCTGATCCCGTCCCGAACCTTCGGGATTCGGGACGTGCCCTTGCCAAGAACGAAGAAGTTGACACACAGACTCTTTAGGCTCCTCGCCACTCTTGCTTCCTTGGCCTCCTTTTCCGGTACACTGGCTCCCGGCGCGCCGCGCCCCGGGGCGCCCCAGGAGGCCAAACCGAGATGAAGGGCAAACCCGAAGTCCTCGCCGAACTTTCCGACCGGCTCAAAGAAGAACTCGCCGCCATCAACCAGTACATCCTGCACGCCGAGATGTGCGAGAACTGGGGTTACCTGCGGCTTGCCAAGCAGACCAAGCAGGAAGCGATCGGCGAAATGAAGCATGCCGAGCGCATCGTCGAGCGCATCCTGTTCCTCGAGGGCATGCCCCGGATGGACCAAATGGCCAAAATCACCATCGGCAAGAACGTGAAGCAGCAACTCGAAAACGATCTCGCGCTCGAGAAAGGCGCCGTCGAGGACTACAACAAGTCCATCGAAATCTGCCGCCACGCCGGCGATAACGCCACCGCCGATTTCTTCAAGGAGATCCTTCAGGACGAGGAAGAACACGTCGATACGCTCGAAACCGAGCTAAGCATGATCGAGCAGATGGGCCTGGAAAATTACCTCGCCCAGCAGATTCCCGAGCCGGACTAGACCGGGGGCCAGAGGCCCTGGGGCCGCATGGCAATGATGGTGCGAAGTGGTGCGAAAAGGTTTAGAATCGCACCATGGCGACCCGAGGAAAGCCCGTTCGCCAGAGCGTCACGATGCCGCCGCGCTTGGCGCGGAGGGTGCGAACGCTTGCCCGGAAGCAGCGCGCCAGCACCAACCGAGTTCTGGTGGACCTGATCGAGGCCGGTATCGACTCGAAAGAGGCCGAAAAGCGGAAGTTCTTCGAGCTCGCCGATCGCCTCAGCGGGGCTTCCGACACTGAAGAGCGCCGGAGCATCAAGCAACAGCTGGCCTGGATGACTTTCGGCGAGTAGATGCCCCGGATTCAGTGGACCCGCCTGCCGCCCGCCGTTCGCGATCACTTGCTCGAAAGGCTCCGAGAACGCAGGATCACCGCCGAGGACCTCTACCAATTGAAACTGTGGCGTGAGTCCGAGCCCGAAGCGCCGGAAGGCCCCTGGTACAAGGATTTCGGGTCGTTCAAGATTTGCGGCAACGGGAAATTACCGAAAACCTTTCTCCTCCGGGGGCAGCCGGCACGCGGAGAAAAGCTCTGAGGCTCCTACCTCCTTTGCCTCCACCCTACTGCCGCCAGAAGCGGCGCACGGCGGCATAGTCGACGTCTTCGGCGCTCGCCCCTTTCACCGCGCTGTAAGTTTCGCGGGCCGCCGCGGTCGCCGGCAGGGGCACGCCCAGATGATTGGCCAGATCGAGTGCGAGGCCCAAGTCCTTGTGCATGAGCCGCAGCGGGAAGCTGGGGGCGTAGTTCCCCGAAGTCATCATCGGCGCTTTGACGTCCAAGACGGGCGCGCGGCCCATGCTCGAGGCGAGGACGTCTAGCAGCTTCTCCGCGCCGATCCCGGCTCCCGCCACCAGCGCCAGGGCTTCGGCGAGCGCCTGCACCTCGAGCGCGTACAGCAGATTCATCGCTAGTTTCACGGTCTGGCCGGCGCCGTGCGGACCCAGGTGGAAAAGCTTCTTGCCCAGATGCGCGAGCACCGGCCGAACCCGGTCGAGCGTGGCCGCCTCGCCTCCGATGAGGAACACGAGTTCGCCCTTTTCCGCACCCCACGTTCCGCCGGTGATGGGCGCTTCCAGGAATTCGGCTCCCCGCTCGGCACAGGCCGCGGCAATGCGTCGCGCCAGCGCGGGAGAGATCGTGCTGCAATCGACGAGCACGCTGCCCGCTCCGAGCCCTTCGAGCGCTCCCTCCGGCCCAAAGAGCACCGCTTCGAGCGCCGGCGGATCGCTGACGCAGGTGAAAAGCACTTCGGATGCGGCGGCGGCTTCGCGCGCCGTGGCCGCCGGCCGCGCGCCCAGGGGAACTAACTCCTCCGCTTTCGAAGCCGCCCGGTTCCACACCGTCATCGCAAGGCCCGCATTGGCCAGCCGTCGCGCCATCGGCTTCCCAATCAGTCCCAAGCCGATCCAGCCCACCTTGGGTGTCATCGCTCCCTCCTTCCGGACGGAAAGACTATATACGGGTTAAGGTACCCCGGCGAGGCGCCCAGGGATGGGAGAAAGCATCGTTGCGTTCAGAGGTTGCCTTTCTGACGTACATCTTGGGCCGGCAGGTGGACGCGGCTGGATTCCCGCCCTCCGCCCCCCGCTTTCGCGGAGGATAAGCCTCGGCGGGAATTACGGATAACGGGAAGCGCACGGGGCGTGCCGCGCTGAAGACGGCTCTACGTTTAAACCTTAACGACTTGGAGCGCTGGACGGTTTCGGCGCGGGCTGCGAGGTGGTTTGGTTGCGGACTCTCAACCGCCTTACTTGATTCTTTCGTCGGATTCGATATGGCCGTCGCGCACCCGGATGACGCGTTCGGCGTGGGCGGCGATATCCGGCTCGTGGGTCACGATGATGATGGTATGACCTTCGCTGTGCAGCCTGGCGAAGAGCGCCATGATCTCCTCGCCGGTTTGCGTGTCGAGGTTGCCGGTAGGCTCGTCCGCGAGCAAGATGGCCGGCCGGTTCACCAGCGCCCGGGCCACCGCGACGCGCTGGCGCTGGCCGCCGGACAGCTCGTTGGGCCGGTGATACATGCGGTCGGCGAGATCGACCATTTGCAGGGCCTGTTTGGCCCGGTCGATTCGCTCCTGGGGAGGGGTGCCGTTGTAAATGAGCGGCAACTCGACGTTGTGCAAAGCGGTGGCGCGGGCCAGCAGGTTGAACGTCTGGAAGACGAACCCGATCTCCTTGTTCCGAATGTGCGCCAGCTCGTCGTCGTTCAATTCGCTCACCAGTCGCCCCGCCAGCCAGTACTGGCCGCTGGTGGGCGAATCGAGGCAGCCGAGCAAGTTCATCAGGGTGGACTTGCCGGAGCCCGAGGGCCCCATGATGGCGACGTACTCTCCCTTGTGAATTTCGATTTCCACTCCACGGAGCGCTTGCACCTGCGTCGCGCCCATGTCGTAGGTCTTGACCAGCTTCGCGGTCTTGATGACCACACCCTGATCGATCAGGTCCTGGCGAAACGATTCGCCCACCGCCCTGGCTGCTACGGCCATTGCTCGCTCTCTCCTTGCCTCTCTCTTAGACGCTTCCGAAGCGATTCCGGTCTCAGTTTGTTGCCAAGGGCGGCGCCTGCTCCACTCGGACTTGGGATCCGGCATGCAGGCTTCTCAGGGTCTGGTAGGTGCCCACCACGACTTGCTCCCCTTGCTGAAGGCCCTGGGTCACTTCGATATTGGTCAGACCCATGATGCCGGTCTCGACGGGAACGAAGACCGCGCGGCCGTTTCGGATGGCAAAGACTCCCTGGACCTGGTCGGAATCCTTGCCGCCCGCGGGTGTTTTGGTGGCCGCGAGCGCCACCGCCTCGATGCCCTGGCGGGCGGCTGCGGCGGCATCCTGCTTCAATTGGTCCCGCGTGCGGACCACCAGGGCCTGGATGGGAATCGCCAGGACGTTCGATCGGTGCGCCGTCTCGATTTTCGCGGTCACCGTCAAGCCTGGCCGCAGGTCGCTGGGCGGGTGGTCGAGCGTGACGACCACCTTGAAGTCTTTGGCTTCCGCCGTGCCGGTAGTGGTTTGGGTGGTGGCCATGCCGGTGCTGCGGATGATGGCCTGGTCGCCGACCTGGGTCACGTGCCCCTGGAAGGTGCGATCGGGCAGGGCGTCGATCTGTATCTGCGTCGGCTGGCCATTCCGGACGCTGATGATGTCGGTCTCGTCGACGCGCACCTCGGCCGTTACCACCGACATGTCGGAAATCGTCATCAGATACGCGCCCTCGGCATTTTGAATTCCGGGAACAACGTTTTCCCCTACCCGCACGGCGATATAGCTCACCATGCCGGAGATCGGCGCGCGATAGGTGGTTTTGTGGAGCACGTCTTCCGTGCCCACCAGGACGGCCTGCGCCTGGCGCACGTTGTCGTTCGCTTGCGACTGCTGGGCGCGGGCTTGGGCGAGTTGCGCCTGGGAGGCGGCCAGGGCGGCACGCGCGGATTCGTAGCTCGCCTTGCTCGCTTCGTAACTCTGCCGGGAAATCAGTTTCGACTCGTAGAGCTGCTGGCTTTGCCCCCAATCGAACCGCACATTGGCGAGATTGGCCTGCTGCTGCGCCACGTTCGCCTGGACGGCCTTGAAATTCGCTTGCGCCGCCTTCAACGCGGACTGCTGGGCGGCGATGGTAGCCTGCTGCGCGCGAACGTTCGCGGCCGGCTGAATCGATTCGACGTGCATCAATACGTCGCCTTGGCGAACCCACTGGCCTTCCTGCACGACGATGTCGGTGATTTTGCCGAAGCCTTCCGCCAGCACGTTGGTATAGGTCTTCGGGCGGATCTCCCCGGTCGCGCTCACGAAAGACGTCAAATCCCGGCGAGCGACCGGCGCCGCCTCCACCGACACGATTCCCTTTTGGGCCTCGTAAATGCCGATGCCGGCGCCCAGTCCCAGGACGGCCACCCCCGCCACCAGCAAACCGATCTTCTTTCCCTTTGTCATCCGCCTCGAATCGCTTTCCTCCTACCGCTCAAGGCCCGAAGCCTCGAGGCTATTTCAAAGCCACCGTGGGCTCGCTTCAGGGGCTGAAGCCCCTGATTGCGGCTGCCTTTACGGCACGGCTGAAGCCGCGCCCTCCGGAGGCGGGAGTTTTGAAACCGCCTCTCGAGGGCGTATGGCGCCGCGCACCCACCGCCCAGCGCGGTCCACACCCAAATCCACGCCGCGCGCTCCGCCCTCTCTTCTTTGTGCCTGCTGATACTTACGCGACCAGCCGTAAGAAGGTTTCACCGACCTGGGTGACGCGGTCCCTCCCGTGCATTTTAACCGAACCGCAGTGGCAAATCGAAGCCCTCCGGCAAGCGCAAGTGGCCTATGTTCAAACGCGTGCCCGCCGGAGGCTGGCGGGTAACCCGTACCCGGTAACCTGCGGTTCTAACCTCTACCAGATTTTGCACTGGTCGGCCGGAGGGCGCACCATCGCGTCCTTTCCATGGCAGCCGAAGGCCTGAGCGAACGGCTCCATATTGGATAGCGGGCCCATCACGCGATACCGGCCGAGCGGGTGGGGATTGATCTTCGCCATCAGGCGAACGTATTGCGGCCGTTCTTCTCCCTCCCAAATCCGCCCGAAGGCCAGGAAGAATCGTTGCTGTGGGGTGAAGCCCTGGATGCGCTTGCCGGCCTTGAATTCCGGCGTTTGCTCGAAGGCCCTATAAGCGATGGTCAGGCCGCCCAGGTCGGCGATGCTTTCCCCGAGCACCAACTGGCCGTTTTCGTGGACGTTGCCGATGGCGACGTAGGTATCGAACTGGTGGGCGACGCACTGCGCCCGCGCGTGGAAATTGGTTAAGTCGGCGGGGGTCCACCAATTGTGGAGGTTGCCGCTCGCGTCGAACTTGCTCCCTTCGTCGTCGAAGCCGTGCGTCATTTCATGGCCGATGACGGCGCCGATCCCGCCGTAGTTCAAGGCATCGTCGGCTTGGGGATCGAAGAACGGCGGCTGGAGAATGCCGGCGGGGAAGACGATTTCGTTCATCGAAGGGTTGTAGTAGGCGTTCACGGTGGGCGGGGTCATGCCCCAGCGCGCGCGGTTGACCGGCTTGCCGATCCTGGCCAGGTCCCGATGGAAGCTGAACTTGTCGCCTGCAACGATGTTTTCGACGTAGGGCCCGGCGACGACGCGGTAGGCGGCATAGCTGCGCCAGCGGTCGGGGTAGCCGATCTTGATGGCCATCTTATCCAGCTTGTGAAGGGCGGCCTGCCGCGTCGCAGGCTGCATCCAGGGCAGCGTCTCGATATCGGCGCGCAGAATGGCGATCAGGTTGTGGACCATCTTGAGCGCGGCCGCCTTCGCCGAAGGCGGAAACGTCCGCGCCACGTACTTCTGGCCCAGCGCCTCGCCCAGGTGCTGGTCGGCGGCCTGGACGCAGCGCTGCCAGCGGGGTTGTATCTGTTGCGCCCCGGTCAGCGTGCGGCCGTAGAAAGCGAAATTTTCATCGACGAACGGCGTGGAAAGATCGGGCGCCAGGGCGTGGACCAGGTGCCAGCGGAGATACGTCTTCCATTCCGAGAGCGGCACCGTGGCGAGGTCGTGGTCGAGCGCTTCGAAGAACTTCGGCTGCGAAACGTTGAGGGAGGCGACGCCGGGCAAGCCGACGCCGGCAAGGTAGCGTTTCCAGGAGAAATGCGGAGTCAGGGCTTGGAACTCGGTGAGCGCCATCTTGTGATAGACGTTGTCGGGATTGCGGCGCTCGACGTTGGTCATCGACGCCTGCGCCAGTTGCGTTTCGAGCGCCATCACCGCCTTCGCTTCCGCGGCCGCGCGAGGGGCGGGATCGCCCAGAAGCCCGAACATACGGGTCATGTGCGCGACGTACTCCTGCCGCAACTCGACGCTGTGCGGATCGGTTTTCAGATAGTCGTCGCGGTCGGGCAGGCCGAGGCCGCCCTGGGCGGCGTTGGCGATCTCCTGGGTGCTGTTCTTGAAGTCCTGCTCGGACCGGAAACCGAACACCACGCCCGCTCCCATCTCCTGCAGCCGCGCCACCTCCGCCTCCAGCTCGCCGAGATTGCGAATGGCTTCGATGCGGCGGAGTTCCGGCTGGAGCGGTCTGATTCCCGCGGCGTCGATGGCCGCCGTATTCATGCAGCTCGCGTAGAAATCGCCGAGCTTCCGATCGTTCGAGCCGGGCGCGGCCTTGGCGCGGCCGGCGGCTTCCTGGTCGAGGATTTGCCGCAGGACCGCTCGGTTGCGCATCGCCAGCTCGGAGAAGAGGTTCCAGGCGGGAAAGGCCGCGGGAATCGGGTGGGCCTTGATCCAGCCGCCATTGGTGAAATCGAAGAAATCCTGGCAAGGACTCACCGACCGGTCGAAATCGGCGGGGTTGAGCCCATGGGCGCTAGTGGCCGCACTGCTCTGCCCCTTGGCGGACGCTCCTCCCGGCGAAGCCAGCTCCAGCCCCAAGCACGTGGGCGAATTGGTTTGGGCGCGCGCCGCCGCAGGCCAGGCGGCCAGGGCCAGCAGCAGGAATCCGAACGTCGCGGAACGCAAGGATGAAGACATCGGGATCCTCCTTCGAAAAAACGAGGGGCGAGCATAGTGCGGCGCAAGCGCCGAAGTCAATGGTCCGGGTGGCCCGCGCGGGCCTCGGCCTCGGTCGGCCTCGCCCGGTGACCTCGCTCGGCGTCCATGGCCTCCGGCTGCTTTCGCGGGGCGCAACGCGCCAGGCGATGACTTTCCCGTTACGTTTCCAAGCGCTCTCGGGCCAGCGGGGAATGGAAGAGGCAGCGCGGCGCTCGAAAACCGCAGGAGAATCGAAACCTCCCCGATGGACTTCCATCCTCAGGGCCGTCATACTGAATCGGCGCGGAACGGCGCCGAGGGGTGGGACGGAGAGAAGCGCCAGTTGGCGGCCGGGCGCTGCCGAGGCGCCATGCGTCGCTCTCCTGCCTGCAGGATTCGGGAGTCCTCTCTAGGAAATTACGGAGGCGAAAATCTTAATGCACTTATTGTATGCGTTGCTTGCCGTGGTCGGAGCGGTGCAACTATCGAGCTTCGCCACCAGCATTTACCTTCATCGGTGTTTGGCACACCGGGGCGTGAAGCTCCATCCCGCCCTGACCCTGCTGTTGCGCGTCGAGCTCTGGCTCGCTACCGGAATCAAGCCCAAGGAATGGGTCGCCGTCCATCGCAAGCATCACCGCCATACCGACGTGATGGGCGACCCGCACAGCCCGATGCTCGAGGGGCTCTGGCGCATTCTCCTCGGCAACGCGTACTACTACACCCGCGAAGCGCGCCATCCAGAAACGCTCACGCGTTTCGCTCCCGACGTCGGCAACGATTGGCTCGATCGGCACTTGTTTCGCTTCGGCATCGTCGGAATCGCGTTGGGGGTCGGAATCTTCGTCTGGCTGCTCGGCCCGCTGTGGGGCGGAGTTGCGTTCGTTTCGCAAGCGGCCATCTACATTTTCTTCAACGCTGTGGTCAACGGCGCCAATCACGCCGTCGGCTACCAGAACTTCAACAACACCGCCACGAATCTGCGCGTCGTGGCCCTGCTGACCGCCGGTGAAGGGCTGCACAACAACCACCACGCCTTTCCCACCTCCGCCCGCTTCAGCGTCCGCAAAGGGGAATTCGATCCTTCCTGGCCGGTGTTGCGCCTGCTCGCTCGGCTGCGTCTGGCCGAGCCGCTGCGCGTCGCTCCGCAAATCGACTGACCCGGATGCCTCGCGCCGCGGTTGCGCGATGCTCGAGCAGGTCCGCAGGCAAGTCAATGCCCGCCGGGGCGAGGCAATGGCCTCGATCTCTTGAGATTCAGAAGGGGGTGTGAGCGAGCCGAGTCCGGCGCCGCGCCGGGCGTTCGGGCCGTAGGAGCGATCCTTGGCTGGCGCGAATGCGGGCTCGCGGCCTGCTGGCGGGCGCCCGGCTTACCGTTCCGCGGGGCGAAGCAGATGGCAGGAATGGGTTTTCACGATGAGCCAAACCGGCAGGCCGGGGACGAGGCCGAGCGCCCGCCGCGCGCCGGGAGTGAGCAAAACCGAAAACGTGATGCCGCAATCCACCCGCGCCAAAACCTGGCAGTCCCTCTCCTCGATCCCGGCAACCGCGCCGCGCAACACGTTTCGCGCACTCAAGCCGCGCGGCTCTTCGGTCGCCAGCAGGATATCTCCCGCGCGGATGCCCACGCGCACGGCGGCGCCGGAATCGAGCCGGGCGAGAGGCGCTTCGAGGTCCACGCCACGGCCGGCAGCCGGCTCCGGCGGCACGAGCCGGCAGGTCATCGTTCCGGAATCTTCGTGGAGGGCGACGACTTGGGCGTCGAATATGTTTTCGAATCCCGCGAGTTGCGCGACGGTCTCCGAGCGCGGCGCGCCAAGCACTTCCTGGGGCAAGCCGTCGGCCAGCAGGCGGCCGGCCTCGAGCACCAGCACGCGCTCGCCCAGCGCCAGCACCTCCTCGCGGCTGTGCGTGACGTAAAGAATTGGAATCGCGCGCGCCCGGTTCCACGCGCGCAGGTCGTCGATCAGCCGTCCCTTGATTGGAGCGTCGAGCGCCGCCAGCGGCTCGTCGAGCAGCAGCAAGGCGGGCCGCGTCACCAGCGCGCGTGCCAGGGCCACGCGCTGCCGTTCGCCTCCCGATAGCTCGGCTGCCAGCCGCCGCCGTAGCGCTCCGATGCGGAAAGATTCCAGAATCTCGCCGGTCCGCCGTTGCCGTTCCGGCTTGGCCAGGCGGCGCAAGCCGTAACCGATGTTGCGTTCGACGCTGAGGTGAGGGAAAAGCGCCAACTCCTGGAACACGTAGCCGACCGACCGCCGGGAGACATCGACGTCAATCCCCGCCTTGGAATCGTAGAGGACGCGATCGTTCAGCCGGATTCGGCCTTCGTCGGGAGCGACGAGCCCGGCAATCGCGCCGAGCGTGGTCGTCTTGCCCGCGCCCGAGCTGCCGAAAAGGATCGTAACCCCCGCCGGCAGCGCGAACCGGACGTCGAGCGCGAATCTGGTCTCTTGGGTCGCGGCGGGACTGCCCGCCGTGGCGGAGAAGCGCTTGCGCACGAAAACATCGAGGACGCTTCCATCCTCGCCGCCGCTCCCGCTCATGCCCACGGCGCCCGCGGCCACGCGCCCCGGTTCCAGCCGTAGACCATCACGAGGATCGCGAACGACACGCCCAGCAGCACCAGGGAAGTCGTGTTGGCGGCGGCGTAATTGCCGGCTTCGACCAGGTCGAACACGCCGATCGAGACGGTCCGCGTCACCCCGGGAATATCACCGCCGACCATCAACACCACGCCGAATTCGCCAAAGGTGTGCGCGAAGCTGAGAGCCACGGCCGTCGCCGCGCCGGAGGCGGAAAGCGGCAAAATGACTCGAAAGAACGTGGCCAGCCGCGATGCGCCCAGCACGCGGGAGGCATCGATGAGTTTCGGGTCGATAGCGAGGAACGAGTTCACCAAGGGCTGCACGGCAAAGGGCAGGCTATAGAGGATCGAGCCCACCACCAGCCCGGCGAAGGTGAACGCCAGCGTGTGCCCGGTCCAAGCCGTCCACAGGCGCCCCAGCGGGCTCGAGGAGCCGAACGCCACGAGCAGATAGAACCCCAGCACGGTGGGCGGCATCACCAGCGGCAGCGACGTCGCCGCCTGCAACACGAATTTCCACCGCCGCTGCGAGAAGGCGATCCAGTAGGCCAGCGGCAAGCCCAGCACCAGGAGGGCGGCCGCGGTGAAGAGCGAGAGCCGCAGCGTCAGGGCGAGCGCCTCCCAATTCATCGCCTGGCCTCTGGCCGCGCGAAGCCGTAGCGGGCGAGAACTGCCTGCCCGGCGGGCGCCTCGAGATAAGCCAGGAAGGCGCGCGCGAGCGGCTGTTTCCCGGAGCGAGCCACGATCGCCGCGGCTTGCGCGAGCGGCCGATAATCGGCCGGCGGGACCACCCAATAGCGCCCTCGGTCTTGCGCGCCGGGAGCGAACATCAGCGATTCGGCCGTCAGCGCCGCTTGCGCGTTGCCGGAAACGACGAACTGGGTGGTTTGCGACACGTCCTCGCCGAGCACCAGCCGAGGCTCTAGTTTTGGATAAAGCCCCGCGTGCTCGAGCGCCTCGACCGCCGCCCGGCCATAAGGCGCGAAGCGCGGATTGGCAATCGCGATCTTGCGCACCGACGCTTCGGCGAGCGCAGCGAGCCCCTGCTTTCCGAAATCGAGTGGCGAGCCTTTCGGAACGAAGACGACCAGGTGGCCTTCGGCGTAGACGAAGAGCGAATCCGCCACGATCAGGCCCTCGCGTTCGAGGCGTTCGGGATGCTCGACGTCGGCCGAGAAGAAAAGATCGTAAGGGGCTCCGTGCTCGATCTGCTCGGTGAGATTTCCCGACGACCCAAGCACCAGACGCACCCGCGCCCCGCTCTTCCGCTCGAACCCCTCCGCCACCGCCCGCAAGGCGAATTGGAGATCGGCCGCGGCGGAAATCGTCAGTTCCCCTGCAGGGGCGCCCTTTGCGGTCGCCTGCCGTGCCGCACCTGCGCCTGGCGTGGGGAAGAATGCCTGTAGGGGCGCGGTGCCCGCGCCCCAGTATCCCGCGCGGGACCGACCCCCGGCCGACCAAGCGAGGAGCAGGACCGCGGCGGAGAGTAACGCACGCCGGGCGCGCCGCGGCGGCCCATTTTCAGGTAGCACTTGGCTCGAGCGCATTGGCTTGATTCCTTCGTCTCGCCGCCGTCGTCAAAAGGGAAAACGAACGGTGAAGATCACGTTGTGATTCGAGCGATGGAAATGAGTTGTGGCGATCTGGACGCCGGCGCCGATGGCCAAGCCGACGCGACCCCAAAACGGGAGACGGCCAACGACCATGCCTGGCGTCAGGAACGTCTCTTTCTTGCCCTGGTCCGAGCCATTGGGCCAGGCGGTGGAACTCACTTCCACCTGGGGCCATAGTTTGCGCAAGACGCGATACTGGAAAGCCACGTTGAGCGCCAGCGGCGTGCCGAGCCGCTGCCAGGTTCCCGCAGGCAGCGCGGCGCCGAATGTTCCCTGGGCGTCGAAATCGCCCCAGCCTTTGCCGAACCCAATCGTCGGCCGAAAAATCGTTTTCCCCGCGCTGTTGCCGTTCGTTCCGGTGGGAAAACTCAATCCCAGTTCGGTCGTAAGGATGTAATCTCCCTTGCTCTCGGGCGCGCTGAACATACGGTATTTCATCAGCATGGGGTAATCGCCCCAGCCACTCCGCGCCGTGGAACCCGTGCCGCGATGGAAATAGGCGGGAATGCCCGCGATCACTTCGATGCGGTCGGTGGGAATCAGCTCCAACCCCTTCCCATCGAACGAACCCAGAGTGACGGAGCCGTTAGGCGCCACCTGGCGGACTTCATCGAAGCGGACTTCCTCCTCAAGCAGAGGCGTGACTGTGACGAGCGGCGTGATCCAGTCGGGCTGCCGGGCGTGGGCGCGGGCCACGTGCGCCCACCAGCCGCGTTTGGCTTTCCGGGGAGCGGCGCGCTTCGGCCGGTGTGTAGCGTGCGCCAAGACCGGCAGCGCGAGGAGCAGCGCGATGGCGGCGCAGACCATTCGTTGGAGCTCGGAGCGCATGGGCAATTGAAGTCCCGAAACCGGCGATCCCAACAGTTTCCTCTAGTATCTTTTAATACAAATAGATTCGCTAGGTCAACACGGTTTAGGATGAAATTGCGGCTCCGAACTGACTACGGCTTCCCGAATTCCCCACTTCCCACCCGCGGTTCCTCCGCGCCCCTTGCGTTTGTGCGGCGGACTTCGCCCATCGGCTCGAAACTCTTAGCTCTCAACCTTTCTCCGTCTTTCCCATCTCCTAACGGCCCGCGGCCATCAGTTCCCGCGCCATCCGCTCGGACCGCGCCAGGCAGGCGCCATCGGGAATTTTCAGTTTCCCGATTCGCGCCAGGGTCTTTTGCGCCTCAGGCTTCCGCCCCAACTCGATTTCGAGGTTGGCGACCAGGAGCAGGAAAACCGGATTTTCGGGGTACTCGCGGACGAGCGGCTGGGCCAGGGCGAGCGCCTGCGCGTAGTGGTGGTCGTAATTTCGCAAGTTCTTGGCCAGATAGAAGCGCGCCTCGACCGAGGTGATCTGGCCGCGATCGATGGCCGTTCGCAGCTGGCGGACGCCCTGCTGCTTGCTTCCGCCGGGGATGCCGAGAAAAATGCGCAGCAGCTTGATGATGGGCGAGAGCGTATCGACGTAGTAGTTGTAGAGGCCGAGTCCCGTACCGGCGTCGGCGAGCCGGGGATCGAGTGCGAGCGCGCGCAGCAGCTCGTTTCGAGCCTTCACTCCCGCGCGCGCCGTGGCCATCTTTTCCCCGCGCGCGCCGTCGAGCCGCGCTTCGAGGGCGTAGCCCATCCCCGCCCACAAGTGCGCTTGCGCCGTCTCCTTTGTAGACAGTTCCGCCCGAGCCAGCGCTACTACCTTGCGCGCGTCTTCGAGGTACGGTTTCTCCTCGGGCTCTTTCGGCAGCCGCCAGAGATCGACCATGCCGTATTGCACCTGGTTGTGCTGGCAATAGAGTTGCCACCAGCGCGCTTCTCCTTCGATCAGGTAACCGAGCGGATCGGCAGGATGCGCCGCTTCGAGCCGTTGCGCCGCGGAAATGGCCGCGCCAGGATGGCCGGAGTAGATTTCTCCGATGGCGGTTCGAGCGGCGGGAGGAAGAGCCAAGGGGGGCGCCGCCTTTTCGCGCGCGGCGCGCGGCGCGGCGCGGTGCGCCACTCGAAGTGGCCGCGCCACCCATGCCGGCAAGGCGAAAGCGCCCCAGAGAATCACTGCTGCCGTCCCCAGCGCTGCCTGTCGCGCCTTCACTGCTCTCCTCGCCACTTCAGCATTCCCGCGGCAAAGGCGTACATCGCGAAGCATTCCACGGCGAAGGGCGGAAAACCGAGGAATCCAGGCGCCGGCATTTCGAACACTTTCCATTGCTGAAACATCGGAAAGATATAATGCCACTTCGCCGCCGCCCCATAGTTCCAGAATTCCCACAGCCAGCCGCACACCCATCCCGAGATGAGCAGCGACCACAACCGGCCCCGCCGCCCTTCGCGAAAGTCGCCGAGAATCGACGGCCATCCGCGCCACCGGTTCAGCGGATCGAACAGGAGCGCGAAGCCCAGCCAAACCAGCGCGAAGAGATAGGCGGCCATGCGCTGCGGCAGCGCCAGCGGCGCGAGCAGCATCACCGCGCCCGTTCCCGCCACGAGCCGCTCGCCGCGCGGCGAGAGCGCGAGTGGACGCGCCTTTCGAAACCACCCAAACGCTTCCACCAGATCGGCTGTCTCGAAAATCGCCGGCCAGATCGTTGCGAACGACCACGCGTAGCCCACGAGCGCCGCCGCCCACTCTTTCGGCACGCCGACGTAGGTCCAATTCTGGAGCCGCAAGTTGTATAGCTCGAAGGTGAGCCAAAGCGGAATCGAGAGAAACGCCAAGCCCGCCAGGCGCCGCGGCGCCGCCTGGAGGCGCGATTCGCCGCAAATGGCCAAGACGGCGGCATCGGCAACGAGCAGGTAGGCGGTCCAGGCGATGGGGGTGAAGTAGGTGGCTACGGGCTCGACTCCGCGGAACATCAACCACTCCGCCACTGCCAGAATGCCCAGCCCCAACCAACCGTAGGCGGGCAGCCGGCGCTTCCGCGTGCGGGTGAATTCGGCGGCCAGCACTCCGGCCATCGCCGCCGTCACACCCACTCCCAGCTCGATCATGTTCATTGCGCGCCCGCCACGGCTCCCCCTTGGATTTCCGCGCGCACGCGAGGAAGAGAATTCGGAAAAGTGTTTTTCAGGTAGACCACGAGCTGCTCTCTCACGCGGCAACGCAGGTCCCACAGCGCGTCGGAATTCGCCGCGCTCACCAGCGCCCGGAGTTCGAGGGTGCGCTCCTTCGCGTCAGTCACCTGCAGCCCCCAAACCTTTCCGTCCCATAGGTCTCGCGAGCGCTCGAGCATCCGGCCCAACTCCTCTCGCACGGCATCCACCGGCACCGTATAGTCGGCGTAGACGAACACCGTTCCCAGCAGCTCGGCCGTGGTCCGCGTCCAGTTTTGAAACGGCTTCTGAATGAAATACGAGATCGGCACGACCAGCCGCCGCAGGTCCCAAATCCGCACCACGACGTAGCTGGTCCGGATCTCCTCGATTCGGCCCCATTCCCCTTCCACAATCACCACGTCGTCGATCCGAAACGGCTCGGTCAGCGCCACCTGCACTCCCGCGAGCAGATTTTCCAGCGCGGGTCGCGCGGCCAAGCCGACGACCAAGCCCGCGAGTCCGGCCGAAGCGAGCAGGCTCGCTCCGATCGTGCGAATCTCGGGAAACGTCATGAGCATGATGGATACGGTCACGATTGCGATCACCGCCGTCGCAATGCGGTCGAGCACTTTCACCTGGGTCAGCACGCGCCGCGCGGTGAGGTTGTCGCTCGCTCCTAGGGGGAACTTCAGCGCTACGGCGTCGTCGATCACGCCCACCAGCGAGACGAGCAGCCAGGCCACAGCCGCGATGAGCGCCAAGCTGACCGCGTGCCGCGCCGGGTGGATGAATTCGGCGGGAACGAGAGACGCGAGGGCGGGCAGCGCCGCGAATACGGCGAGCAGCGGCAGAATCCATTTCGCCGGCCGGCGGCTGCGCCGGACGAACGAATCATCGAGCCGGATCGCGGTCCGCGCCGTCACGCTCCCGAGCAGGCGGTAGATGAGCCAATGCGCTGCGAGCGCGGCCAAGGCCACGGCGGCCACAATCCCCGCCGCAATCAGCCAGGGTACGAACACGTTCAAGACGCGTTCGAGCATGCTTCCTCCTTGAAGGGCGCGGCTCGGCGCTAGCGGCCGAACTTCGCCCAAGGAGATTGTACGTGTGCGCGCTGGTTGCGTCCCGGCGGTTTCGCCGGGAAAGGAAGAGAGGCGGTTCGGGAAACTCGCCGTTGGGGTGCCGATATGGGCGAATCGGGGCGGCCGTGCGCGGGCCGCTCCCCGCGTTAGGAGCGAGGTGGGAAGGGGCGCGGGCTCCGCCCCCGGATTCCCTCAAGCGCCCGCGCCGATCCGCGTCCCTCGGCGGCGGGAATCGATTCCGAAGCTCGAAAGGCGCTAACTAGAGGCCAAGCCCTGGTAAATCCACGTCCCGAGAACGGCCAAGAGCAGCAGGACGGTGAGGATGCCGATGATCCACATCGGCACCGACAGCCGGTTGACCTTCCTGAGCAGCTGGGAATCTTGCTCGCTCAGGTCCGGCGTCTTGGCCAGGAAAACCCTCTCCTCGGCGGTCCGTTCCAGCCGGCTCTTGTAGACGATCATGACGAACCACACCACCAGCGAAATGCAGAACAAAACCACTAGGATTTCCAGTTGCGGGCTTAGGCTCATCGGGCACCTCGTCGCGGGATCGGGACCCTGCGCTCCTCCGTTTCACACCGGCGGGGATTATAGCCACGCCCTCCGCCCGCGGCAACCCCTGTTGTAGCGTTCAGAGGAAGAGTTCCGGTGAAACGTGGAACCGCCTGCTCAGGCGTCGGATGTGCTCTTTGCTCAGGTCCCGTTTCCCGCTGAGAACTTCCGAGACAACGCTTGGGGTTCCGAATTCGGGCACGAGGTCCTTCTGCGCCAAGCCGTGCTGGTCCATGAGGAACTCTAGCGCCTCGACCCCGCTTGCGCGCGGCAAACGGTATCGCTTCGTCTCGAAGTCCTCGATCAGCATGGTCAAAAGGCGGGCGAGCTCTTTTTCAGCATGGGTGAGGCTGGCGCTTCGCCGGTGGAGGTCGCGAAGGATCCTCGTAAACTTCTCGTTCTCCGCTTCCGTGCGGATTACCTTGGGGGCGACCTTGCCCAGCAGGTCGCCGTAGTTTCGCTCCATGGTTGCTCGCGCGCTCATTCTTTCCATCTCTCCCTGTCGTACTCGGCGTGCGTTAAGACGCGGTCGATGAAGACGGTCTTCGTTTCATAATGGATTTCCGCGATCAGGCGGTAGCGGTTCCCCCTGACGTTGAAAACCGTGAATTCGCCCACGGCGTCGGCGGTAGGGAGACTCCGCCTTACTTCCATCAGGTTTTGCCATTGGGCTGCCTGGGTGATGCGGAGCCAAGCGTCCAGGGATTTGGCGAGGTCGCCATGTTTACGCCCGGCTTCTTCGAGCACCTTTCGCCCGATGACGTTCAACCCGCGCCGCGCCTTCCCCTTCCCTGACGATTAGATTCGCGTTTTGCGAATTTGTCAAGTCTGCCGGCCGGCCAAATTGACAATCCCCGGGCATCGCCTCACAATTTCTCTCCTCAGCCCAAGTGGCGGAATTGGCAGACGCGCTAGATTCAGGGTCTAGTGGCCGCAAGGTCGTGGAGGTTCGAGTCCTCTCTTGGGCACCAAATTCATTCCCAGTCATTTGTGTTTGAGCCGCGTTTATGGTCGGGACGTACGCGGCCGCTTCTGCCTGGACGGGTTCGGCAGCCTCGCCTCCGTGCATTCGGAGGGAGGGGGTAGTGCTGCATCGGTTCTCCCTACCCCGGGCCTGATTCGGGGATGGGCGTAATGGCAGAGGTGTGCCGCGCTGCCGGGACACCGGGACAAATTCCGACCGCGGCCCGCCGGGGTGCGGCGAGGCAAGCGCTACGTTCGCACCTTGCGGGATGGGGCGACCGCGGCATGCCGGGGGGTGGTGCTTGGCGATGCAGATACAGGTATTAGGTCGAGAGCGGGCCGGGCCGGGAAGAAAGGCGGGGTCAGGGGAGGATGACTTTGGCGGCGAAGAGGTCGTAGAAGCTGCGGGTGAGCTCGATGACAGGCGAACCGTCTGGCGCGATGCCAAACAGGGCGCAGCGAGGAACCTCAGACCTCAGATACGCGGAAAAATTCTCGATCAGTTCCGCCCGCTCGCGCAGCACGTCGTAACGGAACAGGGGCTCGCCCTTGTCGTAAAGCGCTTGGAAATAGAGGTAGCGGCTGTCGGGCGACCACACGCTAATCCCTATGCCCGAGCCGCGAGCGATCACGCGCCACTTTTCCGCGCGCACGTCCCACAAGTCGAGTTGCGTTCCGTCCTCCAACGTCGCGGAGATGTATCGCCCGTCCGGCGACCATCGGCACATCCCCAGACCGGCGGAGCCCGGAATCCTGGTGGTCCGCCGGCTGGCAAAGTTAACGAGCCGCAATTCCCGGTCATCCGAGCCTTTCGGTCCCGTGGCGACGGAAACCACAAGACTCTTCCCGTCCCCAGACCAATCTGCATCGCGCATGTCCCTGACGCTATCGAAGAGCGGTTCCGGATCGCCTCCACTTGCCGAAACGACGTAGGATTTCGCGGGCTGGCCGGCGACAACACCTCCGAACGCGATCCAGCGGCCGTCGGGAGACCAACGCGGGAAGGAAGCATTCATGCTCGGCGGCGCCAACTCCACCTGCTGGCTGCCATCCGCGCGGCTACGGACCAAGGCGCCGCTCGGCGGATCCCGATAGGCGATCCAGAGGCCGTCGCGAGAGAAGGTAACGGGGAAGGAATGGCCAGCCGGGCGAAACGCCCAGAATTGTTTGGTCTTCAAGTCAATCACCTGCATATCGACGCGCCACACGCCGTTATAGAAAAAAATCCGCCGGCCGTCGCCGCTGGGCGCACCGCCCCAGGGAGTATCGGGACCGAAGGTGAGTTGGAACGGGCCGCGGGGACTGCGCCGCCAAAACGAGCCTCGTTCCCGCAGCGCCCAGAGGTTCGACGCGCCGCGATGGCTGGAGGTAAAGATATAGTAGCGGCCATCGGGGGTCCACGATCCACAGCACTCCGATGCCGGGTTCGACCATCCGGCCAGAATCTGGTGCAGGTTCTTACCCTCGCTCGTGATCTCCCAAATGGAGCTCGCCGCGCCCGATAATAGAACTCCCGTTGTGAAACGAAATCTCCGTCCACCCGGCGACCAGGCGAGCCACGACGCGTCGCGCGGAAGGCGCGCGATATCGCGCTCGTGACTCCCATTCGCATCCGCGATGCACAGATCTCTGCCGCGCAGGTAGGCGATTCGATTCCCGTGCGGCGAAAACACGGCGGAGAGCACACCTTGAATCCCCAGCGATTCGGGGGGACCGCCGACCACGGGCATGGACCAGAGTTGAGCCGGGCCTGCCGATCCTGGTTGGCTTGCAACGAGGAGCCTCGAAGCATCCGGTGAAGCGGCGAAAACGACGGGATCCGCCTCGATCCAGGCGACGCGGCTGCCGTCGCCTTCCCCGAGCCAGGTTTGCATCAGGTCGCGGTGGTCGCCGGCACGCAGAAGGTAATACACGCGGCGGCCAGCCGAGACCGGCTTTGCGGGAGCATCAATTCCGCCGCTGGTGGTGATTTGGTCAATCCGCGTGACCTGGGGCGGCGGCAATGGATCGAGCCACCAAACGGCAGTGAGCGCGGCGCCAACCCCCAGAAGGATCGCGAGCCACTCCTGCCAGCGCGGAAGCCTAGACGGGAAGCGGGGCTCCCCGCGGGGAACTCGGGCGGGCTCGCCCGTGGCATTCGGTTCGGCTGGCGGGAGCGGGTGAAGCGCATCGCCAGCTTCCGCCGGAGGTTGGGGCGGCATCGGCAGGACTTCGACGGGAGCGATGAAGCGGTAGCCGCGGCGGGGAAGCGTCTCAACGAAACGGGGGTTTTCCGCGCTGTCGTGCAAAGCCGCGCGGATCTTGTTGATGGCCGTGTTCAGCCCGTCGTCGAAATCGCCGAAATCCTGGTCTGGCCACAGCCGCTCGCGCAGCTCCTGCCGGGTAACAATTTCTCCCGCCCGATCGAGCAGAACTTCGAGGAGACGAAATGGCTGATCGGAGAGGTGTATCCGGCGGTCGCCATTGCGCAATTCGACCGCGCGGACATCGCACTCGAAGACCCCGAAGCGGAGGACGCGGCCCGGCTTCTTACCTTCGCTCACGGCGACATATCCAGAGTCAGAGTGGGCGCATTCTACCACGGCAGTCAATAGGCAGCACCAGAAACCGACCCGGTTTGTTCGCAATCCATGCAACCGGCGGGAGTTCCGCGTTGAGGGAATTTTTAGCTCAAATTGAGCCGGCGTTCATTGACCTTTCTCCGCACCTCCGCAAGAATGCGCGCCATTCGGAGCGCCTGTCCCTTCGGCGGCCGGTCGAGCGAAGCGGTAGCGCCAAGATCGGGCCCGTCGGGGCGGGAGGGGTGGAAACGCAGGGGTGCAGGGCTCTTGTAGGCGAGGGAATAGGGTGGGGGAGATCAGACTAGCGGCATTACGGAGTGGGACCAGCGGAGGTGGTCGATGCGAAAGGGAGATGTAGGTTTTGCCGGTGCCTGTGCTTCTGTATTCCTGGCGTTTGCTTTGCCCATTGTCCTTGGAGCTCGCCCGGCGCCGCGAGCGCCACAATCCTCCAACTCTCCCGGCTACACCGTCGGGATTCTGCCCTTTCCCGATCTAAGCGGCGACCCCGATCTCGGCCAGCTCGCGACGGTGCTCCCGAGCATGCTTCAAAACACCCTGGTCAATCATACCAAGCTGGTCCCGCAGCAGATTCAGCCCGCGCCGAGCGCGGCGCCGCCGGGCAACCAGCAGATCACGGACGTGCCTACGGCCGCGCAGCTTGGCCAAGCCAATGGCACGAACCTGGTGATCGTTGGCACTCTGCTGAGCGGCGCAGTCAAGACCAAGCAGGGTACTTTCAATCTGGGGAGTTTTCACGGTTTCGGGATCGGCGGGAACAGCAATTCGCAAAGTTCCCAGGTGGTGATTCAGGCAACGCTGGTGGATGCGGCGCGCGGCGTTTCCCTGGGAACGTTCCGCGCCTCCGGCAAAGACACCGAAACCCACATCGACCCGAACGCGAACACGAACTACGGCAACATGAATATGCAGAGCAGCCAGTTTCAGTCCACTTCGCTAGCCAAAGCGACCCATAGCGCCCTGAACGATCTGGTCCGCCAAATTTCCGGCGCACTCAAGAACTTCAAGGCGACGGCGATGCCCGCGCCCGCCGCGGCCGCCGCTCCAGGCGCGCAGCAGCAAGTTCAGGTCGCGCCACCCGCCGCGCCCCAGATTCTCGTCTACGGGGACAAGGACCTCTTCGGATACCAGTACCCCAACGGCATCGATCCCACAGCAGGCGCGCAACTCTCCGGCCTCCAGCCCGGCCAAGTTTCGACGGCAACCCAAACCTACGATTACGGCAACCTCTTCACTCCGATGTATGGAGATTTGGGGGGGCAAGGCGATTATCCGGGAACCGACCAGCTCTACGTTCCGAGCAGCGCCACGCCAGACTTTAGCCAGGAACAGCGAGGCCCGCAGGTCGTTTCCATGGATTATTCGAGCCAGGTGCCGCCGGGCCAGGTGGTGACCGGCCTGACGTTGGGCATGGCGGCTTCGGGGTTCCTCGCGCAGGCCACGCAGCAGACGTATACCGTGTGGATCAACAACCAGATTGACGTTCCGCTTTCACGCTACCTCAACTCCCTCAATTCGGGGGATGCGCGCTCAACCCAATTCTTTGCCATCGGCGTGGATCCTCAAGTCCTGCTTCCGAATAACACGCTGACGCTCAAAATCAATGGCACGGGCACTAACAACACCGTGGCTTGGGGCATCGATTTCCTCACGATCGGCGTCAGCACGGCGCCGGCGCCGAGTGGCCAGCCGAGCAATGCCGGCGCGAACGCGCAATATGCCCCGCAGCAACCGGGCAGCTTCGGGACTCCCGCGACCCCGGGAACGACCAACGGGCAAAGCGCCACCCCTGCGGCTGGCGCAGGCACGCAGGGCGCGCCCGCCGCGGCGCCGCAAGCGGCGGCAGCTTCAACCTGCCCGATCGCCGTCCCCGCCGGCACGAAAATTGAAGTCCAGTACCTACAGGGCGCCGGCCCGCAACTGAATGCGTGCGAGCAGGCGGCCTTTCTCTTTGTCTATACGATCTACGACCTGGAGCACGACGACTGTTTGGGCCACCTTAACCGCGTATGTTCGCTCGACGAACTGATCAGCGGCGTTTCCATCCTAGGCTCTACCGATGGCCTCTCGGTAAATCCCCATCAAGACCCCAATTACACCTATACCTTCGCCGTTTCCGGCAGCAACTATCAAGTTACGGCGGTGCCGCAGCGGCCCGGTCTCGGCGGCTTTCTGTGTCAGGGCGGCACTGGCTTCATGGCTAACTTCCCCGGCCACTTCTATTACAACTCGCAAGGAGCGGCCACGACCGCCAGCAAGCAGCTCGGCACGGTGGGTTTCAGTGGGAACGGATTTCTGCGCTGACTGGACCCTTTTCGGAAGAGGGATGAGACGTACTAGCAGCCGAAGGTTTTGTGCGGCGAGCGAGATTGGAGAAGGAGAGACAACATGCAACGTCCTTCAGGAGTAACGGTAATCGCAGTGCTCGACTTCATCGGCGCCGGCGGATGCCTCATCGGGGCCCTCGCTTTCGGCGCCATCACCGGTTTGGTGACGACGAATGGCAATCCGAATTCGCCGCTTGCCCGGGTTGCCGGCATCGGCGGCGCCGCCGGAGCCGCGATCTTCCTTCTATTAGCCGCCCTCTCGATTGTGATTGGCGTGGGACTGCTGAAACTGCGCAATTGGGCGCGGCTGATCTCCATCTTTTTCGCGGCGCTTGGCGTGGTGATCATCGTTGTGGGCTTCGTTCTGACGATCGCGCATCTGAACGCTTTCTCCGCCGTGGCAGACGTGGTGCCCCTCGCGGTCAACGGCTGGATCGCCTGGTATTTGCTGAACGCCAAGGTGAAGCAGGCCTTCACGCCGGCTCAGAGCTAGAGACGGGGACCGCAGCCTGAGTGCGGGCCGCGGGCCCCGACCCCGCGGCCCCGATTGCCTCGGCGGCGGAAGACACCCGGAAGAATGGGAGCGGGCCCCCACGATCTGGCCGCGAAATTCAAGCGACCAGCCCAGGGAGGAGATGAAATGAGAAGGCTACGGCAGGAAATGCTTTCGGCGTTGGCGATACTTCTGGCCGCGGGAACCGCGAGCCTGCTCTCGGCTCAGTACAAGGTCCCGGGAACTTCCGCGCCGCGGCCGACCACCGCGACTTTTACGAGCCTGGTCTACGGCGCTCCGCCCTCCTATGGGTGGATCCAAATCAAGTGGGGTCCCGGCAAGGACGATTTCGTGCGGCCCCAGATCTTGGCGACGACGAGCATTCTGGAAAACGGGCGGCCGGCGCCGAAATCGGCTTTGTGTCCCACGCCGACCGGACCGAACTGCGGGAATGTGCAGGTGCAGGTGACCGGCTACTATTATGGCTCGCTAGGACTCGCAACCAGGTTTTACGCCACGAAGATCGTCATTCTGCCGGAGGGAGCCGCGCGTGCGGCGAATCCCCCTCGCTATGGCGGGTATCACCCGCCGCCCTACAACGGCTACCACCCTCCCGCCGCCAATAACAACCCGCCGGCCGCTCCGGCCGGGCAAGCGCCTCCGGCGGGCCAAACCACCCTGGCAGGCACCATCCAAGCTGTGCGCTCGGGTTACTTCGAGCTTACCGTCACTGGTCGAGCGCCAGTTTGGGTGCGCGAAATCGGCGCCCGCATCGAGCAGAATGGCCGCGCGATCAGCCCGAATTTTCTTAGCGTCGGCGAGAGCGTGCAAGTCCAAGGCCGCATGGTCGGAATCCAGTTATGGGCAACCGAGGTACTCGTGGGGTCAGCCCGGCCATCCGCTGGTCCCACCAGACCTGCCGGCGAACCCCCGGCGAGCGCGAACCATTCGCAGCGGCAAACGCCGCCGACGCAGATTACGGCCCAGCAAGAGGCACAACTCGCTCAGCAGGGGCCAGTGGAAGATAAGGCCAAGCTCGATGCACTAGCGAAACATTCGCAGGGGCAGTTCCTCGCCTACGAAGCCAAATTCCAGATGCAGCAGGTCGACCGCCACATCGCCCTATTGAATTCGCTTCTGAAGAATTCGGCTTGCGTCGCCGGCTGCCGCACCGTGATTCAAAGCGGGCTCGCGGACGCCACCCAAGTCAGGTCCAACATCAACCGGACGATGCAGCCGATCGGCAACTTAAACGAGCAATTACGTCACTATATTCCTCCCAGGGAATTGTCGGGCGGACCCACCATCTCGCCACGCGGAGGGACAGCGGGACCGGGAGGTTCGCCGGCAAGAGGCGGCTCGAGCGGAGGTTGCACCGCGCCGCAAATCACCTCTTTAAGCCCCAGTCAGGGCCAGCCCGGCGATCCCATCATGATCAGTGGTTCCGGCTTCACAAACCCGGCGAATCCCCAGGCGGGGCCCTCGATCACGATGGTCTTGCGCGGCGGTTCGTACGGGCTGGGCGAAACTTTCATTAACGATTCGCAGGTTATCGTCGGCGTGCCCGGCCCTACCGGCGTGGAATCGCAAACGGCTTATGTCTACGTAACCACTTGCCAAAACAGCAACGCCTTCCCGTTCCAGTTCGAGCCCGAGATCAGCGTCGAGCAATTGCCAGTCGCTTCCAACGAAGCGTCTTTCGCGGACTTCAGTTGCGGCATCGACAGCTGTGGGAGCGTTTCGGGGGTGTTCGGTAACTCTCCCATGTTTCCCGGGTACGCCGGGCTCGCGGTCGATGCCATTCACGCCGGCGCTCTCACCGGCAGGCGCGGGGACGACCAGTTTTTCTCCAATGGCTACCAACTCAAGAATGGTTGGGTGCTGGACTCGGTCAATTTTTCTCAGGAGTACACTTCGAATTCGCGAAACGGCTGTACGCTGGCCGGCGATCCGATCGGCAGCGCTTCCCCCTCTGTTGACGTCCATTGCTGGGTCTCTCCGCGATCTGGGCAAGCGGGTTACGTCCTGGGAATCTACATTCACGGGCCAAAGGGTGTGCCGTACCAATGAGGTACGTCAGGACACGGGAGTTTCCACGGTTAGCGCGGGGAGAAATGAAATGAGGAAGTCGCTTGAAGAAATCGTTCTGGCAACCGCAGGTCTCCTCACATGCCTCATGGCCGTTTCCTGGGCGCAAGTGAAGAACCCGGAGTTCAAGGCGCCCGCCTCAAAGGCCGCCACACTTTCTGGCGCCATCCTGGCAAACAAGCTCGAGGCTCCGTGGTTCACTTTGAAATTGGGTGGGGCGGGCAATGAGGTGCTATATGTCTACGTCACGGGCGCGACCATCATTCTGCAAAATGGCCGCCCAGTTTCCAGGTCGGCGCTCCGGCTCAATGCGCGGATAGAGGTCACCGGCTATTACACCGGCTTGCCGGCCGCGTCCGCCACGGAGTTCCACGCAACCAGGATCGTCATATTGCCTGAGGGGACGGCGGGTTCGGTGAAGTCCCCTCCCGTTTATAGCGGATATCACCCGCCTGCCTACAAGGCCTACCACCCGCCCACCGCCAAGAGCAATCCGCCGGCCGCTGCGACCCGGCAAGTGCTTCCCACGGGCCAAACTGCCTTGACGGGTACCATCCAAGCTGTGCGCTCAGGTTACCTCGAACTATCCAGTCCCGGCCGAGCCCCACTCTGGGTGCGCGAAATCGGCGCCCGCATCGAGCAGAATGGCCGCTTGATCGGCCCGAATGTCCTGCGTGCGGGCGAAAGCGTGCAGGTTCAAGGGCGCATGGTCGACGCGCAGCTCTGGGCCGTGCAAATTGCGGTGCTGCCGCCGAGCAAGGCGCCCGTCCAATCCTTCGTGCCGGCTCACCCCGCCGACCACGCAATGACATCTCCCCCGCGTCCTCCCGCGCCTGCGCCGAGCTACGCCTTCAAACCCGTACATCCGCCCGTGAGTTACAAGCCCTCCCCCACGGGGCAGATGCAGCGGCCGAATCCAGCCTATTCCCGAGGTTCTGTCGCGGCGGGAAGTGGCAGCGCGGCGCGGGGGACGTTAGCCTTTCACCCGACAGCGCCGATTCCGCACCCAACTGGCTTCCTCAGGCTGGCTCCGATGAACAGTCTCGACGCGGTTCGCTCCGATTACGCCAGCCTGGGCGGGAGCCTGTCAGGCATTCTCCAGTGGGAGAGTGGTGCGGTGAAGCCCTACCAGCCCAGCAGTTCACCGAACCAGGGCCTCAGTAGTTACGGGACAGCCGGAAAATACCAGACTGCAGGGTTTCATAGTTGGTCTTACAACGGCTCGGCGGACCTGTGCCCGGTCGTTTCTATGTTCGTCAACGCTCCCTCCCTGGGCGACGAACTGACCCAGGGCAAGCCTTTAGACGGAAGCGCTTTTAACGCCGCCTTTTTTAACAATCCGGGGGCAGGAGTAAGCCAAGCCCAGGCTATGACTCAATGTCCACAGTATCTTTCAATGCCGATCGCACAAACCGTCATGAGTGGGTTCGGCGCGGGCGGCCAGTGGAGTGCACAGCAGCCGACGAGCCTCTACGGCGGCATTCCAGTAACGTCGCCGGCAATCAACCTCGACATCCCGGTGTACTTCGATCCTTACGCGGACCCCAACCTAGGCAGCACCGCGGGGGCGCGGATCGACGCTAACTTTCCATTCCAGCACGCCCAATTCATCGCCGACATCGAGTCACAGGACGCGAAAGGCAATTGGCAATTGCTTGTGACCCTGGGCAGCACCCAGCCGAGCTTGGACCTCTATTGCAACATTGGGGGCCCCGGCGATTATGCTTCGGTCCCAGCCTCGACTGCCAACGCCACGAGCGCTTTGGAGACGGCGACGGGCGGCTCCCCTCAGGGGCTGTGTACCTACCTATGGCAGATTCCCGTGACGCTCAGCCAGGCTGTCACCACGCTCCGGGTGGGAATCAGAATGACCGCATGGACGAACCTCACTGAGAATGGGACTCCGGACAACTACAACGCCGCCGGGCCGAACGGCAACGGTAGTGTGGAAATCGCCGATCCCAACAGTGGGCAGCCGCTTTCGCAGGTGTGGGGCGGCCCGAATTCTTCGTTCCAGTCAGGAGGGGAAGGGGAGGCCGAGTTCGTGTTCTCCCCAGCTTTTACGATCTTTCTCATGCCGACGGGGCTTGCCAGTGCTCCCGTCTTGCCATACACCATCCTCTACATGCCGCCGGGGGACAGGAGTACAGCGTCGTATGCGTACTCGGCGGGGATTGCTCAGTCGGTAAGCTTCGCCACGACGGACACGTCCTCGACGCAAGTGGCAGCGGTCAAATCCGGCCTCTTTGGGACCAGTGGCGGGTTCAGTTACGCGGGGATACCCATCTTCAAGGCCGGGGCCAACACCGGGCAAGCCCTGACCCAAAGCAGCATGTCCTGGAGCGCCAACGGAGCGAGCCAAGTGCTGGGGGCAAGCGAGATGTTCTCGAACCTGACACCCCTGAGTGCGCAAACGGAGACATGCTGGACGTCCGCGGGAACGCTCGTCAAATGCACCCCTCCAGCCGGCGACAACGTGACTCTGGCCGATGAGCCGTTCTGGAATGACGAGATTTTATTGCTCTTGGAACCCAATGAGAGCGTATGGGACTACGCCCCGGCCGGCTCATCGCCGGGAGGTCAAGGCGGGGGATTCGGCGCCGGCCAACTCGTATCTTACGTAGATGCCGGCCAGTCCAACTTGAGCAGCAAGGTTACTATGGCCACCCTGTTCGTGGGCGCCTACGGCGCGGATGCCGTCCCAAAGATAAACCCTCCTTCGCAAGGTGAGGGGCTGTGCGACACGAATGGCAAGGGCTGGCAGCCCATGTCTCAGTCCGGGTGCTCCTCTCTCGGTTATCCGACCGTCTACCTCACTCCGGCACAGTGCGCGGCCCTTTTCAACCTCGACCCGTTCGCCGCGGCAATGTGGCAGGGAGCCACGCCCGACCCCTCCCGAGCCGCGTTCCAAAGCTACGTCAGCACCGCCGACGTTCTCGCGGGGGGCTCAGGTATCAGCTACAACACGACCAAATCGTCCGGCGCGGGAACGGTGGGAGGCTTTGGAAACTCGGAGTGCAACGGCACAACTAATCTGAACAATCAAAATCTGCAGATTCTGGCCGTCACGGCCGCCTTCAGCCAGAGCCAAAGCACGACGAACTGCACAGGCATTTCCTACTCGCAGTCGGTGGTGACCACCCAAACCACCGGTATAACGATCAGCGGTACGATGCAAGACGATGGCACGAGCTTCGGACCCAGCCAGAACAATCAGCGTATTACTGAGTACTTGGACCTCTGGTTTGGCGGAATCATGTTCCAGGACCCCAACGAGCCCAGATATCAGCTCAATCTGAATGGGTCGGGAGTCGTTATCCACCCAAGGCCGCCGGTTAGCTACCAGATTGGGAAAGTACTTACGGAGCGCCCGGTCATCAAGCGCGGAGTCATCGTCAAGCATTAGCCGTGTAGCGGGCCGTCGGCACGGCGGCGTGCCGCGCCCCGGAACGGCGCGCGGAGGAGAAGCGGCCAAGCGGTTCCTGGGAACCGAGCCGCCGGCAATCAGGCGGCAGGCGCGGCCGGGGCAAGCCAAGGGAACAATCAGGGAAGACGGGAGGGCGATCCATGGGTTTTTGCGTGAAGTGTGGAACGCAAGCGGCGGACGGGGTTGGGTACTGCGGCTCGTGCGGCACGCCGGTCGCCGCGAGCTCGCAAACGGCCGCGGCCGGCGCGCCAGCGCCTACTGCCGGGGCACCCTCAGGCGGGAACGCTCCAGCGGCGGCGCCGGCTCAAGCCATGACCTCGAACGTGGCCGGACTGGTGGCTTACGTGCTCGGGCCGGTGACCGGAATTTTCATGCTCTTCGTCGAACCGTACAAGAACGACAAATTCGTTCGATTCCACGCGTTCCAATCGATCTTCGTGAGCGCGGCGTATCTTGTCGTTCTTTTTGCCTGGAACGGTATCACGTCCGGTCTGGTCTACGTCAGTTTCGGGTCGGTATGGGGCGCGGTTTACTTCGTGTGGTTGATGATCCGGCTGGCGTTCCTGGTGCTGTGGCTGTTCTTGATGTACAAGGCCTACAACAACCAGCAATTCGAATTGCCGTTTATCGGCCCCATCGCCAGAAAACAGGCGGGATGAAATGATCGCCGCATCCGATCGCCGCATGCCGGCCGGGGCTTTCCCGAGCGGGTGTTTGTGGACGCGCTCGTCCGCGATTCCGGTTGCAGGGCTTCATGGAGATCGGGTTTCAGGAGGATTAAGGTGAAGAGGCTTCGCTTTGTAAGTCGGGCCATCGCAGCCATAGCGCTGCTGGCCGGAACATCCGTGCCGGCGTTCGCGCAGTACAAGCCCGTTCAAGTCCGTCTGAGCGTGAACCCCAGTAATTACCGGGGCGGGTGCCCCGTCACGATGAACATGACGGTGACCTTTACGCTGCCGGTAGGCACGCGCAGCGAGGCGTTTAACGGCGCCTTCATGGGTGGACTCCCATTGCAGCGATCCGCCAGTTTCATTCGAGAACTCGTCGTAAGGGGCGGCACGCCTACCACCGACACAATCCCCGTGCAGGTGACCCACACCAGCAGCGGGATCGAGGTGTTTCGACTGCAAACCTACTCCCAGTCTGGATCGCTTCGATCGCAGTCGAACATCGCCAATTGGTCAGTCCAATGCCTGGCGAGAATGGCTCCGAGGCAGTCGATAAATCAGCCGCATCGGAATGGGGGTAGTGGGACCGTAGGCTACAGGCCGCACCCGCCGCCGACGTCCTACCATGTCCCCTACCCGAAGCCCGCGCCTCCTCATGTTCCGGCATTCCAGCATCCGCCTTCTCCTCCGCCGCTCACCCCGGCGCAAAGTGCGCAGCTTGCTCAAAGGCAGGCCAAGGCGAAGGAGGAGTTTCAACAAATGGCTGCGCAGGCGCGTCGGGAATTTCTCACCGACAAAGCCAAATTCCAACTGCGGCAGGTTGACCGTCACATGTCGCTGGTGAACGCGACTCTCCGGGCCCGCTACTGCGGGGCTGGCTGCCAGACCGCGCTGAAAAGCGACCTCGGCAATGCAACGAGCATCAGGGCAACGCTCAACCGGACCTTGCATCCGGTTGGCAACCTGGCCGGTCTGCTCCGCAACTTCAATGGCCCCGCTAGCGTGGCGCGAGTCGGGGTGGGTTATACGCCGCCGAGTGGGCTTCGTGGCTTCTGCGTGGCCCCACAAATAACGTCGCTGAGCGTCAACCAGGGCCTGCCGACGGATCCCGTGGTCATAAACGGATCCGGTTTTGGGACGAAGGGCGGCGAAATCTACTTCACCGTGAACCCTGGGCAAGCCGTGCAAGCCTACTCGGAATTCAGCTACGGGGCCCCTACCTGGACTGACACCCAAATTATCACTTCCGTACCCGATGTCACGGGAATTCAGCAGGCATACGCGGGAAACGTGTACGTGGTGACCTGCGCGCAGAGCAATACCGTGCCTTTCCAATTCAATCCCGCAATTGGCTTCGAGTCTCTTCCCATCGACTCGAGCCATGCGGCCTTCGGGGATTTCTCCTGTGGTGCGGATATGTGCGGGAGCCAGCCAGCGATCAATAGTGACGGCAGCGCGGGTGATTCCGTCTGGGCCGGCATGTTCACCGGCAGGCGCGGGGACGATCAGTTTTTTGGAGGAGGCTATCAGCTCAATAACGGTTGGGTCGTCCTTCAGTTTGGTTTTCGTTCGTGGGTCGTTAGCTCAGGGGGTCAAGTGTTCTCGCCTCCTGATAGCAGCAATGGCTGCGCGTTGGCTGCCGAACCCCAGGCCTACAGCACTTCGGCGTATGCCGACGCCCATTGCTGGGTTTCGCCAGGAGGACCGGGAAACGCCAGCTACACGCTCTGGATCTCGATCCAAGGGCCGCTAGGGGTGCCATACCAATGAGCTGGCCTATCCGCGGGAGTCCAAGAGAGCCAGAGCATTCTCCGTGCGTGTGTTTGCATGCGCACTCCGTTCCCGTTGACATTGCAGAGCCAAAGCGAGATCACGTTTGTGGAGGGTTAAGGTGAAGAGGCTTCCCTTTGTGAGTTGCGCCATCACGGTCATAGCGCTGCTCGCCGGAGCATCCGTGCCGGCGTTCGCGCAGTACAAGCCCGTTCAAATCAGCCTGAGCGTGACGCCCAGTGATTTCAGGGGCGGATGTCCAGTCACGCTGCACCTGACGACAACTTTCACGCTGCCGGCAGGCACCCCCAGCGAGGCGTTTTCCGGCGGCTTTCTTTGGCTGCCCATCCTTCCCGGCGTGTCGTTGGCCAATGCGTTCCCGGAGCTCGCCGTAACCGGCGGAACTCCCACGACAGACACGATTCCCGTAACCATCACCAAGACCACGGGGGGCTGGTTCTTGGCTCGAGTGAAAACTTACGCCCAGTACGGAGCGTTCCAATCTCAGTCGAACCACGCCGGTTACAAGGTTGCGTGCATTGCCGGGATCGCTCCCGGCCAAGCGCTCACCGCACCTTCGGGCTACGGCGCTGGCCGTCCCGGAGGCTATACGCCGCCTGTCGCCGGGAATAGCTACCATGTCCCCTACCCGAAGCCCCGGCCTCCCTACGTGCCCCCGTCGCTGCATCCCGGACCACCTTCGCCCCTCGCGGCGGCCTCCGCCGCTCGCGCTACCCTGCCCTCGCGAAGCGCCAACGCGCGCCAGGACATTCCCCTTCCCCCGCCGGGTGCGCCGCGGGTGCCCACGACAGGCCTCCGCTCGAGTTCAAACCTGGCCTCTCCGCAAACCCGGGCTGGAGCTGGAGTTCGGGTTTTCTCCAAAATCATCGCCGGACGTTGCCTCCCCGGCAATCCCACTCGCGAGTATTTCGCGGGAGCCATCTACATGAACGGCAAACCCCAAGTCGCCTTGCAATACCGCTGGATTCGCAGCGATGGCGCCACCGGCCCGGTCATTTCCGCCACGGCCGTCTCGTCGCACCAGCTACTCGTCAGGGACGAATGGGACCTCCGTACGTCGAACTATTCCGGATGGGAAGCGATGCAAATTCTATCCGTGGATGGCGCGCCGGCAAACATCCAATCCAATCACGCCACGTTCGTCTGTTCCGCCAACGCGCCGGCCGCGAGGCCGCGCTAGCCTTGAATCATCAAACGGGAGGAGAACTATGAGCCAGAGACTAGTCGTCGCCATGATTGTGGGACTGAGCCTGACTACGGTGGCCGGCCGCGCACGAGCGCAGGAGCAGAATCCCTTTCCCCCGCTGGATTTCTCCGCCACGATGGTTTCCACGGCGCCCAACGGGAAGCAGGTGTCCATGAAAGTCTATCGCGCGGGAGAGAAGATGCGAACGGACCCGCCCGGCGGAAGAGTGCATACCGTGCTGCTGCTCGACAAGAACGAAATGTTCATGGTGATGCCGCAGATGTGCATGAAAATGCCGCAAACGAGCCCTCAGCCACTCGGGATGAAGGGGAAGGTGGAACGCACGCGGCTCGGCTCGGGTACCGCGAACGGTCATCCGGCGATCATCGAGCGGGTCACGGTAACTCCAGCCGAGGGCGGAAACCCCGTGACCATGAAGGTGTGGGAGGCCACCGACCTGAAAAAATTGCCGGTGCGCGTCGAAATCCCCACGGCAAGAGGCACGGTGAGGATTGACTACCAAGACGTAAACCTGTCCACGCCGCCCGCCTCTCTTTTCGCGATGCCCGGCAATTGCCGCTCCATGCCGATGATGCCCGGCATGCCGCATCCCCATCTATGAGTCTGGCGGCGGGCTATTCGCGAGCCACGCTGGTCGGCCTGTTTCTGCTCTGGCGCGGCGCAAGACTCACCCGCAAATGGCTTCGCTACGGCGATTCGATTTTCCTGATGAATCCCGTGCCTGCTTCGCCAGGAGAAACGCTAAGCGGCACGATCGAGCTTGGGCGTCCTTTCGTCGTCGGCGCCCAATTCGCGCTCCGTCTGGAATCCTTGGAGCACTGGGTGACGGGCGGTCGAAGGAGCGGCGCGCACGTCCACAACAGCGCATTATGGAGCGCCGAGCAGAGAATTTCCTCCGATGGGCGGTCGGTTGCGGTTTCCTTCGCCATTCCCGAAGACGCCCTTCCCACCGGTTACCCACTGCATCCTCATCGCGTCATTTGGCGGCTCAGAGTGACAGCCGAAGCCGATGACCGGAAGTACGAATCGCGCTTCGAGGTGCCTGTGTTCAAGCGCGACTCTTCCGAGCGAGGGGCGTGTGCGGGGACGGCACTGCCCTGCTTCCGGTCTCGCGAGGGAGCATGCGGGCTGCGGGGTTCACTTCGCCCAGTTCTCTACCTTGAGTCCGGCGATGCGCCGGAATTCCCGTTCGTTGTTGGTGGCCAGGGTGACGCCCAAGGCGAGGGCGTGCGCGGCGATCCACAGGTCATTGTTACCGATGGTTCGTCCCTGGGCTTCAAGTTCGGCGCGAATCCCTCCGTAGGCGCGCGACGCCCTGGCGTCGATGCTTTCCACGGGGATCTCCTGAAGGAGCGCGTCGAGCCGATCGAGGGCCATTGCCCGCTGGTTGCTCTTGCACGCGCCATAGTAAAGCTCCCCATAAGTGACCGCCGACATGACCACATCCCCTGGCTTCATCCGCTCGAAGCGAGCTTTCACCACGGGAGGTTGGTGCTTGGCGATGTAGATACAAATATTGGTGTCGAGCATGTAGCGCGGCTTCATAGCGATTTTCGTCTCTGAGGCGCCCGGTCTTTGCGGCCTCCGGCCATGAAATCCGCGGGCATCGACGCGAGGGCGCCGAAAGCCTGAGCGAGATTGCGGCTAGGCTCCCTGAGGACGACTTCCCGCCCGCGGCGGGCGATCTCGACCTCTTTTACCTGGAAGCGAAACTCTTTTGGCAGGCGCACCGCTTGGCTGTTGCCGGACCGGAAGACGCGCGCTTTGCTCATGGGCCTCACCCCTCCTGGTAGTATACACGATAAGTATATACGAAATAACCGATCGCCGGGCGGCGCGTAAGGCATTTCAGCCTAGAGGCGGCCCAGCGTTCAGAGGCGAGAGTTCAGACCGGAACGGGAGAAACGCAACCCGCCCCAGGCGGGCTGAGGGGCAGGAGGGCCGCGCAGGAACCGCAGATTTGAGATTGGAAATTGCGAAGGAGGCCGCGACCCCGGCCCGAGGAAACGGGCAGGAGTTGGTGGGCAAAGGAGGGCAGGCACCCGGCCGCCAAGATGGCGGCGCTACATCAAACTACGGCGGCCAGGCCAAGCTTGCGGCGCTCCCGGCACGCCGCCCCGGCAGCGTGCGGCGCGCCAAGCGTGGGCCTGCCAACGAAGGGACAACTCAAGGCTCAGCGTCGTCTCCGAGCAAAGCCTGCAGCAGGTGGTTCCTTGAAGTAGCCAACGGGTTCTCGATGCTGACGCCCTTCCACGTGAAGCCCTCCTGCATGTCCTCAGACAGAAGCAAGCAACACCGGGCCTCCGCAGCGGCGGAGAGAACGACGGCATCCCAGATGCCGAGCTGATGATCGGTCGCGAGGTCCGCCGCCGATGGCATCACCTCAGCGGAAGTCTCGATAAGAGGAAAAGCATCCTGCCAGCTCAGACAGCTTGGACCGGCGGCGCGGTCTTGCCGCCGGTGCTTTCGGCGGAGAACTTTACTTCGATGCCGCGCGCTGCCATCGCGGCGAGGAAACGGCCGGCAGGGACATCCCGTTCCTGGCGCACGCCGCCGCGCTTGGGGATCTCGCCCGAGACCATCATCTGGAGCACGATCGAGGCGGGCCAAGCGGTAGTACGCATCATGGCGGTCAGCTTCGTTTTCGGATCGTAGCGGTCGAAAACGGTGAACGAGCTGATCTGGGGGCCCGCATGCGCTTCGACGCGAAGGACCACCAGGTCGGGACCGGCGCCAGCCATCTTTTCCGAGATCAGCGACGAAGCGAGCGCGCGCGGCGCGATTTCCACCTTGCCGATCTTCCGTTTTTCGCTCGAGAACAGTCCCAGGTCGTACAGCCCGCGAACGAGCGGCAAGTGCCCGGGATAGCGCAGGGTTTTCTCGAAGCACTCGCCTACCTGGCCCTGGAAGGTCTCGGGCAGGGTCGAGGCGCCGCCCGAGGTGTGAAACGCCTCCAAACGGGGCAGGCCCTCGACGTCGAAGGTCTCCGGCTCGCTGAGAGGCTCGATGGTGGCGATTCTTCCCCCGCGCAGGATCTTCGCCGGTTCGACGTACTCATTGATCAGCCCTTCCACCGAAAAAACGAGCTGATAGTGGAAAGGCGGCTGGGGCGACTGCGGCAGGCCGCCGACGTAGATCTTGAGGGCATCGGCCTTTCCACCGACACGCCGGATGAGTTCACCCGCCAAGACCGAAGCCATGCCCGGCGAGAGGCCGCAGTCGGGCGCGATGGCCACGCCTTTCTTCGCCGCCTTCTTTGCCAACTCGAATTCCTGTTTGACGACGGTGTTGTTGCCGCCCAGATCGGCGAAGTGACAGCCCGCCTCGATCGCCGCCTTCGAAAGCTTCGCGTTGAAAAAGTAGGGCACGCAGGAGAGCGCGCCGTCGTGCCGCTTCATCTGCTTGCGGACTTCGCCCACTCTTGCGGCGTCGAGCGCGAGGCCACGCACCTTGTTGGCGCCCGCAAGCTTGTTGACGCGCTTCGCCGCCTCCGCGAGTCTCTTCTTGTCGCTATCGGCCAACGTGACAGACTCCACCTCGGGCTGGACGGCCATGTCGTAGGCTGCCGCCGAGCCCATCATCCCCGCACCGATCACCAGTAAACGCATACGAGCACCTCTGACAAGAATTTGTTGCAAAGCCCCTTCTCGCCCGCCCTCAGGGGCTAAAGCCCCTGATTGTTGGCGGCCTTTCGGCACGGCTAAAGCCGTGCCCTACGAGGAATCAGGTTTTGCAACAACTTCTAGTGTCGAACTTGCCGCCATCTCCAGTACACATACACGGGCACACCCAGCGCGACAATGGCTATTCCCGCCAAGGTTTCCCGCGGCTGCGCGATCACCGTATTTACGGCCCACGCCAGCCCCAGCAGAATGTAAAGCGCCGGGACAACCGGGTATCCCGTGCAGCGATAGGGTCGCGGGACCTCCGGTCGCGTGCGCCGGAGCACGAAAAGCCCGGCCACCCCCGCCACGTAGGAAAGCACCATCATGAATAGGGTGTAGGTATAGAGCTGATCGTAGCGGCCACTGACCGTGAGGATCGCGGTCCAGACGCCCTGCACGACGAGCGCGAAGGCGGGCGTGCGCCATCGCGGATGGAGTTCGGCCATTTTGCGGAAGAAGACCTTGTCGACGGCCATGGCATAGTAGACGCGCGCGCCTGACATGATCCCCGCTGCCAGCGCGCCGAAGCATGAGACCGCGATCAGCGCTGCCAGCCAGTTTGCCGCCCGCGGCGAGAATAGGGTCGCTGCCGCCGTGGCGGCCGTGGTCTGTGCCGAAGTGGCGATTTCGCTTACGGGCAGAGCGTACAGGTAAACCAGATTGGTGACGAGATAGATCGCGCCCACGAGCGCCACCCCGAGCACCAGGGCGCGGGGCAGGGTGCGTTGCGCGTCGCGCACCTCGCCGCCAATCCAACTGAGGTAAACCCAGCCGTCGTAGGCCCAGAAGACGGCAATCAGCGCCACTCCGAAACCTATGAGTGAGGTATGGCCGGCCGTTGCCGGCAGCACGGCATCGAGGTGGGCCCAATTGCCCTTGCCTAGCGCCGCGCCCAGCACCACGAAAGCGGCGATGGCGCCGATCTTGGCCCAGGTGGCGACATTCTGCAACACGGCGCCACGCCGCACCCCACGTACATTCACCCAAGTGACGATCGCCACGGCCGCGATGGCTACCAGGTCGGGGCGCGTGATGGCGTGGCCGGCGAACGTGGCCACGCGGTGTTTCGCCGAAAGGATGGGGAAGAGAACGCCCAGATACTGCGCGCCCGCGACGGCGAGGGCGGCGAAGCCGCCGGTAGCGCCTACCAGCGTGATCATCCAGCCGTAGAGGAACGCTACCGGCTCGCCATAAGCTTCGCGCAGGTAGACGTAATGCCCTCCCGCTTCCGGGTACATGGCGCCCAACTCGGCGAAGGCGAAGGCCGCGAGCAGCGTGATCGCCCCACCCACCACCCACACCAGCAGGAACAGGGAGGGCGTTGGCACGGCCTGGGCGATGTTCTTGGCGGTGAGGAAAATCCCCGACCCGATCACGCCGCCTACGATGAGCAGCACCGAGTCGAGTAGCGACAGCCCGCGCACCAAGCCAGGTTTCTGCTCCGGTGCGCGGTTCTGGGCAGCAGAGTTCATCCGGCGCCTAGGTCCTCGCCCAACTTCGAGGGTGGGCTTTCGGCGCGACGGATGATGGCCGAGGAGTCGCTCGTTTCGGCACGGTGGACGGGTGGGACCAGGTGAGGGGTCCGAGCCCAGCGCCAGATTCTAATGCGAGCGCCAGCCCAGGCAAAAGCCCAGGATCGTTGAGGAGTGAGGCGGTTGAGGGTTCAGAGTTGAGAGTTCAGAGCCGGACAGGGAAAGGCGCACCGCGGAGCCGCAGAGGGCACGGGGGACAGGTTACAGGGGACAGTGGAAGTGCGAGGAGTGCTCGCAGATTCAAGATTCGAGAATTCGGAGGGAGGGCCCGCGGGCCGCGATCCGCCAAGGCGGGAGACAGCAGATTCCTCCCGGCGAAATGCGCCGGTCGGAATGACAACGTCTACGCGTGGCGCGCGAGGCGGCGGACGGCCAGGAAGACGGGAATCGCCAGAAGCTCGAGCGCGACGCAGAAGATCACCACGGCGGGAATCGAGTGGTCGTAGAGCACACCCATGGCCGCGCTTCCGAGAAACCAGGCAACGCCATAGGCGCCGGTGAAGAGGCCGTACGCCGAGGGGCGGCGCTCGGCCGGCACCATCGTCGTTACCGCCGCGGGAATGGTGGACTCATGCACTCCCATGCCGAGACCCCAAAGCGCCGCGCCAGCCACCGCCGCGCCGAATCCGCCCAGAAAGACCAGTGGCGCGAAGAACGCGGAAACGAGCGTCAGCGGAACGAGCATGCCGATTCCGAACCGATCGTATAGCTTCCCGAAAATCAGCGAGCCGGCTCCGCTCACCGCCATCGCGATGGAATAGAGGATCGGGATCCACAGCTTCGGGAAAGCTTCCGCTTTCTCGAAATGGAAAGCGATGAGCTGGAAATCGGCGAAACCCGCCGCGACGAGCGCGGCGCCGGCGAGATAGACCCAAAACGCCCGCGAATATTTCCCCTTGGCGCTGGGGGCAGGCGGCGAAGCTTCCCGGCCGGCGATCTGCTCGGGCCGGGGATAGGCAAGCCGCGCGACGAGCAGCACGGAGAGCGTGAGGACGGCGGGAACCAGCAGCAGCGCGAAGGCGTAGCGGTACTGGCCGCGCCAATACAGAATCGCGGCGACGGCCAGCGGCCCGAAAAGCGCTCCCACCTGGTCGAGCGCTTCGTGCAGACCGAAACCCCAGCCGAGCCCAATGTGCTGCGAAGCTCCGGAGAGCATAACGTCGCGAGACGGGCTGCGAATCGCCTTGCCCGTTCGCTCGCTCAGGATCAGCAACGCCGCCACGGGCCAGGTGCGAGCCAAGGCCAGCGCGGGAACCGAAGCCATCTGGACGATGTAACCGAAGATCGCTATCGGCCAGAATTTCCGCGTTCGCTCGCTCCACGGCCCGGAAACCAGCCGCAAGCCGTAACCCATCAGCTCGCCCAGCCCCGCCACCGTCCCTACGATGGCTCCGCTCGCGCCGAGCACGGCGAGGAACGGACCGGTAACGCTACGCGCGCCTTCGTAAGCGAAATCGGCGAAAAGGCTGACAATCCCCAGCAGCACAACGAATCGCAACGCGACACGCGCGCGGGCATGGGGCTCGGCAGGCGACGGCAGGTTGGAGGTCACACAGAACAGGTTACAGGGGGCAGTGGCTAGGGGCTAGTGGCCCGTGAGCCGTGACACGTGGATCGTGACCCGTGGCTCGTGACACATGGCTCGTGACCTGCGGTGGGGGCGCCGGCTCCGAGGAATCGCGGAATTGAGATTGGGAATTTCAGAGGGCGGCTAGGGCATGGGATGCGTAGCCTGGTCGGCGTGAGGGACGAGCTGCTGGTACACCGCGGCAGGCACGTTCGTTTGCCAATGGCCGGAGAATTTCGCGTAGCCAACCATCCCGAGCCAAATCGCCGCAACGGCTGCCGCCACGGCCCAGGCGGGCAAGCGGCGCTCGGCGCGCTTAACTCCCGGCAGCGACGCGATTGTCATGTCCAGAGCGCCTTCGGCCGGGCAGACGGCGACGCATTCCAGGCACGCGGTGCATTCCGCCGAATGCACCGCCGCGAGACGATCCACAGGCAGGTGCGCCGGGCATGCCTTCGCGCATTTCCCGCAGTCGATGCACAGCTCCGGCGTGCGCCGGATGCGCGCCGGGCTCGCGAGCGCAACGAGCCCCAACAATCCGCCGTAGGGGCACAGGTACCGGCACCAGAAATTTTTCACCACCAGCGATCCCAGCACCAGCACCGCCAAGATGATGAGGCCCGTTTCCCCGATGGTGCGGAAGAAATCCAGCATCTTCACGTCGGCAATCAGGCCGAAGGGAGCGTGCATGAACTCCCGAATTTGCGCCGCGGGCATCAGCGCCACCACCCCTACGAAAAATGCCAAGAGCAGGTATTTCAGCCCGCGCAAGGGCAGATCCAACCAGCGCGGCGGCGCGAGATTCCTCCTGAAAAGCTTTCGCCCCAGCCGCCAAAGCGATTC
This sequence comes from Acidobacteriota bacterium, assembly GCA_021788095.1. GTDB lineage: Bacteria > Acidobacteriota > Terriglobia > Acidiferrales > UBA7541 > JAKASX01. Next base: position 83,660 of record JAJYLB010000005.1, on the reverse strand, counting down.
CGAGATCGTTCCAATCGGACACAGCCAACTGCAAAAGGCCTTGCGCACAAGGAACGCGATGGCGAGAAACGCCAGAAGCAGAAACAGCGCCGCGGGATGCACGCGAGGCACGCGCTCCGCCTCGAGCCAATATTCGAGGTTCATGAGCCCGCTGATCGGCAGCCAGCCGTCCACGCCCGCGGGCCGACCGAACGCCACAGGGCGGCCCAATTCGTAGCCGCGCACCCAGAGATAGAACTCGGCGCCAATCCAGACGTTCAGAAGCAGGAAGGCGACTTGGAAGCCGTGCCGCAACTGCTGGGAGATGTCCCGACCGACGCGGCGCACCAGCTTCTTTTTCGGTTTTGCGGCGGGGCGCGTGACTCGGACAGGCACGGCAACTACGGCTGGCCGTAGGGAAGCGGGGGCGATTTGTGTGAGCGGCTCGATGGGCGTTACGGCAGCCACAGCGCCTCCTAAGGTTTCGAGTCTAGGAGCCGCCTGCAGACCCGGCAGCGACTTAGGTCACTTGGCGGGTGGGGCGGAAGAGAGTTGAGAGGCAGACCGGGAAAGGCGCGCCCCGCTTGCGGCGGGCTGTGGCGGCAGGCGATTGTTTCCGGGGCGCGCCGGGTCTATAGTTGGCGGCTTCGGAGGGCAAGACATGAAGCCTTGGATGAAGTCCTTTCTCGAGCGGTCTTCTGTGGTGGCAGTCCTGCTTGCCGTTTTCATGCTGCTGGGCGCCGGCCCCCAGGCTGTGGTGGCGCGGGCGCAGCAATATTCGGAAGCGCTTTATGCCGGCATGCGCTGGCGCACCATCGGTCCGCTGCGCGCCGGGCGCACGCGGGCCGTGAACGGCGTTCCCAGCCAGCCGAATGTTTTCTATATCGGCGCGGTGAATGGCGGCGTGTGGAAATCGATCGATTACGGACGCACCTGGAAGCCGATCTTCGATCGCGAGCCCACCGGCTCGATTGGCGCGATTGCCGTTGCGCCTTCCGACCCGAACACGATCTACGTAGGCAGCGGCGAAGGCTTGCACCGGCCCGATCTCTCGATTGGCGACGGGATGTACAAGTCGACCGACGCCGGGAAGACTTGGGAGCACTTGGGCCTGCGGGACACCGAGCAGATTCCCGCCGTTGCCGTCGATCCCACGAATCCCAACACCCTGTTCGTCGCCGCACTCGGCCATCCCTACGGCCCGAACACCGAGCGCGGGATTTTCCGCTCGACGGATGGCGGCAAGACGTTTCAGAAGGTGCTTTATAGCAACCCTTACACCGGCGGCTCCGACGTCGAAATCGATCCCCAGGATCCGCGGATCGTCTACGCGGGGATGTGGCAGGCGCAGCAAGCGCCCTGGGAAAACGGGGAATGGGGCGGCACCGACGGCGGCCTGTTCAAATCCATCGACGGCGGCAGCACCTGGCAAAAGATCGATAACGGTTTTCCCAAGTGCGCGGATCAGGTGAATGTGGGCATTGCCGCGAGCGAGCCTAGCCGCTTGTACGCGACGGTCGGCTGCGGCCCGAGAGTCGGCATCTACCGCTCCGACGACGCGGGCGGGCATTGGTACCACGTCAGCACCGACACGCGTCCCGAAAGCGACATTGGCGGCGCGGGCGGCGATCTCCCCGTGCCGAAAGTCGATCCGAAGAATCCCGACGTTGTCTATATCTGCAGCGTGGTCACTTGGCGCTCGAGCGATGGCGGCAAGACGTGGCTGGCCCTGAAAGGCGCGCCGGGCGGCGACGACTACCAGAACCTGTGGATCAATCCGAATCATCCCGACATCCTGCTCCTCGGGAGCGATCAGGGCGCCGAAGTCAGCGTGGATGGCGGCAAGACGTGGAGTTCGTGGTACAACCAACTCACCGCGCAGGTCTATCACGTCAACGCCGACAACGCCTTCCCCTACCGGCTTTGCAGCGGGCAGCAAGACAGCGGCTCGGCTTGCGTCTCGAGCCGCGGTAATTGGGGTCAAATCACGATGCGGGATTGGCTGCCGGCGGGCGGCGAAGAATACGGCTATCTGGTGCCCGATCCCTTAAATCCCAATCTCGTGTACGGCGGCAAGCTTACGCGCTTCGACCGGCTCACCGGGCAGACCGCCGACGTGGCGCCCGTGCCGCTGCGCGGCGCGGGCTACCGCGCCCTGCGCACGGAGCCGATCGTTTTTTCGCCCGTCGGTCCCCACATCCTCTATTTCGCAACGAACACCCTCTGGGAGACGCGCGATGGCGGAAATAGCTGGACCCAAATCAGCCCCGACCTCTCTCGCAAGACGTGGCCCGTTCCTGCCGTGGCGGGCCAGTACGCCGCCGAAACCAAGCCTACCCGCCGCGGGGTGATCTACGCCGTAGCGGCTTCCCCGCTCAACGTCGATACGCTGTGGGCGGGAACCGACGACGGGCTCCTCTGGCTCACCACCGACGGCGGCCGCAACTGGAAGAACGTCACTCCGCCCGAGCTACAGCCCTGGGACAAAGTCTCGATTCTCGACGCCGGGCACTTCCACGCCGGCACCGCCTACGCCGCCATCAACGCCCTCCGGCTCGACGATCTGCACCCCCACATCTACCGCACCGAGGACTACGGCAAGACTTGGACCGAAATCACGCGCGGCTTGCCCAACGAGCCCATCGACGTGGTGCGCGAAGACCCCAAGCAGAAGGGCCTGCTCTTCGCCGGCAGCGAAACCCAGGTCTGGGTTTCCTTCGACGACGGCGGCGAGTGGCAATCGCTGCGATTGAACATGGCTCCCAGCTCGGTGCGCGACCTCCAAATCCACGGCGACGATCTCGTCGCCGGCACCCACGGCCGCGGCTTCTGGATCCTGGACGACATCACCCCGCTGCGCCACATCGCCGCCGCGGCAGCCGCCTCCGAGGCTTACCTGTTCCGGCCCGAAGTCGCCACGCGAGTTCGCTGGGACGTGAACACGGATACGCCGCTGCCGCCGGAAGTCGCGCACGCGCAGAATCCGCCCGATGGCGCCATCCTCGACTACTACCTCAAAGCCGACGCCTCGGGCCCCGTCACGCTCGAAATCCTCGATGCCGCCGGCCACCTCGTTCGCCGCTATTCGAGCACCGACAAGCCGCGCATTCCCGATCCGTACAAGCTCGACGTGCCCGCCTACTGGGCGCGCCCACCGCGCATCCTCTCGGCCGCCGCGGGCATGCACCGGTTCATCTGGGATCTGCATCTCGCGCCGGCGCCCGGTTCCCGCGCCAGCTTGCCGATGTCTGCCGTGGCGCACGAGACGCCGCCGGCCTACAGCTCGCCCTGGGTTTTGCCGGGCCGGTACGCGGTCAAACTCACCGTCGACGGGCAGAGCTATACGCAGCCGCTCGTCCTGCGCATGGATCCGCGGGTGAAGACCCCGATGGCGGGCCTGGTCCGCCAGTACGATTTGGCGAAGGAGTTGTACGACGGCGACGGCGAAGCGGCGAGCGTTTTGTCCGCTGCCAGCGCCCTCAGCGAGGAGGTGGCGCAACGCGCGAAGCAAACGAATCTGCCGGCGCCGAGCGCGGCCATTGCCGCCTACCAGAAGAAACTGGAGGCCTTCCAAGGCCGCGGTCCGGGCCGCACGGCCGCGATTCTCTTCGGTGCGGGCGCCGGTCCCGAATCACTCGGGATCCTTCGTTTCCAGCTCTCTGGGCTGATGGGGCAAATCGAGTCGGCGGACGTTGCGCCCACAATGCCGCAAACCGCGGCGGCAGCGACCCTGCGCGCGTCGCTCGCGAAACTCGTGGCCCGGTGGACGGCATTGAAGACGACCGACCTCGCCGAGCTGAATCGAGCGCTCGAAGCAGCTCATATCGCTCCCATTACGGTGCCGGCGCCCCATCCGTAGCAGGCGGCAGGCCTCTGCGGGAAGGTCCCGGTGGAAGGCCACGGGAGGCAATGAGCGCGGACAAGAATGTCCGCGCCACTGAGGGCAAGACGCACAGGCTGAAGAATCTGTGTGGCAACGCGAAAAGGTGCGAATTCCACAGCCCTGGCGCAAATTTCGTGCGTTGTCCGCAAACGACTTGCGCGAATCTATGAAAAATACAAACTGTGGAAATGCCAGTTGCCACACAGACTCTGAAGCCTTTGCCACAGAAGACCGTAGCGGCGCGCGGCAGCATCTAAATAAAGAGAGAACCAAGTCCTCACAGCGCAAGCAAGGAGGTGGCTATGACTACGCGTACGTCCTTGCGTTTGAAGATAGGGATTGGCTTGGCAGCCGTGGCGGTTGCCGCCTGGGGCTCGGGCGCTTCCGCCGTCCGCGCTCAATCCTTGGCCCGCCAGGGCGCTCAGGCCCAGCGGGGCGCGGATCGGGCGAGCCCCAAGTACGAAACGTGGCTGAGCGGGCAGGTGCGCCACCGGCTCCTCATGCTTCCTTGGTACGGCATCTTCGACAACTTGGAATATCAGATCCGCGGCCACGAGGTCATTCTGCTCGGGCAGGTAGTTCGCCCGGTGACGAAGTCGGACGCCGCGGGCACGGTGAAGGGCATCGAAGGGGTGACGCGCGTGGTCAACCGGATCGAGGTGCTGCCGCCTTCCCCGTTCGACGACCAGATTCGCCGGGCCGAGTATCGCTCGCTGTTCCTCGGTGGGTCGCCGCTCTTCCGCTATTCGCTCGGCGTCCATCCCGCGATCCACATCATTGTCGATCGCGGCCGGGTGAGCCTCGAGGGCGAGGTGGATAGCCGCGCCGATCGCGATATGGCCACGATACGCGCCAAACTCGTGCCCAACGTCTTTTCGGTCACGAACGACCTGCGCGTGGCCAGGACGTGAACGGCAGGAGCGCGACTCGGGCTTCACTCCCCCTTCAGGGGATCGGCTTTCCGGGGATTCGGTGAAGCTCCGGAAAGCTCCCAAGCCGCAAAGAACCGGAAATAGAGGTAGATGTTGGAAAACATGACGATGGCGTAGGCGAGGAACGGCACGGCGATTTCCGCCGTGTCGAACAGCCAGCCGGTGAGGGCGATCCCGGCCGAACTCGCTCCGAGCCGAGCCACCTGATTGGCAGCCAGCGCGCGGCCGCGCTCCTCGGGGACAACCATATCGACGAGCGCGGCTTGCTGCACGGGAAGCGCGGCGAGGCGGAGCGATGGCGTAACGATGTAGATGAACAGCGAGAGCGGCAGCCAGCGCAAGAACGGCATCAACACCAGGAGCGCCGTGCCGATTCCGCGGGTCCAGGCGATGCTGCGCACGAAGCCCAGCCGCCTTTCGAGAGCGGGAGCGGCGAGCAGGGAAAACGACGCGAGGGCGCCGGCGAGGAAGCCGTAAATCGCCATCGTCGATTTCGGCAGCGCGTAGACGATCACGAAAAAAGGAATCAGAAACGGCACGAGCAGGCCGCTGGAAAAGCCGTTGAGCAAGCCGGTAAGCGAGAACTTCCCAATGACCACGCGGCTACTCAGCCGGCCGAGCCGGCCTCGGATATCCTCGTAGCTCAACCAGAAAACAAACGGCACGCCGGCCGCCGAAACGAGCGTCGCCCCGAGGAACGCGGTGTGGACGTCGAAGAGGCGCGCCGAAAGCGCTCCCACCGCTCCGAACACCCCGCTCAGGAACGAGAACGCCGAGTAATAGAAGGTGCGCTTCTCCCGCAACGAGAGGTCGCCAATCACGGCGCTTTGAATGGGCGCCGCCGCCCCGCCCATGCCCCCGCCCGGCAGCGAGCCCGTGGCCGAGAATCCTCCGATCGCCGCGGCGACCATGAGAACGGCCAGATGGCTTGAAAAAAAGACCAGCAACGTGCTCAGGGGCATCAGGATGCCGGCCAAGAACATCGCTCGCTTGCGCCCCCACACGTCGGCCAGGAGTCCAATGAGCAGGCCGAGCCCCGCCGTCGCCAGCGCTCCGACGACGTAGAGCAGGCCGAGGGTCAGCGGCCCGTACTTGAGGCGCTGCAACACCAGATAAGGGAAGACGATCATGACCAGGCCCGCCGCGAGGCTTCGGGTCATGCGGAAAAGCGTGAGCAGAACGAAATCCTTGCGGTTCACCGCGGCCCCCGCGCGCGCGCTTCAGTTCGCGCTTGCATCCGGGAGCCGGCGGGCCAACAATGCGGCCTCGGGACGAGGGAGCGTGCCATGTTCGAGCCGGATCTGCTGAAGGATCGGTCGATTCTGATTACCGGCGGGGGAACCGGCCTGGGCCGGGCGATGGCGCTGCGCGCGGCCGTACTCGGCGCGGGGGTGTTCCTGGTGGGACGACGGGAAGCGCCGCTCGAGGATACGGCCAAGGCCATCGTCGAGCGCGGCGGGCGCGCGGGCTGGGCCACGGCGGACGTGCGGGATTTCGGCGCGGTCGAGCGGGCGGTCGACCGCGCCTGGAAGGAACTGGGATCGCTGGATTCGCTCATCAACAATGCCGCCGGAAACTTTCTCGCTCGCACGGAACGCCTCTCGCCCAACGCCTTCGCCGCCGTCGTGGGCATCGTGCTCGAAGGCAGCTTCCACTCCACGCTGGCGGTGGCGCGCCGGTGGATCGAAGCGGAGCGCCCCGGATGCGTTTTGAACATCGTCGCCACCTACGCGGCCAGCGGTTCGCCTTACGTGGTTCCCTCGGCTTCGGCCAAGGCCGGCGTGCTGGCGATGACGAAGTCGCTGGCCGTCGAGTGGGCACGCTACCACATTCGCCTGAATGCCATCGCTCCCGGCCCGTTTCCGACCGAAGGGGCGTGGTCGCGCCTGATCCCCACGCCGGAAGCCGAGCGCGCCTGGCTCGAAGAGCACCCCATGAGACGCTTCGGCCGCCATTCCGAGTTGGCGGATCTCGCCGCTTATCTGCTGAGCGCTCCTGCCGAGTATATCAACGGCGCGTGCGTCACGATCGACGGCGGGGCAAGCGCCTGCGCCCAGGGCGGGTTCACTCACCTGGTGGACGCGCCAGCCGAATTCTGGGAAGCGGTCGAGAGAGAGCGCCGCCGCACGCCGTGAAAGGCCCGGATCGAGAACGCCCATGAGCCCGGAATCCGCTTCCGAACACACTCGGCCGAAGCGCTGGCGCTGGGTAGCCGTAGCCGCCGCCGTAGCGCTCGGCGCGATCGAGGGCCAGCGGCTCGTGACGTTCGTCGGGTGGGAACGCACGCTGCCCTACGCCCGCGATTTGCTGCCCGGAGCCATCGCCGCAGCCGCCATGACGCTCGCCGCGTACCTGCTGATTCTCGCGCTGCTGCTCTTGCGTCGCGGGCGCAAGTGGGGGCTGGCGCTGGGGATCGGCTGGGGAGCGATCGTGGCCGGATCCGCGCTTTGGCTTTGGCTGGGCCCGCACGCGAAGAATCTCTGGTACGCCCTGGCCTTCCATTGGCACATGACGAATACGCTCCGCCACTACGAGTCCATTCCCGGACCCACGGTGCGGGAAGCGCGATGGGTGGCGGCGCTGGGCATTCTGCTCGCGCTCGGCGCGGCGAAGGCTTTTGCCGATTCCGCACGGGACCGGCTAGACCGCGGCATCCTTCTGGCAAGCCTGTTTTACGCGGCGTTTTACAATCTGGCGATGGCGATCGTAGCCCGGGTCGTCACGCCACACTGAAGAGTCAGACGTCGAGGAAGACGCGGGCGGTCCAGCCGGCGGGCGTTTGGCGCACTTCGAACTGATGGAGCGTGACGGCCTTGATATAGGTTCGGCCGCGGTGGCGCGACCGGTCCAGCCGCTCGCCCCAAGCCCAGCCGCGGGCGGAGCCTGCGGCGAGCGCGGCGACTTCGAACCGCTTGAAGACCAGGCGCTGGCCGTCCGCAAGGGCCAGGATGGCCGCGAGCCAATCGTAGAGCAGCGATTCGGTATCCTCGCCGGAAGCGGTGACTTCGCGCCGCTCCCTTTCCGCGACGCCTTCCAGCTCCCAACCGAGCGACATCAGGGCCAGCGCGGCGTTGGCGAACAACTCTTCGAGCGTGCGGCCGCGCGCCAGGAAGCCTACGTCGGCGGGATGCTCGAGGATCTCGAAGGGAGCGCCGCCCGGTTCCATGGTCACCTCAGCTTACGTTTCGTCAATCGATGTACGTTTGACATACGTTTTTCTGATCGATTAACATGGCGGTATGGACACTGTCACCGTATCTCCAAAATACCAGATTGTGATCCCGAAAAAGCTTCGGGAAAGGCTGGGCATCCGGCCTGGCCAAAAGCTACTCATCTTCGAGCGGGACGGGGCGGTACGGCTCGTCACCCCTCGGCCGCTGCGCGAGCTAGTAGGGATGGCCAAGGGCCTCCGGTGGAAGGAAGAAGACCGTGACCACACCGAACGGTTCTGACCGGGTGGTCTTGGACTCTTCCGTCTGGATAGAGCTCCTGAGCGGCGGCTCGAAGGCGGGCGAATTGGCACGGTACCTCGAGCAGGAGGATCGCCTGCTCGTGCCGGCGATCGTCATTTATGAGGTTTACAAGAAGCTCGCCCGCGAGCATGGACTTACCTCGGCCGAGCGCTTCCTTTCGCAGGCTCTGCGACTTGCTTCCGTGGACCTGGACGCCGCTCTGGCAGCTGCCGCTGCCCAAACGAGCCTCGAACACGGCTTGGCCATGGCCGACGCCATTGTTTATGCGACCGCGCGGGCTCTTGAAGCTCGGCTCATCACTCGCGACAAGCACTTCCGCGAGTTGCCCGGCGTCGTCTGGGTTTAGGTCCGGGGTCAAGCTCGACTCCGCAGTAGCGCGACCTGTGTGCGACCCGTGTTGTCAGGATTGGACTTATTCTGTTAGTTTTGTTTGCCTAATCCGAGAAGACCATGGAAACCATTCACGTTACGCTTGCCGGCGGGCCCTCGGCCGAGCTGCCCAAGGGCACGACTCCCGCGGAAGCGGCGGCGAAGCTCGCGCCGGAACTCGGCCGGGAAGCGCTGATCGCGCGGACTGACGGCGAATTCATCGATCTCAACCGGCCGCTCGAGCGCGATACGACGCTGCGGCTGCTGACCGCGCGCGATCCCGAAGTGCTGCCGATTTTCCGGCATTCGGGCGCGCACCTGATGGCCGCGGCGGTGATGGAGCTTTTCCCCGACGTGCAGCTCGGCGTCGGCCCGCCCATCGACACCGGCTTCTTTTACGAATTCAAGCGCGCCGAAGCTTTCACACCCGCCGATCTCGAGCGAATCGAAGCGAAGATGCGGGAGTTGGCGGAAACCGATCTGCCGAACGTGCGCCGACTGGTGCCGAAGGAGGAAGCGCTGCGGCTGTATCGCGAGTCGGGCCAGCCGTTCAAAGTGGAACTCGTCGAGGAAAAAGCGGCCGAGCCGATCGTCTCGCTCTACAGCACCGGGAAATTCGTCGATTTCTGCCGCGGACCTCACGTGCCCTCCACCCGGTACATTCGCGCGTTCAAAGTGATGAACGTGGCCGGGGCGTACTGGAAGGGGCAAGAGGGAAACCCGCAGATGCAGCGGGTGTACGCCGCCTGCTTCCCCACGCAGGAAGAGCTGGACCAGTATTTGCGCCAGCTCGAGGAGGCCAAACGCCGCGACCATCGCCGGCTGGGGCCCGAGCTGGGCCTGTTCAGCATCGAAGAGGACGCCGGGCCGGGACTGATTTTCTGGCACCCGAAGGGCGGGCTGGTGCGGAAGGAGATGGAAGACTGGCTGCGTAACGAGCTGCTCGCGCGCGGGTACGATCTGGTTTTCACTCCGCACGTGATGCGGCTCCATCTGTGGGAGACGAGCGGGCACGCCAATTTCTACCGGGAAAACATGTTCACGCCGATGGAGCTGGAGGACGCCGCCTATCAGCTCAAGCCCATGAACTGCCCCGGGCACATCCTGATCTACAAATCGCGGCTGCGGAGCTACCGCGAGCTGCCGCTGCGCATGGCCGAGCTGGGCACCGTGTATCGGTACGAGCGGTCGGGTGTGCTGCACGGCCTGCTGCGCGTCCGCGGATTCACCCAAGACGACGCGCACATCTTCTGCTCCGAGGACCAGATGGAAGGGGAAGTGGAGGCGTGCATCGATTTCGCGCAGGCCACGCTCCGCACTTTCGGGTTCGACAAGTTCAAGATCGAGCTTTCCGTCCGCGACGCCGCGCATCCGGAGAACTACGCCGGCACGGCAGCGGAATGGGAGCGAGCGGAAGGCGCTTTGGTCTCGACGCTCGAGCGGCTGGGGTTGCCGTACGTGCGGCAGGAGGGGGAAGCGGTGTTCTACGGGCCGAAGATCGACGTCAAGCTGATCGACGCCATCGGCCGGCCGTGGCAGCTCACCACGGTCCAGTTCGATTTCAACCTACCCGGGCGGTTCGGGCTGGAATACGTCGGCCAGGATGGCGCGCGGCACCAGCCGCTGATGGTGCACCGGGCGCTGTGGGGCTCGGTCGAGCGCTTTTTCGGCATTCTGATCGAGCATTACGCCGGCGCGTTCCCGCTCTGGCTGGCGCCGGTGCAGGCACGCGTGATTCCGGTGAGCGCGAAGGCGATGGACTACGGTCTCCAGGTGCGGGACCGGCTGCGCCAAGCGGGTTTGCGCGTCGAGCTGGACGAGCGAGACGAGCGATTGCAGGCGAAAATTCGCGACGCCCAACTCGAGAAGGTTCCCTACATGCTCGTCGTTGGACCCAAGGAAGCGCAGTCGGGCTCGGTAGCGGTGCGGCATCGCTCGCGCGGGGATTTGGGCCCGCGCCCGCTCGAAGCTCTGCTCAGCGAATTGAAGGAAGAAGCAGCTCAGCGCTCCGCGGCCCCGTAGCGGCGGGCTATTTGAGGAGCGGGAAGAGGCTGCTGTAGTTATCGGTCCATAGCCGGTCGCCGCGTCTCGGGGGAAGGATGTCGCCGGCGGCTTCGATTTGCTGCCTGGCTTCGAAGCCTGCGGGATCGCCTACCAGGATCCAAACCGATTCGAAGATGCCGCGGGAATGATCGTCTGGGTTGATGACGAGGACGGCTTCCTTGTGGAGACGCGCGGCGGCGGCTTCGACGACCGGCTCGAGTTGGAGGTAGCGATTCGAGATGTGAAGGGCGAGAACGCCCCGCGGCTGAAGCTGGCGGAAATAGAGCTCGAAAGCCTGGAGCGTGAGCAGATGCACGGGAATCGAGTCGCTGGTAAAGGCGTCGACAGCGAGAACATCGAAATTCCGGGCCGGCTCGCTCTCGAGGGATAGCCGGGCATCTCCCGGCACGATACGGATCGCCGCCCGGGAATCGCCCAGATAATGGAACCAGCGATGGGCGACTTCGATCACGAGCGGATTGATTTCGTAGAACGCGTACTGATCGCCGGGACGGCCGTACGCGGCAATCGTGCCGGCGCCGAGGCCGACGATGCCGATCCGCAACGGGCCGCCGCCTTCGAGAGCGCGCAGAACGACGCCGATGCCGGAGTCCGGACCGTAGTAGGAAGTTGGCCGATCGCGGCGATGCGGGTCCAGAAATTCCAGGCCATGTTGAATGGTGCCGTTGACGAGCACTCGAAAACGCCTGTCCTCGGTGCGTTCGCCAGCTCCGTTGCCTTGGGCGAACATGACCCGCATGCCACCTTCCTCCACTCGCAGTACGCCATAGAAATTGCGAACGGAAACGAGCGCGCCGGCCTCTTGCTGGCGGACGACCGCGACCAACGCCGCCAGGAAGCCCGCGATGATCGCGGCGACGGCCAAGCGCGCCAGCGGCGAGCGAAGGCGGCGGAAGGCGCCGGTGGGCTCGTAATTGTGAACGATGTGAACGAGAACCACGCAGAGGCCCAGCGCCACCGGCAGCTCGTAGAATCCGGAGAAAATGCGTGGGGCGAGCAGCGCGACGAACGCCGCTCCCAGCGCGCCGCCGAGCGCGACCATCACGTAGAAGAGGGTGAGATGGGCGGGATCCGGTTTCCGGTGCGCCAACTCGCCGTGGCAGAACAGGCAGCAGAAGAACAGGCCCAGGCAGAACAGCGGCACAAGGACGACGAAGGGAAGGCCGTTGTAGGCCGGGAAAAGTGCGTAGATCATGCCGCCGATGGCGATGAAGAGGAGGCGAAGGGTGAGACCGCGGCGATACCAGCGCGCGCTCGCGAAACAAAGAATGAATGTGAGCAGATAGAGAGCCAGCGGAATCACCCAAAGGAACGGGACGGAGGCGATGTTCTGGGTGATGTGATTGGTGACGGCGAGGAGAAGAGCCGAGCCGCAAGCGGCCAGGGCGAGCCAGAGGGCCTGCGTCCTCCCGCTGGGCTTCGGAATGGGCTGCGCGTCTGCTGGAGAAGCGGCCAGCGCCTCGCCTGCCGATCGTTCCTGGTGCGGCAAGCTCGAAGCCGCGGCCGTGTTGCCTTGGGAGCCAGCCGCACCGGCACTCGAAGTGCTTGGCCGGAGCCAAAGCGCGAGGGCGGCGCAGAGAAGCGCCAGCACGGCGTAGGCCGCCGACCAGCCAACAGCTTGATGGGTATTGCCGACATTTGGCTCGACCAGGATGGGGTAGCTCAGCAAGGCGAGCAGGGAGCCGGCATTGGAGAGGGAGTAGAGGCGATAGGGAGAACTACCGCGGCGCGAGCGGCTGTACCAGGTTTGAAGTAGCGGGCTGGTGGTGGAAAGAAGAAAAAACGGCAAGCCGATGGTGAGCGAGAGGAGCCAGAGGATTTGCCAGGCCGGATCGCCGCCCGAACGCGGCTGGAGCGAAGGCCTCGGGAAGATGGGCAGGACGAGCAAGCTGAGGGCGAGCAGGGCTGCGTGCACGCGGCCTTGCCAGCGCCATGCGACGCGAGTGGCGAGCAGATGGGCATAGAGATAGCCGAGCAAGAGCGTGACTTGAAAGAAGAGCAGGCAGACGGCCCAAACCGACGCGACCCCGCCAAACCACGGCAAGATGATCTTCGCGATCAACGGTTGAACGAGAAAAAGCAGAAAGGCGGCGCTGAAGATCACGGCGCCATAGGCCAATATCTCGACGCGCCGCCCGGAAGGGACCGCAGCGGCCGCTGCAGATTGGCTCGTTCCGCCGGGAATGAGGAGCGGTGGGGTCTCGGTCACTCCGGTACTCTACCCAGAGTGGGCCGCGATCTGCCAGCCGGCTGAGCGAGTTGGCTTCGCTATGGTACAATCGGCGGGTCTGCCTTGACTGCCCGGGATCGTTCGCGATACGGGAATCGTGCAGGAGCGCTTGAGTGGAGGTGACTTCCCATCTTTAATCGGAACCGGCGGGCGCCGGCGGGACCCCGGGTTCGGATCAACGAAGCGATTCGCGCGCGCGAAGTGCGCGTGATCGACGACGAAGGCAATCAGCTCGGCGTGTTGCAGCCCTTCGAAGCGATCCGGTTGGCGCGGCAAAGCGGCTTGGATTTGGTGGAGATCGTGCCTACCGCGGTACCGCCCGTCTGCAAGATCACCGATTACGGCAAGTACCTTTACCAGCTCAACAAGAAGGCCCACGAGCAGCGCAAGCACCAGAAGGGCCAGCAGATCAAGGAAGTCAAGTTCCGGCCGATGACCGCCGAACACGACTACCAGGTGCGCAAGAACCAGATCCTGCGATTCCTCGGCGAGGGCTACAAGGTCAAAGCGATGATCTTCCATCGCGGCCGCGAGATGGCGCACAAAGAGGTGGGCCGGGCCAAGATGGATCGGCTGCTGAAAGAAGTGGCCGAGTTGGCCCAGGTGGAACTCGGGCCGCGCATGGAAGCCAATATTTTGCTGGCGCTGCTGGCGCCGAAGAAAAGCGCGGGGCGGCCCAGCCCGGCTCCGGCGGGCGCCAACTGACAGAGGTTTCGATGGCGAAGAAATTGAAGCTGAAGACGAAGCGGGCGGCCGCGAAGCGGTTCAAGATCACCGGCACGGGAAAGATCGTCCGCGCGCATTCAGGCAAACGGCATCTGCTGGGCACGAAGCCTTCCAAGCGCACGCGGCGGCTGCGTCACGACGCGCTGGTGAACGAAGCCGACGTCCGCGCCGTGCGGCGGATGCTTCCCTACGGCTGCTGACGCGGCGGGGCGCCACCCGCCAAACTCGATTCGGAGAAACCGGTCATGCCTCGTGTGAAACGTGGTACGAAGCGCCGCGCGCGCCGCAAGAAGTTTCTGAAGCACACCAAGGGATTTTTCCTCACCAAGAGCAAGCTCTACCGCTCGGCCAAGGAGGCGCGGGAGCGCTCGCTGCGCTACGGCTTCCGCGACCGGCGCGCGCGCAAGCGGCAGTTCCGCACCCTCTGGATACAGCGCGTGGGCGCCGCCGCGCGGCTGAACGGCCTCTCCTACAACCAGCTCATCCACGGGCTGAAACGCGCCGGAATCGATCTCGACCGCAAGATCCTGGCGGAAATCGCCGTCGCGGACGCGACCGGCTTCGCCGACCTCGCGCGCCAGGCCCGCGCCGCGCTGCCCAGCGCCGCGGCGTAGAAGGGCCTTCAGCAACCGTAAAATTCGACCCTCAGCGGCCCAAGCTCTGCCCTTACGCAAGACTCGGGTTGCGACAGGCCCGAAATTCGCGTTCGCGCCTGGGTTATCCCCTGGGGCACTGCACCACCGTCGAAATCCCGGGCGTTGTTGTGTGGGTGCCCCACCCTTGCGCAGTCGGCAAGGGTGGGGGTCTCGAGGCGAGTTACCTCGGCCCCGGCCCACCCTTCCGGCAGAAAACGCCGTAAGGGCGGGGCACCCAAACGACACCCAGGATTCTGCGATTCACTCGATTTTCACAAGGTTTCGTGGGCCGCACACCCTAAGAGACAGATTCCAGAAGCCGCAGGCCGCCCGGCGAGCGGACGGCTGGAGTTTTCGGGCGTCGAGTGCTTCTTTCGCCGCGCCGCCTGCCCTCATTGTTATAATCGCTTTCCTTTTGCGGGTGGTGTGGAATCCCCGTTGAGCGAAGGATGCCAGTCAACCTACCCATCGTCGATCAGACGCTCGAGCGGCTGGGTGCCGATACGCCCGAGCGCGTCGCCGCACGTTTCGCCGAGGTGCGGGCCGAGTTCGATCGCGTGCTAGGCCAGACGAACGACGCGGCCAGTTGGAAGGACACGCGCGACGCATGGCTGGGCCGGAAGAAGGGCGTTCTCCGCCAGATCACGGAAAACTGGCTGAAAGGCGCCAGCCCCGCGCTCAAGGCAGCGGCCGGCCAAGGTCTGAACGAGCTGCGCGCCTATGTCGAGTCCGAGGTCGGGCAGCGGCTGGCAGCTTCCATGTCGCCATTTAGCGGGTCGCTCTCCGCCCAACCGGTGCCGACGGCCGGACTGCTGGATCTCTCGTTGCCGGGCGTGCGGCGGGCGCTCGGCACGCGGCACCTGGTGCGGCAGACGCTCGAAGAAATCGAGCAGATCTTTTTGCGGCTGGGGTACTCGGTTGTCGACGGCCCGGAAATCGAAACCACCTACTACAATTTCGAAGCGCTGAACATGCCGGAACTGCATCCGGCGCGCGACATGTGGGACACGTTCTACGTGGCCACGCCGGCGGGCACGCCCACCCAGCTCGTCTTGAGGACGCACACCTCGCCGATGCAGATTCGCGTGATGGAGCGCCAGGCAACTCCCGTGCGGGTGATCGTTCCCGGCAAGGTCTATCGCCGCGACAATCCCGACGCCAGTCACCTATTCATGTTCCATCAGATCGAAGGCCTGGCGGTGGACCGCGACATCACCTTCGCCGACTTCAAAGGCACGATCGAATACTTCGTGCGCGAATTCCTGGGTCCGCAGGCGCGCACCCGGCTCCGCCCCAGCTATTTCCCCTTCACCGAGCCTTCCGCCGAGGTGGATGCGACGTGCATCGTCTGCGGGGGCCGCGGCTGCCGCACCTGCAAGCAGACGGGCTGGCTCGAGATCATGGGCGCGGGAATGGTCGATCCCGCGGTCTACGGCTTCGTGGGGTACGACGCCAAGAAGGTTTCCGGGTTCGCTTTCGGGATGGGCGTCGACCGGCTAGCCATCCTGAAACACGGCATCGACGACATTCAGGCGCTCGTGCAAAACGACGCGCGGTTCTTGCGGCAGTTTCCTTAGCGTAGCGTCGCTCCAAACCGGCGCGGCCGTAGGGGCACGCTGCGGCGCACAGGAAGAGGGATGAGAGTTCTCTACGATTGGCTGAAAGAATTCGTCGACGTCAAGGCCTCGCCTGGCGAGCTGCGCGAGCGGCTTTCGCTCGCCGGCATTGCCATCGACGCCGTGGAAGATTCGCCCGCGGGGCCCGTCCTCGAAGCCGATCTCACGGCCAACCGTCCGGACGCCCTGGGCCATCTCGGCCTGGCGCGCGAGGTTGCCGCGCTCAATCGAGGCGCGCTCAAGCCGGTCGAGATTCGCCTGACGGAAGCGGCCGAGGCGACCGCTTCGGCGACCAGCGTCACGATCGAATGTCCCGAGCTTTGCGGCCGCTACACGGCGCGCGTGATCCGCGGCGTGCGCGTCGGCCCTTCTCCCGACTGGCTACGCCAGCGGATCGAGGCGCTCGGCCAGGGCTCGATCAACAACGTGGTCGATGCAACCAACTACGTCATGTACGAGCTGGGCCATCCGCTGCACGCCTTCGATTACGACCGGCTCGCCGAGCACCGGATCGTGGTCCGGCGCCCGCGGCCGGGGGAGCTGCTGCGCACGCTGGACGGCGTCGAGCGGAAGCTCACCGGCGAGATGTGCGTGATTGCCGACGCCGCACGCTCCGTCGCCCTGGGCGGGATCATGGGCGGCGAAGCGAGCGAAATCACGCCTTCGAGCCGCACGGTTCTGCTCGAATCCGCTTGGTTCGACCCGGCGTCGATCCGGCGGGCCTCGAAGGCGCTGGGGCTGCGGACGGAAGCTTCGATCCGCTTCGGCCGCGGCGCCGACCCCGAAATGGCGGAGCTGGCGTCGCGGCGCGCCGCCCAACTGATCGTGGAGCTGGCCGGGGGCGAGGTTCTCGCCGGAGCTATCGACGCGTATCCGCGGCCTCTCGCACCGCTCTCGATCGATCTACGAGGCTCGGAAATCGCCCGGATCCTCGGCGCCGAGATTCCCCGCAGGGATGTGGAAGCGATTCTCCGCTCGCTCGGCTTCGCGCCAGAGGCCGCCGACTCCGAACCAGGCGCCGAGGAACCCCGGTGGCGGTGCCGGCAGCCCAGTTGGCGGCTCGACGTCACCCGCGAGATCGATCTGGTGGAGGAGGTGGCGCGGCATTACGGTTACGACCGGTTCCCCTCGCGCCTGCCGCCGGCGAGGCAGGCGGCGGCGCGGCTCGCTCACGCCGCCACGCTCGATCGGCTACGCGAGCGGCTGGTGGGGCTGGGCTATGAAGAGTTCATCGCCATCACCTTGGTGGATCCGGCGCGCGACGAGGTTTTTCGGCCGGACGGCGCCGAACCCGTGCGGCTGGCGAATCCCCTCTCGGAAGACGCCTCGGTCCTGCGGACCTCGAGCGTCGTGAGCCTGGTAGCCACTCTCGAATGGAACCTGAATCGCGGCCAACGCGACTTGCGCCTCTTCGAAATCGGCCGCCGCTACCGCCTCTCGCCCAGCGGCAAGCCGGTGGAGACGCGGACCTTGACGCTCGGCCTCACCGGCCATGCGCGGGAGAAGTCCGTTTACGAGCCGGCGCGGGAATTCGGTTTCGAGGACCTGAAGGGTGATTGCGACCTGCTCGGCGAACTCTGCGGCTGCTTCGCGTGGGAGAAGGGCGGGCCGAAGTGGCTCGATCCCGCCTGCGCGGCGCGAGTGAAAATCGCTCTCGACATCGTGGGGGCCGAAGCGGGCTTCGCCGGCCGGCTCGCGCGAGGCGCGGCGGAAGCGTGGAAACTGCG
This sequence comes from Acidobacteriota bacterium, assembly GCA_021788095.1. GTDB lineage: Bacteria > Acidobacteriota > Terriglobia > Acidiferrales > UBA7541 > JAKASX01. The sequence continues at coordinate 66,026 of JAJYLB010000005.1, read as the reverse complement.
CCAGAGGGTTTATCTCGCCGAACTTGCGCTCGAGCCGATCCTCGAGGCAATCGAACGGGCAGGCGCTCGCCGGCGGTTCCGGCGGATTCCGCGCCTGGCAGGCGTCGAGCGCGATTTCTCATTGCTGCTCGCCGCGGGCACCACCTTCGCCCAGGTGCGGGAAGCGGTGGCGGCCGCCGGCGTAGCGGAAGTCGCCGCCATCGAACCCGTCGATCGTTACCAGGGGGACCAAGTGCCCGCGGGGAAATATTCCCTGCTCGTGCGCATCCGGTTCGAGTCGCCCGAAGTGACGTTCACCGAAGCGCAGCTCGCCGACTTCACCGCGCGGATCGTGGCCAGCCTCGAGCAGCGGCTCGGCGCGACCCTGCGCGCCAAGTGATTCGTCCGAGAAGCCGTTGCAGTACCTTTCTTGCCCCCCCCCTCAGGGGCAAGAGCCCCTGATTTTTGGCGGCGTTTACGGCACGGCAGATCCCGTCCCGACCGTTCGGGATTCGGGACGTGCCCTACAAAAAGGGAGGTTTCGCGATAGCCTTTAGTCGGGAGAGTTGCGAACGAGAACGTCGAGGTCGCCCGTGTAGCGAGGGATTCCGTGGTGGGCCAGAGCCACCGCGCCTACCACTACGTACTCAACCCCGCTTGAGTTCAGCGATTCGATAAACGCGCGCCAGTCTTCCGGCAGCGGCATCGGTTTCCTCCCGCGCCATCTCGCGAAGCTGGAACAGGATCTCCAGGCGCTGCTCCGGGCTTAGATTCCGGTAGTAGTCACGGGTCGCCGCTTCGGCCTCGTCGAATGTGCGGAACTTGGCGACTACCGGCTGCATAGCGCCCATTCTAATCCCCCGAGACCCATCGCGCCGGTCACGCCGACTTGAGGAACTGGCGGAGAACGGCGGGGAGGATGCCGCCGTTCCGGTAATAGCCGACTTCGACTTCGGAATCGAGTCGCGCAATCGCCTGGAAATGGCGCTCGGCGCCGCCGGAAGCGGCGGTGACGCGGACTTCGCCGCGCGGTTGGATCCGTTCGCCGAGGCCGGCGATCGTGAAAATTTCCTCGCCGGAGAGCCCGAGCGAAGCCGCGCTTTCACCCGGCCGAAACTGGAGCGGGAGCACACCCATGCCCACGAGGTTGCTGCGATGGATGCGCTCGTAACTTTCCGCCAGCACCGCTTTCACGCCCAGCAACAGCGTGCCCTTCGCGGCCCAGTCGCGCGAGGAGCCGGAGCCATATTCCTTGCCGGCGATGACGAGCAGGGGAACGTTTTCGGCCTGGTAGCGCATGGCGGCATCGTAAATCGCCATGCGATCGCCTTCCGGGAAATGTCGCGTGACGCCGCCTTCGGTCTCCGGCACGAGCAGGTTTTTCAGCCGAATATTGGCGAACGTTCCGCGCACCATCACGCGGTCGTTGCCGCGGCGCGAGCCGTAGGAGTTGAAATCCGCCTTTTTCACGCCCTGCTCGAGCAAGTAGCGGCCGGCGGGGCTCGCCTCGGCGATATCGCCCGCAGGAGAGATGTGGTCGGTGGTGATGGAATCGCCGAGCAGGGCGAGCACGCGCGCGCCGCGGATCTCCGCGAGGGGCGGCGGCTCGATCGCGAGGCTGGTGAAGAAGGGCGGCTCCTGAATGTAGGTGGAATCGGCGCGCCAGGGATAGAGCGCTCCCTCGGCCACCGGGATCGCGTTCCAGGTGGCGTTCCCGTCCCACACGTTGGCGTAGACCTGGCGGAACATCTCCGGACGTATCGCGCGGCTCATCGTCCGGGCGATCTCCTCTTGCGCGGGCCAGAGGTCGCGCAGGAAGACGGGAGCGCCCTCCCCGTCGCGGCCGAGCGGCTCGCTGGCGAGGTCGATCGCGACGGTGCCGGCGAGGGCGTAGGCGACAACGAGCGGCGGCGAGGCGAGGTAATTGGCGCGCACCAGCGGATGAATCCGGCCTTCGAAATTCCGATTGCCCGAAAGCACGGCCGCCGCCACGAGCTGGTTTTCGCTCACCGCCCGCGCCACCTCGGGCGGCAGGGGACCGCTATTGCCGATGCAGGTGGTGCAGCCGTAGCCGACGACGCGGAAGCCGAGCGCGGCGAGCGGCTCGAGCAGGCCCGCGGCCTGGAAATACTCGGTGACGACTTTCGAGCCGGGGGCGAGACTCGTTTTCACGTAGGCAGGCACGCGCAGGCCGCGCGCGAGCGCGTTCTTGGCGAGCAAGCCGGCCGCCAGCATCACTGACGGATTCGAGGTGTTCGTGCAGGAAGTGATGGCGGCGATGACCACGGCGCCGTGTCCCATCTCGGCCTCGCGGCCGTCCATGCGCACGGCAGCCTTGCGCGCCACCTCGCTCGCCGAGAGGCCAAACCCGCGGTTCTTCACGGGGGCGGCCAGCGATTCGGAGAAGGCGGTTTTCACCTTCGAGAGCGGGATGCGGTCTTGCGGGCGCTTCGGGCCGGCGAGGCTGGGTTCGACGCTTTCCAGGCTCAGCTCGACCCGATCGCTGTACTCGGGATCGGGAGTCCGGTCGGTGCGGAAAATGCCTTGCGCTTTAGCGTAGCGCTCGACGCGATCGACTTCCTCGTCGCTGCGGCCGGTCTGGCGCAAGTAGCGCAGGGTTTCAGCGTCCGTGGGGAAAAAGCCCATGGTGGCGCCGTACTCGGGCGCCATGTTGGCCACGGTGGCCCGATCGGGCAAGGCCATTTGCGAAAGTCCGTCGCCGTAAAATTCCACGAACTTGCCGACGACGCCTTTCTTGCGCAGCAGCTCGGTGACGGTCAAAACCAGGTCGGTGGCGGTGACGCCTTCGCGCAGCCTTCCCGCCAGTTTGAACCCGACGACGTCCGGTGCAAGCAGGTAATACGGCTGGCCGAGCATGGCCGCCTCCGCCTCGATCCCCCCGACGCCCCAGCCGAGCACGCCGAGACCGTTGATCATGGTCGTATGGGAGTCGGTGCCGAGGACGGAATCGGGGAAGAGGAGCGGCGGGCCCGCGGCGGCGTCTTGCGCGAAGACCCCTTTCGCCAGGAATTCCAAGTTCACCTGGTGCACGATGCCGGTGGCGGGAGGAACCACGCGGAAGTGGTCGAACGCCCCCCGGCCCCAGCGCAGGAATTCGTACCGCTCGCGGTTGCGCCCGAACTCGATGGAAGCATTGCGCTCGAGGGCGCCGGCGATGCCGTACACATCCACCTGCACGGAGTGGTCGATCACGAGGTCGACGGGAACGAGCGGATTGATTTTCGACGGGTCGCCCCCCAGCCGCTCCATCGCCGAGCGCATCGCCGCCAAGTCCACCACCGCGGGAACGCCGGTGAAATCCTGGAGAATCACGCGGGCTGGCAGGAAAGGCACTTCCGGGCGGTCGGCGGCTTGGGGCGCCCACGCGGCCAGCGCGGAGACGTCCTTGTCGCGAACGAGTTGGCCATCGGAGTGACGGAGGACGGCTTCGAGCAGGATCTTGACGGAAAAGGGGAGACGGGAAACGCGGCCGAGGCCGGCTTTTTCGAGCGCTTCGAGCGAGTAGAAGGCGGCGGGACCGGCGGCGGTCTCGAGCGGGGCGAGCGCGCCGAAGGGATCGCGTGTTTTGCTTCGCGTGTGATCGATCATGAGAGAGAACCTTTCTGCACCACCCGCTATTCTAACGCCGCTCCCCACGCCCGCCGCCGCGGGCCGGCCCCGCTTGCCTTGGCTGCGGCCCGCTCGCAAAATGGGGCCATGCGGGAGCGAACGCCGTGAAAACCACCCAAGTACAGATTTTCGACAAGGCGTATGCGGTGCAGGGGGAACTCGACGAAGCGTACCTGCGCGAGTTGGCGCGCGCGGTGGACGAAAAGATGCGAACGATCGCCCGCGTCACCGGCTCGGTCGACGTGGCGGGAATCGCCGTGCTCGCCGCGCTTCATTTCGCCGATGAGATCGAGACCTACCGCCGGGAGCGAGGCGAAGTGCGGCGCAAAGTCGAGCGGTGCATGCGCCTGGTCAAGACGGCGCTCCAGCGCCCCGCCTAACGGCTCCCGCCGCGCAGGCGAGCGCGCCCAGGGGCAGCGCAGGCTTCAGCCCGTGTGCCTTTCCTTCGGGCAGAGGCGCGTCCGTACCGTCCCCGGCCTGCCCACCGAAGCCCTGGAGAAGACGGGCGACCTCTGGCCTGTTCCCTGGCTTTCGGGCCTGCTACAATACCGGCTCCGGCTTGGCCTTCATCCCGGTCCGTGACCTCATGCGCATTCTTTTCGTTGGGGATATCGTCGGCTCTCCCGGTCGCCGCTTGGTCGAGGAGCGGCTCCAAGACATCATCGAGCAGGAACGGCTCGATCTGGTGATTGCGAACGCCGACAATGTGGCGGGCGGCTTCGGCATCATCCCGCGCCTGGCCGAGCAATTGCTCGCCAGCGGAATCGACGTCCTCTGCGGCGGCAACCACGTCTGGGACCGGAAGGAAATTCTCGAGTATTTGCCGCAGCAGCCGCGCCTGCTGCGTCCGGCGAATTTCCCGGCTGGCGTGCCGGGCAGCGGGCTGTACGTTGGCCGGACGCGCGGAAACGAAACCTTCGCCGTGCTCCACTTGCAGGGGCGGACGTTCATGCCGGCGATCGACTGCCCGTTTCGCGCCGCCGATCGCGAACTCGGCCGCGTGCCCGAAGACGTCAAGGTGATTGTGGCCGACGTCCACGCCGAGGCCACGAGCGAAAAGCAAGCCCTCGGCTGGTATCTCGACGGGCGCGTCTCCGCCGTCATCGGCACGCACACCCACGTTCCCACCGCCGACGAGCGCGTTCTGCCGGCCGGCACGGCGTACATCACCGACGCCGGCATGACGGGTCCTCAGGATTCGGTGATCGGCATGGAAAAGAATTCGGTGCTCGCGCGGTTTCTCGAAGGGCTGCCGGTGCGCTTCGAAGTGGCAGCCAATCACCTCGCGATGAACGCCGTGCGCCTGGAAATCAGCGCGGAAACGGGGCGAGCCACGTCGATCGAGCGCGCGCTCTATCGTCTGGACTGAGATTTGCGGTTGTGGAAAAGCTGTGCATGGTTGTGGAGAACGTTTCAAGCCCTTTTTGTTTTTCCTCTTGCCCCCTTCCCCACACTTGTGCACAATCCAGAGCCGCGTCTCCCCAAGCGAAGCTCGCCCGGCAGGTCGGCGAGGGCGAGCCGAGTAGAGTGGAGGGGATCAGCCGAGACAAGAAACGGGAAGGATTCACTTTTCCACAGTATTTTCCACACCTGTGGAAAGGACGGGGTTGTCTGATGAACGCATGGCAAACCATTCTGCAGCGGATGGAACGGCGGGTGAACGCCCACAGCTTCGCCACATGGTTCCGGCCCACGCAAATGATGGAGGCGGCCGATGGCGGCAAGCTGCGGGTTCGGGTTCCCACGCCCGCGTTCCGGCGCAAGTTGACGGAGACGTACGGCGAGATGCTCAAGGCCGTGCTGCTGGAAGTGGGAATGGCGGAGACGCGGCTGGAATTCGTCTGCCCGGAAAGCGCTCTCGGGGCGCCGGCGCCGACCCAGGCCCGGCTGGATTTCGATTCCTCCGACAACCAACTGAATCCGCGGTACCGATTCGAGAGCTTCGTCGTGGGCGGCTCGAATCAGTTCGCGCACGCGGCGGCGCAGGCGGTGGCGGACCGGCCGTCGAAAGCCTACAACCCGCTCTTCCTCTACGGCGGAGTGGGGCTGGGCAAGACGCATTTGATGCAGGCGATCGGGCACGCGATCCGGCGAAAGAATCCCGCGACGCGCCTGGCGTACGTGAGCGCGGAGAAGTTCACGAACGAAGTGATCTCGGCGCTGCGCTTTGACCGTATGCCGGGTTTTCGCGACCGGTTCCGGTCGGTCGACGTGCTGCTGATCGACGACATTCAGTTCATCGCGACGCGCGAGCGCACCCAGGAAGAGTTCTTCCACACCTTCAACGACCTCTACGATCAGCAAAAACAGATCGTCATCAGCGCCGATTGCCCGCCCCGCGAAATCTCCGCTATCGAGGAGCGGCTGCGCTCGCGGTTTGAATGGGGCCTGACCGCCGACATCCAGGCTCCCGACCTGGAAACGAAGATCGCCATCCTGCACAAGAAGGCGGAGAACGAGAGGGTGGTGCTGCCGGCCGACGTCGCCGAATTCATCGCCCGGTCGATCCGCTCGAACGTCCGCGAACTGGAAGGCGCCCTGATCCGCTTGATCGCCTACACCTCGCTTACCGGCACGGAGATCAACCTGACGGTCGCGCAGCAGGTGCTGAAGAACGTCCTGGAATCGCAGGACCGGCGGGTAACTATCGAGGCCGTTCAGAAGCGCGTGGCCGAGCATTTCGGCTTGCGGCCGCCGGACCTCAAGATGCGGTCGAATTCCAAAGCGATTGCCTTCCCCCGGCAGATCGCCATGTATCTGGTGAAGCAACTCACCTCGGCTTCGCTGCCGGAAATCGGGCGGCAGTTCGGCGGCAAGCACCACACGACGGTGCTGCATTCGATCCACAAGATCGACACCCTGCGCCGCACCGACAAGGAACTCAATCGAACGGTGAACCGGCTGGTCGATTCGCTCGGCTAGAAGCACGTTGGCCCCGTGGACATCCCCGCACGCGGCGCCCAAGGGGAGCGCGAGGCGGGCGCGCAGCCCCCACACAGGCTGTGGAAAGCCGGCGGAAAAGGCGAGGAAGAGAATGTGGAAGCTGTGGACGGAATCGAGGGCGCGACCCGGTTTTGCGCGGAAGCGCGAGACGTTCCACAGCACGGGAGAGAACGGCAAGCCTTACCGGAACAACCGACTTAGGACGTTTTCCTCGGTTTGCACAAGAACGACGACTACGGTATTTACTTAATCTCTGTTTTGCAGTTGTATGGAAGAGCCGTGGGGAGCCTTGGCGGCACGCGGGGCGCGAGCGAAGGATTTCTTCGACCGCCGACGGAACCCTTCGGGAAAAAGCGAGGGCGCAAGAGATGGAATTCACCGTGACGAAAGCGGATTTGGCGAGGGAGTTGTCCCTGACGCAGGGAGTGGTGGAGCGCAAGACGACGATTCCGATTCTGTCGAATGTGCTCTTCGAAACCGCCGGCGGACGCCTGGCCATTACGGCGACCGATCTCGAGTTGAGCATCGAGACCTCCTGCGAAGCCAAGGTCAAGAAGGAAGGCGCGGGCACCCTGCCCGCGAAGAAGCTTCTGGACTTGGTGCGTTTGTTGCCGGAAGGCGACGTCCGCTTCAAGCTGCTCGAGAACCACTGGGTCCAGATCGTCTCCGACCGCAAGAACTACAAGCTGGTCGGTCTCTCGAAAGACAATTTCCCGGCGCTTCCCGCCTTCCCTGCCTCTTCCGTGCGCATTCCCTCGAAAGTCCTGGCCGACATGGTGCTGAAGACAACCTTCGCCATCTCCACCGAGGAGTCGCGCTATACGCTGAGCGGCGCGCTCGCCGTGCTCAAGCCGGAGGGCATCCTGATGGTCGCTACCGACGGCCACCGGCTCGCCATCATCGAGGTCGATCGCAAACTCGAAGGCCTGCCGGGTGAAGTGCGGACGCTGGTGCCGAAGAAAGCCCTGGGCGAGATTCTCCGGCTGGCGGGCGAGGCGGGCGAGGACGCGGAAATAGAGTTCGCACAGGACGAAAGCCATCTCTTCTTCCGGTTGGGGCCGCGCCTGCTTATTTCCCGGAAGCTTACTGGTCAGTTCCCGAATTACGAGGCGGTCCTTCCGCGGGACAACAGCAAGGTCGTGGTGCTCGATCACGGTGAATTCCACGACGCGCTGCGCCGCGTTTCCCAACTCGCCGACTCGCGCTCTCACGCGGTCAAGCTCACGGTGGCCAGCGAAGGGATCGAGCTTTCCGCGTCGAGTCCCGATTTTGGCGAGGCGAAGGAGGCCATCGAGCGGGAATACAAGGGCGATCCCATCTCGATCGGATTCAACGCCGAGTACCTGCTCGATTTTCTCGCCGCTTCGCCCGAGGGCCCTCTCTCGCTCGAGCTGAAAGACGAGCAGTCCGCCGGCCAACTGCGGCCGGGCGGCGACCCATCGATTCGCTATCGTTACGTGGTCATGCCCATGCGCATCTGATTCATTTAAAGTAACTTAGTTCACATTTCCTTCCACGAAACTCCTTGAGTAGACGCGACTTTTCCGGTAAAATTTTCTGTTCGGTTCCGTTCCTCTAAGTTGCGTATTTTCGAGCCATTAACAACGCGGCAGGGGAGTCGTCGACTGGCCAAGCGCGCGGAATCCGTGCGCTAGCGCGGCACTCGACGCTTGCCTAATGCGGTTCCGTGTGGCCCTCGGGAAGAGGCGGCAGAATGGGTGATAGAGAGTCGGAAGCGCCCCTAGCGGGCAAGCATCATTACGACGCGACATCGATCAAGGTCTTGGGCGACCTCGAGGCGGTGCGCAAGCGCCCGGCCATGTACATCGGGTCGACCGGCGAACTGGGTTTGCACCATCTGGTTTGGGAAGTGGTGGACAACTCGGTCGACGAGGCCCTCGCCGGCTTTTGCGACGAAATCAACGTCGCCGTCCACGACGACAACTCCGTTACCGTGATCGACAACGGGCGCGGCATCCCCACCGACATGCACGCCACCGAGAAGAAACCCGCGGCGGAAGTGGTGATGACGGTGCTGCACGCGGGCGGGAAATTCGATACCGAGACCTACAAGGTTTCCGGCGGATTGCACGGCGTGGGCGTATCGGTGGTGAACGCGCTCTCGGACTGGCTCGACCTGGAGATCTGGCGGGACGGCAAGGTATGGGAGCAGAGTTACAAGCGGGGCAAGCCCTCTTCCAAGCTGGAAGTGACGGGCAAGACGCGCAAGACCGGCACGAAGGTCACCTTCCATCCCGATCCGGAGATTTTCGGCGACCACGTCTACAGCTACGACGTCCTGGCGCAGCGGCTCCGCGAGCTGGCGTTTCTGAACAAGGGCCTGAAGATCACGCTCGCCGACGAGCGCGGCGACAAGTCCGCCGAGTTCCGGTTCACCGGCGGAATCGCCGAATTCGTGCGCTTCCTCAACCGCGGCAAGCAGCCGCTGCACGATTCCCCGATCTACATGGAGGGCAAGCGCGACACGGTGGAGATGGAGATCGCTCTCCAGTACAACCAGGCTTACAACGAGACGATCTTTTCCTTCGCCAACACCATCAACACCGTCGACGGCGGCTCGCACCTCTCCGGTTTCCGCTCTGCCCTGACCCGCACGATCAACTCCTTCGCCAGCTCGCTCGGCTTGCTCAAGGACCAGAAAGACGGCGTCACGATTACCGGGGACGACGTGCGCGAGGGGCTGGTGGCCGTCGTTTCGGTGAAGCTGCCGCAACCGCAGTTCGAAGGGCAGACCAAGGGCAAGCTGAACAGCGACATCAAGGGCGTGGTCGAACAGTTGGTCAACGAGCGGCTGGGGGAATATTTCGAGAAGCACTCGAGCGTCGCCCGGCGGATTATCGCCAAGTGCATCGACGCGGCGCGCGGGCGGGAGGCGGCGCGCAAGGCGCGCGAGCTGACCCGCCGGAAATCGGCGCTTGATTCCAGCGGCTTGCCCGGCAAGTTGGCGGATTGCCAGGAGCGCGATCCGGCGCACTGCGAGCTGTTCATCGTCGAGGGCGAGTCGGCGGGCGGCTCCGCCAAGCAGGGGCGCGACCGGAAATACCAGGCGATCCTGCCGCTCAAGGGCAAGATTCTGAACGTGGAGAAGGCGCGGTACGACAAGATGCTGGGGCACGAGGAGATTCGCGCGATCATCACGGCGCTGGGCACGGGCATCGGCGCCGGCGAGTTCGACGCCACGAAGCTCCGCTATCACAAGGTCATCCTGATGACCGACGCCGACGTCGACGGCTCGCACATCCGCACGCTGCTGCTCACGTTCTTTTTCCGGCACATGAACGAGCTGATCGAGCGCGAGCACGTCTACATCGCGCAGCCCCCTCTCTACCGCCTCAAGCACGGCAAGGCGGAGCGGTACATCCGCAACGAGCGCGAGTTCGCGCGCGAGTTGCTGCGCCACGCCGCCGACGAAAGCTCGGTCAAGCCGGGCAAGGGCGAGAAGATCGAGGGCGGCGCGCTTACGCAGTTCCTGCTCAACGTGCAGGAATACGAGCAGGTGCGGCAGCGGCTCGAGCGCCGCCTGCGCGAAGCCTCCCTGGTCGATCTCGTGGCGCGGGCAGGGCTCGAAAAGAAGGCCGATTTCGCCGAAAAGAAGGGGGTCGAGAAGCTGCTCCGGGAGATCGAGAAGGCGAAACTGGGGAGCGAGGCCCGGCTGGAATTCGATGAGGAACACAGCCTGTACCAGATCGTCTTGGCCAATGGGCAGGCGGAGCGGAGGATCGGGTGGGACTTGGCCTCCACGCCGGATTACCGCCGCCTGCTCGCGCTGGCGCGGCAGCTCGAGCCGCTCAACCAGCCGCCCTTCACCATCAGCCACAACGGCGACCGGGTAGTGAAGCAGACGGCGCCCGAAGTGCTGGCCTACATCCTCGAAGACGCCAAGAAGGGCTTTGCGATCACGCGCTTCAAGGGCTTGGGGGAGATGAATCCCGAGCAGCTTTGGGAAACCACGATGAACGCCGAGACGCGCACCATGCTCAAGGTGCGGCTCGAAGACGCCGTCGCCGCCGACCAGATCTTCACCACGCTGATGGGAGAAGACGTGGAGGAGCGGCGGAAATTCATCCAGGAGAACGCCCTCGACGTCGTCAACCTCGACGTGTGAAGCCGGCGATGCTGTTCCAGTTGAGTTGGGAGACGGCGCCGGGACTGGGCGGCCTGCGGTGCGAAGGCTTTCGCGCGGTGGCCGTCGAGCAGCCGGAAGGCGCGGCGGGGGTGGCGATCGAATGCGGAAGCCAGCAGAAAGCCGACCGGCTGGCCCAAGCGGCCGAGGAGCAGTTCGCCAGGAAGCGATTTTCGAATGCCGCGGCGGCCTTCGAAGCGGTAAAGACTTTCGTTTGGGACCAGGCCGTAGGTGGGCCCGCGTGAGGGCTCACAGCACCGAAAGGAACTCTTCGGATGGCGGATGAAAAGCCACAGGCGGTAATGCTGCCGGTCGATATCGAAGCCGAGATGCGGCGGTCGTATCTCGACTACGCGATGAGCGTGATCATCGGCCGGGCGCTGCCCGACGTCCGCGACGGCATGAAGCCCGTGCAGCGCCGGATCCTCTTCGGCATGTACGAGCTGGGGCTGACCTCGACTCGCGCCTACCGCAAGTGCGCCAAGATCGTCGGCGAAGTCATGGGCAAATACCATCCGCATGGCGATGCGCCCATTTACGACGCGCTGGTGCGGCTGGCGCAGGATTTCAATTTGCGCTACCCGCTGGTCGACGGCCAGGGCAACTTCGGCTCGGTGGACGGCGACCCACCGGCGGCGATGCGTTACACCGAGGCGCGCCTGGCGCACATCAGCGACGAAATCCTGGCCGACATCGAGAAAGAGACGGTGGATTTCTCGCCGAACTTCGACGAGACCGCGCAGGAGCCCGTCGTGCTCCCTACGCGCGTGCCCAACCTTTTGGTGAACGGCGCGAGCGGAATCGCCGTGGGCATGGCCACGAACATTCCCCCGCACAACCTGAACGAGGTGATCGACGCGGCGGAGCTGCTGATCGAGAAGCCTTCCTCGTCCCTGGCCGACGTGATGAAGCTCGTTCCCGGACCCGACTTCCCTACCGGCGGCTACCTGTGGGGGCGGGAAGGGATCGAGCAAGCCTACCGGTCGGGCCGCGGCACGTTCACCATGCGGGCGAAAGCGGCGATCGAGCAGGTGTCGAAAGACCGGCAAAACATCGTGATCACCGAGATCCCCTATCAGGTGAACAAGGCGCGGCTGATCGAGCGGATTGCCGAGCTGGTGCAGACGAAGAAGATCGAGGGGATCGCCGACGTCCGGGACGAAAGCGACCGGGAAGGCATGCGGATCGTGGTGGAGGTGAAGAAGGGCGAGGAGCCCGAGATCATCCTGAACAACCTGTACAAGCACACCCAGATGCAGGAGTCGTTCGGGATGATCCTGCTGGCCATCGTGGGGGGCCAACCGCGGGAGATGGGCCTGGTGGAGATCCTGCGCCAGTTCGTCGATCACCGGATCGAGGTCGTCCGCCGGCGCACGCAATACGATCTGCGCAAGGCCGAAGAGCGCGAACACCTCTTGATGGGCTTCCAGAAGGCGCTCGAACACCTCGACGAGGTCATTCGGCTCATTCGCCGATCCAAATCCCCCGCCGAAGCCAAAGCCGGCCTGATCGAGCGATTCGAATTCAGCGACCGGCAGGCGCAGGCCATCCTCGATCTTCAACTGCACCGGCTGACGCAGATGGAGCGGGAGAAGATTATCGAGGAGTTGAAGGAGATCCAGAAGAAGATCGCCGCGCTGAAGGAGATCCTCGCCAGCGAGAAGAAGCTGAAGCAGGTGATCGTGGGCGAGCTGCGCGAGGTGCGGAAGGAGTACGGAGACGACCGGCGCACGCAGATCGTCGACCGGGTGGAGGAGATCCGGCTGGAAGACCTGATTGCCGACGAGGACATGGCCATCACGGTGAGCCACGCGGGCTACATCAAACGCACTCCCGTCGACGTCTATCGCCATCAATCGCGCGGGGGGAAGGGGCGGATCGGGGCGAAGACGCGGGAGGAGGATTTCGTCGAGCATCTGTTCATCGCCTCGACCCACAGCTACATCCTGCTCTTCACCAGTCTCGGCCGCGTCTATTGGCTCAAGGTGTACGAAATTCCCGAGGCGGCCGCCGCCACGCGCGGCCGGGCGATCCACTCGCTGCTCAAGTTTCAGGAAGGCGAGAAGCTGGCGGCGGTGGTGCCGGCGCGGAACCTGGAGGAAGACGACCGCTACGTTTTCCTGGCCACGCGACAGGGAACCGTCAAGAAGACGCAGCTCGCCGAGTTTTCGAATCCGCGGCCTTCGGGCATCATCGCGATCAACCTGGAAAAGCAGGACGAGCTGATTGGCGCGCGCATCACCGACGGCCACCAACTCGTCTTCCTCGCCAGTCGCGACGGGCAAGCCATCCTCTTCCGCGAGAGCGAGGTGCGGGCGATGGGCCGGCCGGCGGGAGGGGTGAACGGCATGGACCTCGAGAAGGACGACCGCGTGGTGAGCATGGACGCGGCCCAGCCCGATATCGAGATCTTGCGGAAGGAGTTCAAAGTCTCGACCGACAACCTCGACGAGATCCCGAGCGACGCCCTGCGCCAGTCGCTCACCTCGCTCATGCTCACCGTAAGCGAGAAGGGCTACGGCAAGCGCACCCCGCTCGCCGAATACCGGCTCATCAGCCGCGGGGGCAAGGGCGTCATCAATTTGAAGAGCACCGAGCGAAACGGCGCCGTGATCTCGGCGCTGCAGGTGAGCGAGGAATCGGACGTGATGATCATCACCGTCCAAGGCAAGATCATTCGCGTTCATGCGGCCGAGATACGCGAGGCGGGCCGGTCCACCCAGGGCGTGCGCCTGCTCCGGCTCGAAGAAGACGATCGCGTAGCCGCCGCCGCGGTGATCCAAGAGGACGCAGTCGAATCCGCGGAAGGTCCCGCCGCCCCCGCCGCCCCGCCCAACGCCTGAGGCCCGAGAGGGTGGAATTACTGGCCGGAAGTGGTGGTCCCGCCCGGCGGGGAGAGGAAGTAGCCCGGCCGGGTGAGCAGGTGGTAGCCGGGCCGGTCGATCTTGACGGTAATTCTGTGATAACCCCAGGGCCCGTCTTGGGGGGCCTGGAAGGACAGCATGTACTCGGCGTGCAGTTCCGAGCCGATGCGTTCCATGTCGTCCTGAATCCCTACGTCCTTGGCGTCGCCGAAGTGGTCGCCGCCCGTGGCCGCGCTGGCGGCCGACAGGGCCTCCGGCGTAACCAAGTGCAAGCCCATCTTCACCAACATCTCCATCACCGCCATCAAGTTCATGTTGCCTGAGGCTTCCGCCATCGTCGAGGGCGTCTGGGGAGTGCCGGGAATGCCGGGGCGGGCGAAGGTGCCTGGGGGACTGGCCTGCGGCCCGGCGTACTGGCCTGGGGGAGTGCGAAACTCGGCGGTCGCGGTCGAGAGGCCGATCGAGTAAATGGAAACGTTGGCCAGCTCGGCGTCCTGAAGCACGTTGGTCAGTTTGTCCAGGCTGCCGGTATCGACCGACTCCGCCACGGTGACGATCACTCGCTGCTGATTCTCAGGCTGGCCCTCGAGCATCTGGACGGCGCGGCCGAGCGCATCGTAAAGATGGGCGCCCGCATCGACGGGTTTCAAATCGGAGATGGCTTTCTGGACCAGGTCGGACTCCTGGGTGAACGGGACGACGAGATCGCTCTTGTCGTTGAAAACGAGCACCGCCCCTTTGCCGTGCGCGCCCATCACATAGTTGGTAAAGAGGATCCCGCTCTTGCGAATACCGGGCAGCAAGGGAGCGATCCGGGAGCTATTCTCCACCACCAGGACAACCGCGGGCGGCTCGCTCACCAAACCGAAATTGGCGATATGCACGAGGTTGCCGTCGTCGTAGATCTGGAAATCTTCCGGCCCGAGGTCCAGCGCCAAGCGCCCGCGGGGGTCGCGCACGGTTACGGGCACGCTGACCTCCTTCACTTGCCGCCGGATTTGAGGCGTGGGGACGCGGACCCGCGCGGGGGGCGCCGGAGCGGTTTGGCCCGGCTGCACCTGAACCGGAGTGGTGGGGGTGCGGCGCTGGGCGCGCAGGGCAGGAGCCGCACCCAGCGCGGCCAAGGCCAGCGCCGCGCCGATTCGAATTCGAAAACAGGCGCGGCCCGGCGTTGCCGGTTCCCCAGGCGCAGTCAGGGAAGCAGGAAACCTCATGAGGAAACTCTACCCGATCACCGGCGGGAAATCCCGCATTTTTCCCCTTCGCTGCCGTCCGGGCTGGCACCACCACCGGCCGCTCTTTTAGAATCGGCAAGGCCAGACCTCCGGCCGGGAGAGACGCGATGAAGCAGCCGTCGAAAACCAAGTTGGCCTATCTCGATACCCCGTTCGTGGAGAGCACGCCCGCGCGTCCGCTGCGCATCCTCGCCGAATACATCGATCCCCTCACCCGCTTGCAGCGAGTGGGTGTGGCGGACACTATCGTGATGTTCGGCTCGGCCCGTCTTCTGCCCCGCAAGGTGGCGCTCGCGCAGCTCGATCGCACTCGCCGGAGCCTGGGCCGGCGCCGCGACGCCGACGCCCGCGCGCGTATCCGCCAAGCGCGCAACACCCTGGAGATGTCCCGCTACTACGAGGAGGCGCGCCAGCTCGCGGGTCGCATCACCGCCTGGGCCCTCACCCTCGGCGAGCGGCCGCGCCGCTTCGTGATCTGCTCGGGCGGCGGCCCCGGGATCATGGAGGCAGCGAATCGGGGCGCGGTGGAAGCGGGAGGAAAAACCATCGGGCTGGGAATCGAGTTGCCGCACGAACAGGAGGCCAACCCCTACATCAGCTCCGAGCTGAATTTCAAGTTCCACTACTTCTTCATGCGCAAGCTCTGGTTCGCCCAGATCGCCAAAGCCCTGATCGTGTTTCCCGGGGGGTTTGGGACGATGGACGAACTTTGGGAGATGCTCACGCTGATGCAGACGGGCAAGCTGGGCCGCCATCACCTGGTCCTCATCTACGGGCGCCGCTATTGGGACCGCGTCTTGAATTGGCGAGAGATGGTGCGCTGGGGCACGATCAACGAGCGCGAGGCCGCGCTGCTGGAATTTGCCGATACGGTGGACGAGGCGTTCGAGCGCGTGAAGGCCGCTCTGGTCAAATACCACCTGCGTCTCGGCCCGGAATGGCCGCTCTAAGCGGCGCCGCTTAGCGCGCGGAGACCAGTGCCGGCTCGGGCGAAAAGACCGCCTCAAACCGCCTCTTTTCGTCCAGGGTGTGGACCAGGACGACAGGGGTCACGTGCAGCCGCTGCCGGCACTGCCGGCAAACCGACATCTCGCCCTGAAGGTCCTGAAGAAAGCCGTCTGAAAAGTGGTATTCGCCGCGCGGCCGCCGTGCCGCCTTCGACCCCGCCGCACCGCAGTGCGGGCAGGAATACTCCACCCGGTCGTCCTGCGGATCGCGGTCGAGTGCCGCCCATCCGGTACAACGCAAACCCACGGTTTCAAGGGAACGATGAGCCATCTTAGGATTCCTGTCTCCCCGCCCTGCCTCCTAAGATGCTGCGCGCCGCGGGAACGATGCTTTCTTGTGGGCGAAGGCATGGCCGTAACCCTAGCGCTGGCCCGATCCGCCTTGGGGGGCGGCAAGTTTAGCAGGCCGGCATGGACGAAGCTGCGGGGGGCGCGGTGACCGCGCCCCTACCACTACGTCTCCCGGCGCGACTGGGGAAGGGGCTCAGAGCAGGGCTTCGCCGGAAGGACCCGCGATGGCCAGCCGGGCGGAGTCGCGCAGGCGCACCATCTGCTTCCAGTCGTCACCCTCCGGCACGATGGGGGGGCAGAAAGTCAGCGTCACGCGGCCTGGGTGGGGAAGGAGGGTGCGGTCCCGCCAGATTCCCCGAGCGCCGCGAATGGCTAGGGGGACGATGGGGAGGCCGGCGCCAGCAGCAGCCTTGAAACCGCCCAGTTGGAAGGGCCGCACGCCGGGTGCCGGCGTGAAAGTGCCTTCGGGAAAAACGACCGTGCAGTGCCCATCGCGCAGCGCCTGTTCGATCTGCTCCACCTGTCGCACGCGCGCATGGGGATCGCTCCGATCGAATCCCAACTGCCCCATTTTCCGCGCGATCAGGCCGAGCAGGGGCCAGCGGAGGATCTCCTGCTTGGCGGAATACAGGCAGTCGATCGGCAAGAAGGCCAGCAAGGCAATCACGTCCAGGTAGCTCGTGTGATTCGAAACGATCACGCAGGGCCAGAGCCCCCCGGGCCGGATTCGATCGAGCACGTCCCTCCCCTCGATGCGGATACGGCAGGCGACCGTTCGCAAGAAATTGCGGCACGCCCAGGCGATGATGCGGCGAACGGTTCGCTCGGAAGGCACCAGCGCCACCACGCCCGCGGTGGGTACGAGCCAGGCGGCAAACATCAGCAGGGCATAGACTCCGTAGAGGCGATCGATGGGCCGGCCGAGCAGCCGGAGCGGACCGCCTTGCGGCGAGAACATGCCCCGAGCGGCCAAACGAACGAGTTGCCGCCAGACGGGCGGTGGCTGGGCGCCCAGGCGTCCTTCCAAATAGATTTGCCGGGTTTCCGAGCGGCGGAGCTTCCCGCTCGAGGTCTTCGGTATCGAATGCGGCGGCACCACGCGCACGATATCAGGTGGCATGCCGGTCGCTTCGTGCGCCTTCCGGGCGATGGCCGTTTCGATTCCTTGGGCTTCCCCTGGCTTCCGCGTCTCGGCCACCACCGCCAGCCGTTCGGTACCGGTCTTCGGATCGGGCACGCCGAAGGCGACCACGCAGCCCCGGCGCACGCCGGCGACGCTTCCCACCGCCTCTTCGATCTCCTGCGGATAGAGGTTCCGGCCGCCCTTGATGATGATGTCTTTCGTCCGGCCGGTGATGAAGAGTTCTCCTTCGGCTTGGTAGGCCCGGTCGCCCGAGTCTACCCAACCGTTTTCGCGCCGAATTTCAGCGGTGGCTTGGGGATTCCGGAAATAGCCTTGGGTCGCCGACGGTCCGCGGAACCAAAGCGCTCCCTCGACTCGCTCGCCAGCGTCCTCTCCGTTCCGGCCAGCGATGCGGACCTCGCAGCCGATCGGTCGGCCGACGGAGACGAACGGCAGAGTGGGAGCGTCGCCGGCGGCGGGCGCGGCCCGGCCCTCGGTCTCGAGCCGCTCGCGATCGACGCGATCGACGCGGATGGGCCGGCCGAGCGGCGGGGCGCTGACGGCCAGTGTTGCCTCGGCCAAGCCATAGACGGGCACGACGGCGTTCGGGCGGAGGCCGAAGGGCGCGAATCGCGCGGAGAAGCGTTCCAGGGTCTCCGGCATCACCGGCTCGGCGCCGTTCATCGCCCCTCGCAGGGAGGAGAGGTCGAGCCCGGCGAGTTCGGAATCGGGAATCTTTCGCAAACACAGCTCGTAGGCGAAGTTGGGGCCGGCGGTCAGCGTCGCGCGGTGGCGGGCGATCAGGCGGAGCCAGCGGACCGGGTGCGTGAGGAAGGTGGCCGGAGAGAGCAAGGCGAGGGGCAAACCGAAGTAAAGCGGCATCAGCCACGCTCCGATCAACCCCATGTCGTGGTAAAGCGGCAACCAACTCGCCGCGCGATCGCCCGGCTGGACGGAAATGGCTTCGCCCATCGCTTGAATGTTGGCGAAGAGATTCGCGTGAGTGACGACCACGCCTTTCGGAGACCCGGTGCTGCCCGAAGTGTATTGCAGGAAGCAGATATCGTCGGCTTGGGGCCGGTGCAGCACGCCCGCCACCGGCTTCTCCTTCTCCGCTTCGAACCGCTCGGCATCCACGACGCGGTCGAGCGAGGCGACTTCGGGCCGGAGCAGGTGGGCGACGCGCTCGGCGGCGCGAAAGGTGATGAGGATGCGGGCCTCGGCGTTACGTAGGATCATCGCCTGGCGCGTCGCGTACTCTTCGATGCGGTCTGCACGGAACGGCGGGTAGATGGGAATGGGCACGCCGCCCGCGAGCAGCGTTCCGAGGAAGCAGGCGAAGAACTCGAGGCAGGTGGGCAGCATCAACGCCACGCGGTCGCCGGGCTCGAGCCCATGGAATTCCAGCCAGCGGGCCACGTTCATGGCGCGCTCGTGCAGGCCGCCGTACGTGAGCACGTGCTCGGCGCCATCGGCGTCCTCGAAAATGATGTGCGGAGCATTCGGCGCGGCCCCGGCGCGGAAGCGCAGCACGTCGACAAACGATTCCGCCGAATCCGGCAGGGGAATCCAATCGGCAGGGGCGCAAACCCGCGCCATTTGCTCCCCGGATGGGGTTTCGGAACCGCGCTCGCCGTCCCCGCCCGCGCCGGGAGTTCCGGGCGCGGCGGCTTGCGCGAGGCCCCGGCTCGCGCGAACGACCCCGCACAGCTCACCCACGGTTTCGGCATCTGCCAGGGCGCGTTCGGGAAGCTGAATTCCGAGGGCGGCGTTCAGGCGAAGCAGCAACTCGACGCGCTCGAGGCTGCCCAGCCCCAAATCGCGCTCGAGGTGGGTGCCCGGCTGCAAACCCGCGCCGGCCGGCTCGTGCCCCAACTCCTCGATCAGGTCGGCCAGCACGGCTACGGTCGTGCTCCAGGCAGTTGCGTCGGTCTCCGGACGATAGGATTCCACGGCGGGATTCTCGCCCCCCGATCAAGTTTGCGCCGAGTGCAGGCTAACATGCAGGGCCAGCGCCTTCAACCGGCTCACCCGCGCGCCGGATCCTCCGGCAAGGCTTGCGAAGACGATCTCACCAAGGAATCGTGGCAACACTCGATGGCGGCGTGGCATCCCCTCAAGAAGAGCTGATGCGGGGGCCGCCCGGGGCGCCTGGAGGAACTCGCGGCGGGGCACCGGTTTTCTGCAGGGCGAACATTGCGAGAGCGCAAAGACAGGGGGGAACGAACTATGCGCAGGTACATTGCAGGACTCATTCTACTGGGGCTGGCGCTGGCGCCTACGGCATCGGCCCAGGATCACGGCCAGGTGGGCATCTACGGCGAGTACGTCCGCGTGCAGCAGACGAGCACCAGCATGGCGGGGCTAGGCGGGCGGTTCGCCCTGAACGCGAACCGAGCCCTGGCGTTCGAGGCGGAAATGAGCTACGACTTCGAGCAGGCATTCACCGAGGGATTTACGAATACCGGCACAGGCACGGTCACCCTCCAGCGCACGAATATGCGGCTCCTCCAGGGTCTATTCGGTCCTAAACTCCAAACGCCGCACGGGCCGCTGCGCCTATTCGTTACGGTGAAGGGCGGATTCGTCAATTTCCGGTTGGATCCCCAGCCCGCAACGTTCTCCACATTCAGCAGCAGCGTCGCCAACCTCCGCAGCCAGGACGTAAGCGGCGCGCTGTATCCCGGCGGCGGGATCGAGCTGCGGTTCGGGCCCCTGGGCTTCCGCTTGGAAGCGGGCGACCTCGTCTACTTCAATAGCGGGGCGCACAGCAACTTGCGATTGACGTTCGGCCCGGCCCTCAATTTCTGACCGGCTACGGTCACGGTTTTCGGCGGCGCGGAGGCACGGTTGCCGATCGCCGGGGATGCGCCGCATACTGGGCGGGGTCGAAAACCGTGAAAGTCGGCAAGGCCGCCGCGGCGTTTCTCTCTTGCTTTCTGGGTGTTTCCCTTTGCATGTGGGCCGGATCGCAGGTCCCACCCGCATCTGGCGCTGCCCGCTCCGGCGCAGGACAGGCCCCACCAGCGGCGCCGTCTGCCAGCCGCGGCGGGTCTCACGATGCGGCGGCGGGCCAGGCGATTACGGCGTACACGCTGCCGCCCGCCGAAGAGCGCCAGGCGGTGGAATACGAGCGCGCGGGCGATTGGCTCTATTTCGGCGGGTTCGCCTACGGGCTGGCGATTCTGCTGCTGGTGCTGGCGTGGCGGCTCCCGCCGCGATACCGCGATTGGGCCGAACGAACGACGCGCTGCCGGCTCGGTCAGGCGGCGGTCTTCGTTCCGCTGCTTTTCTTCACCCTGGCCGCACTCGACTGGCCACTCGATGCCGCCGGCCACTGGATCGGTCTCCATTTTCATCAGTCGGTGGAGGCGTGGAGCCCGTGGCTGTGGGACTGGGCGAAAGAGCAGATGGTTACCTCGGCCGTGGCGATCGTTCTGGTTTGGATTCTCTACTCCATCGTTCGCCGCAGCGCCCGCCGCTGGTGGCTGTATTTCTGGCTGGCGGCGCTGCCCGTGCTGTTCTTCCTGGTTTTCATCTCGCCGTACGTACTCGAGCCGATGTTTTACAGGTTTCACCCGCTGGCTCAGCGCGACCCGGCGCTGGTAGCCGAACTGGAAAAGGTATGCGCGCATGCCGGCGTCGAGATTCCCCCCAGCCGCATGGTCCTGATGCAAGCTAGTCAAAAAACGAATTCGCTGAACGCCTACGTAACCGGGTTTGGCGCCTCGAAGCGCGTGGTTGTTTGGGACACGACGGTAGCCCGGATGACGTCGCCGGAAATCGCTTTCGTGTTCGGCCACGAGATGGGTCACTACGTGCTCCATCACGTCGTTTGGGGCATGCTGATCGGCGCCGCCGCGCTTCTGGGATTGCTGTGGCTGTGTTCCGGGGCGCTGCGGTGGAGTTTAAGGCGCTGGGGCGCGCGCTGGGCGATTCGCGACGCGAACGATGGGGCTTCGCTGGGGGTGCTTTGGCTCTGGATTTCCATTTTCCTCTTCCTCGGGTCGCCGCTCTCGAACGCCGTCAGCCGACACTTCGAGCATGAGGCCGATCGCTATGGCCTCGAAGTGACTCACGGCATCGTTCCCGATTCCGCCCAGAACGCCGCGCGCGCCTTCCAGGTGCTGGGCGAAGACGATCTCTCGAATCCGCACCCGAGTCCGTTCATCGTTTTCTGGCTGTACAGCCATCCGCCCATCTCCGCACGCGTCCAGTTCGCGCTGCATTACGATCCCTGGGGCCCGGGCCGCCACCCGCGCTACGTCCGGTAAGACAGGGAGGCAAAGGAAGCAAAGGAGGTAGAGGATGCAAAGGAAGGGCGAGAGCCGCGTCTATTCGTGCGGCGGAGGGCCGGCCGGCTGGCTGGGAAGGCACAAGGCTTGCCCCTACCTGGGGGCGGGAGAGACGCGGCGGCTATTGAGCCGAGGAGCGGGCGGCGCGTTCCTGATCGAAGGCGTGGTAGGAGGAGCGGACGAGCGGGCCGGATTCGACGTGCCGGAAGCCCATGTCGAGTCCGGCGCGCTGGTATTCGGCGAACTCTTCAGGCGGCACGAAGCGGGCGACGGGGAGGTGCCCGGGAGTCGGCTGGAGGTACTGGCCGATGGTGAGGATGTGCACGCCGCGGGCGGCGAGGTCGCGCATCGTGCCTAGAACTTCTTCCCGCTCCTCGCCGAGCCCGAGCATCATCCCGCTCTTGGTGACCATGCCGGCGCGGGCGGAGCGCTCGATCAGTTCGAGGGAGCGGTCGTAGCGCGCGGCGCTGCGCACATGGCGCGAGAGCCGGGGCACGGTCTCGATATTGTGATTGAGGACGTCTGGCCGGGCGGCAATCACGGCCTCGAGCGCCGACCACACGCCACGGAAATCGGGAATCAAGACTTCGACTTTACAGCCAGGCACGCGCCGGCGAATCGCTTCGATGGTGCCCGCGAAGACGTGCGCGCCGCCGTCGGGCTGATCGTCGCGATTGACGGAGGTGACCACGGCGTAGCGCAGCGCCATCGCTTCGACGGCTTCGGCCACGCGCTCGGGCTCATCTTCCTCCGGCGGGCCCAGCGGCCGGCCGGAAGGCACGGCGCAGAAGCCGCAGGCGCGGGTGCAGATGTTGCCCAAAATCATGAAGGTGGCCGTGCGGTGTTCCCAGCATTCGCCCATGTTGGGGCAGCGCGCGCTCTCGCAAACGGTGTGCAGGCCGAGCGTGCGCATGATGCGCTTGAGGTCTTGGTAGTTCGGTCCGCCGAAGAAACGCACTTTGAGCCATGCGGGTTTAGCCGCCACAGCCGCGGAGGGCGGGTCGTTCGACACGATGCGGAATGGCGAGGAAGAGGAAGCCATGGTTCGAAACTCGATTCTAACCGAAGGCGGCGGCTAGTGGTTAGTGCCTACCTCACCGCAGAGGCGCGGAGAACGCGGAGAAAACAAGCGGGGTGGTTCGCGCCGTGGTGAGTCCGGGGTGACCGGGCGGGGTGCGCCACTGGGGACGGTATTCTGGGGGAGGACCATGGCAACGACGGCATCATTTCGAAGCCTAATGCGCGCCACGGTCCCTCCCGCAAGGCAGGCCCGGAAAGCTAGACCACCGCTACTGCTTCCTCAGCGCGTCGTAGAACACGAACCCGAGGGGATCGGTTTCGATGCGACGCACCTCCTGCGACTCTCCTGTGCCGACGATCCATCCCAACTCGTGAATGACTCCTACCGCGGTGCTGTTGATCTCGGCCGACGACTGGCACTCCTGGGTGACCGTGTAAGTCCCCGTGAACGTGTCCGGGACCTCCGTACCGTTCAACATGATCGTGTCGCTGCCCACGAAGTTTCCCGCACCGTCAAAAGTTACGGTTCCGACATGGGCGAACGGCGCGGCAGGATCATAGGCCGTAATCAAACCCTGCCCAAAGAGCGCGTAGGAGCCTTGGAGACTGGCCAGCGAACAGCCACCCGGCGGGATTTTCTTGACAGTCCCAAGGGCCACCCATCCGGGATCGGTGACCACGAAGCGCATTTCCTGCGACATTCCTTCGCCGGCGATCTTTCCTACGAAGTGGAGCGTATCGCCTCCCTCCCCTGTGTGTGCG
Source organism: Acidobacteriota bacterium (assembly GCA_021788095.1). Taxonomy (GTDB): domain Bacteria; phylum Acidobacteriota; class Terriglobia; order Acidiferrales; family UBA7541; genus JAKASX01. The sequence goes on along the minus strand of JAJYLB010000005.1, from coordinate 42,733 downwards.
CCCGAATAGGTGCAGTCCGGGCTCACCGTATAGGTCCCGGAGAACCCACTTACGGGACTGCCGCCCGAGCCTCCCACGTTGTCGACGGAGTCTCCGGTAAGGTTGCCATGGCCGTCGAAGCGGATGATGCCGCTGACAGCCAACGGCGTCCCGTATATCGATGCGGGGGCTTCCCCAAAGAAGCCGTAGCTGCCGTTGAGAGTTGCCAGCGAGCATTGCCTCGAACCGGCGGCATCCGGCTGCGCCATGAGCGGCATGGCGACCAAGGCCTGCGCAACTGCGAGCAGGAACAGTGTTCTGAATTTCATAAGGCACCTCCTCCGCCGAGATTCTGGAAGAGGCGTCGCCCGATATAAATAGACAGCGGCTTGAGTTTTTCTTGAATTTTGCCTACGGCCCAACTCGTTGAGGACCAAGGAGCTAGTGGTTGTTGACCGCTATGCCTGCTGGGTGTAGGCTGCGACCAGAAGAACTGGGGAACCTGGCAATGCTCAACATCCTGCGCTTCGATCCCTTCGAAATCGATCTCACCTCGGGGGTGCTGCACAGAGGCGGCAGCAGAGTAAGACTCCCCGAGAAGCCGTTCCAGGTGCTCGCGGCTCTGCTCGAACACCCGGGTGAAGTCGTCACGCGGGAGGAACTTCGCCGGCGGCTCTGGAGCGACGAAGTGTTCGTGGATTTTGATAACAACCTCAACACGGCTATCGCCCGCTTGCGGGAAGCCCTGGGCGATTCAGCCGACCGGCCGCACTTTATCGAAACCCTTCCCAAGCGAGGTTACCGCTTCCTCGCGAGCGTATTTGAACCGCCCAGCGCCCCGCAGGGCGCTCCGAAGGCCAGGGTCAGACTGCTGGTGCTTCCCTTCCTCAACCTGAGCGGCGATCCCGCGCAGGAGTACTTCAGCGACGCGGTGACCGACGAGATCATCACCGCGCTGGCAAGCCTGGCTCAGGAGCGGCTGGCCGTGATCGCCCGCACGACGGCGATGCGCTACAAGGGCAGCCGCAAGGACGTGGCCCGGATCGGGCACGAGTTGGGCGTCGATTGCGTCGTGGAAGGGGGCGTCCACCGCGCGGAGGGCCGAATCGGAATCAACGTTCAACTCATCCAGGTCGCCGATCAGTCGCACATCTTCGCCAGGAAGTACGATGCCGACCTGCGGGATCTTTTCAGCGTCGAACGTTCGACGGCTGAGGCCATTGCCGCGCATCTCGATGCGCGGCTCCCGGCGGACAGCCTTCGGCCCGAGGAAGCGGCGCTGCCGCGCGAGCGCAGAAAACCGACCGAAGACCTCGCCGCTTACAACTCCTACATCCAGGGCCGTTACCATCTCAACAAATACACTCCCGAGGGTCTGGCGAAGGCGAGGCAGTACCTTGAGGAGGCTCTGAGACTTGACCCGGAGTTTGCGCTCGCCAACGACGCCCTCGGCGAACTCTACTGGTATCTGGGTTTCTTCGGCTTGGCCCCGCCCAGGGAAGCGTGCTCGACGGGGCTGTTTTACGCCTTGCGAGCCGTGGAGATCGATTCCAACCTCGCCGAAACGCACGCTCTCATCGGCATGTATCGCAAGGAGCTTGACTACAACTGGCCGGAAGTCGAGCGCGAAATGCGCCGGGCGCTCGAACTCGACCCGGCCTCGCCGGTAGTCAGGATGCGGCGCGCGCAGAGCGGATTGATGCCCTTGGGTCGCCTCGAAGAGGCGGTCGCAGAACTCGAGCGAGCGCTCGAACGCGATCCCATGTCTCACCCGATGCGTGTTTGGCTGGCCGTTTTGCTCTGGCTCGGCCGCGACTTCGACCGCTCGGTGGTGGAGGCGCGTCGCGCCCTCGAGCTGGACGAGGCGAATTTCATGGGTCATCTGGTGCTGGGGCAAGCCCTGACAATGCGGCGCCAGTTCGAGGAAGCGATTCCCGCCCTCCAAAGGGCGACCGAACTGTCCGGGGGTGCGCCGGCTGTTCTGGGATGGCTTGGACTGGCGCTGGCGCAAAGCGGGAATAACGTCGAAACCCGCAACCTGCTGGAACGTCTTCACGCGATTGCCACCCAAGCCTATGTGCCGCCGACGAGCTTCGCGTGGATCCATCTGGGGTTGGGCGAAATCAATGAGGCTTTCGCCTGGATGGATGGAGCGATCGAGGCGCGCGACCCCATGATGGTCCCCATCAAGAGCTATTGCTTTTTGGATCCGCTACGCGCCGACCCTCGCTTCGCGGCCCTCCTGCGCAAGATGCGGCTAGAACCGGAGCCGGCGTTTTCGCCTCACACCCGTGCTGCGGCATGAAAAGGGCAGTGGCCAGTGTTCCGTGACTGGTGACTCGTGGGTCTCGCGCAGCGCCCACGACCTCACCGCAGAGGCGCGGAGAACGCAGAGAAAACAGGCGGGCGGGCGTTGTGGCCGGAGGAGAGGCCAGCTATGATGGCGAAGCGCCATGACCTTCTCCGACTTGGAGCCTTCGAAGCGCCTCGAGCGGGGAGCGATTCGCAGCGTAACGCCGAACGCAACGGCTTCCGCATCGCCTACACCCGCACGAAGTGGCGGTTGTGCCCTTAACTCGCTTTAAACTTACCCGAGAGGCAGGCGGAATCGTGGAGACGAGCAGCGGCTTGGTTAGAAACTTCGAATCCAGGAAGTAAATGGCCGCGGCCGATTCCACAAAGCGATTCTCGAATCGTGTCGAGGACTACGCCCGCTATCGTCCCGGGTATCCGCAGGCGATTCTCGAACCGCTGCGGGAAGAATGCGGCCTCGCGCCCGAGTGCCGAATCGCGGACGTAGGTTCCGGCACGGGGCTGCTCAGCCGCGTGTTTCTCGACGACGGCGAAACGGTGTACGGCATCGAGCCCAACGCCGAAATGCGCGCGGCAGGCGAACGATCGCTCCGAGGCTATCCGCGATTTCATAGCGTGGCGGCAACGGCGGAAGCCACCACGCTCGCGGACGCCAGCGTGGATTTCGTCGTCGCCGGCCAGGCGTTTCATTGGTTCGACGCGCCGGCCGCGCGCAGGGAGTTCGCGCGCATCTTGCGCCCGGACGGCTGGGCGGCCATCCTCTGGAACGAGCGACTGATGGACACCACCGAATTCCTGCGCGCGTACGAAGCGCTGCTGCGGAAATACTCCACCGATTACCGGGAGGTAGCGGCGAAATATCCCGGTCACCGAGAAATGAAGGACTTTTTCGCGCCGGGCGAACTGCGGAACCGCCATTTTCCGAACGAACAGGTTTTCGATTTCGAAGGCTTGGGGGGAAGGCTGCTCAGCTCCTCCTACGCCCCGGCGCTAGGTCATCCCCACCACGAGCCGATGCTGGCCGAGCTGAGGCGTATCTTCGACGTGCACAATCAGGATGGGCTGGTTCGGTTCGAATACGCGACCCAGCTCTATTATGGCCGGCTCTAATTTTGGGGCCGATTCCTGGGTTCCTCGTACGAGACAACCAAAGGAGGCACGCGGGACCTGGAGCCTCCTTTCTTTCAAGCGCTGGTCATTCCTGGCCAAGTTTGCGGATAATGGATTTGGCGAGTGCTTCGTGGACTTCGTTGTGGCGTGGTACCGGCTGGGACTTCCTGGTTGCAGGATTTGTGTACCAATCGTGTCTGCCGCCTCGGCGAACGAGAACGCAACCCAACTCTTCGAGCTTTTTGATAAGCTCGCCCCGCTTCATTCGGCGACGACCAACTCTTCCACCCTGCGGACGTAGGGCACTTCCCCGGACTCGAGGTCGGCGAGTAAGTCCTTGAGGTTGGCCACCAGTTCCTCTTTGGAAAGGCCTTGGGTTTGGTAATCGGGGTAGTCGTTCAGGAAGCCTAGGTAATAGCTCCCATCTTGCCAGAACGTAAATTTCAGAGTCTTCATGCCCGAGCTCCCTCGCTTGCGCCCGCGGGGGACGCCTGGCCCCGGGTGCATCCCTCGTCCCCAGTGTACACCGGGATTCCCATGGGGCGGCTGCCCGACTCCGCGGATGTGGCGCGCCTAGCCACTAGAAGCTATTGGGCTCTGTTGACGTCCTCGCTACGAGCATGAAAATTCGGTAGTTCGGGTTCTTTCAATTTGTAGTTTGCTATCCAGGCAGGAGGTGCGATGGCCGAACTCGGACTCCTGCCCTTCGCCTGAATCGGGCTGCAAGTAGCCCGGACGGTGCTCCCCCGTTATCGGACGCGGTTCAGCAAGCACCAATTCACCCAGCCGCAGCTGCTGACAATCCTCTGCCTGATGCGCTACGAGGACTGGACCTTCCGCGAGGCCGAGGTGCGCTTGGCCGAGCATCGCGAACTGCGTCAGGTTCTGGGACCGGCCAGCGTACCCGATTTCACAACTTTGTATCGTTTTCTGCAGCGCCTGGACGACCAGGCCATCGATCGGGCGGTGGGCGAGACCGTGCGCCGGTTGCGCGGTATTCGCCGAAAAGACCGGCGCCGAGCCTGCGTGGCCGTCGACGCCACCGGTCTGGCGCAGGGAGCGGTCAGCACGTTCTTCGTCCGGCGCCTGCATGATCACGGCCAAAAACCGCTGCTTTGGCGGCACTGGCTGAAATGGGTCGTTGTAGCGGACCTCGATCAGCAGTTCCTGTTGTCGCAGTCCGCCCGCCGCGGCCCCTGGAACGACTGCGGCAATTTGCCCACAGTCGTCGGGGCAGCTTCCCAGCATGTCCGCATCGGGCTCGTGCTGGCCGACGCCGAATTCGACAGCGAGAGGAATCACGCCTACATCCGGCAGCAACTCGGGGCGCAGAGCGTGATCCCGGCCAAGCGCGGGAAGAAGAATTGGCGAATCCAAGGAATCCGAGCCGAAATGCGCCGCGCCTTCCCGCATCGACTCTACCGCCGTCGGGCCCTGATCGAGACGGTCTTCTCCTCGGTGAAGCGCAAGCTGTCGGCCCGCGCGCCGGGTCGCTCGCTACGCATCCAACGGCGACAAGCTCTGCTGCTCGGTCTGATTTCAACCTGTACCGCCTGAGGCATCGCTACCCTTTCCTAAGGATGTCAACAGAGCCAAATACCTTCTAGCCACCGCTTACCCCATGACGCGGGCAATCGCGGCGGTCATACGATTCCAGTGCTCGGACTCCGCATCGAGAACCTTGCGGCCCCTCGGCGTCAGCCGGTAATACTTCGCGCGGCGGTTGTTCTCCGATGCGCCCCATTCGGAGGCGAGCAGGCCGCGCAATTCCAGCCGGTGCAAGGCGGGATAGAGGGCGCTCTCCTCGACGCGAAGAACGTCTTCCGACCTTTGGTGGATGGATTCGGCGATGGCGTAGCCGTGCGCGCGGCCGCGGGCAAGCGTCTTGAGGATGAGCATATCGAGCGTGCCTTGGACCAGGTCGCTCGTGCGTTCTGGGTTCTGTCCCATCATAGTCTGAGGGGAGTATCGCGCTTTCCGGCGCCGAAGGCAAGAGGAAGTTGAGGATGGGGAGGACAGGGGCCAGCGGACCGTGATTCGTGGCGGCCAAGCGAGGCGCCCTACCTCACCGCAGAGACGCAGAGAGCGCAGAGAGAACAGGCGAGAGGGGCCGGCGCGGCAGGCGAATCGATGGCAGATCTGAAATTAGAGATTTCAGGGGGGAACCGGTAGACGGGCGAGACGCCGACCCAAAGCTTCGGGGCAGGCGCAAGGCCTGCCCCTACTAACGCCATCACGGCAGACACGACTCGGACAGGGAGCGAATCCCTCGCAAGAGCCAGAGGAGATAGGGCAGGAGGGCGAGGGTGAAAACCGCAACGGCATAACCACTCGCCGCTCACCGCAAAGACGCAAAGGGCGCCTAGACGACCACCCGGACCGGCCCGCCTGCGGCGGGCGGCCTCAGCGCCTCTACGGGAGGTCAGTTTGTCGCGAGTTAGCCAGTGGCAGGAAAGGCACAGGGCTAGGCGCGATGGTGTTGTATGTTTGCCACATGGAAAGAATATGCATTCTTGTAACCTATTGTAATATAAGGCTTAATTTCATTTGCCATATTGGACCCTGGCATGCCTAGAATGTAGGTTCATGTCGTACCAGAACACTATAGGCAAGCCGGTAGAAACCGAAGGCGTGGGCCTGCACACGGCCGTGCACGGGCATCTGCGACTGGTGCCGGCGCCGGCGGACACGGGGATCGTATTCCGGCGGACGGACCTCGAAAATTTCGAAATCGAAGCGCATGGGAAATGGCTGGCGCGGGTGAGCTACGCGACCAGTCTGATGAAAAAGGGCGTTCTGCTCTCGACGGTCGAGCACGTGCTGGCGGCGCTCTACGCCTGCGGAATCGACAACGTGTACGTCGAGCTGGACGCGCTCGAAGTGCCGATCCTGGACGGGTCGGCGCGGCCCTTCGTCGAAATGATTGCGGAGGCGGGGATGCGGCCGCTGCGCCGCCGCCGCCGCTACCTGCGGCTGCAGCGCCCGGTGGAAATCGCCGATGGCGACCGGCGGATCGCGGCGTATCCCGCGGAGAATTTCGGGGTGCGCTATTTCATCGATTTCCCGCACCCCATGGTCGGGCGCGAGGAAGTGGAGCTGGAGGTCAACGCGGAATCTTTCAGCCGAACGCTCGCGCCGGCGCGCACGTTCGGGTTCCTGGAAGACGTTTCGCGGCTCCGCTCGATGGATCTGATCCGCGGCGGCTCGCTCGACAACGCCATCGTGCTCACCCGCGACGGAATCATGAGCGGCGACCTGCGCTTCCCCGACGAGTTCGCGCGGCACAAGGCGCTGGACCTGATTGGCGACCTCGCGCTGGTGGGGCGGCCGCTCAAGGCCCACGTGGTGGCGTATAAGGGCGGCCACGCCCTGCACACCGCGCTCGTGACCCGGTTGCTGCGCGACCGCTCGCTTACGCGCGAAAGCACAGGGGAGCGGTTCGTCGCTGCTTCTGCCGAGCCCGCCCCTTTCGATGTCGAGCCGCGATTTGCGGGGATCTCGGCGAGGCCCACCGGGGCTCGCAAACCGGAGCAGCACCGGGGCTCTGAAGCCGAACCGGCAGTCGCCACCGACTGAAAAGGCTCAAAGCAGTTGCAAGAACCTTTGCCTCCTCTGCCTCCTTTCAAACCGGCGTGGTGTTATCTTTAGGCGTATGGCGAATTCCGAACTTGCGGTTGTCATTCTGGCTGCGGGGCAAGGGACGCGGCTGCGCTCGCGGCGAGCGAAGGTGCTGCACCGGGTTGGCGGCCGTGCGCTGATCGAGCACGTGGTGCGGGCGGCGCAACGGCTTGGCGCGCCAATCTACGTCGTGGTGGGCCATCAAGCGGAAGAAGTCCGGAAGCTGGCGGAGCCGCTGGGCGCGCGCACGGTGGTTCAGGAGCCGCAGCGCGGCACGGGCCATGCACTCGAAACGGCCCGGAGCGCGCTCAGGAAGTTCCGCCGGGCGATCGTTTTGCCGGGTGACGCGCCACTCGTTCGCGCGGAAACGCTGGAAGCGTTAGGGCAGGCGCATCGCGCGACGGGCGCGGCGGCGACTGTGCTTACGGCCATACTGGACGATCCCACAGGCTACGGGCGCATCGTGCGGGAGCCTGATGGAGACGGAATTCGCGCCATCGTCGAGGAGAAAGCGGCGAGGGCGGCGGAGCGCGCGATTCGCGAGATCAATTCGGGCATCTACTGCTTCGAGCTGGAGAAGCTCTGGCCCGTGCTCGGCGAGTTGCGCCCAGAAAACGTTCATCGCGAGCTGTACCTCACCGACGCCGTGGCGCTGCTTCGCCAGCGCGGCGAGCGCGTGGCCGCTAAAGCCGCCGACGATCCCCGGGAGATACTCGGCTGCAACACGCGGCGAGAGATGGCGGAAGTTGACTGTTTGCTGCGCCGGCGGAAAGTGGAGGAGTTGATGGCGGCGGGCGTGACGTTCTATTTGCCGGAGACGGCGCGGGTAGACGCGGACGTCGAGGCCGGTCCCGACACCACGATCGAGCCCGGAGTCGCGCTGCTGGGCGCGACGCGGCTCGGCGCGGGCGTGACGGTAGGCACGGGCAGCGTGGTGGCGGATTCGGTGGTGGAAGACGAGGCGGTGATTCGGCCGTACTCGGTGGTGGAGGGGAGCCGGGTGGAGCGCGGCGCGACGGTCGGCCCCTTCGCGCACCTGCGGGAAGGGGCGGAAATCGCCGCCGGAGCCTGCGTCGGGAACTACGTGGAAGTGAAGAAGAGCCGGCTGGGAGAGGGCTCGAAGGCGATGCACTTGACTTACCTCGGAGACGCGGTGATTGGCCCGGAGACGAATATCGGCGCCGGCACCATCACCTGCAATTACGACGGCGTGCGCAAGAATCCCACCCGAATCGGCGCGGGCGTCTTCATCGGCAGCGGCACCGAACTCGTCGCTCCCGTCGAAGTCGGCGACGGCGCCTACGTCGCCGCGGGGTCGACCATCACCGAAAGCGTTCCCGCAGGTGCGCTAGGGATCGCGCGGGAGCGGCAGGTGAACAAGCCGGGGTGGGCACGGGAGCGCCGCGCACAACCGGCTGGCGCGAAAGCCGCGGCGGGCAAAGCGGGCGCGGTTAAGCAGAAGGCTGGTCCCGGCAAAAAGTGGCGGAGCGCAAATGGCGCAAAGCACGCTCAGGCGAAGCGGCGGCGGTAGGGTAGTGCGGAAGCAGGGGAGGCAAAGGAAGCAAAGGAGGCACGGGAAGGGAGAGGCCAAGTAGCACAGGCTCCCGAACTATCGGGACCTGCCTGTGCAGGCCTGAAGTACCCAGCACGAAAAGCGCGCAGCCAAGTCCGGAAGGTTCGGGGGGCTGTGCTACCTGAAGCTCTCGGCTCGGCCGCTTCGCGAGGGCCTGCGCGCGAGCGGGGCGGGCTATCCGTCCTGCGTTCTTGCCATCGATTCTGCCGCTGGCTGGGCCGGTGCGGGCTTCCGGAACTGCTTGCTGAGGGCGAGCCCCTGTTGCTGGTAGGAGGACCCAATCGCCAAGCCGTAGACTTTCTCAGGCCGCTCCGCCATCTTGTGGTAAACGAGCCGGCCAATTTCTCTGCCGTCTTCCAGGAGGACGGGAACCTCGTGTGCGCGCACTTCGAGGACGGCGTTCGTGCCCTTGATCTCCCCCTTGACGCCGTACCCAAATCCGGGATCGAAGAAGCCCGCGTAATGGACGGTGAACTCGCCTATGGACGGATCGTACGATTCCATTTCCGCCGCGTATTCGGGCGGCACGGCCACCCGCTCCTTCGACACCAGCAGGTAGAACTCCCGCGGGTCGAGGACTAAGCCGCGCGCCACGTCTTCGGCCCGGTAGGTTTGCCAGAACTCGTCGGCGTCGTATCCCCCGTGTCTCGAGAGGTCGATGGGCTCATCGGTCTTCTTGGCTTTGTAGGCGACGACGGTCTCCTTCGGGGCTCCGACACCGAGGTCGATGGACATTCGCAGGCCCCCTTCGATCCGGGGATCGCAAGGGGAGCCGCCATTTTCGTAAACCAGTTCCTTCCTGTCGGCGAGTCGCCGAAGATTCTCATCGCCGCGCTCGGGAACGCCTCGGAAGAAGCGCAACTGGCTCAGCTTGGTTCCCGCCCTAACGATCACGGGGAAAGTGCGCGGGAAAATCTCGATGTAGAGATCCCCGGCATAACCCTGGGGCACCGTCTCGAAAGCGGGCTGCACTTCCGTCAGCAGACGCGTGAAGATGTCCAATCGGCCGGTCGTGCTCTTGGGGTTGGCCTTCCCCGCGACGTCCGGGGGCAGCGCCAGGTACTCCATGGCTCGTGCGATATAGACATGATCGGGTTTCAGAATCGCCGGCTCGCGGAGGTCGATCTGCTCGAGCGCCAACTCCCTGATCTTGGGGTCGATCAGGGACTCCCCAGGCAGGAAGCTTGCCCGGAGCCGGTAAGCCCTGTCGCCGAGCCGCAGGTCGATGCTCGCCGGCTGGATCTGGTCGCCGGAGATCTCCGCTCGGGAGCGGATCTTGCCGTTGTTGACCAGTTCGTGAATTTCCTGCGCGGGCAGGATGCCGTCTTTGCGAGGTTTCCGCGATTCCGCGTGGGGGAACAGTTCCTGTACGCGTTTCTCCATGCTTGGGCTCGGAGCTTCGAAGCCGATGCAAAAAAAACTCGCCGAAGCCTGCCTCAAGGGCTGAAGCCCCTGATTTTTAGCGGCCATTACGGCACGGCTAAAGCCGTGCCCTACAGGGAAGCAGGTTTTGCAACAGCTTCTAGTCTCCCGAATTGTATCATCCAAAATGCGCCGGGAGCCGCTATGGTAAAATGCTGCCGAGGCGCGCTCCCGATGAGATTTGGCGTCGTTGTTTTTCCGGGTTCGAACTGCGACCACGACGCGCGTCACGCGGTCGGAAACGTGCTCGGCCAGCCTGCGGAATTCATCTGGCACCAATCGGAAGATTTGGCCGGATTCGACGCGGTCATCCTTCCCGGCGGCTTCTCCTACGGCGATTATCTGCGCACGGGCGCGATCGCGCGGTTTTCGCCGGTGATGCGGGCGGTGGAGCGGTTCGCCCGGCGCGGCGGCCTGGTGCTGGGCATCTGCAACGGATTCCAGATCCTGCTCGAGGCGGGGCTGTTGCCGGGGGCGATGCTGCGCAACCGCGGGCTGCGGTTCGTCTGCCGCGACGTGTGGATTCGCGTCGAGTCTGCGGACACGCCGTTCACCTGCGCCGGCCAGGTGGGGCAAGTGCTGCGGGTGCCCATCGCCCATTCCGACGGCAACTACACGGCCGAGCCGGAAACCCTGCGCGACCTCGAACGAAACCGGCAGATCGTCTTCCGCTATACGACTCCCGAGGGCCGCGTGGAACCGGCGGCCAATCCGAACGGCTCGATGGAAAGCATCGCCGGCATCGTCAGTCGCGAGCGAAACGTATTGGGCATGATGCCGCATCCGGAGCGAGCCGTGGAAGCGATGCTGGGGTCGACCGACGGCTTGGTGGTTTTCCGGTCGCTGGTCGAGAGCCTGACGCGGCAGGCCCGCGCGACGGCGTGAGCGGAAGAGCCTAGCGGGATGTTGCCGACAAAGCGCCTAGGGTGTGCTTCAGGGGCTGAAGCCCCTCGAGATCGCAGATCTTGATGTCGGAGCTGAAGCTCCGACCCCCAGAACCACCTAAATTCATGGAAACCGATATCGCCGTCACCGAAACACTCGCCGCGGAACACGGCCTCACCTCCGAGGAATACGCCCGGCTGAAAGGCATCCTGGGCCGCGATCCCACCTTCACCGAACTCGGCATTTTCAGCGTGCAGTGGAGCGAGCACTGCTCGTACAAATCGAGCCGGGTACACCTGAAGCGCCTGCCGACGCGCGGACCGCAAGTGGTGGAAGGGCCGGGGGAAAACGCCGGGGTGGTGGATATCGGCGAGGGGCTGTGCGCCGCCTTCAAGATCGAATCGCACAATCATCCGAGCTTCGTCGAGCCGTTCCAAGGGGCGGCGACGGGCGTGGGCGGGATCCTGCGCGACATCTTCACGATGGGCGCGCGGCCGATCGCCGTGCTGGATTCGCTGCGGTTCGGGCCTTTGGTCCAGGGCCCGGGCACGCCGGCGGCGCTCGCCGCGCGCAATCGGCGGATTTTCGACGGCGTGATCGGCGGGATCGCCTTCTACGGGAACTGTTTCGGCGTGCCGACGGTGGGCGGCGAAATCGGGTTCGAGCCAGGCTATTCGGGCAATCCCCTGGTGAACGTGCTGGCGCTGGGCGTGGCGCGGCGCGATGGGCTCTTTCTGGCGCGCGCGCGAGGCGCGGGCAATCCGGTGGTGTACGTCGGCGCGCGAACGGGCCGTGACGGAATCCACGGGGCGTCGCTACTGGCCTCGGCGGAGTTCAGCGACGAATCGCAGCAGAAGCGGCCGAACGTCCAGGTGGCCGATCCCTTTATGGAGAAGCTGCTGCTCGAGGCCTGCCTGGAGGCGATGGGCACGGGCGCGGTGGTAGCGATTCAGGACATGGGCGCCGCGGGACTCACCTGCTCGACTTCGGAGATGGCGTCGCGGGGAGGAACGGGAATCGAGATCGAGCTGGGGCGCGTGCCGCGGCGCGAAACCGGCATGACGCCTTACGAGATCATGCTCAGCGAGTCGCAGGAGCGGATGCTGCTGGTGGCGGAACGTGGCCGGCAAGGCGAACTCCTGGCGCTCTTCCGCAAGTGGGGACTCGAAGCGGTCGAGATCGGCCGCGTCACCGGCGACGGCCTGATGCGCGTGCTCGACGAGGGGCGCGTGGTCGCCGACATTCCCGCGGAGCCGCTTTGCGAGCAGGGCCCCGCGTACACGCGGCCACTCGCGCCGGCGCGCTCCGGAAGCTTCGGGACGCCGCTCGCCGCTTTCGCGCCCGAAGGGGAGGACCTGACCCCGCCCCTCGAGCGTCTACTCGCTTCCCCAGCCATCGCGTCGAAGCGATGGGTGTGGGAGCAGTACGACCACATGGTCCGGACGAACACCGTGGTGAGGCCGGGGCGAGGCGACGCCGCCGTGCTGCGGGTGAAGGAGACGGGCCGCGGCCTGGCGCTTTCGACCGACGGCAACGGGCGCTGGTGCCGGCTCGATCCCTACCTCGGCGCGATGCACGCCGTCGCGGAAGCCGCTCGGAACGTGGCCGCGAGCGGCGCGCGTCCGCTCGCGGCCACCAACTGCCTGAATTTCGGCAATCCCGAGAAGCCGGAAGTGATGTGGCAATTCAGCCGCGCGATTGACGGCTTGGCCGAGGCCTGCGCGGCGCTCGGAACCCCGATCACCGGGGGCAACGTGAGTTTCTACAACGAGACTCTGGGCGAATCGATCGATCCGACGCCGGTGGCCGGCATCCTGGGTTTGCTGGAAGACGCGGGAGCGGCGCTCGGCATGCGCTTCCGCGCCGAAGGGGACGTGGTGGTGCTGCTCGATGGCGCGGGCTCGTCCCGTAGCTTCGGGAGGGCGAGCGCGGTGCTCGCACGCGAATTTTCCTCGAGCGAATACGCGAAGGTAGCGCTGGGCGTGGTGGGCGGGGCACCGCCCGCCATCGATCTGGCCGCGGAGAAGCGCCTGATCGACCTGCTGGTAGCGCTGGCCGGCGAGCGGCTGGTGTTTTCCGCGCACGACGTCTCCGACGGCGGGCTGGCGGTAACGCTAGCGGAATGCGCGTTCGGGGCCCGCGGCCTGGGCGCGAGAATCGAACTGGAAGGACCCGAGCCGGCGGAAGCGGCGCTCTTCGGCGAGCGCGGCGCGCGCGCCGCTGTCAGCGTGGACGAAGCGCGTCTTGCCCGGCTCTGGGCGGTTGCGGCAGAATATGGAGTCAAGGCGCAGGCGATCGGGCGCGTGGCGGGCGGCGAACTCCGAATCGCGGCGAACGACCGCGAAATCGTTCGGGCGCCGATCGCGCGGCTCGAAGACCAGTGGGCGAACGGCCTCGAGCGCGCCCTAGCGGTTTCCCTTCCGGCAGTCGGGTGAGCGCATGGCATCCGTCTTCATCGACGACGATCATTTTCACGATCATTGCGGGATCGTAGGCGTCTACGGCCATCCGGAAGCCTCGAAGCTGGCCTATCTGGGTCTCTACGCCTTGCAGCACCGCGGGCAGGAGTCGGCGGGCATCGCCGCGACGGGCGGGGAGCGTTTGAAGATCGTCAAGGGCATGGGCCTGGTGCAGGAGATCTTCACTTCCGCGGCCCTGGCCCGGCTTCCCGGCCACGCCGCCATCGGGCACACGCGGTATTCGACGGCGGGAGACAGCTCCGCGCTCAACGCCCAGCCCATCCTCGTCGACTGCAACAAGGGCCAACTCGCCCTGGGCCACAACGGCAACCTCACCAACGCGCGCGAGTGGCGCCGGCGGCTCGATCGCCGCGGATCGATTTTCCAGACCACCAGCGATACGGAAGTCATCTTCCACCTGGTGGCCCGCAGCTCGGCGCGAAATCTGGCGGGCTCGCTGGCCGAAGCCCTGAATCAGCTCGAAGGGGCGTATTCGCTGGTGCTGCTCGGTGCGAACGAGATGCTGGCGATTCGCGATCCGCGCGGCTTCCGGCCGCTGGCGCTGGGCCGGCTGGGCGCGGCGTGGTTGGTGGCTTCGGAGACGTGCGCGTTCGATCTGCTCGACGCCGAGTACGTGCGCGACATCGAGCCGGGCGAGATGCTGCGGATCGGTCCGGGCGGACTCGAGAGCATCCACTTCGCTCCCGAGCGGGCGCACCAATACTGCATCTTCGAGCACGTCTATTTTTCCCGGCCGGACAGCGTCGTTTTCGGCCGGCAGGTGAACCACAGCCGGGAGATGCTCGGGCGGCTGCTGGCTCGGGAGCAGCCCGCTCCCGCCGATCTGGTCGTGCCCGTGCCCGATTCCGGCGTGCCGGCGGCGGTGGGCTACTCGCTCGAATCCGGCCTCCCTTTCCGAATGGGACTGATTCGCAACCATTACGTCGGCCGGACGTTCATCGAGCCCGAGCAGTCGATTCGGGACTTCGGCGTGAAGCTAAAGCTAAACCCGGTGCGCGAGCTGCTCGAAGGCCAGCGCGTCGCCCTCGTGGACGATTCCATCGTGCGCGGCACCACCAGCCGCAAGATCGTGCGGATGCTGCGCGAAGCCGGCGCGGCCCAGGTGCACATGCGGGTAAGCTGCCCGCCGACGGTTTCCCCCTGCTACTACGGCATCGATACGCCCACGCGGGACGAACTGATCGCTTCCCGGCATTCCCTCGACGAGATTCGCGACTTCGTGGGCGCCGATTCCCTCGGCTACCTGTCGCTCGAAAGCCTTCGCCGCGCCGTGGGGGACGACGAGGGCTGCTTCTGCACTTCCTGCTACACCGGGCGCTACCCCACCGAGCTGGTGCAGCTCGAAGTCGAGGCCCAGCATGCCCGCTGAAGAACGGCCGGGCGCCCGGGACGGAAGAGGGCCTCGGGCAAAGTCCACCGCCGCGCCGAAGGCGGGCTCGCAGGTCTTTTCCTGGCTGTGGGCCATTCTGGCCTTCGTCCTATTCGAAGGAACCATCGCGCAAGCGCGGATGATTCCCAGCGGATCGATGGAAAACACGATCCTGGTGGGCGATCATCTGCTCGTCGACCGCTTGGGCTATTCCGCCGGCATTCCCTTTACCGACGCGCAAATCCCGCTCTGGGTCCATCCGCGCCGGCAGCAGATCGTCGTCTTCGCGCCTCCCCCGGCGGAAGGCTCGAACCAGGACCTCATCAAGCGCGTGATCGGCGTGCCGGGCGACCTGATCCGGATTCGCGACGGCAAGGTGTACGTCAACGGAAACGTTCTCGCCGAACCTTACGTGCTCCCCGATCCCGAAGACGGGACATCCGCTTTCGAGAATTTCCCGCCGGCGGGACCCGTTCCGCCCGATCTATCCTTGGCGCCGGGCTGGGCGGCGAGGCTCGAGGACTACGTGACCGGGGGCCAACTCCGCGTGCCGCCGGATTGCTATTTCGTGATGGGCGACAATCGCGGCAATTCCTACGACAGCCGCTACTGGGGATTCGTGCCGCGCCAATCCATTATTGGCGAGCCCCTGTTCATTTATCTATCCATCCGCGCGCCAGGATCGGCCTGGGAAACCGGCCACGTCGGCCAGCGCCTGCGCGCCTACCTGAGCGTTTTGATCCGTCCGCAGTCGATGCGCTGGAATCGCTTATTCCGGACATTCTGAAAGCTGACCCTCCTGGAGGGAAGGGCTGGGCTCGATGCGCTACGCCGATGCCGGCGTCAATATCGCCGCCGCCGATCAGATCAAGAGCCGGATTCGGCGGTTGGCTTGCCGCACGTTCGGAAGGGGCGTGCTCGAGCCGATTGGCGGATTCGGCGGCCTGTTCGCGCTGGACAAGGACCGGTGGCGGGAACCGGTGCTGGTATCGAGCGCCGACGGCGTGGGCACGAAGCTGAAGGTGGCGACCGCGCTGGGCGTGCACGGCACCATCGGGCTCGACATCGTGCATCATTCGGTGAACGACATCCTCACGCAAGGGGCGCAGCCGCTTTTCTTCCTCGATTACCTCGCGATGGGCCAGCTCGATCCCGCCGTCGTCGAGCAGGTGGTGGAGGGCATCAGCCGCGCGTGCAAGCAGGTAGGTTGCGTGCTGATCGGCGGAGAAACGGCGGAGATGCCCGGCGTCTACCCGCCCGGGGAATACGATTTGGCCGGGTTCATTGTGGGGGTAGTCGAGCGGAGCCGGCGACTCGATTCCCGTAACGTGCGGCGCGGCGACGCGCTGCTGGCCTTGCCCTCGAGCGGACTGCATACCAACGGCTATTCGCTGGCGCGGAAGCTGGTCTTCGAAGTGGCTCGCCTGAAACCCTCCTCCTACGTGCCGGAGGTCAGAAACAAGATCGGCGCCGAAATGCTCAAACCGCACCGGTGCTACCTTCCCGTGGTGAAGCGGCTCCTCGATCGGGGCTGGGTGAGCTCCATGGCCCATATCACCGGCGGCGGCATCACCGGAAACCTACCGCGAGCGCTCCCACGCCAACTCCACGCCGTCGTCGATTTGGGTTCGTGGCCCGTGCTGCCGATCTTTTCCTACCTCGCCCGGCTGGGCAATCTCAGCCAGGAAGAACAGCTTCGCACGTTCAACCTCGGAGTGGGCATCATCCTGGTGGTGCCGGCAAGCCAGTTGGGGAAAGTGGAAGCGGAACTCAAACGCCGGCGCGAGAAATTCCACGTGATCGGCCACGTGGGCTCGGGACCCGGCCCGGTGAAGTATACCGGCGCGCTAACCGCAGCCTCCGCCCGGTAGCAGGCAGCGCCGCTCGCGAAAGCCAATCGGGAGCCCCCGCGCCAACCTCCTAGAGACTATTTCCAAACCTTCCTTACGAACCAGCCGCTCTGCGCGCTGGATATGAACGACGTAGACGACATTTTTCTCCAAGCGATAGAGAACCCGGCAGGGAGGAACAACAAGTTGTCGATAGGGCAAGCCACTGAGCTCTGCCGGCGACGAACCCATTCGGGGAAATTTCCGCAGCTTGTCCACCGCGCTCAGTACCTCCTTGACTAGCCTTCGCGCGGCCTCGGGTTTGTCCAGCGCTATATAATCCGCAATCGCATCCAAATCCTGAATGGCAGGATCGGCCCAGATTATTCGAGCCATCGCTTCAACCGGCGTTTTGCCTGGGCATGGCTGGAAACCCGCCCCTGCTCAACGGCTCGTTCCCCGCGCGCGATCCCTTCGAGAATGCGGAGCCGATGCTGAAGGGCTTCGAAAGTAGCGAGATCGACCAGGTAAGCTGTGGGAATTCCATGCTGCGTAATGAGAACCGGGGACCGGTCTTCAGCCAGTTGGGCGAGAATTTTGGTGGCTTGGCGTTTCAGCGTGGTGACGATGTGGGTCTTCATAGAAGTGATACTAAAGTGTCCTTTCCCCCATGGCAAACGATGCGCTTCTGTCGGTAATCGGCTTCGGGGTCAAAGGGGTCATGGCCACTTTGTCACGGGGGCAAAACCATTCCAGAGAGCAAAGCGCCGCAATGCTCGCGGGGTCTCGCCGCGGCTGGGGCGGGCGATTCTCGCCGAGGGTCCAAGGGCAGGCACAAGGCCTGCCCCTACAGACGGTTCAGGTGCGGGGGTGGCCAGGGCCGAAATCAGGGCGCGTGTAGGAACGGGTTTGGAGCCCACCCCTACAGACGGCGCCTAATATTTCCGAGCGCAACGGGTCGGAGGCCTGCCGGGGGCCGACTCCGCGATCGTTTCCGCTTCGCCGACTTCACGTCCGCTATCCTCAACCCCGGCACCCATTTGGCGAGCATGGCCCATCCTGCACCGACGCCGAGGGCTTTCGCATCAAATAATGGAATCG
Organism: Acidobacteriota bacterium; assembly: GCA_021788095.1. Taxonomy (GTDB): domain Bacteria; phylum Acidobacteriota; class Terriglobia; order Acidiferrales; family UBA7541; genus JAKASX01. The sequence continues at coordinate 25,054 of JAJYLB010000005.1, read as the reverse complement.
AGGCGGGAGGGACTTTTATGCAAGCTGCCGTCGTTCCCGCAGTGAGCAGTTCGCGGGGAGTCAAGAACGTTCCGCAACCCCGGCCCGGACCGAATCAAGTGCTTACGCGAAGGCCGCGGGGTTCGACACCATCGCCGTTTCGAATTCACCCGACAAAGACAAGATGATCCGCGAGCATGGCGCCGACGAAATCGTTCGCGATGGAAAGGGCCTGGCCGCAGCCGGGGGCGAGGATGTAATCCTCAGCACCTCGAATTCGACCAAGGCGATGGAAGACAGCATACAAGGGTTGCGGCCTGACGGCCGGCTCATCTCGAAACGCATTCGAATCGTTGGCAGCCAGCGAAACGGCCCCGAGTACTTATACGAGGCGCTGGATTTCGTGGCGCAAGGGAAAGTGAAGACGATCGTCGAGACGTATCCGCTCGCGGAGGCGCCGAAGGCCTACGAACGCGTGGCGCAGGGCAAGGCCCGCTTCCGCGCCGTTCTCACCATCTGATCGCCGATCCGCACTCTGCCTACGGCGTGGTGGTGGGCGCGTCCACCACGGCCTTCCAGGAGCCGCCCGGCTGCTTGCCCCAGAGGGTGACGTATTTTCCCTTCATGGTCTGGAGCTTGCCGTTCGACCGGGCGGCGGTCACGCTCGTCGGGGTGAAGGTGAGCGCGAAGGCGAGGCTTCGAGCCCGATCCGGCCGAGACTCGCTGGAGAGCGCCGGGGCACTTTGCGGGCTTTGCGCCTTAGCGCCTTGGCGTGAGAGCATTCGTCTTTTGCCCGGCGGGTTCCTTATGCTACCTTGGCCACTCGCATGGAGAAGAAACGCATTGCCGTGCTGCTCTCAGGCCGCGGATCGAATTTCGACGCGCTGGCCGAGAGCGTGGCCGCGGGGCGCATACCCGAGACGGAAATCGCGCTGGTGGTGAGCAATCGGGAAGGCGCGCCGGGGATCGAGAAGGCGCGCGCGCGAGGCCTCGCCACGCGGGTGATTCCGTCGAAAGGGTTGGAACGCGAGGCGTACGACCGGTTGGTGGTCGCGGCGCTCGAAGAGGCTCGGACCGACCTGGTCTGCCTCGCGGGCTTCATGCGCCTGCTTTCGCCGTATTTCGTCGAGCATTTCGGCGGGCGCATCCTAAACATCCATCCTTCGCTTCTGCCGGCGTTCCCCGGTCTCGAGGCGCAACGGCAGGCGCTCGAGCATGGGGTGCGATTCTCGGGCTGCACCGTCCATTTCGTCGACGAGAATTTGGATGCCGGCCCCATCGTGCTGCAGGCGGTGGTTCCGGTGCGCGACGACGACACGGGGGAAACGCTTGCGGCGCGCATCCTCGCCGAAGAGCATCGAATCTATTCCGAGGCGGTGCGTATCGTTCTGGAAGGCCGCTACCGCATCGAAGGCCGGCGCGTGATTCGCGACGCGGCCGGGCGCTGACCCGATGACGCCGCAACGCGAATTCGCCCCGGTAGACGAGCAACTGGCCTACCTCTCGAAAGGCGCGGCGGAGATCCTTCCGCAAGGCGAGCTCAAGGCCAAGCTCGAGCGGTCGGCGCAAACGGGCAAGCCGCTGCGCGCCTATTTGGGCGTCGATCCTACCGCGCCCGACCTGCACCTGGGCCACACCGTGGTGCTGCGCAAGCTGAAGCATTTCCAGGACCTCGGCCACACCGCCATCTTCCTCATCGGCGATTTCTCGGCGATGATCGGCGACCCCACCGGCCAATCGGAGACGCGGCCGCCGCTCGCGCGGGCGGAAGTGGAGACGAACGCGAAGACCTACCTCGACCAGGTCTACCAGATCCTCGACCGGGAGAAGACCGAGGTACGCTACAACAGCGAATGGCTGGGAAAGCTGAGCGCCGAGGAGATCGTGCGGCTGTGCTCGCATTATCGCCTGGCGCGAATGCTCGAGAGGGAGGACTTCCGGTCGCGGCTCGAGAAGGGCCAGCCCATCTCCGTGCACGAGCTGCTCTACCCTCTGCTCACCGCCTACGACGCGGTGGCGCTCGCCTCCGACGCCGAGCTGGGCGCCACCGAGCAGAAGTTCAATTTGCTGGTGCATCGCGATATCCAGCGGGGATACGGCCTTCCGGGCCAGGCCATTCTCACCATGCCGATCCTGGTGGGGCTCGACGGCGAGCGGAAGATGTCGAAGAGTTTCGGCAACACGATCGGCATCCACGAGCCGCCAGGGGAGATGTTCGGCAAGGTGATGTCGATTTCCGACGAGTTGATGTGGAACTACTACGAGCTTCTGACGGACTTCACCGAGCGGGTCATCGTTCGCCTGAAAGGCGAAGTCGCGAGCGGCGTTCTGCACCCCATGGAAGCCAAGCTCCAACTCGCCCACTACGTCGTCGCTACCTTCCACGGGGAGGCGGCGGCCGTGGCCGCGCGAGACGAGTTCCAGCGAGTTTTCCGCAGCCGGCAGACCCCGAGCGAGGTGCCCGAGGAGAGAATCCAGGAGAGGGATTGGCCAAATTTCCTGACGGCTGGCACGGCGGCCGCGCCCCTCGCTCGCTTGCTTTACGCGTGGCATCTGGCGGGCTCGCGGGCCGAGGCTGAGCGCCTCATCCGCCAAGGAGCCGTTGAGCTCAATGGCGAACGGGTTGACGATCCGGCCGCGCTGGTGACTCTCGAGAAGCTAAGAGGCGCAACGCTGCGCGTGGGTAAGAAAAGATTCCTGCGGCTGGTGATCGAATAGTTGCGGCAATGGCGGCCGTCCACGGCTCCGTTCCCCGATAGCTATACCCTGTGACCTGCCGCCTGTTCCCTCTCTTTTCTTTCCCGGTCGAGCAGGGCGCGCTTGCGGTTCCGGCCCCAGCGATAGCCGGAGAGCTGACCGTCGCCGCGCACCACGCGATGACAGGGAATCACCACCGCCGCGGGATTCCTGGCGCAGGCGCGAGCCACGGCGCGAGCGGCGCTCGGCCGGCCGATGGCGCGAGCGATTTCGGCGTAGGAGCGCGTGGCGCCGTAAGGGATTCTGACGAGTTCCTGCCACACGCGCCGCTCGAAAGCTGTGGCGCGGACGTCGAGCGGCAAATCGAGTTTCGGGAGTGTGCCCTGGAGATGGGCGACGATGGCGCGCACCCAGCGCCCCAGCCCGCGCCGATCCTCGCGAATGGCCGCACGCGGAAATTCGCCTTTGAGAAGGCTCCGCAGCCGCTCGCTCGAATCGCCAAGATACAGGGCCGCGATGCCGCGTCCGGTGGCCGCCACCAGCATCTTGCCGAGCGGGCAGGGAGCGACGCAGTAACGCAGGTCGGCGCGGGCTCCGCCGCGGCGATAGGCGAGCGGCGTCATGCCGAGTTGGGCGGGCGCGCGCTCGTAGAGGCGGCTGGGCGACCCGTAGCCGGCGTCATACAGCGCCTCGGTAACGCTCGAGCCGGAACGCAGCCGCGTTTTCACGGCGCGCAGCCGGCGGGCGTCGGCGTATTGGCGCGGGGTAACTCCGAGCGTTTTTCGAAACAGCCGCTCGATCCGGCTGGGACTCATTCCGGCCGCCTGGGCCAGTCGCGCGAGGGTTAGGGGCCCGGCGGATTCGATGGAGGTGGCGCGATCGATTTCGCGGCAGAGCCGCGCGATGTGTTGGGCCGCTTTGCCCAGAGGGTTCGTGCCATTCCGCGGGTGGCAACGGCGGCAGGGCCGGAACCCCGCGCGCTCGGCCGCTTCCGGCGCGTCGAAGAAAAGAATGCGCTCGGGCCGCGGCCTGCGAGCGGGGCACGAAGGGCGGCAATAGATATGCGTCGAGCGGACTCCGAACACAAACGCGCCGTCGAAGCGGGCGTCGCGCCGCGCCACCGCTTGCCGGCGGGCGGTTTCAGGGTCGGAGCGGCGTCCTGTGGTTTCGTTGTGCATGAGCTACCCTCCACGCCAAACTAACCGATTCAGGAGGCTTCGGTCTATCCGTTTCCCGCGCGCAAACCGCTCGTCCAGCGGACACTCGCCCAGGGGAACGGTTGCAAGTCGGCGCTGGAGGTGGTATGGAAAGGGGCCTAAGCTCCGCCGAATCCGAGACGAGGGGTGCGATGATGCGAACGAGACGAGCGATCGGGGCGCTGGCGTTTCTGCTGGTGGCCGGGACTTGCTTTGCGCAGGCCCCGCGCTCGCCTGCCGCGGCCAATTCGAGCCTGCGGGTGCAATCCGTGAAGTGCGCTCCGGCGAGATTCTGTGGCGGCAACAGCAACACCAGCAACCTCGCCTTCCGCCGATTCGGCGGAATCTATGAGGTTGTCGTCCTCAGTCTCGCGTCCGCGCCCGGAGCCGCCGAGTACGAGGTACGGGACCCCAACCAGCGGATAACGGCGGCGAGTTGGCAGCCGGGTGATTCCGCCGTGGTTGCGCTTCCCGGCGCCGATCACGCGTGCCCGCAGGGGAACGGCGCCGTCCTGCTCGACAACACCAAACAGGAGTGGGTGTGCGCAGCGTACGCGAGTGGCGGGGAAGGCAAGATTGCGAAGATTGACAACGCGTATGACCACTACATGTCCCGAGAGGAAGTTGACATTCATCTCGGCGACGTCGAGCCCCGCGGCGCCTACTCGCTTTACGTCGTCGAGGACCCGGCAGCCGTCAAGCTGATCGCGAGTTCCTGGCAGGCCGGCGACACGATCGTCACCCTTTCGAGCGATTCCCAGCACCCTTGCCCGGACCTCGCCAGCCAGGTGCTCCTCGATTCGCGGACGAATCAGTGGGTCTGTTCCTTTCTCCAGAAGCGGTGATTCAGGTTTTCGAGACGCGGTCGAGCTGGCGAAACAGGACGACAGCCAGGGCGGAGGCGAGCAGGGCAGCGATGAGCCAGGAGGCGTCGGGTGACGCCACGGGCTGCTCGAGCAGGAATCTCCGGATCAGAGCGACAACCGCGCGTTCGAGAAAGTAGAGCAGGAACACGACGCCGAAACGCCCCAGCGCCATATCCACATTGATGCGATTGCCGACCCAACACGCCAGGTAGCCGACCACGGTCAAGGCGATGCCGTAAACGCCCAGGGGCAGATGGCTGATGGCGTCTTGCGCCAAACCGATGCCGGCGCCCAGAAGCAACGCCGTAACCGGGTTTCGCCGCCCCATCGAAAAATACACGGTCACCAGCAGCGGCAGCTCGATGAGTTCGGCGTGCGGAATGTATTTCGGCAGCACGCCCTCGAAGAGCAGGGCGAGCGCCGCAGCCACTAGCGTCGAGCCGGCGCGATACTTGCGCACCTCGATGAAGTTGTCGTCCCTGGCATGGAGCGCCATCCGCGTGGCCCTATCGAAGCCTGCATTGTAGAACGGCAGCGGCGATGCGGCGAAGGGAAAGGGCAGGAGAAGCGAGCGGCAAGGGCGAGGGAGGCGGCGTCAGGGTTGGCCTTTCGCTTTGGCGTGGGAGGGGCGTGAGCCGGGAGGATCGATCGGCGCCGCGGCCTGGGCGAGCGGTTTGGGTCGCGTGAGAATCACCAGCACATCTTCCAAGCGGTCCAATCGCGCCGCGGGGCGCAACTCGATATGGCGAAACGGGCTGCCGGGACCCGACTCGATCACCGTGCCCACGGGCAGGTCGGGGGGAAAGACCTGGTCGAGGCCGGAAGTGAGTACGGCCTCTCCCGAGCTTACTTTTTCGTCGCCCGCGACGTAATCGAGGGAGAGGAGCGAGCCGCCGGCCCCTTCGACCACGCCCTCGGTGCGGGTCGGCGCGAGGAGAGCCCCTACGCCGCTTTCGCGATCGGTGACGAGGAGCACCTGCGCGCCATCGCCATAGACTTCGAGGATCTTTCCCACCACGCCGTCGGGCGTGATCACCCCCATGTTTCTGCGGACGCCGTCGCGCGCGCCGCGGTCGAGGTAGATCACCTTCGCCCCGGGAGCGGGATTGGCGGCAACCACGCGCGCGGCGAGGAGCGACCAATCCGGGTGCGCCTCGCGGAACCCGAGCAGGGTGGCCAGCCGAGCGCCTTCGGCGGCCTGGCCGTTCAGCCGGGCCACCTTCAGTTCGAGCTGGTCCACTTTGGCGCGGAGCTCGAGGTTCTGCCGCTCGGCGCCGCGCAGGCCGATGTAATCGGACCACAGCCGGCCCAGGGCGCCAATCGAAGCGGTGCTGGCGCTTTCGAAGGGAGTGAACGCGGCCGCCGTCCAGACGCGAATCAGCCGGAGATGGTTCCGGTCGCGGACCTGGAAGGCGAGCAAGAGGAGCTGCGCGGCGAGGGCGGCGGAGAAGAAAGCGAGCGGCCGGCGAGGCAAGCGAGCGAGCATGGGGGAGGGGTCTTCAGTCGATCGAGACCAGGCGCAGAAGCTTGAAATCGCTGAGCATCTTGCCCGTGCCGAGCACGACCGAGGCGAGGGGATCGTCGGCAATGGATACGGGCAGGCCCGTCTCCTCGCGGATGCGCTTATCGAGGTTGCGGAGGAGCGCGCCGCCGCCGGTGAGCACGATTCCGCGGTCGCTGATGTCGGCGGAAAGCTCGGGCGGAGTCCGCTCGAGCGCGACGCGAATGGCGTTGACGATGATGTTGACTGCTTCCGAGAGCGCCTCGCGGATCTCCGCGTCGTCGATGGTGACGGTGCGCGGCACGCCCTCGATCAGGTTACGGCCCTTCACTTCCATCGTGAGCGGCTTTTCGAGCGGGTAGGCCGAGCCGATTTCGATTTTGATCTGCTCGCCGGTGCGTTCGCCGATCAGCAGGTTGTACTTGCGTTTGAGGTAGTTGATGATGGCTTCGTCGAACTCGTTTCCCGCGACGCGAACCGAGCGGGAGTAGACGATGCCGCTCATCGAAATCACGGCGATGTCGGTGGTTCCACCGCCGATATCCACCACCATATTTCCCGAGGGCTCCTCGATGGGCAAGCCGGCGCCGATGGCCGCCGCCATGGCCTGCTCGACGAGGAACACCTCGCTCGCGCGGGCGCGGTAGGCCGAGTCCTGCACGGCGCGCTTTTCGACCGGGGTGATTTCGCTGGGAACGCCGATCACGATGCGGGGATGAACGAGCAGGCGGCGATTGTGGGCCTTGTGGATGAAGTAGGTGAGCATCCGCTCGGTCACTTTGAAATCGGCGATCACGCCATCTTTCATCGGTTTGATCGCGACGACGTTCCCGGGCGTGCGGCCCAGCATCTCCTTGGCTTCGCGGCCCACCGCCACCACTTCCGAGCGCGTCTTGTTGATGGCGACGATCGACGGCTCGTTCACTACGATGCCTTTGCCGCGAACGTAGACGAGCGTATTGGCCGTTCCCAGATCGATGGCCAAATCCGAGGAGAACAGGCTCAGGATCGAGCGGAGGCTGTAACCGTTTTTCAGTATCCCGGACACTCAGGACCTGCCTGCTTCGGGGCGGCGGAAAGCCGCGTCGGCGCATCGGGCGGAAGATTGGGAAACGCTTTTCGGGAGGGGAGAGAAGGAGGCCGGCGCGCGCGACCGCTGCCGGGCCCGCTCCACGCGCAACCTCTCCGAGAATTCGCGACTCACCCCAGCCCTGGAGCTTTCTTCGACGGGCAAGCGCTCGAGTCGCTTACACTCGCTCCATCCGCGGCCGAAAAACCGACATGCGAATGTAGCACACGAGTACTAGGCTTTCAACACACCCATCGGATCGGTCAAGGGCCTGTTTCGACAATCCGCATAGGCCCCAAACCGGCGCCGGGGCAGGCGGGACTTCGTCCGCCCCCAGAGCCGGGCTTTGGAGGGCGCGCACGGGAAGAGTCGGGGACGCCCATTCCCAAAATGGTAGCGCCGAGCGACGGTTTGCCTTACATTATGGTCCTGAGGTGGACACCTTCTCGCGAGAGCAGCGCAGCGAGATTACGCCCCGCATCTCCCTGAAAGTCGCTCGGCCCCCGGGGTACTCCGCTGAGCTGAAGCGTATGGCCGTCGCCCGTCAAAGCGGGCCGAGTAACTTGCGAGGCACTCGGATGCTCCTCCCAGAGGCCCCAGAGAAGCAATCTCGGCATTCGCTTGGCTCCGCGTTGGCAGGCTCCACGAAGCGCATGCTGCCGCGGCAGCAAGCCAGGGCCGACCAAAGATGGGCGACCAGGATCCGATCCACGGAAGCCAGGCGTTGAGGCACCCCCGAAGTATCGGACGACTGAATTCGCGGGACAGGTCGATCTTAGCGGGCCTGTACCTTTCAAAGTTCGACTCAGAGGGACTGAGGTCCCTAGGCTTCGGCAGCTTCCTAGAGGCATTTAATGTGATCGGCTCGGCCCTCGGTGCTCGCCCCGCGTCCATTAAAAACTACCGTGATGAATTCGACCCCTTGTTCCCGAACCGGAGAAAAGGCTGGCGCGGGAGGCCCATGCGGGGCTACTGCAAGGTCCTCTATGACTCGTTCGGCGGCCTAAGCCTGGAGGAATTTACTGGGCTCCTCAAGCGCGTCGTTTACGAGGAGCCCGACATTCAGCTTCTTGTTGAACAGGTGGACAGGGAAGCAGGGACAGACAGGTCTTTCGCGAAAAGGCTGATAACCGGGCAGGCGGCCGAGCAATACTTTAGGTCCAATTACAAGGGAATTGGTCTGTTCAAGAATCTCGAGCTTGAAGACACCACCAGGCTCGGTTGCGGATTCGATTTCCGACTTGCCTCACCGTCGGTACCGTCCTACGCGGTCGAGGTGAAGGGCCTAGAGGGCACCGCCGGGAGCATTGTCCTCACGGACAAGGAGCACTCCGTCGCGGCCATACTTAAGAGCAGATTCGTCCTTTTTGTGGTCAAGAATTTCAGGGAAAGCCCATTTCACGAGTTGCACCAGGACCCCCTGGGTGGGAGGCTGACGTTTACCAGGGTGGAGCGGAGGGTTGTGCAGGTAAACTGGACGACAAACCTATGAAAGCCCAAGTGCGGCAAAAGAAAATCAGGAATCGCCCGAGAAGGCGCGCCGCCACGCGCGACCGGCGGGGCGGAAACGTCCCGCGCCGACAGGCCGACCCTGTCGCCCGGGGCCGGACCCACAAGGAAGCGCTAACGGGCTCCTTGCCTGGAGGGGCGGCGGCTCTGGCAAGTCCGGTCGCGGAGGCACGGGCGGGACTAATTCCTTCGGCCGAGACGGATGCCTGCCCGCCCCCGCCGGGGCTCACATGCGCCCAACTTCGCGCCTGGTGCCTCGGGGAGCCCCTGTCGCCCAGGGGCCCGCGGCGCGGTCTCGGCGGAGCAAGAGCACGCCAGTAGCTGGCGGGATCATCTCCCCTCCCAGGCGCCAGAGGCTGAGGGGCCCCGGCGGGGACGGGCCCCCATTGCCACACGATCGCCGAAGCTTGCTCTCCCGACAAACGTCTTGATCTGGCAGGCGGACATGGGCGGGTTCCCACTTCCGCGGGAATGACCGGGTGTGGGGCTTTCCCTGAGCGTCTCAAGGCGGGCCACGCGGTGATCTGCTCGCGACCGAATGCCGCACCGCGCCACCGGCTACCAACCCGCCGCCCGACCAAGCGGCGGTTTGTCGCTTCTCGCGCCGTTCACTATAATTGCGTTCCGGATGGCCTATGTTTGATCTGCACAGTCGCACCTTAATGGTGAAGATCGTCCTCGGGGTGGTCCTGGGGATGGTGTCGTTCGGCATGTTGCTCTATCTGGTGCCGATGCCGCGGACCCCGCTGAGTTCCGGCGAGGGAAATCTGGCCGACGTGGCCGGCGAGCGGATTACCGTTGCCGACGTGCAGCGCCAGCTCAATCAGATTTCACAGCAACAGCCGATTCCCGATCAGATGCGCGGCTTTTACGCCCAGCAAATTTTCGATCGCATGGTGTTCAACCGCCTGCTCGAAGTCGAAGCGGCGCGGCTGGGCATCGGCGTGAGCGACGCCGAGCTGGCCCAACAGATTCGCGCCATCCTTCCCCAGGCCTTTCCCAACGGGAAGTGGGTGGGCACGGAGCAATACGCTGCGTTGGTGCAGCAGGGCTTCGGCCTCTCCGTGGCCGATTTCGAGGACGACCTCCGCCAGAGCATTCTCCAGCAGAAATTCCAGCAACTGGTGACCGCGGGAATTACGGTCAGTCCGGAGGCGGTGCGGCAGGAGTTCCAGCGGCGGAACGAGAAGGTCAAGATGGATTACGTCTCGGTCGATCCCAGCGCGCTCGCCGCCAAGCTCCAGCCGGCGGACAGCGATCTCGAGGCGTGGTACCGGGCGCACGAGAGCCAATACCAGGTTCCCGAGGAGCGCTCGGCCGACTACCTGTTGCTCGATCTCGATCTGCTGCGGAAGAACACGACCATTCCCCAGGACCAGCTCCTCGCCGATTACAACCAGAACATCAACCAGTACAAGGTTCCCGACCGCGTCCACGTCGAGCACATCCTCTTCATGACGATCGGCAAGACCGACGCGGAAATCGCCGAAATCAAGAAGAAGGCGCAGAGCGTGCTCGACCAGCTCCAGCACGGCGCCGACTTCTCGAAGCTCGCCAAGCAGTACTCGGAGGATCCGGGCAGCAAGGACAAGGGCGGCGACCTCGGCTGGATCGTGCGCCAGCAGACCGTGCCCGCGTTCGAGAAGGTGGCCTTCAGCCTGCCCGTGGGGCAAATGTCGGGTCTGGTGCAAACGCAGTACGGCTTCCACATCATCAAGGTGCTGGGCAAGGAGACCGCGCACACCAAGAGCTTCACCGACGTCAAAGACCAGATCCTCCAAACCCTGCTCACCGACAAGGTGCAAAGCGAACTCGAGGCGATTTCCGCGCAGATGGCGAGCGTCGTTCGCTCGTCGAACCGGCAGTCGCTCGCCGCGGTCGAGGCGGCGCTCGGGCCGCAGGTGCAGCCCGACCTCGTGACCGGCCAAACGCCCCTGGTCTCCGTGACGGCTCCGATGGGGGATCTGGGCGCCAACCAGGACGTGCGCAACGCGGTCTTCGGGCAAAGCGTGGGCCAGTTGAGCTTGCCAATTCGCACGTCGCGGGGCGAGCTGATTCTGGCGGTCAACAAGATCATTCCCGCGCATCAGGGCGCGTTCGCGGAGGTGAAGGACCGGGTCGAGAAGGATTACCTCGCCGCCAAGACCGCCGATCTCGCCCGCAGCGAAGCGGGTGAAGTTGCGGCCCGGCTCCGGCAGGGGCAGAAGCTGGACGCCGTCGCCAAGTCCCTGGGGCTCTCCGTGCAGACGGGCGACTTCTCCCGGCTGACCACCGTCGCGGGGGCGCCGGCGCGGCAGTTTCTCGCCGCCTTTTCCGCGCCCGTGGGAGCGGTGGAGGGCCCGCAACTGGCGGGCAAGACTTGGATCGTCTACACGATCACCGCGCACGAAGAGCCCAGCGACGCCGATTTCGCGCGCCAGCGCGATTCCATCCGGCAGGAACTGCTCGGCGACGAGCAGACCAGCGCCTTCGATGCGTTCCGTCGCGCGCTCGAAGATCAGATGAAGCGCGACGGCCAGCTCACCATCAGCGAGCAAAACCTCAAGTCGCTCACCAACCCCAGCCAGAGCTAGAAGCTATTTAAAAACCTCCCGCCGGGCCCCTTCAGGGGCTAAAGCCCCTATTTTTCGGCTGATTTTTGTCGGAGCTGAAGCTCCGACCCCCGAAGACGGAGGTTTTGAAAATAGCTTCCAGGGTCTTACGGTTCGGTGAGGATCACTTCGGCGCGGGCGACGACGATCTCTCCAATGGCGACACGGTACTTGTAGGAACCGGGTTTCGCTCCGGGCCGCGGCGTTCCGCTAAGGACGCGGATGCCGGCCGGGGCTTGATAGACGTTCGACGAGAACGGGCAGCGGTTCGGGTCGAATTCGATTTTCAAGTTGCCGGCGTCCGTATACCAAACAACTTGGTCCCGGGGACCGATGACGACGGCTTCGGGGATGACGCCGATGAGTACGGGTTTTTCCATGGCTGTTCGGGCAAGGCAAAGATACCACAGCGGAGTTCAAGCGGTGGTGAGGAAGAGCGCGGGGCGGCCCGCCGTCTTCCCGATCCCCTCCCAATAGCGCGCCAGAATCGCGTAGACCATCAAGCCCACTTCGCCTTCGCCCGACAGCAGGTAGCGCACGGACTGCTGCATCAGGTTGCGCCCGGTGAGGATCAGGAACAGGCCGGCGGGGTCGAGCATCTCGGTGATGAAGGCGATGGTATTGGCGATGGCGACGGCGCCCCAGACTTCGATGAGGTAATGGTGGCCCTCTTTCCGCACCGAGACCCGCAGTCGGCTGATGAATTCGCTGCGATTGTCGAGCAGGTTGACGTGCAGGAAGGCGAGCGGGGCCGTCAATTTGAAATTGGCGCGCAACTCCTCGGCCTTCCGGTGGCGATAGGCGGGGTCGGCGGCGTGGGAGGGCGCGAGGTCCACCTTCTTCCCCGCGAGCTGTTTCCACAGGTCGGCGGAAGCGTCGTCGACGAATTCCATTCCGGCCACGCGCAGCTCCTTGGCGCGCTGGTAGCGGCTCAGGGCGCTGAGCGTGAAAATGGCGGCGATGAAAATCGCCGAGATAATCGCGCCGTCGGGCCGCTCGATCACGTTGGCGAAGAAGGTGAAGAGGAAAACCAGAGTGACGAGGGCGAAAAAGACGGCCCGAACGAGACTTGCACGACGACGCCCTGCCGGTTCGCCCGCGGCGGGCTCGACGCCCGCCACGTCGCGCGTGCTCCCCTTGCGAAACTCGTGGACGAAAGCGATGGTCACAGCCGCCGCGGCCGAAAGGATCAGCGCCAGCACGCCGGTGGCGTAAGCGTTCCCTTGGGCATCCACGTTGGCGTGGAAAACCCAGGTCACCAGAAGGTCGGCGGCCAGCAACACCGCGACCATCGGCCGGCGGAAGGCCACCCACCGCGGCGCCATGCCGAACCGCGGCAGGTAGCGCGGAATGAGGTTGATCAGCCCGGCCATGGCCGACGCCCCGGCGAACCATAGAATCAGGATCGTCGAGAAATCGTAGATGGCGCCGAAGACGTCGCCCAGCAAGTTGTGCGCGAGCCAGGCAAGTGCGCGGCCGGACGCCGGGCCCCCGGCCGCGTAGGCCGCGGGAGGAATCAACAGCGCGGTGACGAAGCTCGAAAGCAGCAAATAGATCGCCATGATGACGGCCGCGGCGGCTAGCAGCTTGCGGGTGTTGCGAATGCGTCCGGCGGGAATCGGCCGGCCGGAGTCCGCCGCATCTCCCTTGACCAGCGGCATCACGGAAACGCCCGTCTCGAATCCGCTCAGGCCGAGGGCCAGTTTCGGGAACACGATGGCCGAGGCCAGAACGATTCCCGTCCAGTCTCCGTGGAGGTGCAGAGCGAGCTGCCACCGAGCGATGATTTCGGGCTGGTGCAGGATCCGCACCATGCCCGCCGCCAGAACGATCAGATTCAGCGCGAGAAACGGCGCCACGGCCGCCAAGGCGACTTCAATGGCCTCGCGGAACCCGAGAAGGAACACCACTGCCAGAACGAGCAGCAATCCCACCGTCAAGCCGAACTGGTGGTGGCCGAGCCAGGGATGCAGGTAGGGATTTTCCACCGCATGCCGCGCGGCATCGGCCGCCGAAAGAGTCATCGTGATCACGAAATCGGTGGCGGCAAACCCCAGAAGCACAAGCACGAAAATCTTCGATCGCCAGCCCCGCAGCAGGTTTTCGAGCATGGCGATCGAGCCCTGCCCTACAAACGAGCGCGGGGCCACCGCGCTATAGACGGGCAGGGCGCCCAGCAAGGTCACGGCCACCAGGACCAGCGTCGCCACCGGAGCCAGCGCTCCCGCCGCCAGCAAGGCGATCCCGGCCTGATAGGCCAGGGAGGAGAAGTAGTCCACGCCGGTCAGGCAAACGACTTGGTACCAAGGGTACCCGCGCTCGATCCTTTCCGGCTCGTCCAGCCGGCCGCCGCTCGAAAACCACCGGCCGAGCGGCGTGGCGGGCGGCGCCGTTTCGCGCGTCGGCAGATCGAGCACGAGCGGCGACGGCCGCGGGAGGGAGGGCGAATTGGCGCTCGAATCCGGCATGGTAAAGGAGCCGCTGGTAGCGGCAATCCCGAAGTTTGCCGGGAAACCGGCTCCGCGCGCCACAAAAATTCGTGGGAATGTGTTGCCGGCAGCGTCCGGTCGATCAGAGCAGGGCGCGAACGGCGTCGGCGATGTGCCGGGCGGAGATGCCGAACGCTTCGAGCAGCTCCGCGTCCTTGCCGGAGTGCGGGACGCGAGGCACGGCGAGCAGGCGCGCACCCGCGAGCGGCGTGCCGGCCGCGGCCAGGGCGGAGAGAACGGCTTCGCCCAAGCCGCCTTCGGCGTAGTGGTCTTCGACGGTCACGACGCGGCTGCCCGCTGCCCGCACCTCGGCGCCGAGTGCGGCGGCGGCGATGGGCTTGACGGAGTAGAGATCGATCACGCGCACGGCGATGCCCTGCTCCTGGAGTTCGTCGGCGGCCTTGAGCGCTTCGTAGAGGGTGATGCCCGCGGCGACGATGGCGGCGCGATCGTTCTCGCCGCGACGCGGCGTCTTGAATCCCGGCACGGGAAACGGCTCGTCGTTCCCGTAGAGGACCGCGGTCTTGGGCCGCGTGGTGCGGAGATAGCAGATGCCCGGCCGCCGAGCCGCCACTTCCACCAGCCGCTCCGCGGAAACCGCATCGGATGGGTAGAGGACGGTGGAACCGGGCAGGGCGCGCATCGCGGCCAGATCTTCGAGACCCATTTGGGAGGGGCCGTCTTCCCCAATCGATATGCCGCAGTGGGAGCCGGCGAGCTTGATGTGGCTGCGGCTGATCGCCGCCATCCGCGTCTGATCGAACGCGCGGCCGAGGAAGCAGGCAAACGTCGCCGCAAAGGGGATCCAGCCGCGGGCGGAAAAGCCTACGGAGGCGGCGACCATGTTCTGCTCGGCGATGAAGCCCTGGAAGAAGCGCGAAGGGAAGGCCTTCCGAAACGTTTCGGTGAAGGTGGAGTTCTGGACGTCGCCATCGAGCGCGACGACGCCGGGACACACTTGGCCCAGCTTGGCCAAGCCGTCGCCGAAAGCCACGCGCGTCGCCACCATCTGCCCGAGTTGGTAGGAGGGCAGGGGAGGCGCGGGGAAATCGGCTTTGGGAGGAACGATTTCGCGGGCGTAGGAGCGGGTATCGACCGGCGGGGCCGGGGGAACATTACCCATTTCGGCGAGCGCGCGCTGGAGTTCCTCTTCGCTCAACGGCTTGCCGTGCCAGCCCTCCTTATCCGCGAGGAAGCTGATCCCGTGCCCTTTAATGGTGCGCGCGACGATGGCGTAGGGCGCCTTCGCCGCTTGCGCGCGGTCGAGCGCGGCGAGAACTTGGGAGACGTCGTGCCCGTCGATCACCTCCGTCTGCCAGCCTTGCGATTCGAATTTCCGGCGATAGATTTCGGCGTCGTGGGAATACATCGTGCGCTGGCTCTGGCCGAGCGAATTCACGTCGGCGATGGCGACGAGACGATCGAGTTTCTCGTGCGCGGCGAGCGCCGCCGCTTCCCAAACGTTCCCTTCCGCCATCTCGCCGTCGCCCAGCAGCACGTAGACCCGGAGCGGCCGGCTCTCGATCCGCGCGCCGAGCGCCAGCCCGAGGCCCACCGAGAGTCCTTGGCCGAGCGAGCCGGTAGCGGCGTCCACGCCGCGTATCCGCGGGGTGGGATGGCCTTCGAGTTCGCTCGAGAACTGCCGCAGCGTCAGCAACCGGCCCACGGGAAAAACTCCCGCTTCGGCGAGCGCTGCGTAGAGGATGGGCGCCGCGTGCCCCTTCGACAGCACGAACCGGTCGTTCGCCGGCGCATCGGGATTCTGCGGGTCCCAATTCATGGCGTGGAAGAAAATTCCCGCTACGAGCTGGGCGCAGGAAAGGCACGAGGTGGGATGGCCGGACCCGGCGGCGGTGGTCATGCGCATCGAATGAATGCCGAGCAGGCGGGCCTTCTCGGCGATTCTCCGGACTTCGTCCGAAGCGACGACGGCTTTAACGCTATCGGCCATTCTGCACTCCTCAGGGCTGGTTGCCGGATCTTTCGATTGTAGCGGATTCCACGTTCTAACGATGCCGCAGGGCCGGGTCAGGCTTCGCCTGACGAAGGGGAAACGAAGGAGACGCCGCGCGCCTCGGGTCCCGCGGCGATCGCGACCGCCCCCAAGATCAGCACCGCGGCTCCCACCAGCGCCAGCGCTTCCGCGTAGCCCATGGCCATGCGCACCGCCATCCAAGCTTCGAGGGTCTGCACGCCCGAGGCCAGGAGCACGCCTAGCTGGTAAGCGAAGCCGGGAAAGAACCCGCGCAGCGCGCCGGGCGATAATTCGTTCAGGTGCGCGGGAATCACTCCCCACGCGCCCTGCACCATGAACTGCATCAGGAAGGCTCCCACCGCCAGCCAGCGCAAGGTCGGCGCGTAAATCCATAGCGGGATCGCTGCGAGTGCCGTCACCACCGCTACCAACATGGCGCGACGGCGCCCGCGCCGGTCGCTCAGCAGGCCGAACGCCAGCCCGCCGAGGATGGCTCCCACCATCGAGATGATGGTGAGGGTGGCGACGGCGTGCGGATGGAAATGTCGCTGGGCGCTCAGGAACGTCGGGTACAGGTCCTGGGTTCCGTGCGAGATCAGATTCATCGCCATCATCAAGATCACGATGTAACCAAACCGCTTCCAGTTCCGCCGAATCGCCTGTCCGTACTGCTTCCAGTCCCTCGTGCGCGACTGCTTCCAGGCTTCCGGCTCCTTCACCTTCGCCCGGACGAACAGCGCGAGCAGAGCGGGCAGCCCGCCAATGAAAAAGAGCGGCCGCCAACCCCAGTGGGGGAAAACGGAGCCGTAGACGAGCGCGGCGAGCAGATAGCCGCAGGCGTAGCCTTCCTGCAAAACGCCGGAAAGGACGCCGCGCCATTTCGGCGTCACCGATTCCATCGCCAGCGACGCTCCCACGCCCCATTCCCCGCCCATCCCGATTCCGTAGAGCGCCCGGAGGATCAGGAAGACGGTGTAGTTGGGCGCGAGGCCCGAGAGCACTTCGATTGCCGCGTAGAAAACGATGTCCAACATGAGCGGCAGGCGGCGGCCCCAGCGGTCGGCCAGGAGCCCGAAAATCGCCGCGCCCACCGGCCGGAACGCGAGCGAAGCGGTCAGCGCCAGCGCCATTTCGGGCACCGACCGGTGAAATTCCGCTCCGATCGGCACGAGCACGAAGACCAGAAGGAAGAAATCGAAGGCGTCGAGCGTCCAGCCGAGGAAACCGGCGAGAACGGCGTTGCGCTGGTTGGCGCGCTCTTCCCGGGCCGGATCGCGCGAGGGAACGCGGGTGGGCATCGCCGCGTTTGTATCACTCCCCGCGCCGTTTGCCTAGGAGGTTTGTCAGAAAAGCACGCTTTTACGATTGTGTAGCACAGGCATTCCTGCCCGTGCGGTTTTGGGAGCGGCGCGGGAAAGAAAAGCGCACAGCCAGGAATGGCTGTGCTACCAGAAGCGCGCGAGCAGGAATGCCCGCGCCACGGGCGGCTCGCGGCGGCGCGTAAAAAAATCGCTTGACGTGGAGTTCTCTGTACAATAGAGTACTCTAGTATTAGGAGGCCGAACGCCATGACCCTTCCCCCCCAAGAAGCCGCCGACGCCTTAGAGGAGATTCAGCGCGCACGCCACCGCAGCGCCACCGCTTATCACGACCGCAAGGCTTCCCCGCACCTGTTCCTGTGGGGAGTCATCTGGATCCTCGGCTACGGGGCAACCTACGCCTGGCCCAAGGAGGCGGGCATCGTTTGGTGGATTTTGGTACCGATCGGCTTTCTCGGAAGCTGGGGGATAGGCCGCCGCGGAGCCGGGGGCAAGTCAGCGAGCGCCAACTGGCGGTTCGGGGCGATGTTCGTCGTCGCGTTTCTCTTCATCACGGCGCTGTTCACGGTCCTGCGTCCGCAGTCCGGCGAGCAAGCCGCCGCCGTGGTCCCGCTCCTGATAGCCTTCCTCTACATACTTGTCGGGATCCTTACGAGTGGTGTGCGAATCGCCCTGGTGGGTATCGGGGTGGGAGCGCTCACCCTGGGCGGCTATTTCTGGCTGTCGCCGGCGCATTTCGTGTTGTGGATGGCCGCGGTGGGCGGCGGTGCGCTGATTCTCGGCGGATTCTGGATGCGGGGAGTTTGAGCCATGGACCAGCCCGACCCCGCCATCCACCAACCCATCCGGCTGAAAATCATGGCAGCGCTGCGGGCGCCGCCGCCGCGGGAGTATCTGGAATTCACGCGGCTCCGCGCGATCGTCGGCGCTACCGACGGCAATCTCGGCGCCCATATCGCCACGCTCGAGCAGGCGGCGTATATCGAGGTTGAAAAGGAGTTCGTGCGCAAAAAGCCGCGCACCCGCGTGCGGCTCACCAAAGCCGGGCGGCGCGCCTTCGAGAGCTACCTCGCCTTCCTGCGCGAGATCGTCGGCGAGGATCAGTAGGCGTAATAGGGGCCGGGGCCGGCGGGCGTGCTCCGGCCTTCGATGGCGGTAAAGACCGTGCGGCCGTAGAAGAACGGCAGGCCCCAATCGAAGAAGTCGTACTTGCTGGGGCCGGCCGTCGTCGTGGACGGGCCCGCCAGATCGCCAAAGGCGGCATTGCCCGCATCCTGGGTAAGCAGGTTATCAGCGTTATCCACGGTAAACGTGAAGCTGCCGGAGGTCCCCGTAGCACCGACGTTGGTTGCCGAAAAATTCACCGCCGCCGACGGGCAGTAGACCATGTAGCGGCTGCAGATCGGCATATTCGTCGTCGTTGGATCGGCGATGAAATTCGCGCTCGAACCGCTGTCGAGAAAGGCGACCCCGGTGTAGGAGACGCCCTTGAAAACGGTGGAAATGTTGGCCGTGTTGGGGTCGGCTTCGTAGACGGTGACGCCGGTCAGTTGGTTGTTGGACTCGGTGCCAATCCCGAAGATCAGGGAACCGTTCACCGCGCTGGCGACGGGAGGAGAGGAGGTGATCGCGGGCAGTTCGATCGCTACGCCGTTATTGTCGGTGGAGAAGTCCGCCACGGGGTTCGCCACCTGGTCGGCGGGGTCCTCGGGAGTCGCCTGGCAGCCCGACGACGAGCAGGAATAGTAATAACCAACGTTGCTCGCCCCGCTCGCCGCGCAGCCCAGGCCGCAATCCTGCGCGAACGATCCTATTCCCAAGATTCCGTTCGCGTGCAATTCGGACAAGTTCTGCTCCGGCGTGCCCATAGCCGTGCAGGAGGGAGGGGGCGCCGCGGAGAAGGATCCCGTGCCTCCAATCACTTCGATGGGCACGCTGCCGGCTTTCTCTCCCGCCATCTCGACATCGGCCGTCTCCACCGAACCCCACGTGACGGCGCCAGGAAAGGGATAGCACTCGCCCACTGCATTACCACCCTGCGTCTGCTGGGGCAGGGAGATCGTCAAGGTGGACGAGAGCACGCGGAGTCCTACCGAGCCCGTATCGACGAGAATGCCGCCGATCGTCTGGCAAGTGCCGGTGCCCGGCGCGCACAGGGTAATGCTGGTGAACGCGCCGTTGGTGTACGCATAGTCGCCCGCCTGCGCGGTGGGGCCGGTATTGACTTGAATGGGCTGCACGTTCCCCTGCATGCTCGCTGGGGAAGTCACAGCAGGCGGAGGTCCTACGATCGAAGTGGATCTGCCACCGCCGCAGCCGGCGAGCGAGAGGGCGGCCGCCACCGCCGCGAAAGCGAGTGCCTGCCTGACCCCCGTCATTGGATTTCCCTCGCGCTAACACCTGCGGGCAGCATCGTGGTGAGGTAGGCGCGCCCGATCAGCCACCGGGCGTGGCCGGCCATTTCCACCACCAGCCCATTCGCCTCGATGCGCACCGGCCCTCGGACCAGCCGGAACTTCATCTTCGGGGGAATGGATTGGATGTAGGTCTCGAAATAGGGTCCCAGAAGCTCGCGAAGATCGGGCCTCGTGGGGCCTTGCCAAGACACCGCGAACACATTCCCGGCAAGGGAAACGTACTCGCGCACGACCACCCCGTTCGGCATCCTGATCTGCCGGACGGAATAGCCGGTCGCCGCCGTGCGCTCGAGGGTTCCGCGAAGAAAAGCGCGGTCGGCTTCGACCGAGTTCAGGTTGCCGCCCAGGGAAGCGGCCGCGGGAAGCGGCAGGGCGAGCATCGTCCCTAGCGCCCAGGTCAGAACCCTTCGAATCATGGCAACTCCAGTCGATTCAACGAGAGGATAACGGCAGGCGGGTAGGTAACTCTGAAGTAAATAGTGTCTATTGCCTAACTGGTACACAGGGCCCTGAGAGCATCGGGAAGACTGACGAGCGTCGCCGGGAATGGGGCCGCAGCCATTCGCAACCCGTGCCTGCGCGGGCCTACCCCCGCGAGAGGTTGTGAAAGTTGCGGCACCCTGGGCGTTCGGCTGCGCCCGGGTATTCCTCGGGAGAAGTGGCTCAGCCGGCCCCACCCGTAGGAGTTACGGGTGGGGCACCCGCGCCGGTGCCACCGGGGGCAACCTCGGCGCGCACATCGAAGCGCGCGAGCAGGGCGACCGCAGTACGGGCACATTTGCCAGTGGCGTCCGTGAGGCGAGCGCGCGGGCAGAAATGCCCGGGCCACTGGCGGCTCGTCGGCGATGATCAGTAGGCGTAATAGGGGCCGGGACCGGCGGGCGTGCCAATCCCTTCGATGGCCGTAAAGACCGTGCGGCCGTAGAAGAACGGCAGGCCCCAATCGAAATAGTCGTAGTTGCTGGGGCCGGCCGTCGTCGTGGACGGACCACCAAGATCGCCAAAAGCGGCCGAGGTGGAATACTGGCTAAACAGGTTGTCGGCGTTCTCGACGGTAAACGTGAAGGTGCCGGAAGTGCCGCTAACGCCAAAATTCGTCGCGGAAAAGCCTTGGTCGTTTGACGGGCAATACAATCCGCTGGTGTTGCTGTTGGAGCAGGCCGGAATATTCGCCGTCGTCGGATCCGCGAAGAAGTTGGCGCCCGAGCCGCTATCGAGGAAGCTCACGCCGTTGTACGTGACGTTATTGAATACGGTCGAGATGTTCCCCGTGTTCGGATCGGCTTGGAAGACGGTGGCGCTGCCCAGCTTGTTGTTGGACTGCGTTCCGATACCGAAGATCAGGGAGCCGTTCACCGTGGTGGCGACCGGAGGAGAGGAGGTGATCGCGGGCAACACGATCACCACGCCGTTGTTGTCGGTGGAGAAATCCGCCACCGGGTTCACCACCTGATTCGCAAGGTTCTCGGTAGTTTGCTGGCAGCCGGAGGACGGGCAGGCGTAATACCACCCGAGATTGCTCGAACCATTCGTCATGCACCCCGAGCCGCAATCCTGCGCGAAGGGCCCGACTCCCAAAATGCCGTTCGCGCCCAAATCGTACAAATCCTGTTCGGGCGCGCCCATGTCCGTGCAGGAAGGCGAGGGCACGGCGGAAAAAGACCCCGAACCTCCGATCACTTGGATGGGAACGCCGCTGGCTTTTTCGCCAGCCATCTCGACGTCGGCTGACTCGACCGGGCCCCAAGTCACGGCGCCAACGAAGGGGAAGCACTCACCCACGGGATTGCCACCCTGGGTTTGCTGGGGTAGGGAGAGCGTCAACGCCGAGTTGAGCACGCGCAAGCCCTCCGAACCCGTATCGACGAGAATCCCGCCGATCGTCTGGCAAGTGGTGGTGCCGGGCACGCACAGGGTGACGCTGGTGAACGCTCCGTTGGTGTACGGATAGTCGCCCGCCTGTGCGGTGGGGCCGGTGTTCACCTGGATGGCCTGCACGTTTGCCGTGGAAGAAGGCGGAGGCCCGATGATCGAGCGGGAGTCTTGCCCGCCGCAGCCGGCGAGCGAAAGGGCAACCGCAACCGCCGCGAAAGCGAGCGCTTGCCTCGCCCCGGTCATTGGATTTCCCTCGCGCTAACGCCCGCGGGCAGCATCGGGATGAGGTAGGCGCGGCCGATGAGCCACCGCGTGTGTCCGGCCATCTCCACCACCAGCCCATTCGCCTGAATGCGCACCGGCCCGCGCAGCAGCCGGAAGTTCATCTTCGGGGGAACGGCTTTGAGAAAAACCGGGAAATAGGCGCCCAAAATCTCGCGAAGATCGGGCCGGGTGGGCCCTTGCCAAGCCACGGCGAAAACATTTCCCGCCGGAGAAACATACTCGCGGACCACGACTCCATTGGGAACCTGGATACGCTCGACGGAGTAGTTGCTTTTCGCCGTTTGCTCGAGCGTCGCCTTCAGAAACACGCGGTCGGCTTCGACCGAGTTCCGGTCGCCGCCCAGGGAAGCCGCGGCGGAAAGCGGAACGGCAAGCATCACCCACAGCGCGGAAACCAGGAGCAGAGCGCGCTTCACGACATTCCTCCTCGCCGGGATTCCAGCGCTCTCAGGTTGAAAGACGCAGGCGCCGAACTCCCCGGACCCGACGAGCGCGTGGCGGCAAACACCACGCCTACGTGTTTTAACCCCGCCTCTCTACATATGTTGCTCCCCGCGCGGAAAAGGTTCCCTGTGCGTCCAACAGGACCGGCGGCGAGCAGTCCCGCTCGGGAGGGCGGCGTCGCCTAAAAACTCCCACCCTTGCGAGCTGCGCGAGGGTGGGGCACCTACACAACGCTCGGGATTTCGGAGCCGGCACCGGGCGATTCGATTTCGCGGCTGGCGCGCTCGATGATCTCGCGCACGCGGACGGGATCCCGACGGAAGGCCCCAATCGAAAGCATCGGACTGCAACAGGCGAAGATGCAAACGAGCACGCTGTCCGCCCTCTCCGCCTACTGGGCTCTTCGGCCAGGCCCCTGGCTGGCGGTTAGGATCGCGGCAGGGTTCCTGTCCTTCGTGTGGCTCCTGGTGGGATGGCGGGCCTTGGCGAGGGTCATTTACAGGCTCGCAAACAAGCGCGATATGTAGTATCCCCCTCGAGTCTACCTTGCCGTTGACCGCCTTCCTCGTCTCCCCCCAGGCGGGGGCGCGGCTCCCCCGAACCTAGTCAACGATCCCCGGCCCGACCCAGACCGGTTTTGAGGGCACAACAAGTTTTACGATCCCGTCACACCCGGGGCGGGGGCATGGGACGTCGCAAAGCGGCGCATTCCCGGCGCCCAACGAGGGCTTCAGGCGCAACCTGAACCTGACGCCGCAAGCCTGGCAGATCGGCCTCAACTCAACTCCTGCTGGTGCGTTCACAGTTGTCTCCCCCTGACAAGTAATAGAGCCTGAGCCCTTAGGGTATAGAATACTAGAACTCGGCCCGGGCGGAACTGCCGAGTTGGGGCTCTATGGCGCGATGTGTACCTGCCATCCCCGGTTGCAAGTGCAGCGCTGGTTCCGCGAACGCCCGGCGCCGCTCTAGCCAGCGGCCCCGGGCCGACTCAGCCCTTGCCACAGCCCGTGCGCTGGGCCGCGCCGCGATTGTTTTGCACAGGTGGCGCGAATTTCCACAGCGAGCGGGCGGAAAGCGCAGGCCGCAGCAGGCTTGACTCGCTCGGGGAAACTGCTATACTTGGCTCTGGTTTGCCCCTGCGAAAGGGCATCCTATCCGAGGAAATCCAAGCTGAGGTTTCCTACGAACACAGGATAGAAACCCATCGAGCCTCGCGTCAGTCCGCCCACCAGGGTGGCGGACTCACCCGGCGCTCGACGCCGGGTTTTTTTGTCGTCAGCCTCGCCAGGCGCGGGGTCGCAGATCTTTGACAATTGCAAGAAAGGCATAGATAGCCACAACAAGCTCGAGTAGGGCGTATGTGGAACGGGCCAGAGGCTTGTTCAGCGGTTGCGACGAGCGACGCGCTGGGCAAGTTTTATGGTCAAGCTACTAAGGGCGTGCGGTGGATGCCTTGGCGCCAGCAGGCGAAGAAGGACGTGGCCAGCTGCGAAAAGCCTCGGGGAGTCGCAAGCAGGCGTTGATCCGAGGATGTCCGAATGGGGAAACCCGTCCGGTGCGAACACCGGACACAGCTCGCTGAATCCATAGGCGGGCATGAGCCAACCCGGGGAAGTGAACCATCTCAGTACCCGGAGGAAGAGAAATCAACCGAGATTCCGGAAGTAGCGGCGAGCGAAACCGGAACAGCCCAAATCCCGGTGCTTGCACCGGGAGGTTGTAGGGCCCGCAACAGTAGGGTTACCAATCCGGAGGCTAGGTGAAGGAGCTGGAAAGCTCCGCCATAGAGCGTGAAAGTCGCGTAACCGAAAGCTTACCGGACCCGAAGCGGGTTCCTGAGTACCACGGGACACGAGAAATCCCGTGGGAAACTGGGGGGACCACCCTCCAAGGCTAAATACTCGCTGGCGACCGATAGTGAACCAGTACCGTGAGGGAAAGGCGAAAAGAACCCCTGCGAGGGGAGTGAAATAGAACCTGAAACCGCATGCCTACAAGCAGTCGGAGGGCTATGGACGGGCAGCAATGCTCGTCAAGGCCTAACGGCGTGCCTCTTGCTTAATGAGCCGGCTAGTTATTCTTTCAGGCGAGGCTAAGCGCAAGCGAGCCGCAGCGAAAGCGAGTCCGAATAGGGCGTCCAGTCTGAGGGAATAGACGCGAAGCGGGACGATCTACCCTTGGCCAGGTTGAAGGCCGCTTAACCGCGGCTGGAGGACCGAACCGTTGTTGGTTGAAAACAGCTCGGATGAGCTGAGGGTAGGGGTGAAAGGCTAATCAAGTTCCGTTATTGCTCGTTCTCCCCGAAATGCCTTTAGGGGCAGCCTTGTGCGATCTGCCGCGGTGGTAGAGCACTGAATGGACTAGGGGGCAACCAAGCCTACCGAATCCAATCAAACTCCGAATGCCGCGGACAGCAGCACGGGAGTGAGACTACGGGGGATAAGCTCCGTGGTCAAAAGGGAAAGAACCCAGACCGCCAGCTAAGGTCCCGGACAGCAGGCTAAGTGGGAAAGGACGTGTGACCGCTAAAACAGCCAGGAGGTTGGCTTAGAAGCAGCCATCCTTTAAAGAAAGCGTAACAGCTCACTGGTCGAGCGATCGCGCACCGACAATCCAACGGGGCTCAAGCCTGCGACCGAAGCTGCGGATCCCGCCGCAAGACGGGATGGTAGGGGAGCATTCTGTGGGGCTCGAAGGTGGACCGAGAGGACCACTTGACGCCACAGAAGAGACTCTGCCGGCATAAGTAGCGATAAACAGGATGAGAACTCCTGTCGCCGAAAGCCTAAGGTTTCCTGAGCAAGGTCAATCCGCTCAGGGTCAGGCGGGTCCTAAGGTGAGG
>JAJYLB010000037.1 GCA_021788095.1 Acidobacteriota bacterium | reverse complement strand
GTGTGTGCAAATCACAGCCTATAATCCACATGGCCCGGCTCCTTTCTCCCGAGCCTTGGTCGGAATGCAACCAAGTCTACCCGGGCGCGAGGAGCCGGCCGCGTTATGAGATCAGGAATGCCTGTGCTACTCCCCGCGGATCACGAGCCACGGGCCACGAGTCACGGATCACGGGCCAGACGAGTCACTCGTAGCGCAGGGCCACGGTGGGATCGACGCGGGCGGCGCGGAGCGCGGGCAAGGCGCAGGCGAGGAGCGCGACAGCCAGCAGAACGAGCGAGACAGTTACGTACGTCAGCAGATCGGCTGGACTGACGTGGAACATCAAGCTGGCCAGAAGGCGCGTGAGCCCCAACGCTCCCGCCAACCCCACAGCGGCGCCAACGCCAACCAGGAACAGACCTTCCCGCAACACCAAGCCAACCACTTCCCCGGGCGTGGCGCCCAAAGCCATGCGAACGCCGATTTCCTGCGTGCGGCGCGTTACCGAATAGCCGAGCACACCCGAAACGCCAACTGCCGCGAGCAGGATGGTGAGCAGCGCGAAGACGGCGACGAGTTCGGTGCGGAGTCTCGCCTGCTCGACGGAGCCGGCAACCAGGGTCGTGAGTGGGACAGGCAGAACGGGCAGCGACGAGTTCAGGGACTGGATCTGCTCGCGCATCGCGGGGATCAGGACGGCCGGGCTTCCCGCCGTGCGCACCAGGAAGCTGGGAGCGAAGAACGGCGATTGTTGGAACGGGAGATAGATCGTAGGGCTGGGCGCGGCGCTCAGGGTGGTTGCGACCGTGTTGCCGACGACGCCCACGACTTGGCAAGGGGCTGAGGGCATGCCGGTAACGATCTGCTGCGCCAGCGGATCGAGATTCGGGAAATAGCGCGCGACGAACGCCTGGTCCACAACGCAGACGCGGGCCGAGCTTGGCGTATCGGCATCGGCAAAGGTCCTGCCGCGGAGCAGGGGAATGCGCATCAGACCGAAATAACCGGGAGAAACGGCGCGAAAATCGGTTGTTGGAATCTGGTCTGGTGGAAGCGGCTGCCCGGGAATCGAGAAGGTGAACATCATGCGCATTCCGCTCATGGGCGGGGCCGTTGCGGCCGCGGCGATGAGAACGCCAGGCTGCGCGCGCAAACGATCGAGCGCGGTCTGGACGAATGACGTCCACTCCCCCTGATTCTTGTAGCCGGCCGCGGACAGGTTCGTCTGGGCCATCAGCACCCCTTGCGGCTGGAAGCCCAGGGGCACGGCTACGAGCTTGCCAAAGCTGCGGAGCAGCAGGCCCGCCCCGGCGAGCAGAATGACGGCGAGCGCCACCTCGAGCATCACGAGCGCTTCGCGCAGGCGGCCCTTGCCTCGATCTGCGCCCGGCCCTCCGCCGGATTGCTTCAAGGTTTCGCTGACGCGGAGATCGGAGAGCCGCCAGGCGGGAAGAAAACCAATCACGATTCCCGCGGCCATCGAAACCGCAGCGGCGAATCCCAGCACCGACCCGTTCACGGAAACGCCGTGAAATTGGCGAAGCATGGGCGGCAGATGTGCTTCGAAGACGGCTACGGCCAGATAGGCCAAGAAGACGCCCAGGGCGCCGCCAGCCACGGACAGCTCGATGCTTTCGACGAGCATCCGGCGGACGATTCCCGCGCGGCCCGAGCCAAGAGCGAGACGCAACGCCAACTCGCGCTCGCGGATCGTCGCGCGCGCCAGCAGAAGATTCGCCACGTTCACGCAGGCGATGAGCAGCACCAGCCCCACGGCCGCGAGCAAAACGAGCAAGCCGAGCCGATAATCCTTAACAAGCTGCTCCGCGAGCGGCACGGCGCTCATTCCGGAGGCCGGTTCCAGCGGGTAGCTCCGGGTGAGCCTATCGGCGATGGTGGCTAACTGGGCGTTGGCCTGCTCGAGGCTGACGCCGGCCTTCAGCCTGCCCAGCACCTGCAAATACATGAGGCCGCGCGCATGCCGTGCCGTTGCGAGTTCCGCATCGGGTTCGGAGACTAGCGGTATCCAGACGTCGGCTGGGGAAGCCAGTGGCGGGAACTGGATCTTTGCCGGTAAAACGCCGATGACGGTATAGGCGTGACTGTCCAGCTCGATGGTTTGGCCGAGCGCGGTCGCGCTGGCGCTAAAACGTGCGCGCCAGAGACCTTCGCCGATTACCGCGACCGGCGCCGCGCCTTCCCGGTCGTCTCGGGAAGTGTAAAGGCGGCCGAGAATGGGCTGCGCCCGCAAGAGCCGGAAGAGGGACGCACTGGACACAACCTCTGAGAGCGAAGCGGCCTGCCCGCGCTGGGTGAGCGTGACCCGACCAGGATGGAATGCGGCGACTTCCTCGAAAGCGGTTACCTGGCCGCGCAAGTCCTCGAAGTCAGGATAGGAAAAACCCATGATCAGCCGTTTGTTTCCCTGACTTGCGCGTGACTCATTTACGATCGTGCGCTGCCGGACGGGGCCGCGCGGCGCCCGGGAGGGCGCGAACCCCTGTTTCACCGCGGGCAGTGAGCCTTCGGCGACGGGCTGTTTGCTGCCTGCAGGAGGAGCGGGAGCAGGCTGGCCGGGCAGGATCCGGCCGAAGAAGATTTCGCCTTTACCTCCAGGGGAAGGAGCGGGACCACTTCCCATCGCGCGCTCGTGACTGGGCGCTGGGAGAGCTTTCTCTTTCGGACGCGGCCGAGCGCCCGGCGCCGGCTGAGTGGTCGAGCGAAGCAGTGCCGGCGCATTTCTGCCGGCAGGGATTGCGGTCCGTTTCGGCACGCGCAGGCTGCCGGTGCGCGAAATCGAAACGATCCGATCAGGCCGCGGATAGGGCAGGGGATGAAGGAGAAGGCGATCGACCGCGCTAAAGATAGCGGTATTCGCGCCGATGCCTAGCGCGAGGGTCAGCAATGCGACAATCGTGAAGCCGGGGCTCTTCGAAAGCGAGCGCACGCCCATCCGAACGTCTCGCCAGAGATCCTTCATTCCGCCTCCTGCCCCCGCCTGCACGCCCTGGCCGGATACGGCCCACCGGAGAGTCTCGCATATTTCCTGGCGATTTACCCGCTCAGTATGGGGCCAGGATCCCGACCGAAAGAATTGGAGCGACGGCGCACGCTCCCGACCATTCCTGCGAAAACGGGAGGCCAGCGCTTGGTGGCGAGTGGCACAGCCTCCCGTCCCGAACGTTCGGGATTCGGGACCTGGCTGTGCGCTTTTCGGCGCGCGTCGCCTTAAAAGCGCACAGGCAGGAATGCCTGTGCTACTCCTGCCGATCACGAGCAGCGGCTCTCTCGCCGCCTGTCACTTTCTTTGCCACGCGTAGAGGCGCGCTTTTCGGGGTCGCGTCACCTTGAGCCTGCCCAGGGTCGAAAGCCCAGTCCCCAGGCGCAAGGATGGCGCCTGGGGCACCCAGACGGCTGCCATAGGGTTCCGCGGGCCAACGGGCCTAAGCGACAGGCAGGTCCCGACTCCCGTCCCGAATCCCGAAGCTTCGGGACGGGATTCGGGACGGGAGTCTGTGCTACCAATGCTTTTCTCGCGGGCAGACGTGAGGGAGAATGGGCGGCTTGGAGTTTGGCGAACGGGGGTGAGCCGTGAGGATTGGGCCGATGTCGAAACAAGGGGGCGGCGTGGCTTTTCCGCTTTTCGATTTTCGCGTTTCGAGTTTCGCGTTTCGCAATCTTCTCGGCGTTCGCGTTCCGCTGCTCTTGTGTTTGGCGCTGTTCGCGACGCTCGCCACACCCGCGCGGGCGCAGATTCGTTATCAGGTATCGCTCGTGGACCGGTCCGCGCACTTGTTCCACGTCACGATGACGGTGCCGAACGTCCGCGGAAGCGTCGTCGTGGCCATGCCCGCTTGGAACGCAACCTATGTGATTCGCGATTTCGCCGAGCGCGTCGAGTACGTCCGCGCCAGCGAAGGCGGAAAACCGCTGGCAGTCGAAGCCCTCACGGGTGATACCTGGCGGATCGGCGCCAGCGGCACGGTCGAAATCCGCTACCGCGTTTATTGGGATGATCCCGGCCCATTCAGCAGCCAGCTTGACGAGCACCACGCGTTCATCAATTTCGCCGAGATCCTGTTCTACGTTCCTGCGCGCCGCGCCGAGCCCGTGGAAGTAGAGTTCGCGGGCATGCCCGCGGATTGGCGGGTTGCCCTCGAGCTGGCGAAAGCCGCGAATTGCCCCGGGCAGGCTTGCTATCTCGCGGGCAGTTACGATTTGCTGACCGACGCGCCGGCAGAGATCGGCGGTTTTGCCGAATTCCGGTTCGTCGAAGACGGCGCGCGCTTCCGCGTGGCCGTGGACGCCATGGGCGGGGCCAAATGGGATCGAAGCCAGCTCGAAGATTCGCTACGGAAGATCGTAGGCTACGAAACCAAGCTGATGCGCGGCGCTCCCTTCCGCGAGTACCTCTTCATCTACCATATCGGGCCGGGAGCCGGCGGAGGCGGCATGGAGCACGCCAACGGCACGGCCATCGCCGTATTCGATTTTTCGCAGATTCCCGCGGTGACCGCGCATGAGTTCTTCCACCTGTGGAACGTGAAACGCATTCGGCCGCAATCGCTCACCCCTTACGACTACGAGCACCCGATGTGGACGCGGTCGCTCTGGCTTGCCGAGGGCGTGACGAGCACCTATGGCGCCTATACCATGCTTCGCTCGGGTCTGTGGACCCCGGAACAGTATTACCAGCATCTGGGCCAGCTCATTACCGAACTCCAGTCCCGGCCGGCGCGGTTGTGGCAGAGCGCGGAGGAATCGAGCCTGGACACCTGGTTCGACAGCTATCCGTTCTACGGCCGGCCGGATCGCAGCATCTCGTATTACAACAAAGGAGAACTCGACGGCATCCTGCTCGATCTGTTGATCCGCGACGCCACAGCGAACCACAAGAGCCTCGACGACGTGATGCGCTACCTCTACGCGGAGTTTCCCGAGCAGCACCGCTTCTATCACGGCACCGCGGATATCGAAGCCGCTGCCGACCACGTCGCGGGCCGGAGCTTGGCCAGCTTCTTTAGGAACTACGTTTCCGGCACGACGGAAATACCTTGGAACGCGATGCTCGCTCTGGCGGGGCTGGGAGTCCAAACGCAAGCGGTACCGCAAGCCGATCCGGGATTCCAGTGGGAGGCCGGCCCCGGCGGGGGAACGGAAGTTACGAGCGTCGCGCCGGGCGGGCCCGCCGGAACAGCGGGAATCCAGGAGGGTGACGTGGTGCTTTCGGCTGGCGGCGCGCCGCTGCCACGCTTCGCTGCCCTTTGGCTTCGCCAATACCAACCCGGCCAAACGATCCAAGTCCGCGTGGCTCGCGCCAGCCGGCAGTTGACTCTGCCACTCACCTTCGGCAGCCGGACCGAAACGGTGTACCACGTCGCGCCGCTCCCGAATCCCACTCCGAAGCAGGACCGAATCCTGACTGGCCTGCTACAGGGCACTACAAACTGAATGCTGCGCACAACTCTTGCTTTGGCGTTTCTCGCGCTCTTCGCGCTCGCGATTGGGATCCCGTTGCTCCTGCTGGGTTGGGTTGCGGGAACGGCCGGTCCCTTTTACTCGGCCGCAAAGCTTGCCCTGCGCTGGTCGCTGGCCCTCGGAGGCGTTCGAAGGCGCATCGAGGGCAGCGAAAACATCCCGCCCGGACCCTGCTTGTTCATGCCCAATCACACCAGCGCCGTGGATCCCATAGCCGTCTTCGTTTCCATTCCCCGCCAGGTCGCCTTTATGGCGAAGCAGGAGCTGTTTCGGATTCCCTTGTTCGGCTGGGCGATGCGCCTGGAAAGTTTTATCCCGGTGGACCGCGCCAGCCATGAAGCGGCGGCTTCGAGTGCCGACCTGGCAGTCGAGCACCTGCGAAGCGGCGGGTCCATGGTGATCTATCCCGAGGGGACGCGGAGCCCCGACGGCCGGCTGCTGCCTTTCAAAAGAGGAGCTTTCCTGCTTGCCATTCGCGCCAAACGGCCGATCGTTCCGATCACTATCCTCGGAGCCGAGCGCGTGTTGGCTAGGGGCCAATCCTGGCTGCGGCCAGGCGAGATACGGTTGATATTCCACCCCGCGGTGGACGCCGCAGCGTACGCCGAAAGCGGTAGGGAAGAGCTGCTCAAGCAGGTCCGTGCGGTGATCGGGAGCCGCTTCCCCTAGGCAGCTCTTTGCAACAGTGTTTCATCACGCTATTGGGGAGTGAGCCTGCGCGATTTGACGCGGCAGCCTCCGCTGAACACCCCAACTCTGGACCTAACCACTGCACAATCAATGAGTTGCTTCTTTTTTCGGCGCGGTAACAACGGCAAAGCAGTTGCAACTGGACGAACCGGACGGGGTCCGACATGGAAACTATCTTATGGACGCACTTAGGCGAGCCGATGGCTTCTTTCTCCGAGGAAGAGAAACCGGCCGCGCTCATCCCGCTTGACGCGCTACCCAAGGCGAACCGCGCTGAAGTGGTGGATTTGCCTCCGGGCAGGGGAGCGCGGCGGCAGCTTGGCGATCTGGGGATCTTCGTGGGTGCGGTGCTGCGGAAGGAGCGGTCGGCACCGCTCGGAGGCCCGGTCCTGGTCCGCGTTCAAGGAACCCTGGTGGCGCTGGGCCGGCGGCTGGCGCACCGAGTGCTCGTGCGGATCTTGCCTTGAGCGTCCTCCCCAAGCGGGTTGGCGGCTGCTGCGCCGGATGCGGCCAGGGTTGCGCCGCCACGCCGGGCCGGGTGCTGCGAGTCGGGCTGATTGGCCAGCCGAATTGCGGGAAAAGCACCCTATTCAATGCCGTCGCCGGCTACCGCTCCGCCACGGGAAACTATCCCGGCACTACCGTTCGGCTCACCTGGAGCCGGGTTCGAGTCAACGGGGCCGAAATCGAACTGATCGACGTCCCTGGAATCTACTCCCTCAGCGCATCGAGTCCGACGGAGAAGGCCGCGAAACAATTCCTTCTCAGCAGGGAAGTTGACGTGATTGTGAACGTGGTAGACGCGTCGCTTCTCGGCCGCAGCCTCGAGCTGACGCTCGAGCTTCAGGAACTCGGCGTCCCGATGGTGGTGAGCCTGAACATGATGGATGAGGCGCACCGGAAGGGGATGGCGATTCGCGTTCCGCAACTTTCCCAAGAGCTGCGCGCGCCGGTGGTGGAAACGATTGCCACGCGCGGCGTCGGCGTGCGCGAACTGTTCTCGCGCGTCATGGCCCCGCCGGATCTCGTTCCGGGGCCCGTCACGTCTTCGGGTTGGACCGCGGAGACCGAGCGCGCGATCTCCCGCCTGGAGCGAGGCATCGCGAGTGGCTCCGGGTCACGGGCTGGCGCGCGATTCCTGGCGGTGAAACTCCTCGAAAAAGACGAGGATATTCTCGGCCAGGCGGGTCCCGAGGCGCGTGAATTGGCCGGCAGGGTAGGCGAGGAATTCGCACAAGCGCACGGTCACGCGCTCGACGACGTTGTCGTGCGGGAGCGGCGAGAGCGGGCTGCGGCTCTGGCGGAGCAAACGGTAAGCGCGGGGCGGCCCCATGCCGATTTTCGCGAGGCGCTCGACGACCTCCTCACCCATCCCTTCTGGGGCTACGTGTTCCTGGTATTGGTGCTTGGCAGCCTGTTTTGGGCGGTTTTCGGGATTGGACGGTGGACGGAAAAGGAGCTGCTCGGCGCGCTCGGCGCCGCTTTCGCGCCCGTTACCGCGGGGCTCGGCCATCACGCGCTTGCCTACGCCTTGGCGAGCAGCTTGTGGGACGGCTTCGTGGGCGGCGCCGCGATCGTTCTGCCGTATCTGATTCCCTTTCTGTTTGGTCTTGCCCTGCTTGAAGACACCGGCTATTTGCCTCGCATCGCCTACCTGCTCGACGGCCTCTGCCACCGCATCGGCCTTCACGGCACCTCCGTCGTGCCCGTGGTGCTCGGTTACGGCTGCAGCGTGCCGGCATGTCTGGCGACTCGCGTGCTGCCTTCGCGCCGCGACCGGTTCCTCGCCACCGTCCTGGCCACGCTGGTGCCGTGCTCGGCGCGCTCGACGGTGATTTTCGCCCTGGCCGCTTTTTATTTGGGGCCGGCGTGGGCCTTGACCATCTTTGCCTTCAACGCCTTAGTGGTGTTCGCTTCCGGCTGGCTGCTGGCCAGGCTGTGGCCGGAAGTCAGCATGGGTATGATCCTCGAAGTGCCGCGCTACGAGTGGCCTTCGCTGCGCATGACCGCGCGCAAAGTGTGGCTGCGCCTGAGGGAATTCGTTGTCGTGAGCTGGCCGTTGCTGATCGGGGGAAGCGCCGTATTGGGTCTCGCCGAGTATTGGCATTGGGATCGTGTCCTCAATATGGCTCTCTCGCCGCTCACCAGGGTCCTCGGCTTGCCGCCCGCCGTGGGCGTGACGCTGATTTTCGGGGTGCTGCGCAAGGAATTGACGATGGTGATGCTGGTCCAGGCGCTCGGCACCACGAACCTCCATGCGGTCCTCTCGACGGCGCAGATTCTGGCTTTCACCGTATTCGTCACTTTCTACGTTCCTTGCCTGGCTTCGCTCGCCGCCATGACGAAGGAGATTGGCAGGAAGCTGACTGCGCTGGCCGCGGCCTACTCCTTCGCGCTGGCCACCATGCTCGCCCTCGCCGCGCGTATCCTCCTCACCGCGCTTCACCTCGCGTAGGACTCGAAAATTCCACCGCGGAGAACGCGGAGTTCCGCAGAGAAGAGGAAGGACTGGAAGATCACCACAAAGGACAAGGAATTGCGCGGAGCCAACTGCCAACTGCTTCTCCCTCCGTGTCCTCCGTGGTGGTCTTCGGGTCGTCGAGGGCAGGCGAGCGTTGCACTGGATTTGATACCATCGTTCAGATCGGGAGACAGGGGCTGCCGAGGGCCTCAACGGTGCTTTCGCGTGGCTGCCTGCCGGGATCGAACCATCTGCTTCGCGGCCGGATGCGCGGGGAAGACAGGCCTCCAACACGCTCAAGGAGGAATGAAATGAGAAAAGGAATCGCCCTCGGAGTGACTGCCTTGATGGCTTCGCTCGCTTTCGCGACCGAGCAGAAGCTCGAACCTCTGAACCTGAAGACCGGTCTTTGGCAATCGACAACGAAGTGGAAGTATACCGGGCTCCCGCCACAAATGGCTCAAATAGCGGAGGCAGCGAAACCGACAAGGCCCGCCAAGTTGTGTCTGAAGCCGGAGGATCTGAATCCCGACAAATGGACGACGAAGGGACTGGGACTGAACTGCTCCTCCATCACCGTGCTGAAGTCTACGGGAACCGATTTGGAAGTGGGGGCGAAGGGATGCGATGCGGGCAACGGCATGACGGCCGACGGACACGGCGAGTTTCACGTTCTGGACTCGGAACACGTCACGGGATCGATCGATGCTACCTTCACGGGCAACATGCCTTTCCCCACTAACGGCTCCGCAGTGCACATGCATATCGATTACACCCACAAGTGGCTTGGCGGAACCTGCCCGGCGGGCATGAGATAGCCGCTAAACCGCAGAAGATGACCTGGCACCCGCTGGCCACTCGACCGCCGGCGGTAACGAAATCCGGGCGCTTGCATTTATTCCCACGAGGCAGGAACGCTCCCGCCTCCAAGGTGAACGAACATGCGCCTCTTTTCCGAAGCGGAGCGCCAGCAAATCGTCGATCGGCTGCGCGACATGCGGAACCCGGTGAAGATTGTCTACTTCACCCAGGAACTCGACTGCGAGGCGTGCCCGGTGGTTCGCGAACTGCTCGAGGATGTGGTCGAGTTGTCGGACAAGCTGACTCTGGAGATCTATAACTTCCATGTAGACAAAGACAAGGTGGCGCAATACCGCGTGGACAAGACGCCCGCCATCATCGTCGAAGGCGCGAAAGACTACGGCATCCGATTCTATGGCTTGCCAGCCGGCTTCGAATTCGCGGCCTTGCTTGAGGACATCCTCCAGGTTTCCCAGGGCCGGTCGAATCTCCAGCCGGAATTCGTTTCGCGTCTCGCGGATTTGAAAAGTCCGGTGCATTTGGAGGTCTTGGTCACGCCGACTTGACCCTATTGCCCGGGAGCGGTGCTCCTGGCACACCAACTGGCGATCGAAAGCGATTGGATCACCGCGGACATGATCGAGGCCACCGAATTTCCCGATCTGGTTCGGCGCTATGCGGTTTCCGGGGTTCCCAAGACGGTCATCAACGAGACGCTGTGGATCGACGGCGCCGTGCCTAAAACCGAGTTCATCGGCCGAGTGCTCGAGGGCGCGGCCATGGCCAAGGAGTTGCCGAGCGTAGGTCCTTGAGATGTGTTATTGTGGTGATCTCGCTTGGGCTCGGTCACTCCCCGACGCGCCGGCCACTGCCGTTCGACAGGCTCACGGCCCTGAACGAAGTCGAAGGGCAGCTGAGGGCGCGATGTGCGCCCAAGCCGCTTCCCGGTGAACACTTCGCGGTCGAGGTCCGCCCGCGGGTTTCCCAATGCCCCAAGGCAGGAGAGCAACGGAAATGAAAAAAGCTTACAACGGGATTCCCATACCAGCTGAAGGCCAGCCCATCGAGTACCGGGACGGCGCCTTCCACGTGCCCGCGCACCCGATTCTTCCTTTCATCGAGGGAGATGGCACGGGGCGCGACATCTGGCGCGCGTCGCGGCGCGTTTTCGACGCCGCGGTGGAGAAGGCCTACGGAGGCGGGAAAGCCATCGCCTGGTTCGAAGTGCTCGCCGGCGAAAAAGCGTTCAATACCCACAAGACCTGGCTCCCCGAAGACACCGTCGAGGCCATTCGCGAGTTCCGCATCGCCATCAAGGGGCCGCTGACGACTCCCGTGGGCGGCGGTATCCGCTCGCTGAACGTCACGCTGCGGCAGGTGCTCGATCTTTACGCCTGCGTGCGGCCGGTGCGCTATTTCGGCGGCGTGCCGTCTCCCGTCACCCATCCCGAACGAATGAACGTGGTGATCTTCCGCGAGAACACGGAAGACGTCTACGCCGGAATCGAATGGCGGAGCGGGACGCCGGAAGTGAAGAAGGTGATCGACTTCCTGAACGACGAGATGCTCAAGTCCGCCGGGCGCGAGATCCGAGCCGATTCCGGCATCGGGATCAAGCCGATTTCGCGCGTGGCCACCTCCCGGCTGATGCGCCGAGCCCTGCGCCACGCCATCGACCGCAAGCTGCGCGTGGTGACCTTGGTGCACAAGGGCAACATCATGAAGTTCACCGAAGGCGCGTTCCGCGATTGGGGCTACCAGTTGGCCAAGGCGGAATTCCGCGACCAGATCGTCACCGAACGCGAGAGCTGGATTCTCGGCAATTTGGACCGCGACGCGAATCTCTCCATCGAGCAGAACGCGGCCGCGATCGAGCCGGGCCTCGAGAACGCCACTCCCGCTTTCAAGGAACAGATCTACGCGGAGGTAAGGGAAGCAGTGGCCGGAATCGGGAAGACGCACGGGCAGGGGCGCTGGAAGGAGAAGATTCTCGTCAACGATCGGATCGCCGATTCCGTGTTCCAGCAAGTGCTCACCCGCGCCGACGAATACCAGGTGTTCGTCACTCCCAATCTGAATGGCGATTACCTTTCCGACGCCTGCGCGGCGCAAGTCGGCGGATTGGGCATGGCGCCGGGGGCGAACATCGGCGACGGGTACGGCATCTTCGAAGCCACGCACGGCACCGCGCCGAAATACGCCGATAAGGACGTCATCAATCCCAGCTCCGTGATGCTCTCGGGGGCGATGATGCTCGATTTCATGGGTTGGAACGAGGCGGCGCGCCTGGTCGAGAACGGCATCGCGGAAACCATCCGGCAGAAACGGGTCACCTACGATCTCGAGCGGATGATGCCCGGCGCCACGCGCCTGCACACTTCGGAATACGCTTCCGCGGTGATCGAGAACATGCGCCGGGTGATGGCAGCGTTTTAGCGGGATGCTGCAAAAGGCCCTTCCGAGCCGTCATCCTGAGCACGGCGAAGGATCCCAACCGAAGTTTCCGCTGAATTGACGGGATGCTTCGCTCAGCACGACATTAGGGCCTTTTGCAGCATCCTGTTCGAGGAGAAACACACACATGCGGAAAAAAGTGACGGTGGTTGGAGGTGGGTTCGTCGGCGCCACAGCCGCGCAGCGGATCGCCGATGCGGGTCTTGCCGACGTGGTTTTGACCGATATTCTCGATGGCGTGCCCGCGGGGAAGGGGCTCGACATGCTCGAAGCCATGCCTATCCTCCGCAGCGACGCCCGCGTCGAGGGCGTGAGCACCCAGGGCGGCGATTACAGCGCGACCGCGGGGAGCGCGGTCGTCGTCATCACGGCGGGTTTCGCGCGCAAGCCCGGGATGAGCCGGGACGACCTGGTGAAAGCGAACTACGCAGTGGTGAAAGACGTGACCGAGGCGGTGGCCAGACTTTCGCCCGAGGCGATCCTGATGGTTGTGACCAACCCGCTCGACGTCATGTGCCAAGTCGCTTACCGCGCCAGCAAATTCCCCAAGAACCGGGTGATCGGCATGGCCGGCGTCCTGGATTCGGCGCGGATGCGCGCCTTCATCGCCACGGAGATGTGCGTCTCGGTCGAAAACGTGCACGCCTTCGTGCTCGGTGGGCACGGCGACGATATGGTGCCTCTGCCGCGCTATTCCACCGTGGCCGGGATTCCGCTGCCCGAGCTGCTGCCGAAGGAGCGTATCGAAGCCATCGTCCAGCGCACGCGCAAGGGCGGCGGCGAAATCGTGAATTTGCTGAAAACCGGCTCGGCCTATTACGCGCCTTCCGCCGCCGTGTACGAGATGGTGGATGCGATTCTGCGCGACCGGAAGAAGATTCTGCCGTGTTCGGCGTACCTCGAAGGCGAATACGGAATCCAGGGCCTCTTTATGGGCGTGCCGGTGAAACTCGGGGCTCAGGGCATCGAACAGGTCGTCGAAATCAAGCTCACCCCGGACGAGCAAGCGGCGCTCGACAAATCCGCGGCATCCGTCCGCGAAGTGGTGAATCTGCTCAATCTCTGACCCGCGCGTGCGGCGGATGTCCTGCGGGCCTGAGGAAAAGCCCGCAGGCAGGAATGCCCTCGGCACCTCAGGTGCGGGTCGGCGTAGGTGCTTCTGCGCTCCCGCTCCAAACGTCCCCGGCTGTTTCAGCAAGGGGGGAGCGATCGAGCAAGCGAAGCAGAACGTCCGCGAAGCGGCGAAGCAGCACCTCGCCTCATTGCTGGCATATCCCTGCGTGTCCCCCAGGACGATCGGCCCGTTCACGTCGAGGAGCTGGCCGTCGTCGTCCCCTAATGAGCGAGCCGTCCGCTCGGCGGTTCTTTAGCGGTGTGAAAGCACAAGGTTGGGTTCCGCTAGGTGCAAGCGAGACGGCGTATTTCACGCCCTCTCTGTTCGGAAGAGCATGGCCCTCGATTTCGCTTGACATTAGCCCTCCCCCCCCTGGCTTAGGATTAGCCAGTGGTGGGTCAGGCGGGCGTGGAGGTTCGCGTGATCCGTTTCCCGTCCCTCCATTTCTGGCTCGTTGCGCCTCCCGCTATTTCAATAATCGCTGCCGAGTGGGCCACCCCGGGCGCGCCCCGGGGCGCTCGCTCCGGCGGGGGTTCCCGGTGAGAGCCCCGGTCACCACCGTTGCGGTATTCCTGGTTGCGGCGTGCGCCCTAGCTGTGTCCGATGCGGTTCTGGTCCTGCAGAATCGGAAGATTCGCGCCCTGGGGTCAGCCTGCGTCGCCAGCGAGCAGTCCTACGTGGGCGAAGTCCTTCCTCCGGTCTCCGGGCGGACCATCGCCGGGAGCGTTTCCCCCGCGGGATATAGCGTCCATGGCAGGAAGACTCTCGTTCTGGCATTTGACGCCCGGTGCGGCGAGTGCGTGGTGAACGCCCGGAGCTGGCGACGCATTCTCTCTGCGCTTGACCGGGAGCGCGTGCGGGTGATCGGCGTGAGCCTCGACGGGGCTGGCCTGTCCAAAAAGTCGCTGTCGGAAGTGGGCTTGGGGAACGCCGACGCTGTCGTGGACCCGGACGGGGAAACCGTCCTCCAGTATCGGCTGCGCCTGACTCCGCAGACGATCTTGGTCGGGCCCGGAGGGGCGGTCGAAGGCGTGTGGACCGGGGTGCTCTCTCGCGCCGAGGTGAACCAGGTCCTCGGGCTCGTAGCGCAAACCGGTGTGCACGTCCACTAGGGAGCGCACGCCGAGAAGAACGAAGGAGGTGCGGAAATGAGAACTCTGATTGAAGAGGTCGCAGGCGTGAGGCTGGCCTGGGCGCTGCTGCTGGGCGCAATGGTCGCAATGCTCGGTACTTCGGCCCTCGCGATCGCGCAAAGCGGAGAAGTGCTGAAGGCGAGCCGCGGTCCGTTGGTGTTGAGCTGCAACGGGGAGTGCCTTTCAGATTCGGACTGCCCGCAGGTGCTGAAACCGCCTTGGGAGTGCGTGTGCCTGCTTCCTAACAATCCCCCGTTCCTAGGGGCTTGCAAGGCCGCGATAGCAGAAGCACCCACCAGGTAGGGGCGGAGAGGGACAGGCCGCTGGGGCGTGACGAGCCGCGCGTGAGGTGAGGGCCCGTTGCTGTGGTTGTGTTGCGCGCCAACGGGCGGAGCGACGCAGGAAC
Organism: Acidobacteriota bacterium; assembly: GCA_021788095.1. Classification (GTDB taxonomy): domain Bacteria; phylum Acidobacteriota; class Terriglobia; order Acidiferrales; family UBA7541; genus JAKASX01. The sequence continues at coordinate 21,497 of JAJYLB010000037.1, read as the reverse complement.
CCTTTCGCGCGCACGCCGCCCCGGGCCGGGAGAGTCACGGTCACCGTGGCGGTATACTTAGGTTGTTCCCCCCTGGCAGCCCGGAATCGAGTCGGTGGCCGAGTGGAAATGACTTCAAAGCCGACCAGTCTGGAAGGATCGCGGCGCCGGGGTTGGTCGCTTGGCAGGTGGCCGAGATTTTCGGCCGCCGCAGCAGCGCTGACTCTTTCGGCAGTGCCCTCGACCGCGCAGCGGCTGTCGCCGGGTGAGGTGCGCATCAGCAGCTCACCCTATCCCCCTCCGTCCCCGGTCGTTCGCGTGGAAAGCCGCCTGGTCTACCTTAGGGTCGTCGTGCGCGATAGCCGCGCGCGGCCTGTCGCCGGCCTCAGGAGAAGGGACTTCGCGGTTTTCGACTCGGGGCGTCGGCGTCAGGTCGCGACGTTTTCCGTGGAACAGTCCAACGGCAAGATAGCGGCTCCCACGTCCGAGGGCGCGAGCGCCGCGCCCAGCGCGCTCAACCCAACGGGGGCGCCGCAGCAGCCGCAAGGGACCGGCCGGTGGGTCGGTCTGTTTTTCGACGATATCAACACTCCGCCCGCCGACCTCGCGCAAGCGAAAGTCGCGGCCAGGCATTTTATCCAAGAAGCCGCGGCAAGCGGCAGCCAGGTGGGGTTGTTTACGACGTCGGGGGGACAGATTCTACCGTTCAGCGGCAACGCGGGCGAGATGCTCAAATCCTTGGCGACGATCACCTCCCATCCCCGAATGAGCGCGGGTGGGGGAATGTCGTGCCCGGGGATCACTCCCCTCGAGGCGTATCGAATCGTGAAGGGGGACCCGTCGGCGATCAGCGAAAAGGACTTCGAAGCCTGCTCCTGCCCGGGCCTGTCCCTGTGCGACTCGCCGGGCGGCTCGGGAATGACACTGGCGGGCCCGCGGATGGGGAGCCCCGCTGCTGACTACGTCCAGGGGCGAGCGCGGGCGATCTGGAACCAGGCGCTCCTCGTGGCGCAAGCCACCCTGGACGCGATCAGCTCAGCCGTTGGGCGACTGGCGCAAATGCCCGGGGAGCGAGTGCTCCTGTTTGCATCTTCGGGATTCCTCTCCGGAGGCGATCTACTCCCGGAGGTGAACGAAATCGCCAACGAGGCGGTGCGGGCGGGGCTGGTCATCAACTCGCTCGACGCCAAGGGTCTGTACACCCTGGCGCCGGGCGGGCCCATAAGCGAGCCTCCGGAAAACCTGAGTTCCCAGGCCTTTCTCCGAAAGACAATATATGAGGCGCAAACGCTTGGCGACGAGCAAGAGAGCGAGGACGAAGCCATGGCCAACCTCGCCGAGAGCACCGGCGGCCTCTTCTTCCGGAACAACAACGACCTAGATTTCGGATTCCGCGAACTGGGCCTCGCGCCGACCACCTCTTACGTTCTCGGGTTCCGGCCGGAGCAGGACGGCAAATACCACAAGATCAAAATCGAGGTGAGCAACGCACGTCACGACTTCATCCAGGCGCGCCCGGGATACTTCGCGCCCGCGATCGAAGCGAAGGAGGCGAGCGGGCCAACGCCGCAGCAGGCGATCGACCGAGAGGTGCGCAGCTCTGAACCGCGAAACGACTTTCCCTTAACCGTCAGCAAGGCGCCCGCCCTGAACGGCAGCGGAAAACTCAGCATCCTGACCCACGTGGGGATTGCGACGCTGCCATTTGGGACGCGGCGAGCCCGGCGCATTGAGGAGCTGACATTCGTGGGCGCGCTATTCAACGCTCAGGGGACACTCGTCGCCGGGAAGGAGGCGCACATGGTATTTGCGTTCAAGAAGCAAACCTTCGAGCGCTTCCGAAAGACCGGCATCAGCGCCGAGATGACTCTCGACGCCCCCCGGGGCATCTACCGCCTGCGCGTGGTCGCCGAGGAACCCGTGGGAGGCGAAATCAGCGCCACAAGCTACCGCGTGCAAATCCCATAAGATTGGCGGGGGCTCGGCGCGGCGCGGATGCGGACGTTGATTGCCGCCGAGCTGAACCTCGAAGTCGAATACGGAATCCAGGGCCTGTTTATGGGCGTGCCGGTGGAACTCGGCGCTCAGGGCATCGAACAGGTCGTCGAAATCAAGCTCGCCCCGGACGAGCAAGCGGCGCTCGACAAATCCGCGGCATCCGTCCGCGAAGTGGTGAATCTGCTCAATATCTGATCCGCGCTTGCGACGGCGGAGGGCCCTCGGGTCTTAGGAAAAGAGCGCGGGCAGGAATGCCCGCGCCACTAGCTTGTCAGGGCTGGCCGCCGCCGTTGTCGTGGCCGCCTTGCTCGTGCCGCCAGCGCCAGTAATCGTCCTGGTCTTGCTGGCTGCGCCTCTGGAAGGCCTCGTTTCGCCTGTGGGTGTCCTTTTCCCACTTTTTCGGTCCCACAAGCCCACTTTAGGTTAGATGCGGCGCGACGATACCGGCCCAACTTAGAAGTGAGTTGCGCAAATCGGCCCCGCTCGGTGTAGAATCCCGGCGGCTTAGGAGGGAGGCTTATGCGCACTCGAGGAAGAATGTCGTGGGTCAGTGGTTTCCTGGGGTTGGTGGCGGTGGCGGTGCTGGGAGCAGCGATTTCGCCGGCGCATGCCCAGCAGATCGGAAAGGGCACGCTGGCAGGAATGACTTGGCGCCTCGTCGGACCCAGTCGTGGGGGCCGCGCGGAAGCGGCCGCAGGCGTACCGGGCACGAACACGTATTACTTCGGGGCGGTTGCCGGCGGAGTGTGGAAGACGGGGGATGCGGGACAGCATTGGACCCCGATCTTCGACAAGGAACCCATCGCCTCGATTGGCGCCGTGGCCGTCGCGCCGTCCGACCCTAACGTCATCTACGTGGGCACGGGCGAGGAAGCGATTCGCGGCGACATCAGCTACGGCGACGGCATGTGGAAATCCACGGACGCGGGAAAGACGTGGGCGCACATCGGCTTGAACGAAACGCAGCACATCGCGGCCATCCTCGTCGATCCGCGCGATTCGGACGTGGCGCTCGTCGCGGCCATCGGCGATCCCTTCGGGCCGAATGCCGAGCGGGGCGTTTTCCGGACGACGGACGGCGGGAAGACCTGGACGAAGGTCCTTTACAAGGACGACAAGACCGGCGCCGTGGACCTCGTCTACGATCCCAACAATTCCCACATCGTTTACGCTGCGCTCTACGAGATCAGCCGCACACCGTGGGGTTTCACGAGCGGCGGACCCGGCAGCGGGATCTACAAATCCACCGACGGCGGCGCCACCTGGAAGCCGCTCGACGGCCACGGCTTGCCGGCTGGCGTGCTGGGGCGCATCGGGCTGGCGGTGGGAGCCGATTCCGAGCACGTCTACGCCCTGATCGAAGCGAAGGAGGGCGGACTCTACGCTTCCGACGATGCGGGCGCAAGCTGGCATCGGGTGACCGGGGATCACCGGTTCCGGCAGCGGGCGTGGTATTTCACGAATATCTACGCCGACCCCAAAAGCCAGGAAACGATCTACATCTTGAACACCGGCGTCTTCCGCTCGACTGACGGCGGAAGCACCTGGAAAATGCTCCCCACGCCTCATGGCGACAACCACTGCCTGTGGATCGATCCCACGGATCCGCAGCATTTGATCGTCGCGAATGATGGCGGCGCCACCGTCTCTCTCAACGGCGGCGCGACGTGGTCCACTGTCGACAATCAGCCGACGGCGGAGTTCTATCACGTGGCCGCGGACCAGCGATTCCCGTATTACGTTTACGGAGCCCAGCAAGACAACTCGACGGTAGCGATACCGAGCCGGGGCAATCCCAACGACTACTACGAGGTGGGCGGCGGGGAAAGCGGGTGGGTGGTGCCGGTGCCGTCGGGAGACACGGTCTACGCGAGCGGGTACGACGGAGCGATTACGCGATTCGACCGCAAGACCGGGACCGCGGTGGATATCTCGCCGTGGCCGCTCAATCCCATGGGACATGCGGCCGCGAACTTGACCTACCGGTTTCAGTGGACCGCGCCCATCGCGCTTTCTCCCTTCGACGCCGATACGGTGTATTTCGGCGGGAACGCGCTGTTCGAGACGACCGACGGAGGCCAAAGCTGGAAAGCGATCAGCCCGGACCTGACTCGCAATGACAAATCGAAGCAGCAGTCCGCCGGCGGTCCCCTCACTCAGGACAATACCAGCGCCGAATACTACGACACCATCTTTTGCATCGCTCCCTCTCCGATCGATCGCGGAGAGATATGGGTGGGATCGGACGACGGCTTGATCCATCTGACCCGCGACGGCGGCGCGCACTGGCAGAACGTGACGCCGAAGGACCTGCCGCAGTGGTACAAAGTCAGCCTCATCGACGCCTCGCCTTCGAGCGCCGGAACGGCCTACGCGGCGGTGAATGGAGAGAAGAACAACGATTTCGCTCCATACATCTTCAAGACGGAGGATTTCGGCAAGACCTGGACGCGGATCAACAACGGCATCCCGGCTGGCGCATACGTCCACGCCGTGACGGAAGACGCGGTTCGCAAGGACCTGCTCTTTGCGGGCACCGAGCTGGGCGTCTACGTCAGCTTCGACGACGGCGCGCACTGGGCTCCGCTGAAGCGGAACCTGCCGACCGTGCCGGTGCGCGACCTCGTCGTCCACGGCGACGACCTACTCGTTGCGACGCACGGCCGCGCGTTCTGGTCGCTCGACGACATCACACCCCTCCGTCAACTTACACCCCAGGTCGAGGACCAGACGGCCTACCTGTTCTCGCCGGCGACGGCCTATCGCGCACGAGTCGGCGGCGGGTTCGCCGGCCGCGGCGGTTCGAACGCGACGATCGATTACTGGCTGAAATCGGAGCCGAAGGGTCCGGTGACGCTGGAGATCCGGGATGCGAAAGGCGAACTGGTGCAGAAGTTCTCCAGCGAGCGCAAAGGTCCTCCCGCCGGCCCCCCTGCCGGCTTCGCGCGATTCTTGCGCGTCGCCCGCGTGACGACCCATTCCGGCGTGAACCGGTTCGAATGGGACCTCCGCTACACTTCCGACCGGCAGGTGCCGGGGGCGGTGGCGTGGGCCGCTTCGCCGTTTGGCCCGCTCGTCGTGCCGGGAACCTACCAGGTGAACCTGACGGTTGGCGCGGAAACCTACAAGGCTCCGCTCGTTGTCAAAGAAGACCCGCGGATCAATGTGTCCGCGGCCGATCTCGAAAAACAGCTCGCCCTGGCGCTCGAGATTCAGGGCGAAGTCAACGCGGCTCACGATGCCGTTAACGAAATTCGCAGCCTCCAGGCGCAGCTCGGCCCGCTCGAAAAGCGCCTTGGCGCTACCCATAAGGACCTCTCCGACGCCGCGACGGCGCTGGGGAAACAGGCCGACGCCATCGAAAACCACCTGATCGATACAAGATCGAAGAGCGGCGAGGATTCCCTGAACTTCCCCGTCCTGGTCGCCGACCAGATGATGGCTCTCGGCGGTTCCGTGGAAAGCGGCGATGCCGCGCCCACGGCGGCCGAGCGCGCCGTATTCGACGTGCTGAAGAAGGGAATTGACGCGCAGGTTGCGGCCTGGAACCAGCTACAGAAGAAGGACCTGGCCTCGTTGAACGAGAAGCTCAAGGCTGCCAACGTTCCCTTTGTCGCTCCCGTTCCTCCCAAGGATTCCGGAGGGATGTGAGCGGAGGGAGCGCAGCCCGCTGCCGACCGGGGATCAGGCGATCACGGTGCCCCGAGTTTCGGGAAGAAACGCCGCGCTCAAGGCAGCCAAAGCAAACGCTAGCCCGCAGAGCAGGAACGCGCCGGCAAGCCCGTGGGCTTGGCCGATGGCACCGATAAGGAACGGAGCGAAGGCGCTCAGCCCGCGCGCGACGTTGTAGCTGGCGCCGAGTGCCGTCGCGCGAATCGAGGTAGGAAAGAGTTCGCTGCCGACGATACCCGAGCCGGTGAAGAATCCCGTGCCGAAAAACGCGACCAGACACGCGGCCACAAGGATCATCCCCGGCCGGCGCGCCATCGCCAGCCAGGGAACGAGCAGCGCCGCCGCCACAAGGTAAACGACGAGCGAGCGCTTGCGGCCGTAGCGATCGGCGAGGACTCCGAACAGCAAGTAGCCGGGCAGCATTCCCGCCAGATTGAGCACCAGAAGAAACCACGTGGTTCCGGCCAACGGGAAGCCGCGGCCGCCCTGCGCGATGGGCAACTCGAGATAAGCGGGAATCCACGTAAACAGGCCCCACCACGCGAACATGCCAAAGGTGTTCATCAGGAGCAGAACGGCCAGGTTGCGGCCGTGCCGCCGCCAAAGTCCGGGGCGATCGTCCCGCGGCTCCTGGGAGCGCGCTTGGGCTTGCCGCTTCCACACTTCCGGTTCCGGCACGCCACGTTGGATCCAGAGAACCACGAGGGCAGGGAATACGCCCACGAAAAACACCCACCGCCAGCCCGAGCGCGCCAGGAGCACACCGGCCGTAACGGCCGCCAGCGCGTAGCCCACGGCCCAACTGCTCTGCACGATGCCCAGAGCGCGCCCGCGCCATTTCGCCGGCCACGTCTCCGCCACAAGCGCCGCGCCGGAATTCCATTCGCCGCCCATGCCCAGCCCGAGCAGGAAGCGGAAAATGGCCAGCTCTAAAATCGTTTGCGAGAGCCCGCAGGCGAACGTGGCAAACGAATAGATGAGGATGCTCGCGCTGAGCATGCGCCTGCGCCCGTAGCGATCGGCGAGAATCCCGATGGCGATGCTGCCGGCGGCGGAAGCGAGCAAGGTGAGGGTGTTGAGAAGGCCGGCGGCGGACTTGCTTATCCCGAACTCGCGGACCAGCGCCGCAAGCACCAGGGAGTACAGCATGACGTCGTATGCATCGAGCATCCAGCCGAGTCCCGCGGCGATGAGCGTACGCCGCTCGGCCGAGGTGGTCTCCCGCCAACGAAGAGGGACTGCCGTTTCCATGAAGGGCACGCCTTACCCGCCTGCGGCGGGCGTGCGGGCGCCAAGTATCCGCCGGGGGCAGGACTGACGCAAGTGATTCCTCGGATCGCGACACCGCGCCGGCCCATCCTTCAGGCGAAAGACGCCTGAAGGATGGGGCACCCAAACGGCGTCGTGGGATTCGGTGGTTGCAGTGAGCAAGGAATTAGAAGGCGTCTTCCTCATAGGGGAAATTTCGCCGGAGGGAAATCAAAAGGTGGGATGCAGACGGCGCTTCAGCTTCACCCCGCTCCCGACCTGAGGTTGAGGTGCCCGCGGGAGGCGAAAGCAGGTTGGCTGCTTTGGCTGGACATGGGCTCCTCCCAGTGCCCGGGGTCGGCCTGGTCTACAAGAGACGAACGGAGGAGTCGCGGGGAACGCCCCGCCGCGGGCAGCCTCAGGTCGTGTTGTATGCTGTTTGTATACCGATGCTCCGAGATGATGTCAAGAGTTTTTTTGCTTTCGCAGCGTTTTTTGCGCGCAGCAAGTTGCCTTGACATCCCGTCTTTTCCCCCGCAGACTACGCATGGCCCGGCGAAAGAGCCAGGCAAAGTTCATGGCCAACGGCCCGGTACAGGATCAAACGAGTAATGAACTTCCATTTGGATGCATACGATATCGCGTATAGCGACCTCGGGCAGGAAATGCTCGCGAAGGTGGGCAACGAAATCTACGGGGAATACGTCGGCCAGCTTAGCTGGATGACGATCGAGGAGTACAGGCGCTTCATCGCCCGATTGGCTCCCGGGCCTGAGTCCCACGTTTTGGAAATCGGCAGCGGGAACGGCGCGGCGGCAGTCTACCTCGCCGCCGCTACCGGAGCCCGCGTCACCGGCCTCGATAGCAGCGAGGCCGGGCTGCGCTTGGCCGTGGCACTCGCCAAGGACCGAGGGCTCGAAGACCGCGTCGAATTCCGCCTGGGGGATGCGAGCCAGCCGCTCCCCTTCGCCGACGCCTGCTTCGATGCCATCTTCGCCAACGACACTTTCAGCCTGATTCCCGACCGCGCCGCGGTCGTCCGCCAATGCCATCGCGTGCTGCGGCCGGGCGGCCACTTGCTCTTCACCGATTGCATGGTGATGGTCGGGCCGGTCGGCAGCGAAGAGTTGGCTATGCGTACGTGGGCGGGCTCCTCTTGGCTTACCCCGCACGGAGAGAACGAGCGGCTGCTCGGAGCCGCGGGGTTCGAGTTGCTGTCTTCCGAGGACCTGACGGAGAGCGTGGTTGCGGTCGCCAGGAGGCAGGACGAAGCCTTCGGCAAGTACCGCGAAGAGATCGTGAACAACCTGGGTGAAGGGATCTACGACGGCCTGGCGCAATCGACGGCCATGGCGGGTAAGCTGGCCAAAGAGCGGCGGCTGATTCGACTTGCCTATCTCGCCCGGAAATCCCCTTCGCGCCATTGAGAGCCGGTAGCACAGCCTCCCGTGCCGAACGTTCGGCATTCGGGACTTGGCTGTGCGGTTTCCTCCCGCGCCAGGTTGGTTACGGCACAGGAATGCCTGTGCTACTAGCGCCGGGGGAGCAGCTACTTGGGTTTGCCCCTTCAGGCCGGCGCGGAAGCGGCGTAGAGTCGCACGGTTCCAAACAGGGTCGAGTAACTCGCCGTTTCCCTCACCTCGCGCAAGCCCGCTTCCGCCATCATCGCCGGCAGGCGCCCAAGCAAGTTGTCCTCGGTGTTTTCCATTCCTTCGAACTTGCGAACCAGGGCGAATCCTGATCGCATGAGCGCGTTGGCCGGGCGGCTGAAATCCGCCAGATGCAGTTCTCCGGACGGCTTGAGCACGCGCGCCGCTTCGCCGAGTGCGGCCGCTTTGCCGTCGGGATAAAGGTGATGGAACAGGAGCGTCGACAGAACGCGGTGGAACGAACGGTCGGGGTAGGGAAGTTGCTGAGCGAAGGCGAGGTGGAGGGCGATACGGGCTTGTGCGCGAGCGATTTTGCCTTGCGCCAGCTCGAGAGCCGCGCGATCGCCATCGACGGCGACAATCGTCGCGCCTGGCTCGGCGCGCTTGGCCATCAGCGCCAGCGTTCCCGTGCCGCAACCCAAATCCAGCACGCGGAAGCCGGGCTGGAGCGCCGCGGCCGCGAGGAGCCGGCGCTTGATTCGCCGCTCGCGAACCGCGAAACGGACAACGGGATCGTAGAGATCGATCCGCGAAAAATGCCCCATCGCGGCGAGATAGTTGTCACGAGGCGCCACAGCCCGCCATTCTACGCGACGGTGCCCGGCCCCGCATTGACGGAACTGACTGGAAGGCTCGGAAGATTGCTTCCCCGGCGGCGCCGGAGCGCGAGGCCGCCGGGGAATCGAGGAGCGGGCACTTCTGAATCCGCGGGCGGACCCTAGTCCGCCTTACCGGTCTGTGAACGCACGGCCAGCCACCTGCCGCCACGCTTCACAAACACGTCCATCCAAAGGTATTTCCCGCTGGTATCTTTTCCGTTGTACGAACTCTTTTCAACGTCGCTGCCCTGAACCACGGCAACGTCTCCCAACACCTTCACATCCATCGGGCCAAACTCGAAGGATGAAAGAGCGTTCCGATGGGATTTCACGCCCGCCAGATAACCCTGCTTCGTCAGCTTCGTGGCGCCGAAGCCGAGCCCAACCCAATCATCGGCGAGCACCGCATTGAGCCGTTGCGTGTTCCCGTCTTTTGCCGCGTCAACCCATTCGTGTTCGAGTTGTTGAAGGGCTGCCGACACACTCGGTCCCTCGGCGCGAGTTGCCCTGGCCGTCTTTGGCGCCTGAGCGAAAACCGGGCCGACAGACATACAAAGCAAAGCGATTGCCCCTAAGAGTGTCTTCACTTTTCTTTCCTCCCCTGGGACTTGCGGAATCTCGTCGGAGTTGAGATCTCCAGACTGGCCGAAAGGATACCTGCGGCGGCGCCCGAATGCAAACGCCTCGGGCCTGCGCCTCGGTAGCGTTGACACGACCGAATCGCGCTGCCTAAGATGGCTGCGCCGTTATCTTTCGCCTGGGGGTTTCATGAAGGGGCTCAGGGCCAAGCTGCGTTTGCGCCTGGCAGTGCCAATTGCGCTGGTTTTGATTGCGCTGGGGTGGAGCGCGCGGGCAGCTCGCCTGGCCGGCGCCGGCGGGGTATCGGCCGGCGCGCAGAATCAGGATCCGCGGCTCGAGGGCGCCTATCGGTTCGAGGACAACGGCTGGATTTACGTTCATCTACAGGGCTCGCCGCAAGACATCGGGTTCCAGCACGGCTATCTGCTCGCTCCGGAAATTGCCGACGCCCTCCAGGCCATCGAAGTGGAAGATACGCACGAGACGGGGCACCCGTGGTCGTTTTTCCAAAAGGCCGCGCAGGATATGCTCTGGCCGAAAATCGATCCCGAATATCAGGCCGAACTGCAGGGCATCGTCGCGGGCCTTCAGGCGCGTGGCGAGAAGATCGGTCTGGGGGACGTCGTGGCGCTCAACGCCTTTCAGGAGCTGGCCAACTATTACGTTCCCTGGTACGACGCCCAACACGCTCCTTCCGAGAAGGAGTCGGGAGACCCGGCGCCCGATCCCCGGAACTTCGACCATTGCAGCGCATTCGTGGCCACGGGCAAGTACACGAAAAATCACGACATCGTGATGGGGCACAACAACTGGACCAGCTACCTCGAAGGCGAGCGCTGGCGCATCATTTTCGAGATCCAGCCCGAGCACGGCTACCGGATTCTGATGGATGGCTTTCCGGGCGTCATCACCAGCGACGACGACTTCGGCATCAATTCCGCCGGGCTCATGGTCACCGAAACCACCATCTCCGATTTCCACGGCTGGAACCCGAACGGCGTCACGGAATTCGAGCGGTCGCGCAAGGCGCTCCAGTATGCCGGGTCGATTGGCGAGTACGTCAAGATCCTCAACCAAGGCAATAACGGCGGCTACGCCAACGATTGGCTGATCGGCGACCGCAAGACCGGCGAGATCGCCCGGTTCGAAGAGGGGCTCGCCCACACCAAGCTGTGGACCACGAAGGACGGCTATTTCGTTGGCTCGAATTTCCCCAGCGATCCGCAAGTCGCGGCCCAGGAAACCACCTTCAACCTCGACGATCGCTCGAATTCAGCCAACGCGCGCCACGTTCGCTGGAAGGCGCTGATGCGGCAGTACAAAGGGAAGATCGATATCCCCCTGGCCGAGCAGTTCGAAGCCGATCACTACGATACGTATGAAAAGAAGATCGATCCGGACGAACGCACCCTCTGCGGCCACCTCGATCTAAGTCCGCGGGGCGCGCGTCCCTATTCGCCCTTCGGCGCGGTCGAGGGCAAGGTCATCGACAGCGAACTCGCCGCCCGGATGAGCTTCGTCGCGCGGCTCGGCCATCCCTGCGGCGAGAGCTTCGAAGCAAAACCCTTCCTGGCCGCGCATCCGCAATGGGATTGGGAGAAATCCGTGCTGGGCGACATGCCGGCATTCCCGTGGACCGAGTTTGGCGCTGGGGAAAAGGCGCCGGCACAATGAATTTGGATTCGAGGAAGGAAAAAACGATGAGCGCAACGACGAAAGCGGTTCTTGCCTTGCTCTTTTTGGTGGCCACGGGATTCGCGGCGTCTCGAGGCGCGACGCATGCGTCGCGCCTACAAGCGCGGGTGCGGGCGGCCGCGGCAGGTAAGCGGCCAGCACGCCCAGCGTCGCCGCGCGATCCGCGGCTCGCCGGCTCTTACCGCTTCGAGAACAACGGCTGGATTTACGTTCATCTGCAGGGCTCGCCGGAAGACATCGGTTTCCAGCATGGTTATCTGCTCGCCCCGGAAATCGCCGACGCGCTTCACGCGATCGCCCTCCAAGACGCCCACGACACACACCATAGCTGGGACTTCTTCCGGAAAGCGTCGGAAACGATGCTCTGGCCTAAAGTTCCCGCGGAATACCAGGCGGAACTCAAGGGCATCGAGGATGGGCTCCGCGCTCGCGGAGAGAAGATCGATTTGTGGGATGTGGTCGCCCTGAATGCGTTCGAGGAATTGCCCGGCTATTACACGACGTGGTACGACGCCCGCCACAAGAAACCCAACGCCGCCCACTTGACCAGCCCTGGCAATTGCAGCGCGTTTATCGCGACAGGCGCCTGGACGAAGGGCGGGCAGGTGGTCATCGCCCACAACGCGTGGACCGGTTACATCGAAGGGGAACGCTGGCGCATCATTTTCGACATCCAGCCCGAGCACGGCTACCGCATTCTCATGGACGGTTTCCCCGGCGTCATCACCAGCGACGACGATTTCGGGATCAATTCCGATGGGATCATGATCACCGAGACCACGATCTCGCAGTTCAACGGCTGGGACCCGAATGGCGTCGCGGAATTCGCGCGGTCGCGCCAAGCCCTTCAATACGCGACCTCCGTCGCCGATTACGTCAAGATCATCAATCGAGGCAATAACGGCGGCTACGCCAACGACTGGCTGATTGGCGACCGGAAAACCGGCGAAATCGCCCGGTTCGAAGAGGGGCTGAAATACACAAAGCTGTGGACCACGAAGAGCGGGTATTACACCAGCGCCAATTTCCCCAGCGATCCCAACGTCAGGAAATACGAAACCAACTTCAATCCCAACGATCCCTCGAGCTCGCCCAACGCCCGCCACAAGCGTTGGAGGGAGCTGATGGCGAAATACAAGGGAAAAATCGACGCCCCGCTCGCCGAGCAGTTCGAAGGCGACACCTACGACGCCTACGTAAATCGGCAGGGGCCAGACGAGCGCTCGCTCTGCGGCCGCGTCGAGGATTCGCCCCGAGGCGTAAAGATCTGGGATTGGGCACCGTATTACCCGGGGGGAACGATCCAGGCGAAAGCGACCGACAGCGCCATGACCGCCCACATGAGCTTTTACGCCCATCTGGGCCCGCCTTGCGGAAAGAATTTCTACGTCAAGCCGTTTCTGGCCGCTCATCCGCAATACGACTGGATGCGGCCGGTGCTGGGCAACATGCTCCTCTACCCTTGGACCGAGTTCCACTCCGCCCAAAAGCCGAAACGGTAAGCCGCTCCTTGACCATTCCGGACGGAAATTCCACCGCGGAGGGCGCGGAGTTCCGCGAGGGCTGACTCGCATTGCCGCGGTAGCACTGACTTTAGAAGCCAGTGCAAAACCTCCCGGCACATGCTTCAGGGGCTGAAGCCTCTTCGTATTGGCCGTTTTTTTTGTCGGAGCTGAAGCTCCGACCCCCGAAATCGTGGGTTTTGCAATGGCTTCTAGTCTGTGGCCCTTGTTTCCCAGGGGGCAGGGGACACAGGCTGAAACCTGCGCTCTTTGGCCGCGGCCTGAAGGCCGGGCCGCGGAACTCCGCGACCTCCGTGGTGAACTCCGGCCGTGTGGAGAAGCGAAACAGGTGCGCCGGGAGGTGTGTCTCACCCAGCAGAGGTATTTGCCCAGTGCGAGGAAGGCGATGACCGGCGAGCGACCCCCAAATGCCAACGCGGCTTTGGCTGCCTCGCCAGGCCCTATCGGTTCTCCCTGGCGTATCCTGGCTTTCGCCTCGGCCGTCATCTACCCCACGTTTTGGCTGGCGCAATTTGCATCGAGTTCCTTGCCCGCGCTCTTGCGCATGGCCTGGGGCAGCCAGAAGCTGCTGATGGTGCGCGTCTCCGTCGTTGGGTCGTTTTTGGTGAGCGGGGCGGCAGGCGATCCCCCGATGCGCTTTGGTTATCCCTACGGAGCGATGGGAGCGAGCGGCCTGGTCGGTGTTCTGGTGGCTATGGGATTGGCGGTGGCGGCGCTATGGCTCACCAGGCGCCGCGCGGCGTTGCTGGGCGGGATGTTCGTCACTCTGCTGGGTTACACCGGCTGCGAAGGACTTTTGCGGGAGTTGTTTCGGCGTTCGCCCGGCGCGGGGTGGATCGCCGGCGCGCTGATTTTCGGAGGGATGTGGACGATGGGCCTGCGGCGGCTGGCTGCCGTTACGACGCGCCCCGCGGCGGGGTTTGGTTGGAGATTCGCCTCGACGCTCGTCGCGTTCACCGCGCCTGCGGGCCTGCTCTGGCTGACTCTGCACTGGGTCTTCGGAATGCGTATCCTGCAGCCGTTTGTGTGGCTGTTCGTACCAGGCCTCGTGCCCGCGCTCGTGGCGGCATCGAAGCCGATTCGATCCGGAGCTTCGGCTTCCGCGCGGATGGGGTGGAAATTCACCGCCGCGGGAGCAGCCACGACCATCGCTCTGGGCTCGACGCTCGCCTTGGCCGGTCCCGCGATCGGGAATTCCTTCGTGCAGGAGCGGGCGGCGCGAGCGCGGGCCATGGTCGCGTCCTTGCCCGAGGTCGCGCCGGGCGCTGCCTACGAGCGGGAGTTCTTTCAGCGGGGGGTGAATTTCACGGCGGAATACGGCGCTCCCTACGCTTCCGTCGAAGCGCTCGAATCGCTTCGCCGGCTGCGCGAGTACGGCGTGAATTCGGTGGCGCTGGTGGTTTACGGCTGGACGAGCGAGGGCCGGCCGAGCGTCCAAATCAGCCGCGGACTCGGTGTCTGGGAGAGCGAGGAAGGCGTCGAGAACCTGGCCCGGATGGCCCATGCGCTCGGCATGAAGGTTTTTCTGAAGCCGCAACTGTGGGTGCGCGGAGGGTCTCCCACCAGCTTGGATTTCCCCGATCGCGAGCAGCGCGAACGATGGTTCCGCAGCTATGGGGAGTTCATCGGGCATTACGCTCGCTTGGCTACGCGCATTCACGCCGACCTCTTCTGCGTGGGCGTCGAACTGGCCAAGCTTTCCCGGTACGATGACCGGTGGCGCGCGCTGATCGCCCAAGTCCGCCAAATCTATCCCGGGCCGCTGACCTACGCCGCCAATTTCGGCCGCGACTTCCAGGAAGTGAGGTTCTGGAACGATCTCGATTACATCGGCCTCGACGAATACTATCCTTTGCCCGCGGACCTCTCGACCGGAGGCTTGGTGCGCCGAGTCGAGCGCGTCGCAGTGGAATACCGGCGGCCGGTGCTCTTCACCGAAGTCGGTTTCCGCAGCGTAGTGGACGCGCAGCGCGATCCGTGGAACGACGCGCCGCGGCCACTTTCGCTCGACGAGCAGAGGCGCTGCTACGAGGCGATTTTTGGCGCCTTCTACGCGAGACCGTGGTTTGCCGGTATGTACTGGTGGCAAGTAGGAACTAATGGCGCGGGCGGCACCGAGGACGACTCCTTCACGCCTTGGGGCAAGCCCGCGATGGACGTCGTTCGCGAGTGGTATACGACCGGAGGCCGATGACGCGAGGCAGAGGAGGCAAAGGAAGCGGAGGAACGGCCGGCTTCGCGGAAGACAGTTCTACGCCTTGGTTTGGTTTAAGGGATGCGGCGCGGGTGAACCGCGCCAACCTGGGCTAATGGTTGCCGATCAGCGCGCCGCGCCGGTGAACGTAAAGTCTGCCGCTGCCGTTTCCCCCGCGCGAACCGTAACGTGGCGTTCCTGAGTGCCGAAGGAAGCGGTCCAGACGGCGATCGTATAGTCGCCGGGAGCGAGGCCCTTGATCTGGAACGATCCGTCCGTCCCGGTGACGGCGTAGTACGGGTTATCGACAACTCCGACGTAGGCTTTCATCCAGGGATGAACGTTACAACGCACCGGGATCATCACTTCGGCATGATCGAAGCGGCGAACCACCGAAGGCGAACCGGGCTGTTGCGACACGTTCCATTCGCGGTTGATTTTCGCCATGACGTGAATGTTGTGGGTTGTCGGGTCGACCGTGAGCACTTCAAACGGTTGCCCTACCATGACTCCCATCACGTGGGGCTCGTATTCGCACCCCTTCTGCGTCAGAACGACGGGCGCGCGCGGCGGAGTGGATGGCAGCGAGACCGAGCTTTGCTTGACGTAGACGAAGGCGAAGGGAAGCGTGCCGTTGCCATTGACCCGGCCGTCCTGGGGATACATGGGAGTGGCGTGCAACGATGCGCAAACCGGATCGCCCTTCATGGGTATGGGGCGGAGTTGGGGTTTGGGCCCGCGATAGTAGATGCTGCCGGCGATGGCGCCGGTTTCGGCCGCCGCCGGTCCGGCCCGCGTCTTCCGAGCCGCGAGTAACCCGCAGGCGGTAAGGAGCGTTAGAACGGCGAGAGCCGTGCGCCAGGCATTTCTGGAGTTGAGCATGACTCGATCCACCTGCCTTTCCGGTTCAAAGGCTCAAAAAATCAGGCCCAACAACAGGTACAGGGAGTTGTTGTCGCTCGCATTGCGGCCCAAGCCGTCGTAATTGGTTCCCGCGCCGTTGAAGGTCGTATACGCCGTGTACTGAGCGCCGAGCCGGATATTCTGCACTGGCCAATAAGTGAAATTCAGAATCACGCCCGCGTTTTCCGGATTCCCCGTTGCGTCGTTAGCAACCGGGACAGGATTGCCGTTGCTGTCCAGGCTGGCGTACAGCAGGGGATCGGCCGTCCCCGTGGTCCGGAAATACTCGATCCCCGGCACGTAGCGGTAGCCGAAATGGTATTCGCCGTTGAGGCGAAACGTATTCAAGTGATGGCTGGTCAGGCTGGCTGCGCCGGCGCCGTAGAAAGCATCGAGGTTCGAATGTTCGTGGATGTACGTGCCGTGCAGCGTGAGGATATTGTTCGCCAACTTCGGAAACACGTGCTCGAATTGGGAGTCGACCGCGGCGTCGGTGTAGGCATTGGTGGGGCCGACGACCCCCCCGGGCGTGCTCCGCAGGTGGATGCCGTACGCGCCAAACTCGAGGTAGTTGTTTCCCCAGTTCTGTTGCCAAGCCGCGCGCCAGTACGGAGCCGCGCCACGAATATTGAAATTGAAACCCACACCCGTATTGGGTAATGGCTGCCCGAGATGAGCGGAGCGGTAGATGGCCGCGTCGCCGTAGAGATGGTTATTCCACATCGCGTAGGCGCCGAATCCCGCCACGTCTTGCGCCAAGGCGCCATCAATCACCGTGGTGGCCGCAGGCCTGGGGGCCGAACCCGAGGAGATCCACGGGAAACCCCATCCCGGCGTATCGCTCCACAAGTCCTCGATGGTGGGGTTGTTATTGAAATCGAGGCCATAGGCCAAAGTCTTGTTGTGGATATAGGCGCTGCGCGCGTAACGAACATCGGTGTTGTCCCAACTGAAGTGATCGTTTTGCGCGTTGTAAGTGCCCTGAATGAACCCGCCCGCGTGGCTGGCGAAGGCGCCGGCAAGGAAAAGGGAGACGTCCTGGGGCAGGGAATAGTCCCAATTCGAGGCGTTGGGCTGGGGTTTGTTCAAGCCGGTTGTGGACAATTCCATCCAGGCGGCGAGAGGCAGGTAGGAGAGCAGCTCCAACCCCGGCGTACTCTTGCTGGGAGGGGCGCTGATGACCTTGATTCCCGTCATCGTGTAGCCATTCAACTTGAACTGACGGCCGAGAGGGGTCAACTCAGGCGGATTGATATGGCAGGAGCTGCAAGCCAAGCCGGTTTGCCGGGCGTAGCTCGGCACGGCGAGCGCCTGCCGGGGCGCGCTCACCACCATCAACACGAGAGTCGTGGCGGCCAGCGCCAGAACACCCAGAAATGACAGAAACCCGCGACCACAACGGGAGCGATTCATTTGGATCACGTCGTCTTCCCCCAATCGAGCGGTCCCTGGCTCGGGCGCTTAGGAGCCCAGCCGGAAGGTAACCGTGGCGGTCTTCCCGGCTTGCACGGTAACGGATTGCTCTTTCGTTCCCAGCTTGTTTTGCCAGACTTTGAGCTGGTAGGTCCCCGGAGGCACGTCCGTAAGCGTGAAGGCCCCGCCGGATCCGCTGATCGTGTAATAAGGATTCTTGGCGATGACGATGTAGCCTTCCATCCAGGAGTGAACATCGCAGCGAACCATCACCGTCTCCGGGCGCATCAGGGTCAGCTCGACGGGGCTGCTCCCGGGGGCCATCATCTGGTTCGAGGTGCGGTTGAAGTGGGCATAGATGTGGATATTGTGCGTCGCGGGGTCGCTATTCTCCACTTCGAGTTGGCCCGGTTTCATCAGCACGACGTCCGGCACGAACATGCACTTCTTTTGATCGAGAACGGGCTTGGGGAAAGCGAACGCCTTCCCGTGCGTGATGTTGTCGATCCACACCACCGCTCCGGCAACCCCGCCTTGCTCGACGTTTACCGGGTACATGATCTTCATGTTTCCGCAAGCCGCCTGGTCCTGGGTGACGGCGAGCCGCTGCGGCTTGACGGGTTTTCCGATGTAGAGGAGCTTCCCTTGGATGGTTCCTCCCGCCCCCGGCTGGACGCTGTAGCCTTCCTGCGCGGACAAGGCCGCGGCTCGACTCGCGCGCAAGGCGCGGCGCCCGGTTCCCGCGTAGGCTGTGATCCCGGCAAAAATCAGCAGGGCGACCGCCAAAGATTTCGAATTTGCGGCCCATGATTGCGCATTCCGTGTTCCGTGCATAGACAGGCGCCTCCCTCTTTCCTTACTGGTTTTTCGACTTTTTCCGCATCCGCGAGCTCGTCAAGTCCGCAGCCCAATCCACGCGAATCGTAGCGCAGGCGTGGGGGAAAGGCTGTGACTTAGAGCACGCCCAAAAGAAATAATTAGTCTAGCGAAGCTGCGGCGCAAAAGGAAGGCCAGTTTGCGCGGCAGGCGACCCTCCACGGATTCTGGACTCGCAATTCCCATCGGAAGATCACCACGGAGGGCCACTGAGATCCACCCAGAGACAAGGAGGCCGCGCTCGCCTGGCTCCGTGGAACTCCGTGTCCTCCGCGGCGGACTTGCGGTTCCCAGTTGTCTATTAACGCCGTGGAAAGGGGGACACGGTCAAGCCCCCCCTTGTTTCCTCGTCCGACCCCACGTAAAGTAATGCGCAGCTAAAGGGGTGCCCGCCGGGGCGGGCCCGGCGATTCCCGTAACTCGCCGGAAGGGGACGGACACTATGCCTCGATACCATCCAACCGCCAACGACTACGCGATGGCGTGGCTGCGGATTGCTGTCGGCCTCCTGTTTTTGATCTTTGCGCAGTACAAGATATTCGGGCGGGAGTTCATTTACCAGGGCGGGTTCGAGAACTGGATACACCAGTTCCTGAGCGGCCAGGCCTACCCGTTCATGGTTCCGTTCCTGCGAGACTTCGTGCTGCGTCACGCCAGCGTGATTTCCATCATCCTGAGTTATGGCGAGTTGTGCATTGGAGTCTGCTTGCTGCTGGGCATTGCGGTGCGCTTGGCGAGCTTTTTCGGCTTCGCCTACATGTCAATGCTGATTCTCGCGTCGAACTATCCCGGGCTGCATGCGCCATGGTGGGAGTACGTTGGCGCGTCGCTGAATCACCTGGTCTTGGCGCTCTGTTTCCTGGCCTTCGGCATGGCCAACTCGGCCCGCGCCTGGTCGCTGGCTTCCTTCCTCGATCGCAAGTACGGCCCGCGCCGGAAAGCCCCGGCAGACGAGTTCGTGGTCCAACCCCGTTCGGGAAACATTTTCAACAAATAACCGGGCTGCTACCCGCGCGGCTGCCAGGCGCCGCGCATATCCTCCATCCGGAAGCCCGGAAAGATGTTCTTCGTGGTGGCGTAACGGTACAGGGCGGCCATGAAGATGCCTTGCACCGTAGAGTTGATGACGGCCAGCATCAGCCAGTACGTTACCGCCAGGCCGACACCGAGCAGATACCCGTCCTGGCCGAGCGTGCTGCCATAGAAGGGTAGTATGAGGGCGGGCAGACCTAGCAGGCCGAACACGAGCCCGAAACTGAACCCGCCGACCACCTCTTCGCCCCAGTTCTCGCGGAAGAGGCTGGCCGACCGCGCCATGGCTTCCCCCGGCCCGATATCTTCAGCGGCGAGCAGAGGCACGATGAAGAATGTGGCGAGCGTCCAGCCAACGCCGATCAGGCCGGCCACCAAGCGGCCGAGCCACCTCGATCGGTTCTCGATGGCGCGCAGGAGAATGCCCACCGTCGCCGCTACGGCCGCCCACTCGAGAATCCTGAATTTGCGCTGCCAGGCGACTTCGAGACCGTCGTTGAGCGTGGCGTGGCCGCCGCCCAGCCGATCGCTGGCGATCGCTACAAGGGCGACGTTGAAGAAGATCACGACGAAGTAGTTGACCAGATAGAAGAACAACAGGAAAGCCCACATCCCGGGCGACATGGGCGGATGATTCTGCCCGGCGGAGCCGACTGATCCAAGCTGCGGCAGCACCACCAGAGCCGCGCCGCTGAGCAAGGTCACCGAAACAGCGATGCAGGCAATGGTCGAACAGATGGGCAGCCACAGCAGCTCTTTGTCGGATTTCAAGATCGCCAGGCTCTGCCCCATCAAATCCCACGTTCGCGCGATCTTACCCATCACGCCACCTCGCTGGCATCTGGGCTCTGCCCATCCCCGATGGAAAATCCTAACATGAAAAACGAAACGCGCGCGTGATGGGAAATGCCCGAAAGGAGCCGGCGTGCGGGAGCGGCAATAGCCCGCCGGGGGGAGGAAAAGGGGACGAGAAGGTCCGGGCGCTCAGCGCGGCCACAGGCTCCGCTGGGTCGCGTCCTCGGCGAGCCCATCCGCGGTCGCGGGCAGGCGCTGGAGCCGCCGGTAATAAAACCAAGCCCCCAGCCACGCCAGCACCATAACCCCAACCACCATGACGCCCAGCGTGCCAAAGTCGAGCGAGTCGAGCGCCGCACCCATCCGGCCGTGCCAGCCCTCCTCCAGCCAGAGCCATTGCAGCCATTCGATCGTTCCGACAACGAGCGCGACGAGCACGCCCAGGCCGGTGATCGCGGTGTTAAAAAGCACCTTTTGCAAGCGATCGATCGTCGCCCATTCGTAGATCTTCTGCATGGCCAACCCATCGGCAGTGTCCATCAGGGTCATACCGGCGGTGAAGAGGAGCGGAAAGATCATCACGCCCCAAAGGGGCAAGCCGCCCCGGCGCGCCATCGTCGCCGAGAGTCCCAGAACAGCGATTTCCGTCGCGGTATCGAACCCGAGCCCAAAAAAAAACCCAACGGGATACATCTGCCAGCTTCGGTGGATGCGCCCATAGATCCAGCGGAATACCCGCGCGAGCAGCCCCCGTTGCACCAGCAGCTCTTCCACGGTGGCGTCGTCGGGCGCGGGCGAAGCGCCGCGAGCGGAAAGAAGTTCCGAGAGGCGCAGGAAGATCGATAGATTGACCAGTCCGATCAGCGTGAGGAAGCTGGCCGAGATCACCATGCCAAACGAATGGCCGAAGCGCTGGAACTCGGTCAGGCGGCCGGGAACGGCACGAGCCACGAGGACCATCGCCAGCGAAAGAAGCACGACAACCGTGGAGTGCCCCAGGGAGAAGTAGAGACCGACGGCGCTCGGCCGCTGGCCATCCTGCCGCAGTTTGCGGGTAACGTTGTCAATCGCGGCGATGTGGTCGGCATCGAAGGCATGGCGCAGGCCGAGGAAATAGGCCAGGATAGCCATGCCGAGGGTAGCCGCGTCGAGCGTGCGAAGACCCAGCGCTCCGGCCCACGCCACCACATTCAGCAAGGCCACCGCGCCGATCGTCAGGGTGAGGTTTTTTCGCACCGCCTCCGCTTTCTTCCGGCACCCGGGGTTTCGTCACGCTCCATTATGCGTCAAAGGAACCTGGAAGCCGTGGCAGCACAAGCATTTGGTAGCAGCGGCTTGAGAG
>JAJYLB010000088.1 GCA_021788095.1 Acidobacteriota bacterium | reverse complement strand
AACGCGAAAAGGTGCGAATTCCACAGCCCTGGCGCAAATTTCGTGCGTTGTCCGCAAACGACTTGCGCGAATCTATGAAAAATACAAACTGTGGAAATGCCAGTTGCCACACAGACTCTGAAGCCTGCCGCCACCGAATGCGGCCACCGGGCAGGGCTGCGGGCGGGACCCCGCGCGACCGGCGCGCCGACTAATGTCACAGCTATCCAGACGCGCGGCGATGTATACTGCAGTCGGAAGGGTGTGGTAGAAGAAAACTAGCTCCGCTCGTCCGTCTCCGCGGACGGGCCCGCCGCAACCAGGCCTCGCTCCGGACCCGGGAGACTAGGCTATGTCCAAACGGATTGCCACGATCGACGGGAACGAGGCGGCGGCCCGCATCGCCTACCAAACCAGCGAAGTCATCGCCATCTATCCGATCACGCCCGCCTCGGCGATGGGCGAGTGGGCCGACGAATGGGCTGCGAAGGGCGAACCCAACCTGTGGGGCGCCGTGCCCGAAGTGATCGAGATGCAAAGCGAGGCCGGCGCCGCCGGCGCGCTCCACGGAGCCATCCAGGCGGGCGCGCTGGGGACGACGTTCACGGCATCGCAAGGCCTCCTGCTGATGATTCCCGACATGTACAAGATCGCCGGCGAGCTGACGCCCGCGGTGATTCACGTCGCCGCGCGCACCGTGGCCACGCACGCGCTCTCGATCTTCGGCGACCACAGCGACGTCATGGCCTGCCGGGCGACCGGCTTCGCCCTGCTGGCCTCGAATTCCGTTCAAGAGGCGATGGACCTCGCCCTGGTTGCCCGCGCCGCCAGCCTCGAATCCCGCGTTCCGTTCCTGCATTTCTTCGACGGGTTCCGCACTTCGCACGAAATCGATAAGGTGGAAATGATCGAGGAAGACGTTTTGCGGGCGATGGTCCCCGAGGACCTCGTGCGGCAGCACCGCGCGCGAGCCCTTTCGCCCGAGCGGCCGGTCCTGCGGGGCAGCGCGCAGAATCCCGACGTCTTCTTCCAGGCGCGGGAGGCGGTGAATCCCTACTACGATGCCTGCCCGGGAATCGTCGCGCGGGCGATGGAGAAGTTCGGCAAACTCACCGGCAGGTATTACCGTCTGTTCGATTACTTTGGAGCCACGGACGCCGAGCGCGTGGTGGTGCTGATGGGTTCGGGAGCCGAAGCCGCGGAGGAAACGGCGGAATGGCTTGCCGCGCGAGGCGGAAAGGTGGGCGTGCTGAAGGTCCGGCTCTACCGGCCCTTTTCCGGGGAACATTTCCTCGCCGCCCTGCCGAAGACGGCGAAGGCCATCGCCGTGCTCGATCGGACGAAGGAGCCGGGCGCGCTAGGCGAGCCGCTGTACATGGACGTGGTCACGGCGCTCGGCGAGGCTCGCGGCGACGGCCGCGGCGGGCAAGCCGCGGACGTGCGAGTCATCGGCGGCCGTTACGGCCTATCGTCGAAGGAGTTCACGCCGGCGATGGTGCGCGCCGTCTTTGACGAGCTGAAGAAGCCGGCGCCCAAGAATCATTTCACGGTAGGCATCCGCGACGACGTTACGGGAACGAGCCTCGAAGCCGATTCCAGCTTCTCCACCGAAGCGCCCGACACCGTTCGCGCGGTCTTCTTCGGTCTCGGCTCGGATGGGACCGTCGGCGCGAACAAGAACTCGATCAAGATCATTGGGGAGAGCACGGACCTCTACGCCCAGGGCTACTTCGTCTACGACTCGAAGAAGGCGGGTGCGGTCACGATTTCCCACCTGCGATTCGGTCCGCGGCCGATCCGGTCCACCTACCTGATCGCGCAAGCCAGTTTCGTCGCCTGCCACCAGTTCTCGTTCCTCGAGCGGATGGAAATTCTGTCGTTGGCCGCCCCGGGCGCCACGTTTCTGCTCAACAGCCCCTACGGCGCCGGCGAGGTGTGGGACCAGCTTCCCGACGCGGTGCAGCGGGAGATCATCGAAAAGCGGCTGAAATTCTACGCGATCGACGCCGACCGCGTGGCGCAAGCGACCGGCATGGGCCGGCGCGTGAATACCATCATGCAGACCTGCTTTTTCGCGCTGAGCGGGGTGCTGCCGCGCGAAGAAGCGATCGCGGAAATCAAGAAGGCGATTCGGAAGACGTACGGCAAGCGCGGAGCGGCGGTGGTGGAGATGAATTTCGCCGCAGTCGACCGCACGCTCGAGCGGCTGGAAGAGGTGCGCGTGCCCGAGGCCGTGACGAGCCCGATACGGATGCGCCCTCCGGTGCCCGCCGAAGCGCCCGACTTCGTGCAGAAAGTGACGGCGCGCATTATCGCCGGCGAAGGCGACTTGCTGCCGGTGAGCGCGCTGCCCGTGGATGGGACGTTCCCCACCGGCACGGCGCGGTGGGAGAAGCGCAATTTGGCGCTCGAAATTCCCGTTTGGGACGAGCCGCTATGCATCCAGTGCGGCAAGTGCGTGCTCGTATGCCCGCACGCGGTGATTCGGGCGAAGCTGTACGAGCAGGGCGCCCTCGAGCGGGCGCCGAAAACCTTCAAATCCGCCAAGCCTTGGTGGAAGGAGTACGAACACCTGCGCTATACGCTCCAGGTTTCTCCCGAGGATTGCACCGGCTGCGGGCTCTGCGTCGAAGTCTGTCCCGCCAAGAGCAAGTCGGAGGTGAAGCACAAAGCCATCAATATGGCGCCCCAGCCCCCGCTGCGGCACGAGGAAGCGGAAAACTGGCAGTTCTTCCTCGAATTGCCGGAAGCATCCCGGGAAGGGCTCCGGCACACGCAGGTGAAGGATGTACAACTCCTCGAGCCCCTTTTCGAATTTTCGGGCGCGTGCGCCGGGTGCGGTGAAACGCCCTACCTCCGCCTGTTGACCCAGCTTTTCGGGGACCGCGCCGTGATTGCCAATGCCACCGGCTGCTCCTCGATCTACGGGGGCAACCTCCCGACGACGCCCTACACCGTCAACGCCGCCGGCCGCGGCCCCGCATGGGCCAACTCGCTGTTCGAAGACAACTCCGAATTCGGGTTGGGGATTCGCCTGGCGCTCGATAAGCAAGCGGATTACGCCCGCGCGTTGCTCCGGAAACTGGCCGGGCGGTTGGGCGACGGGCTCGTGGGAGCGCTCGTCGAAGCTCGGCAGCAAAGCGAAGCGGAAATCGGCGAGCAGCGAGGGCGGGTAGTCGCGCTGCGCGAGAAACTCGCCCGGATCGATTCCTCCGAAGCGCGCGAACTCGAAGCGGTTTCGGACTCCCTGGTGAGCAAGAGCGTGTGGATCGTGGGTGGAGACGGGTGGGCGTACGACATCGGCTACGGCGGTCTGGACCACGTGCTGGCTTCCGGGCACAACGTCAACGTCTTGGTGCTCGATACGGAAGTGTATTCGAATACCGGCGGGCAGCGGTCGAAGGCGACGCCGCTCGGCGCGGTAGCGCGATTCGCGTTCGCGGGCAAGCGCACGCCGAAGAAGGACCTAGCCCTGATGGCAATGAGCTACGGAAGCGTCTACGTGGCGCGCATCGCCATTGGCGCGAGCGATATGCAAACGCTGCGGGCGCTGGTGGAAGCGGAGGCGTTTCCGGGGCCGTCCTTGGTGGTAGCGTTCAGCCCCTGCATCGCCCACGGCTACGACCTGAAGTACAGCCTGGAACAGCAGAAACTCGCCGCGCAGGCGGGCTACTGGCCGCTCTTCCGCTACAATCCCGCGCTGGTGGAGGAAGGGAAGAACCCGCTGCAACTGGATTCCCGCACGCCCAGCCTCCCGCTCGAAAAGTACATGTACAACGAGACTCGATTCACCATCCTCGAAAACAGCGATCCGGAAACAGCGCGGCGCCTGCTCGAGCTCGCCCAGCACGACGCGCAGGCTCGCTGGAAGCTGTATCAGGCGCTCGCGGCGATTCCCGCCTCTCCCCCCGGGGAAGGCCCGCGCAAGCCGGCGGCCGAGTCGCCCGCCGCCACCGTGGCCGCGGCCAAAGGTGACGGCCAATGATCGATCTGAGCACGCGGTATATGGGGATCGAGCTGCGCAGCCCGGTCGTCGTCTCGGCGTCGCCTCTTCAGAAAGAGATCGCCAATCTCGAGCGGATGGAAGCGGCGGGCGCGGGCGCGATCGTGCTGCATTCGCTTTTCGAAGTACAGATCCAGCTCGAATCACGGAACCTGGATCGCTGGCTCGAACACGGAGCGGAAAGCTCGCCCGAGGCCAGGACCTACCTCGCCGATCTCAAGGATTACAACCTTGGCCCCGAAGGCTACCTCGAGCACATCGAGCGGGCGAAGCGTGCGATTCGCGTTCCCATCATCGCCAGCCTGAACGGCGTTTCGCAGGGCGGCTGGACCCGCTACGCTCGCTGGATGG
Organism: Acidobacteriota bacterium; assembly: GCA_021788095.1. GTDB lineage: Bacteria > Acidobacteriota > Terriglobia > Acidiferrales > UBA7541 > JAKASX01. Next base: position 3,540 of record JAJYLB010000088.1, on the reverse strand, counting down.
AACAAGCGGGCGCCGACGCGATCGAGTTGAACCTTTACGATTTGGCCGCCGATCCGGCAGTTTCGGGCGCCGAGATCGAGCAGCGCCTGGTGGACTTGGTCGGCGAAGTCCGGGCCACGGTGCGCGCGCCGCTGGCCGTGAAGATCGGCTCGTCTTTCAGTTCGCTGGCCAACATGGCCCGGCGATTCGATCAGGCCGGAGCCAACGCGCTGGTCCTCTTCAACCGTTTCTACCAGCCCGATTTCGATTTGGAAACGCTCGAAGTCGTCCGCACGCTACACCTGAGCCGACCGGAGGAGTTGCTGCCGCGCTTGTGCTGGGTGGCGATTCTCTACGGGCAGGTGCGCGCCGATTTGGCGGTCACCGGCGGCGTGCACGGCGGCGCCGACGTGCTGAAATGCATGATGGCCGGGGCGCGGATCGCCATGACCACGTCCGCGATTCTCGAACGCGGCATCGAGCACATCGCCACGATGCTCGCCGAGGCGCGGGCCTGGATGGAAGAGCACGAATATCACTCCATCGCGGAGATGCAAGGGAGCCTGGCGCGATGGGCGGTGGCGGATCGCAGCGCCTTCGAGCGCGGCAACTACATGCAGGTGCTGAGCGCCTACACATTCAAGGCCGGCGTCGGGAAGACGTAGTGCCGTCTAACCGGAATTACCGAGCCAGGCGGCGATAGCGCGGAACGGGTAGTAGCCATGGAGGTAGCCGGGAGGCCGGCGGGTCCTCTGCCTCGGAGGCTGCGACAGTCCACGCTGAGCTACCGCTTGAAATCCACAGGCCGGTGGGGTTAAGTTTGGGGCGCCCGCCGGTGCCGTGAGGGCGCGGCACCTGCCTGCGGACGGGCCATAAGTGAAGTAGAAGAAGCTCGCGTTCATCGGGGGAAAAATGACTAACACGCGCGCGAAGGGAAGCGACCTGACGGGGTTGTCGCTCGCCGCTATAGCTTTGGCGATGGTTGCTTTGGCTCTGGTGCCTCGCCTGGGCCAGGGGGCGGCGCATCCACCGGCGGATTTTTCCGCGCTCGTTTCGCGTTATTGCCAGTTGTGGACCGCTGCGGCGCGCTCGGGTGATCCCGCGCAAGTGGCGCCGCTGTACGCCCAGGACAAAGGGCTGGTGTTCTTCGGACTCGGTCAGTCGGAATATCACGGCTGGACTGCGTACGACCAGGGAATGCAGTCGGCTGTCTTCGATAACGCCGAGTCGCTCGCCTTCGCTCCGGCCGGCCCGGTACAGTGGGCCCAGAGCGGCAACATGGCCTGGACGGCGGCGAAACTCCACGTCTCGATTGTTTGGGCCGACGGCCGGAATCAGGAATTCGACGCGCAGCAAACCGCGGTCTGGCAAAAGCGGAGTGGAAAGTGGCTGATCGTTCACGAGCATTTGTCCTCGCCCGCTTTGCAGACCGAATCGCGCGCGCAGGGCACCTGAGCGCTTTTAGTAATCGTCGGGGGCGGTGGGCGGACGTTTGTCGTTGATGAAGTAGGCGGCTGGGAGAGAGGCGGGGATCTTCCGGAACACCAGCGGCGGCTCGGTGAGATTGAAGCAATCGGAAAAATCGTCGGCAGCATCGTCGGCATAGCCGAGCGTCGGCAGGTGGAACGTCGCCTCCACGAACCGAAGGATACTCCCGAAATCGTGCGTTGTGTGGGAGACGTAAGCTGCTTTCGCGTAGGGCGAGACGATGATGAGGGGAACGCGGAAGCCGTACACGTAGCCAGAGCCCCAACTCACGCCGTCGCTGACCACCTTGGGCGCGACGTGGTCGTACCAGCCGCCCCAATCGTCCCAAGTGATCACGATCGCGGTGTGGGCCCAAAAGGGGCTGTTTCCGATCGAGTTGACGATGGAGGCGATCCAGGAAGGGCCGCTGCCATCGTTGCTGCTGGGGTGATCGGAATCACGTCCGTCGGGAATCACCCAGGTAACCTGCGCTAGTTTGCCGTTCGCGAGATCCACCAAAACCTGCGTTTGCGGAATCACGACGTTGCCCGTCCAGTCGGGGCCGGTGCAGGTCAGCACTCCATTGACGGTCTGCTGTTGGCACATGTGCTCGATCGAGTCCGGCGCGGTCCAGATGGACCCGGCCGAGGGAGCGTAGTAGCGCCAAGTGATGCCGGCGGCGTCCAGCTCGTCGGTGAGAGTCGGATGCTCGAAGCATGGATAGATGGGTGCGTGGCTGGACTCGCTGCCGAATGGGCCGATCAGAGTCACCGTTTCCGTAGGTGGCGCGATGCATCCGGCCGGGCTCTTGGTGGGATTCTCCGAGGCGAACAGATTGCTGGCGGTAGAGGGAGCGGAGGTGCCGGAAAGAATGAACTGGTGGGCCGGGTAGCTGGGCCCTTCGTTGGTCTGGAACATGCGGTCGCCGAAGACGTATTGTTCGGCCAGGGTGAAGTACGACTGCACGTCGGAAGGCAGGACGTACTTGAACTGCGGATTCGGATGGGCATTGGGCGGGCAATTGGCGGCGGGCGAGCAGGGGATGAGGTTGGCGCCGTCCATTTTCCCGCCGTCATACATGGAGACGAAGGCGGAGTGGGCGTGGCTCAGATCGTAATTCTGGGGAAGGGTGCCGGTCGTGCCGAGGTCGATGGGTTCGAGCGGGATCGTCTGCCCCGTGGAGTTCAATCCGCTCGAAGCGATGTCCGCGCCGTTGGCGATCAGCGCAGGGTCTTGGAACAAGTTATCCGGCGTGCGGTTCTCTTGAAAGAGGATGACGATGTGCTGAATCACGGCCGCGGCGGTCAGCATGAGAGATTGAGAGCCGTTGCTCGGAGGAGCGTTCTCGGCGTCGGCGCCGGTGACGGCAATGGTGTAGGGGCCGCCAGGGGTGTCCTGCGTGGTGGATACGGTGAGCGTGGAAGTGACGGGGCCGGCGCCGGTGATGGATACGGGCGAATCGCTAAAGGAGCAAGCGGGAGCCGGTGTGCCGCCAGTCACGCTGCTGCACGAGAGCGTGATGCTGCCGGTGTAGCCGCTGGCGGGAGTAAGGGTGATCGTCGAGCTGGTAGCGTCGCCGGCCGTAACCGTCGAGGGGCTGAGGGCGGAAGCGGAAAGCGAATACGACCGAACGCCCGAGGCGTGTTGGGAACTGCATGCGGCGAGGCCGAGGGCGAGTGCCGCTAGACCAGCGGGAGCGCACCAACGAAGCCGAGTGTGAGGCACAGTCACCTCCAACAGGTTTGCGCAGTCTTTCTCAATCGGTTTAACCCTTGGCGGGAGAAAAGGTCGCGCGGGGTTAGGCTGCTGCGGAGCGACGAAGGGTGGCGGCGGCAGGTGGCGCGGGATTCAGACTGTGTGCGCTTCGACACGGACAACCAAGGCCACAGGCTTCAGAGTCTGTGTGGTAACTCGGCCTCAGTAAGCCTTCTGGGCGCGGCCGGCCCAGTTCTGGCCCTTCGCTCGCCGCGAGCCTCGGCACGCCGCGTGGTGCCTACCAGGCCATCCCGGCCGACCACATCCGCGTCAAGTTATAGGCTGCGGTGGCCAGCGCGAACTCGACGGCTACCTTCGCAAGACCTCGGAGACGGAACC
>JAJYLB010000036.1 GCA_021788095.1 Acidobacteriota bacterium | reverse complement strand
TTGTGGCAGGGGCCCGGAAAGCCAAGGGAAGGCAGAAACTGCATCCCGCGACAAAAACGTTTCTGGCGCTGCGGATAGCGGTGAATCGAGAGATGGAGGAACTCGAGCAGTTTCTTTTGCGGGCCCCCGCCACTTTAGCTTCGCGAGGCCGGTGGGTAATTCTCAGCTACCACTCGCTGGAGGACCGGAGGGTGAAGCAGGCGTTTCGGAGCCTGAACGCCGCCGGGGAGATGAAAGTGTTGACGAAGAAGCCGATCTTGCCGTCGCCCGAGGAGGTCCGGTCGAATCCCCGGTCGAGGAGCGCGCGGCTGCGCGTGGCGGAAAAGGTCGGTGCGGCGGGGCCGCGGGAGCCACGTTCGTGGTAGAGATCTATACGGTAAAGCGAATCGACAACTCGCGTCTGCGGCGGCGGACGCGAGGCTTCGGGGGCGTTTGCGGGAAGCCGCTGGTGGCTGCCGGCGTCTTGGCGCTGGCGCTGCTCGGTTACGCCTGGCAACGGTACGAGAACCTCGAACTGAGCTACCGGCTCGAGCAAACGAGCGCCGCGGAGAGTCAGGCGTTTGAGCTGAATCGGGCACTGCGCGTCGAGCTGGCGACGCTGCGTTCGCCGGGGCGCATCGACGTCCTGGCGCGCGGCCAGCTAGGCATGGCCGTGCCTGTCGCCGCGCAGATCATTCCTTATCAGGCGCGGACTTCCGGGGAAATGGCCGACGCGGGCGCGGCAACGAGTCCTGCGAGCTATCGATAATCGGGTAACACTCTGAAACAAGACGGATTGGCAGTTCGCCACGGGAAAGACCCGGGGCAATGGCGAGGTGGGGTGTGCCCGCACGGATCGTAACAGCGGCGGAAAGCGCCGGGCGGCTCAAGCCGCCCGAGCCCTCCCGGCCCGAGGTTTCGGGATTCGGGACGGGATTCGGGACGCGCGAGCCAGGCACACGCCTGCTCCTTCTGGTGCTCGCCGGCGCCCTATGGGCCGGGGCGGTGGTTTGCCGGCTCGTCTATCTATCGGTGGCCCGGCATCACGCCTACCAGGCCATGGCCGCGCGGCAGCAGCAGCGGACTCTGGTCATCGCCCCCGAGCGCGGCGTCATCACCGACCGCGGCGGGCACGAACTCGCCGTCAGCTTGCCTGTCGAATCCTGCTTCGCCGTTCCCGAAGAGATCACCGATCCGGAAAGCGCGGCGCGGGAACTCGGGCCAATCGTGGGCGAGCCGGTTGCCGATCTCGCGAAGCGCCTCGAAGGCAGCGGGATGTTCGCGTGGGTGGCGCGGCGGTTGGCCCCGGACGTAGTCCAGCGAATTCGCGCGCTGCACCTCGACGGAATCCACTTCCAGCAGGAGATGGAGCGGTTCTACCCGGATCGCGACCTGGCGGCGCAAGTGCTTGGCTTCGTCGATATCGACGGCCAAGGCCAGGCGGGAATCGAATACGAGCTGAACACACAGATCGCCGGCCGGCCGGGCGAGATGTTCGTTTTGGCGGACGGCCATCGCCGCTACTACCAGCTCGCGGAGCGCCCGCCGATCCCCGGAGCCCAAGTCGAGTTGACCCTGGACGAAAACGTTCAGTACATCGCCGAGAAGGAGTTGGCGAAGGCGATTGCCGATAGCGGCGCGATTGGCGGGAGCGTGTTGGTGATGAGGCCGAGCGATGGCGAGGTGCTCGCCCTGGCCAACTGGCCCACCTTCGATCCGAATCTACCCGGGGAGGCCAGCCCCGAGGCTCGCCAGAACCGCGCCATCAGCGACATCTACGAGCCGGGGTCCACTTTCAAGACCGTAACGATTTCGGCCGCGATCGATTCGGGCGCGGTGACGGCCGACGAAGTCTTCGACTGCGGGATGGGGCACATCGTCCTGGCGGGGCGCGTCATTCACGACTGGCATTCCTTCGGCCTGCTGAGCGTCGGCGAGGTGCTCATGCACTCGAGCGACGTCGGCGCCATCAAAATCGCCTTGAAGATGGGCCCCACCACTTTCTACGACTACATGCGCGCCTACGGATTTGGGCAGAAGACGGGGATCGCTTTGCCGTGGGAGAGCCCGGGGATGTTGCGTCCGCCGCGACTGTGGTCGGGCACGGCCATCGGCTCGATGGCCATGGGGCAGTCGGTGGGGGTGACCGCGCTGCAACTGGTTCGCGAGGTATCGGCCATCGCCAACGGCGGGCTGCTCTACCGGCCGCAAATCATCCGCCGGATCGAGCTGAACGGCCGGAACCTGGCGCCCGCCGAGCCGCCTCCGATCCGGGTGATGAGCGAAACCACGGCGGCCACCATGCGGCATCTTATGGAAGGGGTGGTGCTCGGGGGGACGGGACGCAAGGCTCAACTCGATGGCTACACCACTGCGGGCAAGACCGGTACCGCGCAGAAGATCGATCCGGCCACGCACCTCTACTCGCACACCAATTTCATGGCTTCTTTCGTCGGTTTCGCTCCCCTCAACGATCCCTCGGTGGTGACGCTCGTGGTTCTGGATTCGCCCAAAGGGCTCTACCAAGACGGCCGCTGGTTGACCTCGTGGATCTACAAAGAGGGAGGCACGGCGGCCGCGCCGGTCTGGAAGGAAGTGATGCAGCAGGTGGTGAGTTATCTCGGCGTACCGCGGGATTTGGCCGTTCAGCCGCTCGAGGTTGCCGACGCCTCGAAGACGGCCAAGCGACCGACGCGCGCACCCATGCCTGCCGCCCCCATTGTTGCCTCAGCGGCAACCCCGGCGGTCGCGCCGCCCCCCGGGATGGTGGTGATGCCTTCCTTGGCTGGAGAGACGGTGCGGCAGGCGACTGCGGCGTGCCTGCGGCTGGGGCTCAATCCCCGGCTCGAGGGCAGCGGCCTTGCCGTCGACCAGAATCCGGGAGCGGGGAAGCAGGTGCGAATAGGCGCGGCGGTTCTTGTCCGCTTTGCGCTTCGCCCGGCGGCCACCCCGCCGAAGCTGGGGAGCGGGAATGCGCCTTGAATCGCAAGCGGTGTGGGGGGCAAACGGCGCGGATGGTCCGCGGGGGCTGGAAGGAATGACTCTGGGCGAATTACTCGAGGGGATCGAGGTGGTCGGGCTCACGCCAGGCACGGCAGAGGCGGCGGCGGCGCGCGCCACCGCCCCGAGCATCACCTCGCTCGACTACGACAGCCGGCGGGTAAGCCCAGGCTGCCTCTTTTTCGCTCTGGCAGGGGTCAAGACGGATGGTAACCGCTTCGTCGAAGAGGCCGTAGCACGCGGAGCCGCCGCCGTGGCCAGCGAGCAGTCCCGGCCGGAGCAACTGCCCGAACGTATCTGGTGGGTTCAGGTGCGGGCGGGGCGGAAAGCCCTGGCGCTTGCCGCCGGCAATTTCTACGGCTGGCCATCGGAAGGGCTCGACTTGGTTGGGATCACGGGAACGAACGGGAAGACAACCACCGCGTTTCTCCTCGACTCTATCTTAGGAGTGGCCGGTCGCCGCACCGGCCTCTTCGGCACGGTCTTCTACCGAACTCCCGGCCGCGCGGTCCTCGCCACGAACACGACTCCGGAATCGCTCGATCTCATGCGCCTGCTCGCCGAGTTGCGGCAGGAGGGGGGAACGGCCGCGATTTTGGAGGTGAGTTCGCACGCTCTGGCCTTGGATCGAGTGTGGGGTCTGCGGTTTGCCGCCGCTGTGTTCACCAATCTCACGCGCGACCATCTCGACTTCCATGGCACCATGGACGAATATTTCGCGGCCAAGCGCCGGCTGTTCGAGGGCACCGGCGCGGGCTCGCCGCAAGCCGCCATTCTCAATCTCGACGACCCGCACTCGCGGAGCCTGGCCGGCTTTTCCCCGCGCACAATCACCTACGGGCTTGGCGAAGGCGCGGACGTGCGCGCCGCCGTTTATCGCCAGTCGAGAGCCGGCCTTTCTTTCACCGCTCGCACGCCCCTCGGCCCGATCGAACTGCACTCGAGTCTGGTGGGCCGGGTCAACGTATCGAATATTTTGGCGGCGGCAGCCGCCGCGATCTCTTTGGGGGTCGATGCGCAAGCCATCGCGGAGGGGATCGCGCAGATGCGCACCGTGCCCGGGCGATTCGAGCGAGTGGAGGCGGGGCAGCCCTTCCTGGTTGTGGTGGATTACGCGCACACCGATGATGCGCTGGCCCGGCTGCTCGAAACCGCGCGCGAGTTGCCCCTGCGCGGCCGTGTGCTCCTGCTCTTTGGCGCGGGCGGGGAGCGGGACCGGGCGAAGCGGGCGATGATGGGGGAAGCCGCGGGCCGCGGAGCGGATCTGGTGGTGGTCACCAGCGACAATCCCCGCAGCGAGGATCCGCAAGCCATCGTCAACGAAATTCTGCCCGGGCTCGACCGAACGGGGACGCCGTACTCGGTGGCCATCGATCGCGCCGAGGCCATCGCGAAGATCCTCGGGGAAGCGCGGCCGGGCGACGTGGTGTTGCTCGCCGGCAAGGGTCACGAGGCTTATCAAACGATCGGCAGCCGCGTCATCCCGTTCGACGACCGCGCGGTCGCGCGCGAAAGCCTGCGCGCGCTGGGCTATTCGGCCCCGGGCCGGGAAAAGACGCGCGGAGAAGGCGTGTGAGGGCGATGCGCAGGGTCGAAAGCACGGTCCCCAGGCGCATCCCGAAGGTTCGGGACGGCGCCTGGGGCACCCAGACGGCTTTCATGAGGTTCCGCTGGCCGTTGGCGGTAGAGAAGTGATGGCTGCCGTAAAGGAAGCAGGAAACGAGCGGAGCACGATGGACTGGACACTCGAGCGGGTGGCGCAGGCCCTGGGCGTGGAAACGCCGGCCGGGATGGGTCTGGGCGCGCGTATTGCCGGAGCGTCGATCGACTCGCGCACCGTGGGCCGGGGCGAGCTGTTCTTCGCCATTCGCGGACCCCGTCACGATGGGCACGAGTTCGTACGCGCGGCTCTCGGAGCGGGCGCCGCCGCCGCGGTGGTCGAGAACGAACGGAAAAGCCGCTTTGGAACCGACCTGCAGAGATCGCTCATTGGCGTCGAAGACACGCAAGCGGCGCTGGGCCTGCTGGGGCGCGAGGTGCGCCGCGCGTGGGGCGCGGCGGGCGGGGGGCGGCTGGGAGCGGTCACCGGCTCTACCGGAAAGACCACGACGAAGGAGATTCTGGCGGCGCTGGTTTCGGCGCGGATGGCGGTGCTGCGCTCGGAAGGCAATCTCAACAACGCCTATGGGCTTCCCCTAACCCTCTGCCGGCTCGAGGACCGGCACGGCGCGGCGGTGGTCGAGCTGGGGATGTCGCACGGCGGGGAACTCACGGAACTGGCGCGGATCGCCGAGCCGGAAGTGGGCGTCGTGACCAACGTCGCTCCCGTCCACCTGGAGTTCTTCGCTTCCGTGGACGCCATCGCGCTGGCCAAGCGCGAGCTGATCGAGAATCTGGCGGGACCCGATCCGGTCGCGGTGCTGAACGCGGACGACGCCCGCGTCGCGCGGTTCGCCGAGGTGCAACGCGGGCGCGTGGTGACCTTCGGCTTGGGCGAAGGCGCCGACTATCGCGCCGAGGCGATCGAGGAACGGGGGCTCGAAGGAGTCGCCTTCGATCTCCTCTGGAAGTATGGCCGCGCCCGGCTCGAGCTGCCGCTCGTGGGCAAGCACAACGTCATGAACGCGCTGGCGGCTCTTGCGGCCGCGAGCGTGTGGGGCATCGGCGCCGCGGAAGCGCGGACCGTTTTTCCCCGGCTCGCGCCCGCCGCTCACCGTGGCCTCGTCGTGCCTTTTCGCGAGGGTTTCACCGTTCTCGACGACTCCTACAACTCCAATCCCGCCGCCCTCGCCGCGCTTGCCGACTGGCTTGGCGGAGTCCGCGGCTTCGATCGGCGAATCCTGGCTGCGGGCGAGATGCTCGAGCTGGGGCCGGCGTCGCGTTCGTTACACCGCGAGGCGGGCCGGTGGATTGCCGGGCGCGTGGAATGGATTCTGGGCGTACAGGGCGCGGCGGAGGAGATCGTGCGCGGGGCGATCGAAGCGGGCCATCCGCGCGACCAAGCCCGCTTTTTCGCGCATGCCGGAGAAGCGGCGCATTTCCTCGACGAGCTAATCCGGCCGGGCGACCTGGTCGTGCTCAAGGGATCGCGGGGCGTGCGCATGGAGCAAATCCTCGACGTGCTGGCGGCGGAGCGGGAGCGGGGCGACCCCGAGCCGGCGGGCAGGCGGAAGAGGCGCTAAATGCTCTTCTACCTTTTCTACTACTTCCTGCACCGCTATTGGAGCCCGCTGAACGTCTTCCGTTACATCACCGTCCGCACCGCGCTCGCCAGCCTCACCGCCCTGTTCCTCTCCTTCTTGCTCGGCCCGTGGATGATTCGCCGGCTGCGCGCGATGCAGATCGGCCAGTACATCCGCGAGGAGGGACCCCAGAGCCACCAGGTCAAGGCGGGGACTCCGACGATGGGCGGACTGCTGATCGTCATGGCGATTGTCGTGCCGACGCTGCTATGGGCTGATCTCCGCAATCCGTACGTGGTCGCCGCCATCGTGGCGACGCTGTGCTTCGCCGCGATCGGGTTCAGCGACGATTACCGGAAGGTGGTGCAGCGGCGCAATCTAGGGTTGCGCGGCCGCACGAAGCTCGCCTTGCAGACGGTGACGGCGGTGGGCGTGGCGATCGTGGTGCTCTTCCTGCGAGGGAACTGGGAATATTCGACCGAGTTGATCGTTCCGTTCTTCAAGCGGGTGCATCCGAATCTGGTGATCCAGGGGCTCGTTGCCTCGCCCCACTGGCGCCTGCTGGCCTACGCGCCCTTCGCGATCTTCGTGGCGCTGGTGGTGGTGGGTTCGTCGAACGCGGTCAATCTCACCGACGGGCTGGACGGGCTGGCGATCGGCTGCGTGGTGATCGCCGCCGGGGCCCTGACCGCGCTCACCTACATCACCAGCCAAGCCAAGTTCGCCCAGTATCTCGACCTCCACAAGCTGGCCCCGGCCGCCGAACTCACCATCTTCTGCGGCTCGCTGACGGGCGCGGCGCTCGGTTTCCTCTGGTTCAACGCCCATCCGGCGGAGATCTTCATGGGCGACGTCGGCTCGCTCGCGCTCGGCGGGGCCATCGGGGTGGTCTCGGTGCTGATCATGCAGGAGGTTTTGCTGCTTTCGATCGGCGGGATTTTTGTGATCGAGGCGGCCTCGGTGATTCTGCAAGTGGCGAGCTTCAAGATGACGGGCCGGCGGCTCTTCCGCATGGCGCCCCTGCATCACCATTTCGAGCTGATGGGCTGGAGCGAATCGAAGATCATCGTGCGGTTTTGGATTGCGGCGCTGGTGTTCGCGCTCTTCAGCTTGACGACGCTGAAGTTGAGGTGAGGGAGGAAGTGGAGCTTCTGGGCAAACGCGTGCTGGTGGTTGGGCTCGAACGCACGGGACTGGCGACGGCGCTCTTCTGCCGCGCCCGCGGCGCCCGCGTCACCGCGACCGAATCGCGGCCCGAATCCGCCGTGGCGTCCGCCGCTCGCTTGTTGCGGGAAGCCGGTGTCGAGCTGGAATGCGGCGGGCACGGCCGGGAAACGTTCTTCGCCCAGGACCTGATCGTTCCCAGCCCGGGCGTGCCGCCGGCTATCGAGCCGCTCGCCAAAGCGCGCGCGCGTGGAATCCCCGTCTGGAGCGAAATCGAGCTGGCATCGCGCTTCCTGCGCGGGCGGCTCCTGGCGATCACGGGTTCGAATGGGAAAACCACCACGACCCTCCTCGCCGGTCACATCCTGCGCGAAGGGGGACGGCGGGTTCTGGTGGGAGGAAACGTGGGCACGCCGCTCGTCTCCCTAGTCGATGAATCGGCGGACGATACGCTGACGGTGGCCGAGGTTTCCAGCTTCCAACTCGAGTTGATCGCCGAGGGTTTTCGGCCGGCCTTTGCCGCGATCCTCAACGTCACGCCCGACCACCTGGATCGGCACCCCTCGCTCGAGGCCTACGCGCGCGCGAAAGCGCGGATCTTCGAGAACCAACGCGAGGAAGACGCCGCCATCGTGAACGGAGACGATCCCGCCGCGGCCGCCTTGGCGCCGGCGCGACCCCGACGATTTTGGTTTCGTCGTCTGGGCCCGGTCGAGGAAGGCGCTTGCCTGGAAGGGAGCCGAATCGTCTTCCGGTCGGCCGGCCGAAGCGTGGGCTTGCTGCCCCTCGCCGACATCCCCATGCGGGGCGAGCACAACGTCGAGAACGTTCTGGCAGCCGGCTGCTTGGCCGCGCTGGTGGGCGTGGCTCCGGAGACCATCCGCCTGGCCGTGCGGAGCTTTCCCGGCGTCGAGCATCGGCTCGAGTTCGTCGCCGAAATCGGCGGCGTGGCCTACTTCAACGATTCGAAAGCGACGAACGTGGATGCCGCGCTGAAAGCCATCGGGGCATTTCCCGGCAGCCTGGTGGTGATCCTCGGGGGCAAGGATAAGGGCGGCGATTTCGCGCCACTGGCTTCGGCGCTGGAGGGGCGGACGCGGCTGGCGCTGCTCGTCGGGGCCGCGGCCGCGAAGATTGGGACGCAGCTCGGCGACCGGATTCCCGCCGAACGCGCCGGCACGCTCGATCGCGCGGTGGAGATAGCCTTCGAGCGCGCCCAACCGGGCGACACGGTGCTGTTGGCGCCGGCCTGCGCCAGTTTCGATCAATTTGAGAATTTCGAGCATCGCGGCCGCGCGTTCAAGGAGCTGGTGCATCAGCTCGCTGGCCGTGTGGTGGCAAGGGGGTAGGGCGAGAATGCCGAGAAGCGTCGAGCCGGATCGCTGGCTGTTCGGTACCACGGTGGCCCTGTGTCTGGCGGGGACCGTGATGATCTTCAGCGCCTCCGCGGTGACGGCGCAGGCGCTCTACGGCAGTCCTTACACGTTCCTGCTTCGCCAGTTGGTGTGGCTGGGACTCGGATTCGTCTTGCTCTTCGCCCTGGCGCGCGTGGATTACCGGATTCTGCGCCGGCCCGTCGTGGCCTACGCGGGCGTGGCGGGCTCGTTCGTTCTCCTGCTGGCGGTTTTCGCGCTCGACAAATCCCACTCCACCCATCGCTGGATTCGCTTGGGGCCCGCGGGCTTCCAGCCGGCGGAGTTTGCCAAGCTGGCGGTGATTCTGTACCTGGCTTGGTTCCTCGAACTGCGCTCCAGCCAGCAAGGTCCCGGCATCAACGATCCCTTGCGGACGCTTCTCCCCGGCTTCGCGCCAGTTTTCCTGATCGCCGGGCTGATCCTCCTCGAACCGGACATGGGCACGGCGGCGGAACTGGTTCTGATCGCGCTGGTGATGTTTTTCGCCGCGGGGCTTTCCTGGCGCTACGTGGTGGCGGCGATTGCGGGAGGGATTCCGGCGCTCTATCTGGCGATTCGGATGGCGCCGTACCGCTACGAGCGGCTCGTGGCGTTTCTGCACCCTTCGAGCGACCCGCGGGGGCACAGTTTCCAGCTTCTGCAGTCGCTGATCGGAGTCGGATCGGGGGGCCTGGTCGGCGTCGGCCTGATGGAAGGCCGGCAGAAGCTTTTCTTTCTGCCCGAGGCACATACCGATTTCATCTTCTCGGTGATCGCGGAGGAGCTAGGGCTGGTGGGCGGGCTGGTGGTTCTTTTGCTGCTGGGCATTTACGCGTGGCGCGCCGTGCGTGTGGTCTGGAACGGCCCCGATGGGTTCGGACGATTGGCGGCCTTGGGCATTACCGCCATGGTGGCGGGCCAGGCGCTCATCAACCTGAGCGTAGTGCTGGGAATGGTGCCGACGAAGGGCATTCCGCTGCCTTTCGTGAGCTACGGCGGATCGAGCTTGCTGGTCATGCTGCTGGGGACCGGCGTGCTCTTGAACATCAGCCAGCAGGCGAGCCCGCGGTGAAGTTGCTGGTGGCGGGCGGCGGTACCGGCGGGCACGTTTTCCCCGCGCTCGCCGTCGCGGCGGAGTGGCAGGCAAGAGGAGAAGGAAGGGAAGTGGTGATGGTGGGGACGGCAAGAGGGCTGGAAGCGAAGCTGGCGCCGGCGGCGGGCGTGCCGCTGGAAACGTTGCGGGTGCGCGGGCTGAAGGGCATCGGTGGCGCCCGGCTGGCCGCGAATCTCGCGCTGCTTCCGCTCGGCCTCGCCGACGCATTCCGCATTCTGCGGCGTCATCGCTTCTCTGCCGCGCTGGGCGTCGGCGGCTACGCTTCCGGACCCATGATGCTGGCAGCGATTCTCTCCGGAGTCCCTTCGGTGCTCTTCGAGCCCAACGTGCAGCCGGGCTTCACGAATCGCGTACTCGGGCGCCGGGTGCGGCGCATCGCCGTCGCTCACGAGGAAACCGCCCAGGTCTGGCAGGGGAAGGCGCGGGTCACCGGCTGCCCGGTGCGGGCGGAGTTCTTCCAAACGCCCGCGAGCGATTTTCGCCCGCCGCTGCACTTGCTGGTCACCGGTGGCAGCCAGGGTTCCCACGCCATCAACCAGGCCATGGCCGGCGCGCTCGATTTCCTCGCGCCGAAGCGAGGCGAACTAGCCGTGGTCCATCAAACCGGCGCGCAAGAATGCGATGCGGTCCGCCGGGAATACGAGTGGCGCGGAATCCCAGCGGAGGTCCGGCCGTTCCTCGACGACATGCCACGCCGCTTCGCCGCCGCCGACCTCATCGTCTGCCGCTCGGGAGCGATCACCGTGGCGGAAGTGGCTGCCGCCGGGCGCGCGGCCCTCTTCGTTCCCTTCGGCGCCGCCACCGATTCCCACCAGTTGCGGAACGCCCAGGCGATGGAGCGCGCGGGCGCCGGAGGCGTCCTGCTCGAAACGAATTTGAGCCCGGAGACGCTCGCACGCGAAATTCTCGAGTTCCTCGCCGAACCCGCGCGCTTGGGCGACATGGCGCGGCGAGCCAAAGCCCTGGGCCGGCCGCGCGCCACCGGGGAGATTGTGGACCTGCTCGAGGAGGCTGCCCGCGCATGAACGCCATCTTCCGCAACTTCCAGCGCGTCCATCTGGTCGGCATTGGGGGAACCGGCATGAGCGGCATCGCCGAGGTGCTCCTCACCCTGGGATTCACGGTGACCGGCTCGGACCTCAGACCGACGCCCGTTACCGAGCGACTCGAAACGCTCGGTGCAACCGTTTTCATCGGCCACCAAACGGAAAACGTGCAGGGAGCGAACGTGGTGGTGGTCTCTTCCGCCGTCTCGGCGAGCAACGCGGAAGTGGGGGAAGCACACCGGCTGAAAATCCCGGTGATCCCGCGAGCCGAGATGCTCGCCGAGCTGATGCGGCTGAAATACGGGATAGCGGTGGCCGGGGCCCACGGAAAGACGACGACGACATCGATGGTCGCCGCCGTGCTGGCCGCCGCCGGCCTCGATCCGACCTTCGTGGTTGGGGGTCGGGTGAAGCAGGCGGGCGCCAACGCGCGCGTGGGACAGGGGCAGTACATGGTGGTGGAAGCCGACGAAAGCGATGGCTCGCTGCTCCGTCTCTCTCCCGTAGTCACGGTGGTCACCACCATCGACCGCGAGCACCTCGATTACTACGGCTCGCTCGAAGCCGTGCAGCAGACCTTCGTGGAATTTGTGAATCGCGTTCCTTTCTACGGAGCCGGCATCCTCGCCCTCGACGATGAGAACGTTCGGGCGATTCTGCCCTTGGTGAAGCGGCCAGTGATCACCTATGGAAGCTCGCCCCAAGCCGATCTGGTGATTTCCGGGATCGAGCTTGGCGGGCAAGGCAGCGAGTTCGACCTGACCTATCGGGGCGAGCCGCTCGGCCGCTTCCGCCTGCCCGCCCCTCCCGGCTTGCATAACGTGCGCAACGCGGCTGCCGCCGCCGCTGTGGGGCTTTACCTCAATCTTCCCATCGAGCTGATACGCGAAGGGCTGGGGCAGTTCCAGGGTGTGGCGCGCCGGTTCGAAGTCAAGGGCACGCCGGGCGGCGTGGCGCTCATCGACGATTACGGCCACCACCCGGCCGAGGTCCGCGCCACGCTCGAAGCCGCCCGCCTTTGCGGCTACCGCCGGCTGCTGGTTTGCTTCCAGCCGCATCGCTTTTCCCGAACGAAGCTGCTTTGGAGCGATTTCACCGTCGCCTTCGACCAAGCCGATCGCGTGATTCTGCTGGAAATCTATCCGGCGGGCGAACCCCCCGCCGAAGGCGTGAATAGCAAGTTGCTAGCCGAGGCGGTAGCGGCCGCCGGTCACCGCCATGTCGATTTCTGCGCCACGGCCGCCGAAGCGGCCGAAATCCTGGCCGCCGAAGCCGAGCCGGGCGACGCCATTCTAGCGATTGGGGCTGGAAGCGTGGGCCAGATCCTCGATCGCGTAGCCGAAAAATTGCAGGGAAAGGACGCCTCTCATGCTTCTCACTGATCCGAAACTGCTCGGCGCCTTGGCCGAGCTTCAGGTCGAGCGCAAGCCCGCGGTGCGCATGGCCTCGTGGACCTCGCTGGGCATCGGCGGCACCACCGATATGCTCACCGTGTGCGAGCGCCGGCATCTGGGAGCGGTGTTTCACCTGCTGCGAGCTCACGGCATTCGCCACCGCTTGCTGGGCGGCGGAACGAATCTGCTGGTGGGCGACGGCGAGCTGCCTTGGGTGGCGCTGCGCCTCGGTCGAGTCGAGCCAACCGTCCGCATCGAAGGCAACTGCGTCTGGGTGGACGCGGCGGAAGACCTGGGCCGGGCCATCACCACTTGCGCCAAGGCGAACCTGGGCGGGCTGGAGGGCTTGGCCGGCTTGCCGGGAACGGTAGGAGGAGCCTTGCGGATGAATGCCGGCGCCTACGACACCGAAATCGGCAAGCTGGTGAGGGAAGTGGTGGTCTACCGCGCCGTGCACGGCCGAATCGATACCCTTCCCACCGACCAGTTCCGCTTCCAATACCGCCGCGCCTGCGTCAGCACGTGCGACATCCTGCTGGGCGCGCGGCTGGAGCTGGTCGAGCGCCCCTGCCGCGAAATCCTCGATCGCATCTACGTCTGCAATTTCAATCGGCGCGCCAGCCAGCCGCTCAGCGAGAAGAGCGCGGGCTGCGTCTTCAAGAATCCGGCGGGAGCGTCGGCGGGCAGGCTGATCGACGCGATGGGGCTGAAGGGCTTCCGCGTGGGTGGGGCGATGGTGAGCGATATCCATGCGAATTTCTTCGTGAATCGCGGCCGGGCGACCTGCGCCGAGATGCAGCAACTGATCGAGGAAGTGCGGGAGCGGGTCTGGTCGGCGTTTCACATCGAACTCGAGGAAGAGATCGTGTTGTGGGTGAACTGAGCGATGGTTCCTGAGGAAACGCTCGAGCGCGCGGCGGTCGACGACGTCTCGCCGCGCTACCTGCGCCGCCAGAAGCCGGTGGACGTCAAGCGCAGCCGCACGCGCTCGCAGGCGGGACGGCTGCGCCGCGCCGCCCGGTGGCTCGTGTTGACGGTTGGCGCTTGCGCGCTTTCCGGTTTGGCGATCGACCTATTCTTCTTTTCGCCGGCGGTTCTGCTTCGCCCGGCCGGTATCCAGATTTCCGGCGAGCAATTCGTGAGCCGGGACCAGCTTTTGAACGTCTTCTCAGCCGACCTCGGTCGAAGCGTGCTCCGCGTTCCGCTCGAGCACCGGCTGCGGGCAATCGAAAGCATTCCCTGGGTGCGGGAAGCCACGCTCGTGCGCGCCCTGCCGAACCGGCTCGTTCTGCACGTGGTCGAGCGGCAACCGGTGGCTTTTCTCAGCACCAGCGCCGGCTTGGAGGTGATCGACGACCAGGGAGTCATCCTGGACCGTCCGGCGGGTTCGAACTTCAACTTGCCCGTCGTCAATGGCATCGGTCCGCAAACGCCGGTGGAGGAGAGGGCGAGTCGCGTGGCTCTCTTTGCCGAGTTCCTGAAAGAGATCGCGGCCGTCCAGTCAGGCGCGGGGGCGCAGGTGAGCGAGGCGAATCTGGCCAGCCCCGATGACGTCGAGGCAACGCTCGCGGGAGGACCCGCACTCGCCGGACAAGGACCCGTTTTGGTGCATTTCGGCAACGCGAATTTCGCCGAGCGTTACCGGGAGTTGCTAGAGAATTTCGGCGCTTGGCAAGTGCGCGCGGGAACCGTCGAAGCCGTCGATCTCCGCTACAACGGCCAGGCGCTCGTAACGCCCGGAGACCCGCTTGCCGCGCCCGGCCCCGGAGCGGCCGACGCGGCGCCGTCCGCCACAGCCGGGCCGGCACAAGTCCCGCTCCCACAGGCGGCGAAGGCGGGCGCCCCCGCGAATGCGGCAGGGCGAAAGAGTTCTGTAGCAATTCCAACGATCAACGCGAAGGGGAGTGAACGGCGGTGAACAAAGCACGCTACGTTGTCGGACTCGACGTGGGCAGCTCGAAAACTTCGGTCATCGTTGCGGAAACGATCGGCGAAGGCGATGTGCGTTGCCTGGCGCTAGCCACTGCGGAAACGAAAGGGCTGCGCAAGGGGCAGGTGTCGAACCTCGACCAGGTGGCGAGCTCGATTCGCCAGGCGGTCGAGGACGCGGAAGGGCAGGTCGGCTTCCCGATCGACTCGTGCATCCTCGGAATGGGCGGCGGCTATATCGCCGGGTTCAACGCACGCGGCGGCCTCGGCTTGGGAAACCGGCCGCGGGACGTCACGCGCGAGGACGTGCGCCGCGCCGTCCATTCCGCCCGCCAGGCGCGCTTGCCGGAGGGCGCCGAGGTTCTCCACGTCCTCCCGCAAGGTTTCTGGCTCGACGCGCAAAACGGCATTCGCGATCCCATCGGCATGGTGGGGCGGCGGCTGGACGTCAACGTCCATCTGGTGACCTCTCCCGCCGTGCTGGCGCAAAACCTGGTTGCGGCGGTGAATCGCGCCGGGGTTGTGGTCGCCGATCTGGTGCTCGAGCCGCTGGCCGCGGCCGAATGCGTTCTCAGCCAGGACGAGCGGGAGCTGGGCGTCTCGCTGGTGGATATCGGCGCCGGGACGACCGAGCTGATCGTCTACGCGGCGGGAGTGGTGCGCCATACCGCCGCCATCGCGATTGGCGGCGACCATTTCACCAACGACCTTGCCGTGGGCATTCGCACGCCCATTACCGAAGCCGAGCGAATCAAGCGGGAAGAGGTGTGGTCGACCGTCGAGCTTGGCGAGCACGACCGCTCGATCGAGATCCCTTGCGTGGGCGACCGGCAGCCGCGCAGCGTCCCCGCACGCGAAGTCGCCGAGATTCTGGATGCGCGCGCGCAAGAGCTGCTCGTGCTCGTTCGCCGCGAACTCGAGCGGGCGGGCCTGGCGACGGCGATTCCCGCCGGTTTCGTGCTGGTTGGCGGCGGCGCGCGGCTGGAAGGACTGGTGGAGATGGCGGAAAAAACGCTGGATGCGCCCGCTCGCGTCGGCCGCCCGCGCGGGCTGGCGGGCCTGCCCGAGGATGCCGTGGCGCCCGAATTCGCCGCCATCATCGGCTTGGCGCTTTACGGCGGCCGCGCGCAGCAGGTGTTCGAGGAGCAGCGGCGGACGTTTTCAGCCCGGCTGAAGGGTTTGTTTCTGGGTTGAGAAATCCCGGTTTTGACCTATTTCAAGGAGGAGAAAGCTCGCATGGACCTGCCCGGAGGAAAGATGAAGGAAAAAGAGGCGGAAGTACGGATTCGGTTTGACGAAGCGCTCAAGAAAGAGGGCGCAAACATCAAGGTACTGGGCGTGGGCGGCGGCGGCTGCAACGCGGTGAACCGCATGATTCGCGCGAAGGTCGAGGGCGTCGAGTTCATCGCCGCCAATACCGACCTGCAGGCGCTCCGGCTCTCGCAGGCGCCGCTCAAGCTCCAGCTCGGCGCCAAGCTCACCAAAGGTCTCGGCGCCGGCGCCAACCCCGAGGTCGGGCGCAAAGCCGCGCTCGAAGATTCCGACAAGATCATCGAGGCGCTCGACGGCGCCGACATGGTCTTCGTCACCGCCGGGCTGGGCGGCGGCACGGGGTCGGGCGCGGCGCCGGTGGTGGCCGGCCTGGCCAGCGAGTTGAACGCGCTGACCGTCGCCGTGGTCACCAAGCCATTCACCTTCGAAGGGCGGCGGCGGATGGCGCAAGCCGAGCAGGCGCTCGCCGAGCTTGTGGATTCGGTGGATACGGTGATTGTCATTCCCAACGAGCGGCTGATGGAGTGCGTCGAGCGGGGCACCAGCTTTTTCGAGGCGTTTCGCATCGCCGACGACATCCTCCGCCAGGCCGTCCAGGGAATCAGCGACATCATCACCGTGCCGGGCATCATCAACCGCGATTTCGCCGACGTGAAAACCATCATGCGCACCCAGGGCTACGGCGTCATGGGCACCGCCGTCGCTTCCGGCACGAATCGCGCCATCGAGGCCGCCAACCGCGCCATCAACAGCCCCTTGCTCGAGGAAAACTCGATTCAAGGGGCGCAGGGCATCCTGATCAACGTCACCGGATCGAATTCGCTCGCTCTCCACGAGATCCACGAAGCCGCTTCCATCATCCAGAAAGCCGCGCATGAAAATGCCAACATCATTTTCGGGGCCGTGATGGACGAGTCGCTCAAGGAGCAGGTCAAGATCACCGTCATCGCCGCGGGCTTTCGCCAGGTGGCGCCGAGAAAGCCGCGGCCTGCTTACCTGACCAAGGCCGCCCGCGACGAGCGGGGGATCGAAGATCCCTTGCCCGATTCGGGCATGCCCGTTCCCGTGCTCGCCGAAGCGGGGCTCTCCCAACCCTCGTTCCTTCCCACGCCGCCTGCCGACGATCTCGATATCCCGGCGTTTATGCGGCGCGACCGGGCGAAGGTCTGAGTCGCTTTCGATGGCTGCTCTTCCCAAGCCGTTCTGCGAACTGCGTGCCCGATTCGGGCATGCCCACTTGGGGCCTGCCCGTCCCGAATCCCGTCCCGAAGTTTCGGGATTCGGGACGGGAGTTGGGACGGGAGGGTCCGCGGACGCGGGCGTCGAGGAGTGCTGCCTTTCCGCCGCCGATTTACCGGCTGGCTCCTCAGCGAGCCAGCAGGGCGGGGAACGCCGCGGCAATTCTCCGGGTTCTTCCGAGTCGGAGGACGCAAAACCGGACTCGCCTTCCCCTCCCGAGCGTTCGGGATCCGGGGCGGGCGTGCCCGATTCGGCTGCGGCGGTGCGCGTCAGGAGAGGGGTGTTAGGTCGGCTGACTGAAGAGGCGCGACGGGAGCCCGAAAGGGAATGCTGCGGGTTGCTGGCGGGCGAGGGCGGAGTCATCTCCGCCGTCCTGCCCGCCCGCAACGTGCTCGAGAGCGCCACCGCTTACGAAATCGCTCCGGAAGAGACGTTTCGACTGATTCGAGAGATGCGCGAGCGTGGAATCGACTTTCTCGGCATCTACCATTCGCATCCCGCAACAGACAACGCGCCCTCACCCACCGATCTGGAACGCGCTTACTATCCCGACGCGACGTATTTCATCCTCTCGCCACGCCCTGAAAACCCGCGGCCCGTCCGCGCGTTCGCGATTCGCGCCGGGGCGGCGAGTGAAATCCAGATCCTCGTGTCGGAATGACCGCGCTAGAGGGCGCGCGGACCGCGGAGCAAACGCGCGGGCAGGAGAATCAGCCCAGCAAGCAGCCCGAAAACCCCTTTCACCGTAATCCCGATCAGGCGGAACGGCAGGAGCAATAGCCACACCAGCGGGTAGAGCACCAAAGCCAGCAGAGCCAGCGGCCAGCAAAGCACCAACAGAATGCACCACAGAATAAACGTGAGCATGGCAGTCGCCTTCTTCCCTGCCTCTCTACATACGACGGAACCGCACAATCCGTTCCCCTCCGACAAGTGTATCCGCGCGCCTTTCCGGATTTAGGAAAAGCGCGGCGGCTTCGGAATGGGCATGGTTCGTTCGGTCGGAGGTACTCCGAAACCCTCCCACCCTTGCGAACCCCGCAAGGGTGGGGCACCCAAACGACGCGCGGGATTCCGACGCTGGTGCGGGACGCGGTGGGGTGGTCCTGGGCCGGTCGCGACTTTCAAGCGTGCTCTGGATCAAATCGTCCGACGGTTTGGGGCGGCCACGTCGAAAACGGTGACCGCACCTACCGTGCTTGGCGCGCGGCGTACATGGGGAATTGCTCGGTCAGCTCGCCCACTTCGCCGCGCACACGGTCTTCGATCTTCGCATCGCCCAGGCGCTCGAGCACGTCGGCGATCCAGCCGGCGATCCGTTCCATTTCCGGCTCCCGCATGCCGCGCGTGGTGACGGCGGGCGAGCCGACGCGGATGCCTCCCGCTTTGTACGGCGGGTTCGGGTCGAAGGGGATGGCGTTGCGGTTGACGGTGATTCCCGCCCGCTCGAGCGCCTGTTGAGCGTCGAGTCCGGTCATCTTGCGCGCGACCAGGTCGACAAGGAAGAGGTGGGTGTCGGTGCCTCCGCTGACGATGCGGAAGCCGCGCCGCTCGAGCGTAGAGGCCAGCGCCTTGGCGTTCCGGAGCACCTGCCCCTGATATTCGGCGAATGCGGGTTCGAGCGCCTCCTTGAAGCACACCGCTTTCGCCGCAATCACATGTTCGAGCGGGCCGCCCTGCAGGCCGGGGAAGAGGACCTTATCCAGCTCTTTCGCCCATTTCGCCTGGCAAAGCACCAATCCGCCGCGCGGCCCGCGCAGCGTTTTGTGGGTGGTGCTGGAAACGAAATCGGCGTGGGGAACGGGATTCGGGTGAAGTCCCGCGGCCACCAGGCCCGCGATATGCGCCATGTCCACAAAAAGCACCGCGCCTACCGACCGGGCGATCTCGGCGAAGCGGGCGAAATCGAGGGTGCGGGGATAGGCGCTGGCTCCCGCCACGATCATCTTCGGCTGGTGCTCGCGGGCGAGGGCGGCGAGCGCGTCGTAATCGATGGTTTCGGTTTCCTTCGACACGCCGTAGGGCACGAACTTGTAGAACTTGCCGGAAAAGTTCAGCGGATGGCCGTGGGTCAAGTGGCCGCCATGCGCGAGATTCATTCCCAGCACCGTATCGCCGGGAGCGAGAGCGGCCATGTAGACGGCGGTATTGGCCTGGGCGCCGGCGTGCGGCTGCACGTTGGCATGCTCGGCGCCGAGAAGCTGCTTGGCGCGGTCGATGGCGAGCTGTTCGACGCGGTCGATGTATTCGCAGCCGCCGTAGTACCGCTTGCCGGGATAGCCTTCCGCGTATTTATTGGTGAGCACCGACCCCAGCGCTTCGAGCACCGCTTCGGAAACGAAATTTTCCGATGCGATCAATTCGAGCCCTTGCGCCTCGCGCCGCGCTTCGTTCGCGATCGCTTGCGCCACCTCGGGATCGACTTCCGCGAGTGGCCGATTCATTCTTGATTCGCCCTCGGCTGGCGGTCGGGGAGCGGAGCGCATGCTGCTGGGTGTGGTCATCGTCGGTTGTCTCCTGGCTTGCGCCGCCGCCCGTCTCCCGTCCCAGGCGTTTGGGATTCGGGAGCGGACGAAGGCCGGTCTCGGGCCATTCTAATGAACTCCCTTCTGCTTTTTCAATTTCCGTGGCGGACGGGTCATGCCTCAGTTTCAAGTGCTACCAGCGGGAACAGGGGGGCTTTATGCCTTTCACCTGAACGGGGAAGGGTTCGCACCGATCGAATCCCAATGCCCAACTTCGTGGAGACTGTCCAGTACCAGACGGTTTCCTTGGCGAAGAAGCTTGGCGATCGAACCCGTCTCGGCGCGCACTTGACGATACGCGGAGAGGGGTTCGCGCTGTGCCTCCAGGATGGCAATTCTTATGATCGCCTGATGAGTCACTGCGAGGACGGGGCCGGGGTGCGTAACTGCATCTTCAAGGAAGTTTCGGATGCGGCGCCGCACATCGCGGAGGCATTCCCCACCCGGAAAATCCACTCGATCGGGCGCCTTCTTCCACAAGCGCAACAGCTCTGGCCAGCGCCGTTTGACTTCGGCCTGAGTCAAGCCTTCCCATTGGCCGTAAGCCAGCTCCGCAAGCCGGTCGTCCACGATGGCAACGAGCCCCAGGCGTTCCGCCACCATGCGAGCCGTGCTCCGGGCTCGGACCAAAGGGCTGGTGAAAATAGTGGCTACGTCCGATTCCGCGAACCAATTTGCCAGGGCCCGCGCTTGCGCCTCGCCGCGCGCGGTGATTGGCAAATCGCTCCGGCCTTGGTAGCGGTTGGCTTGATTCCATTCCGCCTCGCCGTGGCGCACAAGGAAGAGTTTCCAGGGTGTCGATTCCATCGGGAGGCCCGACCTAATAGATCCCCCGGTTAAAATGCAGGGTGAATCCGACCACGAGCCTGCTGCCCGCGTGAATGCCTTGGCCGGCGACGTCCCGCTCGTATGCGATCATCGGTCGCAGAGCCCCCCAACCGGTGAACTCGATCCCGCCTCCCACCCGAAGCAGATCATAGAGTTCAGAAGTGCTCGGAATCCCCGGCTCCCCAGGTTCCACTCGCCCGTCCAGAGTTCGTGCGAGGAAGAGAGTCCCAAAAACGTTCACTTTCTTAACGAGCCTGCCGCCTATTTCACCGGTGGACCGCAGTTGCGTCGCGCCGCCATTGGCGAAAACGCGCGGCCCCGCCGAAAACTCCCCGTAGACGAATCTCCGGCCCAAATGTCGCGTAAAGCCGAATTGGTAGTCCGGTTCAATGGCGAAATGGCCCGTACCCAACTGGGGAACGCTCGTTGTGGAGCCCGTCGGCAATACGAATTTGAGGGCCACGGAATCCGAGAAGGTTTCCGATTGCCGGAAGCCGCGCTCCACGCCGATCGTCTGATCTTCGAAGCCAAACGCGGTGGATGTCGCTCTCTTCTTGGCCTTGTCCAGCGAGGCGAATCGCAGGTGATAGAGCAGCGCCCATTTCCCACCCAGTCCGTAATCGCCAACGACCTTGGTCAGCGTCCCGGTGATTCTCGTCTTGCTCGGCAGAGTTTGTGAGCCGAAGGTCGACGCGGGAAAGACGCTGTCGGCGCGATAGAAGCGCGTTTCGATCTTGGCCTTCCCTCTGCCTGCGCCGGGTAGCTGCTGCCCCGCCAAAGGAGGCGAAAACCCAAGTCCGCCGAGGCAGCCCAGCAGGGCCAAAGCACCGCATTTCATCTTCTTTCGCATCGTAGCCTCATTCCTGAGGGCAGTCCCAGCAACCGGCATGGCGTCAACTCGAAAGCGCCAAGCAGCGGAAACCCATTTCCTGCATCTGTAGGGGCGAGATCAAGCCTCGGCTATCGAGGATCGTCTTGCCCTTCATCAGGGAGCCCATGCGATTCCAGTCAAGGTCCCGGAACTGCTTCCAGTCCGTGGCGATGAACACCGCGTCGCTGCCCTTCGCCGCTTCATAGGCGTCCTCGCAGTAGTGCAATCGGGAGTGGGGTGGCAGTACTTCTTGGGCCCGGCTGGCCGCTACCGGATCGTACGTTCGCACGGTCGCGCCACGGTCACAGAGCATCGAGATCACGTCGAGAGCCGGGGCTTCGCGCACATCGTCGGTATCCGGTTTGAAAGCGAGTCCAAGCACACACACGTTCTTGCCTCCAAGCCCGCCGAGTGCGTCGTGAAGTTTCTCGGCGGCGAGCCGGCGCTGCCCGGCGTTGACCTCCATCACCGCCCGGAGCAGGGCCGACGGGGAGCCGTGCCGCTCGGCGATGGCCGCCAGGGCCTTCACGTCTTTGGGGAAACAGGAACCGCCGTAACCCAGGCCGGCCTCGAGGAAGTCTCCGCCGATGCGTTCGTCGAGCCCCATCCCTTGGGCGACTGCGTAGACGTTGGCACCGACCTTTTCGGCGATCCTGCCGACCTCGTTAATAAAGGAGATCTTGGCGGCAAGAAATGCATTCGAGGCGTACTTCGTCAGTTGGGCGGTGGCGGGGTCTGTCAGCAACACGGGGCAGTGAAGGGGCGAGTAGAGGGCCGCCACTTGCTCGCCGGCAGGCCGATCCCAAGCGCCAACGACGACGCGGTCGGGGAAGAAGAAATCGTGAACGGCGGATCCTTCCCGCAGAAACTCCGGATTGACGACGATATGGGCGACGAGCGGCGGAAGAAGTTCGCCGGTCAGGATCTCGGCGAAATGTTCGGCCGAGCCTCCCGGTGGAATGGTGCTTTTTAGGACGACGATGAGCGAGCGCGTGGCGGAGCGGGCGATGAGCCGCACTGCGGCTTCCACTTGCGACAAGTCGGCGGCTCCGGAGGGGCTGGTAGGAGTACCCACGCAAATGAAGACCATCTCGGCATCATTCAAAGCATCACCGCAATCTGCGGTGAAGGCAAGGCGTCCCGCCGAAATGTTTCGTTCCACCAGCGGCGCGAGTTCCGGTTCGCTGAAGGGAATTTGTCCCTGACGCAACTGATCGATCTTGGCTTCATTCACGTCGTACCCGACCACGGAGTATCCCATTTCCGCCAGGCAAGCGGCCGTGGTCAGACCCACGTATCCGGTTCCGAAGAGTGCTATTTTCTTCATCCCTCTCTCCTTTACACGCGTTGTTGGCGTTGCGATGGACGCCGCGAGTCTTTCTCCGTCGCCGCTGGGGTCAACTGCCGGGCTGCTTTCCCCACGTCCAGCCGCACATGCATCGCAAGACTTCAAACACGCTGTCTTTCTGAAGAGAGCGGCGGCACCAAGGGCACCTTCTTTGCCATTTCATGCTTCTCATCCTTGCTTCACCTCATTTCCCCGCGCGGGAACTTCCCGATCGGTCAATCCATAGAAATGTGTTCGCGTTCTTCGGTACACAACTCCTGAGGGGCGGCGAGGGAGGGAATGGCCGATGCTCCCTTCACGCCGCGATTCCAGAGTTGCCGGTAGCGGCCGCGCCGGTTCACGAGTTCCTCGTGAGTCCCCCTCTGCACGATTCGTCCCCGCTCCAGAACGAGGATCAGGTCGGCGCTGGTAACCGTAGCCAGCCGGTGCGCGATGACGAACGTCGTGCGGCCGTGAGTGAGGCGGCGCAGCGCTTCGCTCACAAACCCTTCCGTGGTGGCATCCAGGCCGGTCGTCGGTTCGTCCAGGATCACGACCGGCGCGTTTCGCAGCATGGCGCGCGCGATGGACAGGCACTGGCGTTGTCCGCCGGAAAGAGTCATCCCGCGCTCGCCCACGAGGGTGTCATAGCCATTGGGGAAGCGTTCGATGAGTTCGTGGATTCCCGAGGCTCTCGCCGCGCCAATCGCGTCTTCACGGCCGGCCCCGGCGCGGCCGTAGGCGACGTTCTCCCAAACGGAGCCGTGGAACACCAAAACCTCTTGCGGGACCAGAGCGACTTGATTGCGAACGTAGGCGAGCGGCATTTCTCGAAGGTCATGCCCATCGAGGAGGATTTGACCGCTAGCCGGGTCGTAGAAACGGGAGATGAGGCTAACCAGCGTGCTCTTGCCGGCGCCCGTGGACCCTACCAAAGCGATGGTTTGGCCAGGCTCGGCACGGAACGAGATATCATGGAGCACCGGTTCACCAGGAAGGTACCCAAAACCCACCAACTGGAATTCGACCTTACCTTTACAGGAACGGGGCATCAGCGGGTTGGGCGGTTCGCGAATCTCCGGCTCTTCCACGAACACATCCCCGATCCGCTCCGCGGCGACGGACGATTTCCCGATCACGCCAGCCATCTTGGCGACCTGGCGCACGGGAGTTGCGAGGCCCCGCAGGTAGGCGAGGAAGACCAGAAGGTCACCCGCCGTGATCTTTCCGGCAAGAACCTGGGTGGCGCCGTACCAAACCACGGCTCCGGTAGCCAAGGCCATCACCAAACCCACTAGAGGGGTGAACTGCGACTGCAACTCGCTGGCTTCGAGAGTTGCATCGAGAGTCAGCGCGGCCTGCTCGGCGAAGCGGTCATCTTCATGAGACTCTCGGCCGTAGGCTTGCACCAGATGAACGTTGGAAATGACTTCCTGAACCTTGCCCCACAGCTCTCCTTCTTTCCTTCGGGCCAGGCGCAAGGCCTTGGTTAACCGCGTGGCATAGTTCTGGACGAGGAAAAGCAGCAGGGGGGCGGCGGCGAACACGACGAGCGCATAACGCCAGTCGATCATTAACATGATGACGACCATGCCGGCCATGGTGAGCACATGGGCGAACAGGCCCGTACCCATAGCCACAACAAAGTTCTGGAGCGTTTGAATGTCTCCGCCAAGCCGGGCCATGAGGTCCCCGCCCCTTTGACGGCGGTGGAAAGACAGGGAAAGCCTCTGTATGTGCGCGAAGAGATCGCGCCGGACGTCGAATACCATACGCTGGCCCGTGCGCAGCAGCAGCCGGTTGCCAAGGTAGGCCAGCGTGGCATCGGCGACGCCCACGACGAGCAAGGCCATGCCTAGTTGCTCCAGCAGGGCGAAGCGGTGAGTCAGCGGATTCGGCAAGAATCCCGCCGCCCACCAGGGCAAAGGCTTGCCGAGAATCACGCTGTCGAGGATCAGCTTCAGCGGCCAAGGCGCAAAGAGGAGGAAGACGGCTCTTGCCGTCATCAAGCCGGCGGCGGCGGCCAGCGCCGGAGAATACGGACGCAGGTAGGAACGCAGCGACCACAAGGAAAACGATGGGCGCCTGGACTCGTTCGCCGGATTCATGGATGGATTCTCGCTTGCGACAATTGGGTCATCCGCTCGACCACCCGCCGCGCGTTCTTCTGCCAACTGAACTCCGTCGCGGCGATTGCCGCGGCCGCCCGGCCCATGGCCTGAAGGCGTGGCGGATTGCTCAGCAGGGAAACGACCTGGCGAGAGAAGGCCTCTCGGTCGCCTGGAGGAAACAGCAGGCCGGTCACGCCGTCTTGGATGAGGTCGGCGATCTGCCCGAGTTCAGGCGCCACGACGGGCCGGCCCACGGCAAGGGATTCCACGATCTTCAGGGGGGAAAAGTAGAAGCCGTCCTGAGGAATGTAGGGAGCCACCGTCAGGTCCGTCGCCGCCAGATAGCAGGGGATTTCGGCGTGGGGAACATGGCCCGCGAGGATCACTCGCCCATCCAAATTTTCTCGCGCCACGCGCGCCTGCAAGTCGGCCATGCCCGGGCCATCGCCTGCAATCAGGAGCAACGCGCCGGGGTGAGCGGCGGAGATTTCCTCGAACGAATCGAGTAGGAAGTCCAGCCCGTGCCAAGGCTTCAAACTGCTCACCAAGCCGATGACCGGCTTCCCATTCATGCCGTAACGCTCGCGAATCGTCCGCCCGCTGACGACGGAGTGAAAGCGGGCGGTGTCCACGCCATTCGGCAAGACGGTGACGCGCTCTTCCGGAACGCCGCGTGCCAATACGCGCTCCCTAACCGCCGCGGACACCGCGACGACATGGTCGGCGTGACGAAACGTTTGGGTTTCCGCCTCTTCCGCCAATTCCTTCAATCGCAATCCGCGGAACCGTTCTTGCTCCTCGGCCAGGGGCGCGTTCACCTCCAAAATGTGCGGAATCCCCAAGGTCTGGGCAACCTGCTCGCCAGCGCGGTGAAAGAGCGCGTAACGTTGGTAAAGCGCCTCGGGCCGCACGCCCGCATCGTCCAGGGAGGCGACGACACGCGCCGCCAAGCGGCTGTCGGCAGCCAATACGCCAAGCTCCCGGCGCAAGAGGGGATCGGCGTCTCGGTTCCTCGGGCCGAGCCGCACCTTGGTCTCCGCTATTGCGGCGGGGCTCGCGTCCGGTGCTAACTCGATCACCCGAACGGGGGGGAGCGCGTTGCCAGTGCCCAGATTCGCGCACAGCAGCGTCACCTCGTGACCGAGCGCGGCAAGGGCGGTAACAAATTCCCGGACGTGCACCGACGCGCCCTTGTGACCCAAGACGGGGACACCGCGGTCGGCGCAAACGTAGGCGATGTTCATGCCGCAGCTCCCGCCGGCAGAAGCTTTTGCAATGCCTTGGCCGTTTCCCAACACTCGAATCCGCCTTCGATCCGGCGACGGCCGGCGACGGCCAACCTACGGCAAAGTACGGCGTCCTCGATGAGGCGCGCGATGGCGTTCGCCAGCGCTTCCGTGTCGCGGGGAGGAACGAGCAAGCCGGTTTGGCCGTCCTCGAGGAGTTCGGGAATACCCGATACCGACGTGGAGACAACCGGAACGCCGGCAGCCATTGCCTCGGCCAGGACATTGGGGATGCCATCTCGGTCCCCGTCTTCGGCGACATGCGGCGCGAGAACGAATAGGCTGGCCTGCTCGTACAAGCGAACCAGACGATCGTGGGCCATCGCGCCAAGCAGCGTTACGCGATGGCCCACGCCCAGATCGCCGATTTGCGCTTCGAGCTGCCCTCGAAGGGGTCCTTCCCCCACGATGAGGCTGCGGAATTGTACGCCGCGCCTCGAGAGCAAATGAAGAGCGGATAGGAGGTCCGCCATGCCCTTCTTGGGAACGAGCCTGCCCACCGAGAGGATCAGCGGTGCGTCCTCGTCATTTCCCGCGTTTGCCACAGGTTCGCTTGCCGTTTGGGGCGGCGTGAATTCGGCCAGGTCAATGCCGTGATACACAAGATGAATCTTGCCGAGGTCCTCGGATCGAGCGAAGCTGCGCAGATATTCGAGGTTGTGTCGCGTGCAGGTCAGAACGAGCTTGGCCGACGCCACCCGCCGGCGCAGTACTTTCCGTGGCGTCAAGTAAAGGTCCTTGGCATGGGTCGTGAAGCTATAGGGGAGATCGCACATGACCCCCGCCAAACGGGCGACGGTGGCGGGCGCGTTAGCGAAGCGGGCATGAAGGTGACGGATGTTGTGCCGCCGGCAACCGCTGGCCACGTAGGCCGAGCGCAAGAACTGCTTCCAGACGCTCAGGGGCCGGCGTGACCTGACCGACCACCAGAGAGCGAGCAGGATCGCATGCAAGTACCGCGACGGAGCCCAAGCTGCCATTTCCGCGTGCGCCTTGAGCGCCGCAAGAACCATGGCGAACCACCGGGCGGGAAAGTAGGTAACAGGTGCTTGAACCTCCCGGACCGTCGGGTGCGTGAGCGATCCCTCCACCCGCATCAGCGAGAAGATGCGCAACTCCGTTCCGAGCCGCTCCAAGGCGCGAATTTCGTTGAGGATGAAGGTTTCCGACAGACGGGGATAGCGCTTGAGAACGTACCCGATCAGCCGTGGTTCTACTCGTTTCACTTTCAAACTCCCACCGCCGTCGCCAAGGCGGTCAAGTCCTCGGCCGGTTGTTCCTCCCGAGCGCTGCTCGTCAAAAGGTCGGCCAAAGCTTCGCCGACGCGATGCACGCCCCCCAGGTCCACCGCATGCCAATTGCGCCGCGCGGGAAAGTTATCGGCGAGCGCGGCCTTAAGGTGTTCGGCGAGCCGCAGAGCCACGTCCTCCTCTGGCTGCACCACCCGCGCCAAGCCCAACTTGACGAGGAGAGTTGCCCGCATCCGTTGCTCGGCGCGTGGGGCCGCTCGCGGCACCAGGATGCTCGGTTTCCTTGCGGCAAGGATCTCGGCCGTTGTGTTGTACCCGCTCATGGAAACCACCAGATCGGCTCTCCAGATGAAAGCCTCCAGCTCGGTGGTGTGGAGGAGCTTTACGTCTGGGCGCTTTGCGGCCGCGCGCTCCAAGGCCTCCCTCTGCTCTTTCGCCATAAGAGGACCGGGAACCAGGATGCTCCGAACGGCGCCAGGCGCGATTTCCTCCAAAGCGCCAAGGTAGCCTTCCATCAACGGGTATCCATCCCCGCCGCCCCCGGCTGTCACCAGTACCAACGGCTTGTCGTGCCGCTTTCGTGAATGGTCGCCGTCGTAGGCGGGGAGGCCGCCGATACTCCGGGCAATGTACCCACAGAACTGGGTCTTCCGCGCGACCGACTCGGGAAAGTTGTATTCACGACCGCAATCGAAAAGATGGCGGCTGCCGTAAACGAGCACTTGGTCGTAAGACTGCTCCAGAAGCCTGTAGATTCCCTGCGCCTCCCAAAGCTCTTGTACCGCCTGCGGGCTGTCGAGAATGTCTCGAAGGCCGATAACCGTGTGTGTTTCCGGCATCTCCTGGCGAAGGTAAGCGAGGGCTTCGAGCAGTTCGCCTTTCATGCCTGCCGGAGCGTGGTCCACGAGGAAGATGTCGGGACGATAGCTTCGAATCACCTCGAGAATGAGCCGCTCCCGCCTCGCTTTCACCGTGGCGAAAGATTCCGCTCCATCGCGCGACACGTACTGTTCCGCGCCGACCTTAACGACGGCAGGAAGGGCTTGTACCTCCAACCCCTCTGGCAAGGGCCACGATCGCAGCACGGGCGAGCCCGTGAGCAACTTGACGGAAAAGGGTGGGTTGCGCCGCAGCAGGTGATCGGCGATGGCCAGATTCCGCCGCAGGTGGCCGAGGCCGAACGTGTCGTGCGAGTAGAGCAGAACGCGTGGCCGTTCGCAAAGCAATCTCGCGATTTCCCGGAGCCAAACTCCTTGAGGGGCATCCTCCTGGACCGGGGAGGCGATTTTAACTGTAGCTGCGTGGCTTCCCTCCTGTTGTTCTACCCAGCGCGCCTGTAGTTTCATGCCCTCCTCAAAGCTCACCGACGGCGAGTAACCCAGTTCGCGACGGGCCTTCGATGCGTCGGCCAGCGTATCCGTCACGTCCCCGCTCTGCGCCGTTGCGTACTTCACGCGCGCCGTCCGGCCGGTAGCCCGTTCCATGGCCCGAATGGTGTCGATTAACGTTGTCGGGCAACCGCCGCCCAGGTTGTACACTTCGCCCGGAGCGCCGTTCTTTGCCGCCAGCAGCGTTCCTTCCACGGCGTCGCTGACGTAGGTGAAATCCCGCGTCTGCCTGCCGTCGCCGAAGACGGAGAGTTCGCGACCCTCGCGCAGCGCTTTCAGGAAGCGCGTAAACGCCATGTCGGGCCGCTGCCGCGGCCCGAAGACTGTGAAGTAACGCACGGCCGCGATTGGCAAGTTGAAGTTCCGCGCGTACGACATGCACAGATTCTCGGCCGTCAGCTTGGTCACACCATAGGGCGAGTAGGGTTGCGTAGGGCTGTCCTCCGTCATCGGCGGAGCCATGTTCCCGTAAACCGACGAAGAGGATGCAATGACGAGCTTCTTGACGGTGCTCGTCCGAACCGCTTCGACCAGTCGTTGCGTGGCTTCGATATTGTTGCGGACATAGGGGCTGAAACCGCTTCCCCAGCTCCCGCGCACGCCGGGCTGGCCGGCGAGGTGAAACACCCAGTCGACCCCTTCGAGCAGGGAGGGCAAATCGGTTTCGTTGAGATCCTCCTCCACGAAGCGGAAAAGCGGATGCCGCAGCAACCCTTCGAGATTCTGCCTCTTGAGATCGGAGCTGTAGTAATCGGTAAGGCAATCAACGCCGACGACCTCATAACCTTCTGCGAGTAACCTTTCCCCCAAGTGCGATCCTATGAATCCCGCAGCACCAGTCACGAGACACCGTGAGGCATCAGGGGCTTGTGCGGACCTGGCCGGACTATGCAGCGCCGCGGGCGCAGGCCGCTTGTCCGCGGTGGCGGAGCCACTCCCGGTCCCATACGTTCGCGACAGGGACCGGTCCTCTCGGGAGCGGTAGGACTTGCGTTTCGAGCGCCAGCATTCAACGCAGACTGTGGCCCAGCCGGTCGCCAAGCGGATCCGAATCGCGTGGTTGGCGGCATGGCCGCAGCTCGTGCGAATCGATGAAGACGCGGAAACTGGCTTCATTTCTTGATTCATGAGTTCTCCTTAAGATTCCTTGCTCACGGTCTGGCACAGCCACTCGTTCGAGGAGGCGTGGCCCTGTGCCTGCTCGGCCAAGTAGTTCGTGAGCGGCGAATTGGCCAGAAAGACGGCTTTTGTTCTTTTGTGAATCTTCGCAAGCTCACCCAGGCCGTACCAATTCATGTGCGTGATTCCGCGAAGGTCAATGCGCAGTGTTTTCGAGCCCAAGGTGGGAGCCAGGGAACGCCACACCCGTACAAGTTCGGCTATGGAAGACCCGACAAACCTTCCTTCCAGCTCCAGCGTGACCGCGTCGTGTGAGTCGCTTCGTGTGATCTTCCACATCAACGTGTTCATCCCCTGTGCACTTGGGGCACACCAGGGGCCAACCATGTGAAAGTACGGTTAAATGTGCGACCGCAAGGAAAATCAGGGACTTAGGCGAGAAGTAACGTTTCGGAGGAATGCGCGGGAGTGAAGCTGACGACGGACGACGGCGAAATGTCGTCAGGATTGACTATCTGTAGTCTTTAGGCTGGATCCCAATTTTTTTCAATTTCGAGTTCAGCGTGGTCCGCTTCAGGCCCAGGCGGGTTGCGGCTCCGTGCGGGCCCGAGATCGTTCCTCTCGTTTCTCGGAGAACGGAGAGAATGTGGTCCCTTTCTATCGCTTCGAGTGTGGAATCCTCATTTGCGGGGGCCTCCTCGACGTGGACCAATTCGGCCAATGGTGCGCGCAAAATCGTACCTTTGGTCAAGATCACAGAACGCTCGATGAAGTTTTCCAGCTCCCGGATGTTTCCCGGCCAATCCCATCGGGTGAGCGACTTCATGATGTCCGGCGGGATGGTTTCGATCCGCTTGCCCAAATTGCGGGCGTGCCTGCTGACAAAGTAGCGAACCAGGAACGGAATATCTTCACGGCGTTCGCGTAAAGGAGGCAGGGTGATCGGAAAAACTTTCAAGCGGTAGTAGAGATCGCTTCGGAACTGCCGGTTGTCGACCATCCTGTGCAGATCCCGATTCGTGGCGGCGATCAACCGGATATCCACGGGAATCGTACGCGTGCCGCCAAGGCGTTCGAACTTCCTTTCCTGCAACACTCGCAAGAGCTTGGGCTGTAGCTCGAGCGGAAGGTCTCCGATCTCGTCGAGAACGAGCGTTCCCCGATGAGCCAGCTCGAGGCGGCCTATCTTTTGTGATATGGCGCCCGTAAACGCGCCTCTTTCGTGCCCAAAGAGTTCGCTCTCAAGGAGCCCCGTGGGTATGGCGGCGCAGTTCAGGGTAATCAGGCTTCTTTCGCTCCGGGAACTCAGTTGATGGATGGCGCGTGCAATCACGTCCTTGCCGGTCCCCGTTTCTCCCAGAATGAGCACGGTCGCGTCGGTGGCCGCGACGTTCTCGACTTCCCTGAGAACTCTCCTCAACCTCGGGCTCACCCCGATGATGTCCTCGAACCTGGGGTCGGCGTTCAGCTCCTGTTCGAAAAAATGCCGCTCTTGCTCCTTCCGCTCCAATTCTTCCTGAAGGTGGATCTTCTCGGAGATATCCCGGACGACGCACAGCACGGCCCGGCCTTCCGCGGTATCGATCAGACTGAGCATGACGTCGGCGGGGAAGAGGCTTCCATCTTTGCGCCGGCCGGCGACTTCCTTCCCGAAGGCCATGGGGGACGGGTGCGGGCGAACCATGTAATCGCCTCGGCGTGCTCCATGGTTCACGCGAAGCTCTTCCGGGACCAACATCTCCACGGCCTGCCCGACCAGTTCGTCTCTCGAATAACCGAAGTGGCGTTCGAGTTGCGGATTCACTTCACGGATTTGCCCCTCCCGGTCCACGAGCAGGAGGGCGTCGGACGTTTGCTTGAAGAGGGCGTGCAACTGCTCGCCGTGCCGCTGGGCTTCTTCCGCCCGCTTCCGTTCGGTGATGTCTCGAATCACGCAAAGAACGGCCCTGCCTCGCGGTGTTTCCACCGGGCTGAGCGCCACGTCCGCCGGAAATTCCTCGCCGTTTTTCCGTTTGCCGCAGAGTTCGAGCCGCGTGCCCATCGGCCGAACGTGCGGCTCTGCGGCGTAATGCTTTCGATGCTTCTGGTGAGCGGTTCGGAAGCGTTCGGGGATGAGGACCTCGATCGGAAGTCCGAGCAATTCGGCGCGCGTGTAGCCGAAAATGTTCTCCACCTGCGCGTTCACTTCCGCGATCCGGCCGTCGGCGTCGGTCACGGCAACCACGTCAGGGGCGTGGTCGAAAAGCGCTTCGAGGAGCTGCTTGCGGCCTTCCGCTTCGTCCATCAGACATCTTCATCCACGATTTCGATTTTCCACCACGAACCTGTCAGTGAGCGTATGCCGGACCGGCACGGAAATCAACGGAGAACTGGTTTTGGCGCCCCGCGAAGCTGCGGCGTGGCTCTCGTATCGGCCAGTTGCTCTTTGGTGCTACCATTGCCCTCCGACCTGGGGACGAGCCAGCGGGATTGGCCGAGACACCTATGCGAACCGGTCCGTTCGCGCCCATACCGACGAGGCTTTGCGGCATCGCCTTTCTCGCGTTGCTCTGTTGCCCGCGCGCTCTGGACCAGCCGGCGCCTGCCGAGCTCCGTGGGACTTGGACGGCGAGCGTCGGCTCCAGCGAGATCTTGAGCGGCACGTGGACGGCCGCGACTTCTCCTCGGGCGCCCAACGCCGCCAGCGGCTCGTGGACTCTACTGTCGGCGGCCGGCACCGTCGTTGCCGAAGGCACGTGGTCGGCACGGAAATACGGCGGCAGTTGGCGTGGCGCCTGGACCGCGCGCGTCGGCCGCGGCACGGCGCGGTCGGGTAGCTGGCAAGCCAGCGTCTCCGATTCCGCGATCAAGACCTTTGCGGCGCTGCTCGAATCGACTGCAAAGAAGTACGCGGCCGGCCGATGGCGCAGCGGCCGCTACAGCGGCAATTGGTGGCTCGAAAGCTCGGCAGCTCCCCCAGCGCGATAGGCGCGACACGAGCAACACGGGTATTGCTCCCAACGCGTTCTCAAAGCAAGCGCGGAAAAGCGCACAGCCAGGTCCCGAATCCCGAATGTTCGGGACGGGAGGCTGTGCTACCACTGCGCTCGCAGGACAGGGATTCGTTCCTGCGCAATCTCGAGGGTGGCGACAGAAAAGCGCACAGCCAAGAGTGGCTGTGCTACAGCTGCGGCGGACTTGTTCGGGCCGCGGCGTGCCGGTAATATGGCGAGACCGGGAACCGGCGTGGGGATGAACGAAACCGTCTCTCATTATCGCGTGCTGGAAAAGCTGGGCGGCGGGGGCATGGGCGTGGTGTACAAGGCAGAAGACCTGCGCCTGGGCCGGCACGTGGCGCTGAAGTTCCTTCCCGAAGACCTGGCCGCCGATCGCCAGGCGCTCGAGCGCTTCCAGCGGGAGGCGCGCGCGGCCTCGGCGCTGAACCATCCCAATATCTGCACGATCTACGACGTCGATGAACACGAGGGCAAGCCGTTCATCGCGATGGAGCTGCTGGAAGGCCAGACGCTGAAACACCGGATCGCGCAAGGGCCCATCGACCTCGACGAAATTCTTACGCTCGCCATACAAGTGGCCGACGCGCTCGATGCCGCACATGCCAAGCGCATCGTTCACCGCGACATCAAGCCGGCGAATCTCTTCCTCACCCGGCGCGGCGGGCGGGGCCAGGCCAAAATCCTCGATTTTGGTCTAGCGAAGCTGGGCGGAAAGCGCCAGGGCGCCGGCGAAGCGACGGCGGGGCGCACGATGAGCGCCAGCGAAGAGAATCTGACGAGTCCCGGCAGCGCGCTCGGGACGGTCGCCTACATGTCGCCCGAGCAGGCGCGGGGGGCGGAAGTGGATTACCAGAGCGACGTCTTCAGCTTCGGCGCCGTGCTCTACGAGATGTCGACTCTGCGGCCGGCGTTCAGCGGTAGCACGACAGCCGTGATCTTCGATGCGATCTTGAATCGAGCGCCTGCCGCTCCCAGCCGGCTGGCGCCGAAAATGCCTGCGGAATTCGATCGAATCGTTCTGAAGGCGCTCGAAAAGAGTCCGGCCAGCCGGTATCGCTCCGCGGCGGAACTGCGCGGCGATCTCGAGGCGCTGAAGCGGCAGCTCGACTCCGGCCGAACGGCGCCGGCAGCCGAAACCCGCGAATCGCCGGCTCGTTCGGTCGCCGTGCTCTATTTCGAGAACCTCGCGGCGTCGAAAGAGGACGAGTATTTCCGCGACGGCATCACCGAAGACGTCATCACCGAGCTGGCCAAGATCAAGACCCTGCAAGTGTTTCCCCGCGCCGCCGTTTACGCCTACCGGGACAAGCAGGTTACGGGCCCGCAGGTAGGCCAGGAATTGGGCGCCGCCAACGTGCTGGCGGGGAGCATCCGCCGCGCCGGGAACCGACTGCGCATCACCGTTCAGCTCGTCGAGACGCGGAGCGGGCATTCGGTTTGGGCGGAGCGTTACGACCGCCAACTCGAGGATGTCTTCGAGATTCAGGATGAAATCGCGCAGAGCATCGCCCGCGCGCTGCAGGTGGTGTTGACGGAAGAAGAGAAGCAGGCCATCAAGAAGGCGCCCACGGCCGACGTGCAGGCCTACGATTACTATCTCCGCGGGCGCCAGTTCCTGAATCAGCTGCGCGGCAAGACGCTCGAATACGCGCGGCAGATGTTCGCCCGAGCGACGGTGATCGATCCGAATTACGCGCGGGCGTACGCCGGAGTCGCCGACTGCTGTTCCTTCCTTTACCAGCTCTACGAAGCCACCGAAGCGAATCTGAAGGAGGCGGAAGCGGCCAGCCGCAAGGCGCTTGAACTCGATCCCGACCTGGCGGAAGCCCACGCCTCGCGAGGCATGATCTACGCCATGCGGAAGCAGTTCGACGAGGCGAAGCAGGAATTCGAAACGGCGATCCGGCTCGATCCGAAGCTGTACGATGCGTACTATTTTTACGGCCGGGCGCTGCTGGCGGAGGGAAAGATCGAAGAAGCAGCGCGGCTCCTCGAGCAAGCTTCGCGCGTCAATCCCGACGACTACAACGCCCCGAACCTCTGCGCGATGTGCTACTCGGAACTCGGCCGGCCCACCGAAGCCGACCGTATGCGCCGCCGCGCGCTATGGGTGGCCGAACATTACCTCGAACTTCACCCCGACGACGCTCGCGCGCTCTACCTCGGCTCGAACGCTTTCGCGCGGCTCGGCGAGCGCGAGCGCGCGCTCGATTGGGGCGGCCGCGCGCTCGAAATGGATTCCAGCGATCCCGCCATCCTCTATAACGTGGCTTGCAGCAACGCCCTGCTCGGCGAATCCGACCGCGCGCTCGATCTGCTGGAAAAAGCAGTGGATGGCGGCTTCGGCTTCAAGGCCTGGATCGAGCACGACGCCGACCTCAACTCGCTCCGCGAGTCGCCGCGCTTCCAGAATCTCCTCGCCCGCCTCTAACGAACTGGGCTCATTCCCAGCGCAGGGCCATCGAGGGATCCACGCGAGTGGCGCGGCGCGCGGGGAGAAAAGTCGCGACGAGCGCGACGATCGCCAGCAGCGCGGCCACGGAGATGTAGGTCACGGGGTCGCTGGGCGTGATGCCGTAGAGCACCGAGCGGAGCAAGCGCGACGCTGCGAAGCCCGCAGCAAGGCCGATGGCGCAGCCGGTGAGCGCGAGCCATAGCCCCGCGCGCAGAACGATGGCCAGGACGTCGCCGGGCGTGGCGCCCATCGCCATCCGCACACCGAATTCCGGAGTGCGCCGCCGCACCGAATAGTCCATCACGGCGAAAAGGCCTACGGCCGCCAGCAAAACGCCCATTCCGGCGATGGCTCCAGCGGCGCCCGATTGTGTCCGGTCCTGCCACAATGCCTGGCTCATCAGTTGTTCGACCGGCATGGTGCTTTGGAAGTAGATGCCGGGATCCGCGGCCCGCATCGCGCTGCGCAGCGTTTCGACGGCTGGGCCGGCGCTCCGATCCGCCAGGACAACCAGCGTATCCTCGCCCCACATGTGCTGAGCCAGTGGGATGTAGAGATACGGCTCGGGCGCTTCGTGCAGGTCGTTCACTTTGACGTCCTCCGCGACCCCAACGACGGTGGTCCGCTTGCCGTCTACAGTCAATTCGCGGCCCAGGGCGCTCTGCCCAGGCCAATAGCGGATGGCCATCGTTTGGCTGACGAGCGCGACAGGCTCGGAATCCGCGGTATCGGTCGATGCGAAGGCCCGGCCGGCGAGCAGGCGCGTGCCGACCAGATGGAAATAGCCTGGGTCGACGGCGTCGTACTTAATTTCCGTCGCCGCTCTCAACTCCGGCGAGGTGGCATCGGCGGCGGCCACCTGCACCGCAACGCCGCCACCGCTGCCGGTCAAGGGAAACCGCTGACACCAGGCCGCATCGCGCACGCCCGGAACGCCCAGCACGCGCTCGCGCAACTCCGTGCGATCGGCTTGCATCGCTTTTTCGGCGAGCGCCATTGCCGCTTCCCTCCCGTTGGGCTGTTTGAGCAGGGCCGCGGCCTTGCTGCGCAGGGCCTGCGCGTTCGGACCGCCCCCCAGAGACACGGTGAAAAGCCATCGCTTGCCGTGGACGTCGAAGCCCGGGTTTATGCTGCTGCTGTAGAGAAGGCTGCGGAAGAGCAGTCCGCCGGCGGTCAACAAGGTCGTTGCCAAAGCGATCTGGGCAACCACCATGACGCTTCGCCCGATCTTCCTTCCGCCGTGCGCTTGCGCGGCGGCTGTGCCGCCCCTGCCGGCCGAAGCAAGATCGCCCTTGCGCGCGCTCAGCGCCGGGGCGAGGCCGAAGACGAGCACCGACGCGACGGTAGCGGCAATTGCGAAGGCCAGCGCCGGCACGTCCAGCCGCAGACTAGGCCCGCCAATCTCGATTCCGTAGGGGGGCAGAAGCGCTGGTTCGAGCATCGCGAGCCAGTGCACGAGCAGCAAGCCAAGCGCGGCTGCCGGCAGCGCAAGCAGGCAGCTTTCCGTGAGCATTTGGCGCACCAGGCGCATGCGAGTCGCGCCCAGCGCCAGCCGAATCGCGATTTCGCGCCGCCGCCCCTCCGCGCGCGCCAGAAGCAAACCTGCGACATTTCCGCAGGCGATCAGGAGCACGATGGCCGCGGGACCCAAGAGCATGAGGAGCGCGGGAAGGCCGGACCTTTGACGTTCGGCGAGCGTTGCCAGAGAAAGTGATGCGTTTTTGTTGGTCGCCGGAAAGGCCGACGCTTCATGCTCTCCGATGGCAGCGAGCTCGCTCCGGACCGCCACCGGTTTCTCACCTTGGCGAAGGCGAGCCAGGAGCGTCACGTCTCCGGCCGGGGCGTGATCGGCGAGCGACTTCGCATCGATCCACTCGTCCACGGGTAGCCAAACGTGAGTCCGGACAAAGGAATCCAGACCGTAGAAGCCGCGGGGGGCGACGCCGACCACGGTGACCTTCCGCGTATTGATCAGGATCGTCTTTCCAACGATGTCTCGTCGCGCACCCAATTCGCCGCGCCAAACGTCGTAGCCGACCACCACCGAGCCTTGCGATTCCCGTTTCGGCGAGAAGCCGCGGCCCAGGAACATCGGCAGGCCGAGAACGGAAAAATAGTTGCGCGAGACGAGGTCGTCGAGAACAAGAGGAGAATCCTCCGACGCGCCGATGAAGCAGCCATGCCGTTCGTATCCCAGAACGCCGGAAAGCGTGCGCGCGTTCCGCGCGATATCCGCGTATTCCGCCCACGAAATGCCGCCTCGAGGGGCACCATGCCAGGTTTGGTAGATTGCGGCCAGGGACGAGGGGTCGCGGCCCGGCCATGGTCTGAGGAGCACCGCGTCACCCAGCACGAAGGCCGCGGAAAGCGTGCCGATACCGAGCGCTAGAACGAGGATTGCGACCGCGGAAAAACCAGGATTGCGCGCGAGGAGCCGGGCGCCGAAACGCACATCTTGCCAGAGGCTCCCGAAGCTTCTACGCAGCTTCAAACCGGGCGCGGTAACCGCGCCCCTACCGGTCGTGGACATGGCTGCACCTCGTAGTCTGTCCGCACCCGCGCGAGCGAGCAGTTGAGCGCCGGGCTCGCGCCCCCCTGCCGGTATTCTCTGGCACGCGACTCGCCAATCCAACAGGAATAGAACTCGCGTGGATTGTTAGGGTTAGGCGGCGAGTTGCGGCTCATTCAAATTTTTCCTGTCCGTTTTCAGGATTTGGGTGTCCGCAAGTGGACGGCACGCACGCCTACCCGGCGCCGCAGCGGAGGAACGCAGGGGCGGCCACAAGGGCCGCCCCTCTCGTGTTTGGCCCTTCTACTAGTTCGGAAAGCATCCCTGCCTGTTTGTGAATCTGCAACATGTGTGAGAGCGCCCTCTTGCGTCCTCCAGTATCTAGT
>JAJYLB010000035.1 GCA_021788095.1 Acidobacteriota bacterium | reverse complement strand
CGGCGGCCTCCCTGGGGAGCAAACGAAACGGCTCTTTCGCAGTGAACATAAGCCTGTATACCATACACAGGCTTATGTGTCACTTATTTATGTAACACGACACTAGCCACTCTCCCTATACGCATCCTTATAGCCAACGTAGCGAGTGGCGTAGGCATCGATGCCGGCTTGCTCTTCCGGCGAGAGTGCGCGGCGGACCGTGCCGGGATGGCCCATCACCAAGCTGCCAGGCGGGATCGTTGTGCTCTCGGGAACGAGCGTGCCGGCAGCCACAATCGATCCCGCGCCTACCCGCGCGTTATTCAGGATGATGGCGCCCATGCCGATCAGGCAGCGCGATTCGATTGTGCAGCCATGGAGCAAGACACCGTGGCCGACGGTGACGTCGTCGCCAACGACAACCGGAAACCGGTCTTTCATTCCGTGCAGAACGGAGTTGTCCTGGATGTTGGTTCGCCTGCCAATGCGAATGTAGTGGACGTCGCCGCGAAGCACTGCACCCGGCCAGACGCTGGCATCCTCGCCGAGCGTGACGTCGCCAATCACCGTTGCCGCGGGATCAACGTAGGCGCTCGAAGCGATTTCCGGCTTTTCCCCCTGATAGCTGCGCAGCATCGTCCCTCCTCGACGAGGCGGATGAACGGAAAGCATACGTCAAGCCGCGACCCTGTTGGCATGCGGAGGAGAATGCCGGATCGCTGCCGCGCCAGGCGGACCCCACCCGCGACGCCGGCGGGTGGGGCACCCATCTCCTCGGCCGGGTGCCCCAGGCGCCGCCGTTGCGCCTGGGAGCTGTCCGGCCACGGGGCACGAGCCACGGGTCACGGGCCACGGCCTTTAAAGGATTTGGACGACGGGTGCGGAGGCGCCGAGATTGACCACCGAAAGTCGCGCGGCTACTTGCCGGGCCACGGCGTAGAAGCTGCGAGCGCCGGCAAAATCCTCTCCAAACGCCGAGACGGGTTTGCCGGTGTCGCCCCCCACGCGGATTTGCGGCTCGATTTCGATCTCGCCCAGGAACGGCACGCCGAATCCCTCGGCCATGCGCCGCCCTTCCCCGTGGCCGAAGATGTCGATTCGCTTCGAGCAATGCGGACAGGCGAGG
Organism: Acidobacteriota bacterium; assembly: GCA_021788095.1. GTDB lineage: Bacteria > Acidobacteriota > Terriglobia > Acidiferrales > UBA7541 > JAKASX01. The sequence continues at coordinate 36,700 of JAJYLB010000035.1, read as the reverse complement.
TAGCTCATGTTCTCGACGACGCCCAGAATCTCGACGTTCACCTGCCGGAACATCTCCACCGCTTTGCGCACGTCGGCAAGCGAGACAATCGAAGGCGTCGTTACGATCACCGCGCCGGCGAGCGGCACCGACTGCACCAGCGACAACGCCACGTCTCCCGTTCCCGGCGGCAGATCCGCGATCAGGTAGTCGAGTTCGCCCCAGCGCACGTTGCGCAGGAACTGCTGGAGCACGCTATGAAGCATCGGGCCGCGCCAAATCAGCGGCCGGTCGCCCGGGTTGAGCAGGCCCATGGAGATCATCTTCACGCCATAGGCCTCGACGGGGAGGATCGTGCGCTCGTCGAGCGCCTTCGGCTCCGCCGCGGTTCCGAGCATCACGGGAACGTTGGGCCCGTAGACATCGGCATCGAGCAAACCCACCGCCGAGCCCATACGTCCCAGGGCTATCGCCAGGTTGACCGCGACCGTAGTTTTCCCCACCCCGCCCTTTCCACTCGCCACTGCCACCAGGTTCTTCACACCCGGCAAAGCGGCTTTATCGGCCACGGCGCGCCCCGCCGGCACCTTGGCGTCGAAATGCAGTTTCACTTCGCGGACGCCCAGCGGAGCCAGCGCGGCGCGGATATCGCGTTCGATGGTTTCGCGCAACGGGCAGGCGGGCGTGGTCAGCGTGACGACCAGCGAAGCGGTGCCATCGCGCAAGTCCGCCAGCTTCACCATCCCCAGCGAAACGATGTCTTTGTGCAGTTCCGGGTCTTGAACGCCGCGCAGGGCGTCGATGACGGCTTCGCGAGTCGGTGCGGGCATCGCTAGGGAATCCTTTCGCCGGGGGAATGCGGGCACGGCATCCCGAAAAACCTCATGATAGTCCGCGGAGTCCGGCCCATCAACCGACGGGCCAGGCGCCCACACCTGAGGCGGGTGCCCCAGGCGCCGTCCTTGCGCCTGGGAGCGGTCGGGCTGCTCCTCTTCGGAATGGCAGCGGGGGAACGGCGCACGGCGAGGGACGCCCCCGGCCCAGTTGCAAACTAGGGAACAGCGGCGCGAAACGCCGCGTGGCTTGGGACGCCACCTACCCTACAATGTGCTTGCGCCAGAGTTTCGCCTGCCGGACTCTCCGGGTTGGGCGTCCGCAGTCCCTCGGTCGAGTTCCTTTCGCAATCCGCAAAACAGGTGAGGAGGGGAGCAGAGGTGTCCACGGGAGTTGTATCCCGGCGTGTGTCGCGCCGCAGGAAAAAGCCTGTCTCGCAGGCGAGAGTTCGCCGGAGAGGGGCGTCATCAAGACCCCATGTTCGGGGGTCGGAGCTTCAGCTCCGGCGCAAAACCGCGCAAGGAGCAGGCGCTTCAGCCCCTGAAGGGACCCGGCCCCGCGGCGAGCAACGCGCCTCCGGGACTGCTCTGGCCTCGATGCCGTGGCCGCCATCGCAAATCCCCACGAAGCCTCCGACCGCGCCCGCAGCCGCCGCGTTTCCCGACCCCCTGCGTCTGCCCGAGGACGACGAACTCGGGCAGAAGCGGGCGCAGCTCGACCTGCTGGGAACGGAGCTGGCCTACCGGGAACAGCGGCTCGTGGCTTTGCAATCGCAGATGCAAGCCTTTCGAGCGCGCTACGTCCGCCGCGTGGGCGCCGGCTGCGCCAAGCTCGACGAACTCGAAGCGCAAATCGCCGAGTCCGAAGCTCGCCGCCATCCGGACGACCTCGCCTTGCGCGAAGCCGCGCGCCGAGCCCGCGACCGCGCCACGCGCTCCCGGGCGGCCGTGCGGCAACTTGTTTCGGCAAGGCTTTCGGCGCCGTCCGAAGAGCTCCGGCAACTCTACCGCGCCGTCGCGCGCCGCGTGCATCCCGACTTCGGCCGCGAACCCGGCGATCGCAACCTGCGCGAGCGGCTCATGGCGCACGCCAACCAAGCCTACCAACGAGGCGACGAGCGCCGCTTGCATGGCATCCTCGCCGAATATCAGTTTCGGCCGGAGGGCGTCGATGGCGACGGCACGCCCGCCGAGCTGGCGCGCATCATTCGCCGGATCGCTCTCGTTCGCGGCCGGCTCGATGAAATCTACCTGGAAGTCCGGGAAACGCGCGCGTCGGACCTCTACCGCTTCAAGGCACGCGCCCAAGCCGCCACTCGCCAGGGCCGGGATCTGCTCGCCGAAGCCGGCTCGGCCTTGCGCGCGCGAATCGCCCGAGCCCGCCGCCAGCTTCGAGAAATGAACCCCGAGAGCGCGCGCGGCAACCAGCCCGGCGCGCCACAGGACGCCCGCGCTGCTGCGGGGCTCCAGCCAGCGGCCCGCAGGCCGAGGCTGGGTGCCGGCCCGGGAATCTAGCAGACCCCTCAGGCCAAAGAGTCTGCCCCCATAGGAGCTTGGTAGAGGCCAAGGTGTCCTGCTTCGGAAACGGAGTCGAGGTCCCTCGCGGCGTTTATCCTGAGTGAGACGAATGGGCTCGGGATGATGAGGAAGGTGCGCCACGGCCGCGGCTCAGGGCGCTGCGTCAGCTTCGAAATCCCGCGCGTTGTGTGGGTGCCCTACCCTTGGGCAGTTCGCAAGGGTGGGCGTTCTTGGGCTAGCCTCCCCCGGCCCATTCTTCCGGCCCAGGTCGCCGGAAGGATGGGGCACCCCAACAACGCGCAGGATTCTGGGGAGCGGCGGCTTTGCGCGAGTCCAGCGGGCAGAGTAAAATTCAGTTGTGTCGTTCAGCCTTCCGGGAGACGCCCTGCCGCTGCTGTGCAGTCCGGGCAACCGCGTCCCTTCCCAAGGAAAATTAGCGACCCATGGAATTTGAGCAGCTCGGCGAACGCTTCAGCGAGTTTTTCGTCGGCAACAAGCACGAACGCACCATCAAGAAGCTCGCGCCGCGCGTCGTCCGAATCAACGCACTCGAGCCCGAGGTCGAGCGCCTCTCCGACGAGGAGCTGCGCGCCAAGACCGCCGAGTTCCGCGCCCGCGTCGCCGAGCGGATGAGCGGCGTCCCCACCGACACCCGCGAATACATCCACCAGCTCCAGGACGCCCTCGACGAAGTGCTCGAGCCGGCCTTCGCCGTGGTGCGGGAAGTGGGCCGGCGCAAGCTGGCGATGCGCCATTTCGACGTCCAGCTCATCGGCGGCATGGTTCTGCACGACGGCAAGATCGCCGAGATGAAAACCGGGGAAGGAAAGACGCTCGTCGCCACCCTCCCCGCCTACCTCAACGCGCTCGCCGGCCGCGGCGTGCACATCGTCACCGTGAACGATTACCTCGCGCGCCGCGACGCCGAGTGGATGTCGCCCATCTACCAAACGCTCGGCCTGAGCGTCGGCGTCATCACGCACGACCTCGACGATCCCCAGCGCAAGCTCGCTTACGGCGCCGACATCACCTACGGCACCAACAACGAATTCGGCTTCGATTATCTCCGCGACAACATGAAATACGATCTGGGCGATTGCGTCCAGCGCGGCCACCACTTCGGCATCGTCGACGAAGTCGATTCGATCCTCATCGACGAAGCCCGCACCCCGCTCATCATCTCCGGTCCCGCCGAGGAGTCGACGGAAAAGTATTACCGCATCGACAAGATGATTCCCAAGCTGATCCGCGAGATCGATTACACCATCGACGAAAAGCACAAGACGGTGACCCTGACCGAGGAGGGCGTCTCCAAATGCGAGCGCCTGCTCGGGGTCCAGAACCTCTACGATCCAGAAAACATCGAGACCATTCACCACGTCTACCAGGCCCTGCGCGCCCACGCCCTCTTCAAGCGCGACGTCGACTACGTGGTCAAGAACGCCGAAGTGGTCATCATCGACGAATTCACCGGACGCGAAATGCCCGGCCGGCGCTGGTCCGACGGCCTCCACCAGGCCATCGAGGCGAAGGAAGCGGTCAAGATCGAGCGCGAGAACCAGACGCTCGCCACCATCACCTTCCAGAATTACTTCCGGATGTACAAGAAACTCTCGGGCATGACCGGCACGGCGGAAACCGAAGCCACCGAGTTCCGCAAAATTTACGGCCTGGAAGTCATCGTCATCCCCACCAACAAGACGCTGGTGCGGCACGAGGCTCCCGACGTCGTTTACCGCACCGAACGCGAGAAGTGGGAAGCCGTAGTCGACGGCATTATCCAGGATGACGGCACGAAAGCAGCGGGCATCCGCCAGCTCTGGGAAAGCGGCCAGCCGGTGCTGGTGGGCAGCATCTCCATCGAGAAATCAGAAAGGATCGACGAGCTGCTCACCCGCTCCGGCATTCCCCACCAGGTCCTCAACGCCAAGCAACACGAGCGGGAAGCGAAGGTCATCGCCCAGGCCGGGCGCAAGGGCGCCGTCACCGTCAGCACGAACATGGCCGGCCGCGGCACCGATATTCTCCTCGGTGGCAATCCCGAGTTCCTCTCGCGCGAGTTCTGCCTCAAAAACAAGCTCGCTTCCCTCTTCGCCGCCGCAGGCCCGCTGGTGGGCGAAGACGGCCAGTCGGCGGCGTCCAACGTCCTCTTCCAGCACGAGGGGCGCATCTACCAGGTCCCCATGGAGCAGTGGAAGCCCGTCTACGACCAGTTCGCCGCCGAATGCCGCCTCGAGCACGACGAAGTTGTGGCCATGGGCGGCCTCCACGTGCTGGGCACCGAGCGGCACGAGGCCCGGCGCATCGACAACCAGCTCCGCGGCCGCGCGGGCCGCCAAGGCGATCCCGGCTCCTCCCGCTTCTTCCTTTCGCTCGAAGACGACCTGCTGCGCGTCTTCGGCGGCGAGCGCATCAAGGCCCTGATGTGGCGGCTGGGGATGAAGGAGGGCATCCCGATCGAGTCGCGGCTGATCAGCAAGCGGATCGAAAACGCGCAGAAGGCGGTGGAGGCGCAGAACTTCGAGGCGCGCAAACACCTGCTCGAGTACGACGACGTGATGAACAAGCAGCGCGAAACGATCTACGACATCCGCCGCGCCATCCTCGAAGGCAAGGACCAGAAGGAATACGTGCTCTCGGTCGCGGAAGATATCGCCAACGAGCTGCTCGACCTCCACTGCCCCCGCACCGCCCACCCCGCTCAGTGGGACGTCGGCCGGCTCGGCGGCGAACTGCTCAATCAGTACGCCATCGAGCTGAAGGCCGTCGTGCCCAAGCCCGAAGACGCCGGCCGCGACGAATTGACCGGCGCGCTGGTCGACGGCATCAAGGCGAAGTACGAGGAGAAGGAAAAACTCTTCGGGTCGGAGATGATGCGCTGGCTCGAGCGCCACATCATCCTCGATATCGTCGACGGCCAGTGGAAAGACCACCTGCTCACTTTGGACCACCTCAAGGAAGGCATCGGCCTGCGCGGCTACGGGCAGAAAGACCCGCTCATCGAGTTCAAGAAGGAAGCCTTCATCCTCTTCGAAGACATGATGAACCGGATCGATACCGAAACCGTTCGGTTCCTCTTCCTCATGCAGCCCGCCAAGCCCGAACAGCAGGCCGAGCGAATCGAGCGCCGCCAGAAAAAGGCGCAGCAGGAGCTGCAATATTCCGCGGGGGCCGGGCAGGAAGAAGCTCCCCGCCCGGTACGCACCGGCGTAAAAATCGGTCGAAACGATCCCTGCCCCTGCGGCTCGGGCAAGAAGTACAAGAAGTGCTGCGGCAAAGCCGCGTAGCGCGCTCGCAACGATCTGCTCCGTACCGACGCCTTTCCCACGCGCCCAACTAATGGCGACCGGATCCTGCGTTTCTTCTTGAATCTGAATCCTTCCGCGCCGCGCGTCTGGATCACTTCGGAAACTTTCCGCCCGCTCGCCCGCCGCCACGGCCGCGACGCCGGCTTGGACGCCATCGCCCGCTCCGCTCGCTCGGCCTCACCGTGCGCTCGCTCTACGACCGATTCATGATGGGTTTCCCTAACTGGCTGAAGGAAAACGACGAGTTCCAGCGCGTCTCGGTCAAGTCCCGCTGGGAATTCGCTCCTGGCGACGTTTGGATGGTCTATACGGACATGGTGAGTCACGCCATGCTCAGCGGCCAATTCGCTCTCGAACAGACTTTCCTCGTCTCTCGCCACGCCTTGCTCGACCCTGCCCTGTCTCCCGCAGGCGTTCTCGAGCGCCTCTGCGGCTGCCCCGTCACCGATTGACCCGAAAAACATCCGTAGCTGGGAAGAGTCTCGGGGTGGCCTGCGGGGGAAATCAGTTGTTTCCATGGGTTTTTCCCTCCCTGTACAAATTTGCGTCACAGACAGCATTCGATCACGGCCGTGCATCTTAAGGAGTTAAGAGGCAGCGGTGTCGAAGGCCAAGCTACCGGGAGGTACAAATGCGCCGAAATTCAACTGGTGTGGCCGTACTGCTTGCGGCCGCTTTCCTGAGCGCGGGCTGCTCGCGCGGGCCAAGCGATGGCCAGATTGCGAGCAAGCTCAAAGCGCAGATTTCTTCCGATCCGCAGTTGAGTGGCTCGTCACTCGCCGTCACCGTGAAGGAGGGAGTCGCCACTTTGTCTGGGGCCGTGCCCTCGGTCTCCGCGCGTTACGAGACCTTCAAGCTGGCTGCGGAAACTGCTGGCGTGAAGAAAGTCGATGACGAGATGACTGTCGAAGAGCCTCGCCTCCGGGCACAAACCACGAGCCCGGCGCCGTCTCGCCCCGTACTTCAGCAGAAGAGGCGGGAAGCGCGGCGCCGGCGCGGCACTCCCCCATCGCCGCCGGCCCCCGAGCCGGCCCAAGCTGCTTCCCAGCCCGCTCCCAGGCCCGCGGCCGCGTCCCAGGCTTCGGACGCCAACGCGGCTGCCGCGCCGCCGGCTCCCCGGCCCATCGAGCGCGCGACGCTGCCTGCAGGAACCCTGGTCACCGTGCGCACAATCGATGCCATCGACTCGTCGGTGAGCCGCACGGGCGACATCTTCCATGCCTCGCTCGCCGAGCCGCTCGCCGTCGGCAACCAGGTGGTTGCTCCGAAGGATGCCACCGTCTATTTGCGGCTTGTCGAAGCTCGTACTGCGGGCCGCTTGAGCGGTCAAAGCGAATTGCGCGTCGAACTGTACCGCATCGTCTTGCAGGGCAAGTCTTACCCGCTGGTCAGCAACGACTACGACGTGAAGGGCCCCAGCCGCACCAAGCGCAGCCTGTTCGCCATCCTCGGTGGCGCGGCGGCAGGAGCGGCCATCGGCGCGGCAGCCGGCGGCGGCAAAGGCGCAGCCATTGGCGCGGCCGCTGGTGGCGGTGGGGGAACGACCTACGAAGCCGTGACGAAGGCCAAACAAATCATGATCCCCTCGGAAACCCTGCTCCATTTCAAGATCGAGCAGCCACTCGAGATCACGTCACCCTGATTTGACTCTCCCCCAGGCGCAGACTACCATTTTGAGTTTCCCTGCCTTTCGGCGGTCCGAGTGGTGCCGTGTCGGCAGAGCGCGAATCCAATGAAAATCGGTTACTTCGACTGTTTTTCAGGCGTTAGCGGCGATATGGTGCTGGGCGCCCTGGTCGACGCGGGCGTCGAACCGGCGCGCCTCGAAGCCGAATTGCGCCGCCTGCCCGTTTCCGGCTGGAAAATTTCCGCCGAACGCGTTCGTCGCGGCGCCATCAGCGCGATGAAAGTCAACGTCGAGGCGCCGGACGCGCAGCACCACCGCTCGCTCAGCGCGATCCTGAAGATGATCGAGGGCGCCGGCCTCGCGCCTCGCGCAGCCGAACGCGCGCGCGGCATCTTCGAAAGATTGGGGAAGGCCGAAGCGAAAATTCACGACATTCCCGTCGATCGCGTCCATTTCCACGAAGTCGGCGCGGTGGACGCCATCCTCGATATCGTGGGCGCGGCCGTCGGCTTCGAGCTGCTGGGACTGGACGATTTCGCCGCCTCCCCGCTCAATTTGGGAGCCGGGCGCGTCGAGACGGCACACGGCGTGCTTCCCGTCCCCGCGCCAGCCACCGCCGAGCTGGTTCGCGGCCTGGCCTGCTACTCGACGGGAATCGAGCGCGAACTGGTGACGCCGACCGGCGCCGCCATCGTTTCGACGCTCGCCACGTCTTCCGGGCCGATGCCGCCGATGACGGTCGAGGCGGTTGGCTGGGGCGCGGGCGCCGCCAGCCTTTCCGAACAACCCAACGCCCTGCGGCTCTTCGTGGGCGAGCGAGCCGAGACGGCCGCTCACGCTCGCCCGGGGCAAGGGACCATTGCCGTGCTCGAAGCCAATCTCGACGACATGAATCCCCAGCTCTACGGCTATTTCGCCGAGCGCGCCCTCGAAGCCGGCGCCCTCGACGTCTTCTCCACGCCCGCGCAGATGAAGAAGAACCGCCCCGGGCAACTCGTTACCGTGCTCGCGCCGCCCGCCTTGGTCTCCCGGCTGGTGGATTTGCTGTTCCAGGAAACCACCACACTGGGCGTGCGGATCAGCGAAGCCGAACGGCGCTGCCTCGAGCGCGAATGGGCCACGGTGGAAACGAGCTTCGGCCCGGTTCGCGTCAAGTTCGCCCGCGAAAACGGCCGGATCGTGAATGCGGCGCCCGAATACGAAGATTGCCGCCGCATCGCCGCCGAGCGCGGCGTTCCCCTGAAACAGGTGCTCGCCGAAGCCCTCTACGGCTTCCGCGCCGGGAAAGGGCCGGTGACTTGACCGTGCCCAGCTTCTACCTCACCACCCCCATCTACTACGCCAACGCCAGGCCGCATATCGGCTCCGCCTACACCACCATCGCTTGCGACGCGATCGCGCGCTACAAACGCATGTGCGGTTACGATGTCGCTTTCCTCACCGGCTCCGACGAACACGGCGAAAAGCTGCGCCGCGCCGCCGAGGAGGCCGGCGTGCCGGTCGAGCGCTTCGTGGCGGAAAAGCGCGAGCTGTTCAAAGAACTTTGGCGCACGCTCGGGATCGGCGACTATCGCTTCGTTCATACCTCGCAGAATCTTGACCACGTCCGGTCCGTGCAGTGGATGATCGAGCGGGCCCAGGAGGCGGGCTACATCGAAAAGAAGAAGTACGAAGGCCGCTATTGCATCTTTGACGAGCGGTACGTCGCCGAAGGCACCGCGCCCGCCACTTGCGATATCTGCGGCCGGCCGGCGGAACTCGTCGCCGAGGATAATTACTTCTTCAAGCTTTCCGCCTTCCAGGATCGCCTGCTCGGCCACTACAGAGACCACCCCGAATTCGTCCAGCCCGGCTACCGCAGGAATGAGGTGAGGAGCTTCGTCGAAGCCGGCTTGAGGGACATCTCCATCAGCCGCCGGCGACTGAAGTGGGGCATACCTTGGCCGGGGGATCCGGAGCAGGTCGTCTACGTCTGGTACGACGCGCTCACCAGCTACCTTACCGGCATCGGTTTCCGAGGCGCGGAGCGCTCCGAAGACTTCAAGAAATACTGGCCTCAGCCGGCGGGCGCGGCGTCCTCGACAACGAACCCGCACGCCGAAGTCGTTCACATGATCGGCAAGGACATCCTGCGCTTCCACGCCGTCTACTGGCCCGCATTTCTGTGGGCCGCGGGCTTGCCCCTGCCCAAGACCATCTTCGCCCACGGCTGGATCTATTACGAGCAGGAGAAGATGAGCAAGTCCAAGGGCAACGTGGTCTATCCCGAGCCGGTGGTCGCTGCCATCGACGAGCTGGCCGGCGCGAAGGTGGGCAACGACGCCCTGCGCTACTACCTGCTGCGCGACGTGGTGTTCGGCCAGGACGGCAATTTCAGCCGCGACGGCCTCCTCACCCGCTACAACGCCGACCTGGCGAACGGCCTCGGCAATCTGTCGAGCCGCGTGCTCACCATGGTGTCGAACTCCCGTGGTGGCGCAGTGCCCCGTCCGGCGCCCGCGGAGGCACCGCGCCGGCTATTCGAGCTAAGCTCCAAGCCTCACCTCATCGCGGTCCGCCAGTCCTACGAAAGGTTCGAGTTCTCGGACGCCTTGACAACCATCTGGGGCATGCTCGAACTGGTGGATAAGTTCCTCGTGGAGGAAAAGCCCTGGGCGGCCACCGAAGCGGTGGGGGACCAGGAACGCCTGGATCAGGTCCTGTACGCCGCAACGGAGTCCCTCCGGATCCTCGCGGTTCTCTCGCATCCGGTCATTCCCGACGCAACCGAAAGAATCTGGCAGCAGCTCGGTCAGGAAGGCAAGCTCGCCGACCAGCGGATCGACCAGTTGGAATGGGGCGGCCTGAAGCCGGGAACGCGCGTTGCGCGCCCCGAGCCGGTTTTCCCCCGGCTCGACAAAAAACAAGCGATCGAAAGGATTGAAAACATGGAAGAAGAGATTCGCCCGCCCGCACCCAAAGAGCCGGTCATGCCGAGCGAAGGGAAGCAGCCCGAACGCGCCGAAAGCAGCCGGCTGGAAGCCGGCGCTACAACACCCGCGCGCATCTCGATCGACGATTTCGCCAAGGTCGATCTCCGCGTCGGCGAAGTGAAAACGGCGGAGCGCGTCGCGGGTACCGATCGCCTGATGAAGCTGACGGTAGACATCGGCAGCGAGGTGCGGCAACTCGTGGCTGGTATCGCCCAGAACTACACGCCCGAGCAGCTCGTCGGCCGCAAGGTGGTGGTGGTAGCGAATCTCGAGCCGCGGAAGCTTCGCGGCGTGGAATCGAACGGCATGGTCGTCGCGGCCACGCGCCCCGACGGCGGCCCCGTTCTGTGCGCGTTCACCGAAGAGGTGCCTGTAGGCTCGCGCTTGAAGTGACCCCGGCGGAAACTATCGGCGGGGCGCACCCGCCGTCGCTGGGCGGACGCAGATGGGCAGGTTCAGGGTCACGAGGCCGGCCGGGGTCATCCTGAGGGGCGTCTTGTGCCCCGAAGGATCCCGACAAATGTCCGCAACACACCTTTCTGTGCCGCGATGGCGGCTCGGGCGTGAGAAGTCCGAGGCCGCGAGTCGCAGCGCAATGAAGTTTGAGGAATGCCCGTGTACCACTTGATGGAAGACCGCTTCCGCACGGCGCTCCGCCGCTTCCTCGGCGAGCGCTACGGACTTGATTTGCCCGTAGCGATCGAGCGGCCGCCGCGGCTCGAACTGGGCGAACTGGCTACGCCGATCGCATTCGAGCTGGCTCGGCGCCTGCGCCGCGCTCCACGCCAGATCGCGCAGGAGATCGCCTCGGGACTCGGCCCCATCGAAGGGGTCGCCCGCGTGGAAGTCGCCGGCGCCGGCTACCTCAACGCGTTTCTCGATCGAGCGCAGTTTTTCGAGCTGGCACAGGAGTTGGCGCGCGGCACGGCACCGGCCGCCGCATCCGCCGCGTCCAAAGTCATCGTCGAACACACGAGCATCAATCCCAACAAGGCCGCGCACATCGGCCATCTGCGGAACGCCGTGCTGGGCGACACGTTCGTGCGGCTCGAGCACTTTGCCGGCCGGCCCGTGCAGGTCCAAAACTACATCGACGATACCGGCGTTCAGGTTGCCGATGTCGTTTTGGGATTCCTGCATCTCGAACGGAAATCGCTCGAAGACGTGCGCCGGCTCGCCGCCGAGCCGCAGCCCCGTCCGAATGGCGCGCCCGAATCGGGCAAGCCCGATTCGGGCGCGCGCCGGTTCGATTACCTCTGCTGGGACCTCTACGCCCGCGTGACCGAGTTTCTGGAAGCCGATCCGGCGCGGCTCGAGCTGCGCGCCCAGACGCTTCGCGCCATCGAGGAGGGTGTGGGAGCCGAAAGCGAACTCGCCGGAATCATTTCCACGGCCATTCTCCGTTCCCACCTCCGCACCATGGATCGCCTGGGAATTCGGTACGATCTGCTCGCTCGCGAAAGCGATATTCTGCGGCTGCACTTCTGGGATGCGGCCTTCCGGCAAATGACCTCACGCGGGGTGATCACCCGGCCGGCGACGGGCAAGTACGCCGGCTGCTGGATCATGGCTCTGGGCGACGCGCCCGCGGAGGAAGGCGCCGAAGCGGAGGCCAAAGTCATCGTTCGCTCGAGCGGCACGGTCACCTACGTTGGCAAGGACATCGCCTATCAGCTCTGGAAATTCGGCCTGCTCGGCCTCGACTTCCATTACCGCACCTTCTCGCGCTACCCGGATGGCAGCGCCGTCTGGACGACAGCTTCGGAGGATGGCGAGCCGAACGTCCCGGAATTCGGCCGCGCCCGCGAAGTTTACAACGTCATCGACTCCCGTCAGGCGTACCTGCAAAACGTGGTTTCCGCCGCGCTCCGCGCCCTGGGATTCGAGGCCGCCGCCGCGCATTCGGTTCACTTCTCCTACGAGATGGTCGCGCTCACCCCGCGCTGCGCCCGCGAGTTGGGCTACGAGCTTTCCGCGGAAGACACCCAAAGACCCTACGTCGAGGTCAGCGGGCGCCGGGGCTTCGGCGTCAAAGCCGACGACCTGCTCGACAAATTGGAATCGGCGGCGCGCGCCGAAGTCGACGCCCGCCATCCCGAGGATTCCGAAGCCGTACGCGCCCCAATCGCGCGCGCCATCGCCATCGGCGCGTTGCGCTATTTCCTGCTCAAGTACACTCGCAACACGGTGATCGCTTTCGATTTCCACGATGCGCTCAGCTTCGAAGGCGAAACCGGTCCCTACGTCCAATACGCCATCGTCCGCGCGCGCAACATCTTCCGCAAACTCGCCGAGCAGGAGCCCAATCCGGCCCCGGCCCCGCCGGCGGCCGCCCCGGGCCAATCGATTTCGGCGCTTTCCGCCGAGTCGCGAGCCAAGCTGCTGGCTGGGCCCGAAGGCGACGAGTTTTGGGAGCTGCTCTTGCTCGCCGGGTCGCTGGGCAGCCAAGCCGCCGCGGCCACCGCGTCGCAGGAGCCGGCCTTCGTCGCGAAATTCGCCTTCCAATTGGCGCAGTCCTTCAGCGTCTTCTACCACCGCCATCACATTCTTTCCGAAGCCGATCCCGTGAAAAAGGCGTTCCTCGTGGAGTTGGTGGGATTCGTCGCGAGCCAGCTCGTCGCCGCCCTAGCTCTGCTGGGCATCGAAGCCCCGGAAAAGATGTAGGCTCCCAGCGGCGATCCCGCAGGGCGGGAGCGCCCCTGACGCCGAGCACGCTACAGGAGCCTCGCGAGATCTTCCTGCGTGAGCCCTGCATCCCAGAGGATGCTCTTCAGTACCTTGGGATGGAGCACCCTCGCACCGTGAACAGGCACGGTCGCGCGCTTGCCTGCGGCGTTTTTGTCGATCATGTGGCTTCCGCTTTGCCTGGCGAGCGAAAAATCGGACCTCTCCAACACACCCACGATTTCCCTTGCGGTGAGCCGCGGTAGCCTGGGCATTAGACCGCGACTTCGACCGTCGAGAGGCTGACCGAGAGACGCTCGGGGATCTCCTCCCCGCTCGAAAGGCGATCCTCGATGTGCAAGCGAATGGCATCGCGGATGTTCTCCATCGCCTGTTCGTAGGTTTCGCCCTGGCTGTAGCAGCCTTGGAGGGCAGGGCACGAAACGAAGTAGCCGTCGGCGTCGGCTTCGATCACGATGGGCAGGGTGAACTGTTTCATTCTTGAATTATAGGCCAGCCGCGGTCGCGAAAAGAAGCCGGCGGCAGCGGGCCGTTCCTTGCCGTGCGCTCCGCCTCTGGCGCTGGTCCCCAATCCGCACGGGCAAGAATGCCTGCGCTACGGCTGCCGAGATCGCGCTCTTGGTAGCACAGCCTCCCGAACCTTCGGGACCTGGCTGTGCGCCTTTCGGCGCGCGAGTCAAACCCGGCTGCCCTACAGTTTTCCGGCGAAATCCACCAGGGTGCGAATGGCCACGCCGGAAGCGCCTTTGGGCATCCAGGGCTTCGCGTCGTCCAGCCACGCCGTGCCGGCGATATCGAGGTGGATCCAGGGCAGATCGGCTGTGAATTCGCGCAGGAAGGCCGCGGCGGTGGAAGCGCCGCCGCCATCGCCTGAGGAAATGTTTTGGAGATCGGCCAGCGGGCTCTTCATCATTTCCAGGTACTCGTCGTCGACGGGCATAAGCCACATCCGCTCGCCCGCTTCCCGCGCCGTATCGAGAAACAGCCGGGTGAATTCGTCGCGGGATCCGAAGACCCCGACGTTGACGGTGGAAAGCGCGACGACGATCGCGCCGGTAAGCGTGGCGGCATCCACCAGGTGCGTTGCGCCCAGCCGCCGCGCATATTCCAAGCCATCGGCGAGGATGAGCCGGCCCTCGGCGTCGGTATTGAGCACTTCGATGGTTTTCCCCGAAAGCGAAAACAGGACGTCACCCGGCTTGATGGCGCGGCCGCCAGGCATGTTCTCGGTAGCGGGAACGACGGCGATGACCTTCACGGGCGGTCGGAGCCGCGCGATCGCCCGCATCGTCGCGAGCATGGTGATCCCGCCGCACATGTCGTACTTCATCTTTTCCATGCCCTTGCTCGGCTTGATGGAGATGCCTCCCGTATCGAACGTAATGGCCTTGCCCACCAGGCCGAGCACCGGCCCTCCAGGCTTCGCCTGCGGCGGGTTATACGTCACCACGATCACGCGTGGGGGCTCGGCGCTTCCGCGAGCCACACCCAGCAGCGCCCCCATGCCCAACTGCTCGATCCGCTTCTCGTCCAAAACGTCGATGGCGAGACCCGCCTCGCGAGCCATCTGCTCGGCGCGTTCGGCCAAGCCGCTCGGCGTGAGCTGGTTCGAAGGCTCGTTGGCGATGTCGCGAGCCCAGTTCTCGCTTTCGGCGATAGCGCGAGCCCGCTCGAGCGCCGGTCCGGCGCCAGCCGCGGCGCCCAAAATCGCCGCGCTCTCGATCCCATTCCGGTTCTCTTTCTGGCTCTTGTACTTATCGAGATCCAGCTCGGCCAAGAGCAGGCCTTCAGCCACGAACTGCGCGGCCGTCGCGTCTTGCCGCGGCTCGCGCAGCAGAAACGCCAGCCGCTTCGCTCCGCGGGCTTTGAGGTAGCGCGCCGCGGCGCCTGCCAGCCGCCGCAGCCTTACAGGGTCGAATTTCTCCCGCTTCCCCGCGCCGACGACCAGCAAACGCTTGGCCTGGAGGCCAGCCGGGTAGTGCAGCAGCACCATTTCGAGCCATTTGCCGGTGAGTTCGCCGCTTGCGGCCAATTCCTTCAGCCGGCCGCCCGTAGCGCGGTCGAGTTCGGCGAGCGCGCCCTGTGCGGGGTTGTTTTCTTCAAAAGCGAAGGTGACGAGGGCATCGGCATCCGTCACGAGCGGTGAAGTGGTTTCCAGTTTTACTTCCACGGTTCTCCTTTGTTCTTTAGCAGGGCGCCGCAAAATGCCTTTCAGGACTGTCATCCTGAGCCCATTCGTTTCGCTCAGGGTAAACTCCGCGAAGGATCCCGACCCCCGTTTGCGCGGAATCGACGGGATGCCTCGCTTCGCTGAGCACGGCACCTTGGCCTTTAACAGCGTTCCGCCAATGGGGTGTCAACGGCGGCGATAACGGTACAAGGCTTCCGAGGCCTCGCGCTTGGACTCGCGCTCGCGTTCGGCGGCGCGACGATCGTGCACCTTGCGCCCTTTCGCCAGCGCGACCTCACACTTGGCGCGCCCATTGCGAAAATAGATGCGCAAGGGCACGACGGTCAAGCCCTTCTGCTGCGTCTCGGCGGCCAGCCGATCGATTTCCCGGCGGTGCAGGAGGAGCCGCTTGGGGCGCAGCGAGTCGTGATTGAAAAAGGCGGCGGCGGCGTACGTGGGAATGTGACAGCGCTCCAGCCACAGCTCCCCGCGGCGGACCTCGCCATAGGCTTCGCGAAGGCTGGCTTTGCCTTCCCGCAAGGCCTTCACCTCGCTCCCGCGCAGCTCCATTCCGGCTTCGTATTTCTCGAGCAGGAAGTAGTCGTGAGCCGCGGCGCGGTTCTGCGCCACCACCCGCTCACCCTCGCGTCCCGCCTTCTTCTTCCCGCTGGCCATAGACCGCCTATCTTACTACCTGGGCAACTTGCCCCTGCGATTGACCGGGTGATACCCTGAATGGACGAGGGAGCGATGCGACCTGCTTCATGGGCCGCAGTAGCGCTGGCGGGGGGGCTACTGCTTTCGGCCGGCTGCGCTACAGCACGCCTGGCCAACCACGACTACAACCTGGGACGCAAGGCTCAGGAACTACAGGACTACGACACCGCGCTCGTCTATTACGAGCGCGCGCTGCGCGCCGACCCCTCCGACGTCCAGTACAAGCTGAGCGTGGATTCCATGCGCTTCCAGGCCGCCCAGGCCCACGTCGAGCTGGGCCGGCGCCTGATGGCCCGGGGCGACCTGACCGACGTCGAAACGGCTCTCGGCAACTTCCAGCGCGCCCACGATATCGATCCCGCGAGCGCTATTGCCGACCAGATGGTGCAAAAGGCGCTCGAGAGGATCGCCGAGCTGAAGAAAACCGCCGCCCCGCCTCCGGCCGAGCCCGGCCAGAAGGAGCTGGAAGGGCTCGAGGCGATGCCGCCCCAGCTCAAAATCTCCAACCAGACCGTCAACCTGACCATGACGAATGACGATCGGGTCGTCTACGACACCATCGCCAAGATGGCCGGGCTTGCCGTGCTTTTCGCTCCCGATTTGCCGCAGAAGTCCATCAGCGTCCAACTCGTCAACGTCACGCTCGAACAGGCCTTGGATGCCGTTGCAGCGGAGAGCGGCACGTTTTGGAAGCCGATGACTTCGAGCATCCTCTTCGTGGCGACGAATATGCCCCAGTACCGCACCCAGTACCAGGACGAGATCGTCAAGACCTTCTACCTCCGGAACGCCACCACGCCGCAAGACTTGACTTCGGTCGTAGGCGCGATTCGCCAGCTCCTGCAGCTCCAGCGCGTCTCCCAAATCAACTCGTTGAACGCCATCGTGGTCCGCGGCACCACGGACCAGGTCGCCGCCGCGCAGAAGATCATCGACGATGTGGACCAGCAGCAGGGCGAAGCGATGCTCCAGGTTTCGGTACTCGAGGTGAGCCGGGACCGGTTGCGCGATTTGGGCATCACCCCGGGAACGAGCGCCACCGTTACGTTTACCCCGCGTACCGCCCTGCAATCCCCGTCGTCTTCTTCCTCCTCGTCGTCGAGTACCAGCTCAACCACATCCGGCATCACACTCAACAACCTCAAGCACCTCTCCACCGGCGATTACAGCGCCCTGCTGCCCGGCGCCGCCGCCACCGCCCTGCTCACCGACAGCACCACCAAGATCATTCAGAATCCGCAAATCCTGCTAACGGATGGGGCGAAAGCCAGCCTCACGATAGGCGAAAAGGTTCCCACGGCAACGGGATCGTTCAACGCGGGCATCGCCGCGGGCATCACGGGCGCCGGAACGGGCGCCTTGAATCCGCTCTTTAATACCCAATTCCAGTACCAGGACGTCGGCGTGGTCCTGAAGGTGACCCCAACAGTCCACCTCGGCGGAGACGTCAGCCTCGACTTGGACATCCAGGTAAGTTCGGTCAGCAACTACCAGTCCATCGGCGGGATCCAGGAGCCCGTCATCAGTACGCGCGAGATTCAAACCGATATGCGGCTCGCGGATGGCCAGACGGAGGTGCTCGGCGGCTTGATCCAGAACACGACGACGAAGAGCGTCAACGGCTGGCCGGGCTTCGCCAATATTCCCTTCCTGAAATATTTCTTCTCCGACCAGAAGGTGGAAAATCAGAGCGATGAAGTGCTGATCGTGCTCACGCCGCACGTCGTGCGCATGCCGAATATCACGGCCGAAAACCTGCGCTCGCTCTTCACCGGCTCGGACCAGTACATCCAGGTGTACCCGCGGACCGCGCCCGACGATGCCGGCGCAAAGCCCGTCTTTCCGCCCGGCACGGCTGGCGGGCCGAACGCGGGGGGCGCGCCGGCTTCCGCGCCCGCGCAAAGCGCTCCCGCTCCCGCGCCTGCGACTCCCGCCGGGGCGGCCACGCTCGCCTTCGAGCCCGCCTCGCTCAGCCTCGCTCCAGGCGCCACCACCACGATCGCCTTGGTGGCGCACGATGCCGCCGACCTCTATTCGATTCCGCTGATTCTGCATTACGACCCGAAGGTGATCGCCGTCGAGGACATCCGCGATGGCGGCTTCCTCTCGGGCGGCACGCAAGTCGTCTCCATCTTCCACCAGGAGGATCCGCAGAAGGGCCAGGCCATCATCAGCGCCACGCGACCGCCCAACACCGCCGGAGTGAATGGCAGCGGCACGCTGCTGGGCATCGTGGTGAAGGCGCTCGCGCCGGGTACCTCGCCGCTTACCATCGAAGGGGTAGGCGCGAAGAATTCCAAGCAGCAGGCACTCGCCTTTTCGACGCAGCCGGCCACCATTACCGTCACCGCGGGAGCGCGCTAATGCCCGGGGGAAACAGGCGCGCCGCCGGCAGCCAAGCGGGGTTCACCTTCATCGAGCTGATGGTGACCGTGGCCATCATGCTCATTCTGGCTTCCGTCGCCCTGCCCCTGGCCCAGGTCACCATCCAAAGGCAGAAGGAAACCGAATTGCGGCGCGATTTGCGGGAGATGCGCGACGCGATCGATCGCTACAAGGACCTGGCCGATGCGAATCAGATCCAAGTGAAAGCGGATACCTACGGCTATCCGCCAACACTCGACACCCTCGTCGAGGGCGTTCACCTCATGAGCAAGCCGGACGTGCGCCTCCGCTTCCTGCGCCAGATCCCGGTCGATCCGATGACCGGGCATAAGGATTGGGGCTTGCGCTGCGCCCAGGATGATCCGGATTCGAAGAGCTGGTGCGGCGACAACGTCTTCGACGTCTATTCGCAATCGACCGGAACGGCGATGGACGGAACGAACTATGCGGACTGGTGATTGGGGACCCATGAGAATGGCGCAACAACTTCGCGAGAGGCTGCGTTTGGCAAGGACCCGTAACCCGGCGGGGCTGGCGCGGAGCTTCGCCAGGCGCTGCGGCTTCACCCTGCTCGAGATGATGATCGTCATCACGATCATGCTGATTTTGCTTTCCATCGGCGTGGGCCAGTACGAGGTGGCCATCACCCACTCCAAGGAGGCCGCCCTCACCACCGATCTCCGGCTCATGCGCCAGGCCATTCAGCAATACACGGTCGACAAGGGCCAGGCCCCGCAGGCCCTCGACGATCTCGTTACCGCGGGCTACCTGCGGGGGATTCCAGTCGATCCCTTCACCGGGCTCACCGATTGGCAAACGAACGAAGACCAGGTCGCGTGGTCTCCCGAGCAGACGTCGTTCGGCATCACGGACGTCCATTCGGCTTCCAACCTGGTCTCCCCCCTTACCAAGACACCGTATAGTTCCTGGTAGCGGCGCGCGCCGAGACTCTCGCCCCATGAGCCCCGACTGGAATCCGCCGCGTTTCGAGCCCCTGCCTTGGGTCGCCGGGCCCGATCGCATGACCGTGGCGGCAGCGTTCTGGCCGCGCCAGTTCCCGCGCCTGCCGCAGCCTGAAGATCGGCTGATTCCCGTCGCTCCGGAAACTCGCCTCTTGGTCCGCTGCCACTGGCAGCCGGTCCGCTCGGAGCGGCCCGCGCTTCTGTTGGTACACGGCCTGGAAGGTTCGAGCGAATCAGGCTACATGCTGGGCACGGCGGAGCGGGCGTGGAAAGCGGGATTCAGCGTCGCGCGCATGAATCAGCGGAATTGCGGGGGCACCGATCACCTCACGCCCACGCTCTACAATTCCAGCTTGAGCGGCGACGTGAAAGCCGTGCTCGAGCACCTGGTCGCCGCCGAGCGGCTGCCGGAGATCTTTCTTGCGGGCTTCTCCTTGGGCGGCAACCTGGTGATGAAGATGGCGGGTGAGATGAGCGACGCGGCGCCGGGCGAACTCAAGGCGCTGGCCGCGATTTCGCCGGCGCTGGACTTGGCGGCGTGCGCCGGCGCGCTCGAGCGCCCGCGCAACTGGATCTACGAGCGCTATTTCGTCGCCCAGCTTAAGCGCCGCTTCCACCGCAAGGCCCGGCTCTTTCCCCGCCTGTACGCCGCCGGACTCGCGCGGCAGGTGCGCACCATACGCGAGTTCGACGACCGCATCACCGCGCCCCACTCCGGATTCCGCGATGCCGAGGACTACTACTTCCGCGCCAGCGCCTTGCGGACGATCGGCCGGGTGCGCCGGCCGGCACTCTTGCTCGCCGCTGAAGACGATCCCCTGGTGCCCTTTGCCAGCCTCGATCGCCAGGAAATCCGCGCTCAATCCTTCCTGCGTCTCTCGGGGACGGCGCGCGGCGGCCATTGCGGTTTCCTGGCGCGCCAGAAGGGCGGCGAGCGGTTCTGGGCCGAGCGCGCGATCGTCGGTTACTTCCGCTCCCAATCGCTGCTGGCCGCCGGTCTTCCCGAAACCCTGACGCCCTCGGGCGCGGCGGTGTGACGCCCGTGGACCTCGTCGACTCCCACGCCCATCTCGAGTTTCCGCAATTCGATCCCGACCGCGAAGCCGTGCTCGAACGGGCGCGGAGCGCCGGACTCGCGGCCATCCTGGCCATCGGTAGCGGCACGGGGCCAAGCCGGCTCGACGCGGCGCTGCCCTTCGCCGAAACGCACGATTGGATTTGGGCTACGATCGGCATCCATCCGCACGAAGCCGGGGAAGCTACCGACGAGCATTTCGCCCGCCTCGCCGCGCTCGCCCGCCACCCGCGAGTGGTGGGTTGGGGTGAAATCGGGCTCGACTATTACTACGACCATTCCCCGCGCGAGACGCAACTGCGCGTCTTCCGCCGGCAACTCGACATGGCCTGGGAGGCGCGCCTGCCGGTGATCCTGCACTGCCGCGAGGCCTGGCCCGACGCTCTCGCCCAGCTCGAAACCTCCTGGGCGCGCACCGGCTTGGGCGGCATCTTCCACTGCTTCACGGGCAGCCTCGAAGACGCTCGCCGCGGGATGGAGATGGGCTTCCTCGTCTCCTTCGCCGGCAATCTCACCTACCCGAAATCGCAGCCGCTTCGCCAGGTGGCGCGCGAGCTGCCTTTGGACCGCCTCCTCATCGAAACCGATTCGCCTTTTCTCCCGCCCCAAGGCCACCGCGGCCGCCGGAACGAGCCGGCTTTCGTGGCCGAAGTGGCGAAAATGCTTGCGAATGTGAGAGACTTGTCCGCCGAGGAGATCGCCCGAATCACTGCGACGAATTTTCGCCGTTTCTTCCGGCTGGAGGCGCCCTCGCCTCCCACACCGGCCCCGGAGGGTTCGCCATCGCCGTCCTGACCGCCAAGGAAATCTTTGAACTCATCCGCGACGACCTCGGGCGCGTCGAGGAAGAACTCGCCTGCCAGGGCCGCGACACGATCGAGCCGGTGGCCGAGATTTCCTCTTACCTGCTCGCCGGCGGAGGCAAGCGCCTGCGCCCCGCGGTGCTGCTGCTGGCCGCGGGCGCCGCGGGCTACCGCGGTGCGGGCGCCATCCGCCTGGGCGCCGTCGTCGAGCTGATTCACACCGCCACGCTGATGCACGACGACGTGATCGACGGCGCCGATACCCGCCGCGGGCGGCCCTCCGCCAACACGCGCTGGGGAAACCATATGAGCGTGCTGGCCGGCGACTGGCTCTACATGCAGTCCTTCCAGCTCGCGCTTCAGGAACGCAACTTCCGCATTCTCGACCTGCTCATCGATCTCGCGCAGCACATGGTGGAAGGCGAACTGCTCCAATGGACGCATCTCGGCCGAATTGACCTGACCGAAGAGGAGGCGCTGGACCTGGCCTTCCGCAAGACTGCCTGCCTCTTCAGCGGCTCCGCCCGCTTGGGCGCCATCCTCGCTCGCGCGACTCCCGCTGCCGAAGCGCTGCTCGCCGATTACGGCCGCTGCGCCGGCCTCGCCTTTCAGCTCGTGGACGATCTGCTCGATTTCACCGCTTCCGCCGAGCAACTGGGCAAGCCCGTGCTGAGCGACCTGCGGGAAGGGAAAGTGACGCTGCCGCTCCTCTACGCGCTCGCCGCGAGCGATTCCGCGGCCCGCGTACTGGTGGCGCACGTCCTCGCCGACAAGGAGTTCGGCCGCGTGAGCGCCGCGGAAATCACCGCCTTGGTCAGCGATTCCGGCGCGCTCGACCGCGCCCGCCAGCTTGCCTGCGATTACGCGGCCAAGGCCAAAGCCGCCCTCGAGCCGCTCCCCGACTCCGAGTACCGCCGCGCGCTGCTTTCTATCCCCGATTTCATTCTCGATCGCGATAGCTGAACGCCGCGCCGGTCACGGCGGGCCGGACAAGGGAATCGCTAGTGCCTTGTAACCTAAATTGCTGGCGTAATTTGTCAGGCTGGTCATGCTGAGCGAAGCGAAGCATCCCGACCCAACCAAGGAATTTGTCATAGGCTGTGGAAAGTTCGGGATCCTTCGGCGCGAAAGACGCCCCTCAGGATGACCCCCTGTGATTCGCGTCGTCCTGGGTCAAGGATCTCGGGCGACCAGCTTCTACCCATGCCGCTGCCCTTCAAACTCGTCTACGATGATCGCTACGATCTCCATCTCGGCGCCCACGTCTTCCCTTCCCAGAAGTACCGGCTCGTGCGCCAAGCCTTGCTCGACGAAGCGCTCGCCGCTCCCGCCGATTTCCTCGCTCCGGAACCTGCCGCCGACGAAGACGTCCTTCGCGTGCATTCCCAGGAATACGTGCGGAAGGTGAAGGCGGGCAAGCTCAGCTCGATGGAAATTCTCCGGCTGGAAGTGCCCTACTCGAAGGAGTTGGTCGAGGCGTTCTGGCTGGCGGCTGGCGGATCGATCCTCGCCGGCCGCCGCGCCCTCAGCGACGGCTTGGCAGCCAATATCGGCGGCGGATTCCACCACGCCTTCCCCGAGCACGGCGAAGGCTTCTGCCTGCTGCACGACGTCGCCATCGCCATTCGCCGGCTCCAAGCCGATGGCGCGATCCAGACGGCTATGGTGGTGGATACCGACGTTCACCAGGGCAACGGCACGGCCGCCATTTTCGGGGGTGACGGCACCGTTTTCACCTTCTCCATCCATCAGGAGAACAACTATCCGTATCCCAAACCGCCCTCGAACATCGATGTCGATCTCCCCGACGGCATTGCCGACGCCGATTATCTGGCCCGGCTCGAATCGCATCTCCTACGCGCCTTCGAGCACTTTCAACCCGATCTGCTCTTTTACGTCGCCGGCGCCGATCCTTACCGCGAAGATCAGCTCGGCGGCTTGGGACTCACCATCAACGGCCTCCAAAAGCGCGACCGATTGGTTTTCAATATGGCGCGACGCCGCTCCGTGCCGGCCGCGATCGCGTTGGCGGGCGGCTACGCGCGGCGTATCGAAGACACCGTCCGCATCCACGTCAATACGATCCTCGCCGCCCGCGACGCCATCCTGGAATCCCCCTCCTCGAGCCTATGATCGCGGTCCTTTACGGCAGCTTCTTTCCTTCTCCTTGATCCAGGGTGCGCCAGTGAACTCCGTCTGAGGAAGATTGGATCGCCACGCTGACCTCGGTCGGGGATGCCCACTTATAGACGACCCGTTCGCCTCTCTGCTTCTTGCTGGGCACGGCTTCCTGCCCGTGTTCGATCCAGGTGTTGCCTTGGATCTCCATCCGCGAGACGAATGGGCGGTCTCCCCTCTCCCCGCTCGCGTACATCTCGTAGTGCCAATAGGAGTGGTCTTCGGTGTTGTAGGTATCCACCACGAGCGATTCGATCGGCTTGCCGGCCCAGTTGTTGGAAAACGTGCATTCGAGGTAAAGCTGGTTGGGAGACCAGGTGCAATCCTCATTCCAGGTGAACGGGCTGGACTTGCCGGTTCGCGCGTTCAGCGCCTTGCCATGAAACACCCACCGGCCCACCGAAATATTCAGCTTCTGGAGTTCAGGAGAAAGCGGTGGATTGCCCGCCGCAAGCGCCGGGACGCTCGCGAGCGTCACACCAAGGATCAGGAGAAGCGACCAATATTTCATACGGGCTCCTTTCGGCTGGGCCATCGCCGCCAGCTAGGTATCATAGAGGAGGCCATGAGAGGCAAGAAGGCCAAAGTGTTTTGGACGGGGAGGAGCCAGGCGGTCCGTCTGCCCAAGGAGTTCCGCTTCCAAACCGACACCGTGCTCGTGCGTCGCCAGGGGCGGGCGGTGGTTCTGGAGCCGGTACACGAGTGGCCGGAGGGGTACGTCCGGTCCTTTGCCGGGGTACCGGACGAATTCACTCGCCCGGCCCAGGGCCAGGGGCACGAGGGATCGAGCGCGCCGGCACGCCCATTGGTCCCCTCGACACATTGATTGCGGCGCAGACGGTGGCCCGCAAGCTGATCCTTGTTCCGAATAATGAGCGGGAGTTTGGCAAGGTCGCGGGCCTCGCTATCAAAACAGGACAAGTTAGCCCCCCGGGGGGCGGGCGCGAAGCGAACCGCGCGCTTGGCGGAAGTGATACCATGCATGCGGAACGGAGGCAGCGGTCCGTGAGGGACTCGGGCGCGCCAAAACCTAGGGAGAAGAATATGGATTCCGGGCTTAGCATCCGCGAAGCCGCTGCGCTGGATTTCGTGGCGCTGGGGGCGCTGGTTCACCGGCTCGATCCGGGCGTGGTGCCGTTTCGCAAGGCGACGCACTGCGAAATCCACGTAAGCGGCGGCGAATACAACTGCGCGGCGAACCTCGCGGATTGTTTCCGGTTGCGAGCGGCGATCGTGACGGCCATGGTGGATTACCCCATCGGCGACCTGATCGCCGAGCGCGTGCGGGCGATGGGCGTGCGGGCGTTCTACAAGCATTTCGAGCACAACGGCGTCACCGGCCCGAACATGGCCGCCGTCTATAGCGATCGCGGGTTCGGCGTGCGGCCGCCGGTCGTCTTCTACAACCGCGCCAACGAAGCGGGCGCGCAGCTTCGGCCGGGAGATTTCGATTGGAAGGAGGTTTTCGCGGGGCACGCGCGCTGGTTCCACAGCGGCGGCATCTTCGCTTCGCTCTCCCCTGAAACGTCCGAGTTGGTGCTCGAAGCGATGGCGGCGGCGCGGGCCGACGGTGCCGTGGTTTCCTTCGATTTGAATCACCGGCCGAAATTGTGGCGCGTGGCGGGAACCGAGCGGCAGGCACAAGCCGCGCTCGATCGGATCGTGCGGAACGTGGACGTGCTGGTGGGCAACGAAGAGGATTTGCAGAAGGGGCTGGGGCTCGAGGGCCCCGAACCGGGCGCGCCCGAATCGGGCGCGTTCGAATCAGGCACGCGATCGAAACTCGATCCCAGCGTCTTCTTCGGCATGATCGAGCAGGTGGTGAAGCGGTACCCGCAGATTCGCGCGGTTGCCACAACGCTCCGCGAAGTGGAATCGGCGTCGCGGCATCGCTGGAGCGCGGTGGCGTGGGTCAACGGCAAGCGCTACTCCGCCCCGACCTTGGACTTGGACGTCTACGACCGCGTGGGCGGCGGAGACGGATTTGCAGCCGGATTTTTTTACGGATTGCTGGCAGGCGAATCGCCCGAAGAAGCGCTCAAGCTCGGCTGGGCGCACGGCGCGCTCCTGGCCACCTATCCCGGGGATACGACGATGGCCACGCTGGACGAGGTGCGCGCGCTCGCGCGCGGCGGCTCGGCCCGCATCCAGCGGTGAAGTTCGTCGCGGCAAAGCGTACAGACTGAAGTCTGTGCTACTTCCCGCCCCCACATGCGCTTCCGGCACCCCCGTAGTACAGGCTTCAACCCGTGTCCGCGCCGCTCGGGCCCGACGCACAAACCGAAGTCTGTGCCCCTTCCCGCTCGTCGCGTTCACGGCTCAGCCGGTACAGCGTTTCGCCGGCGTGGGGAACCACGAGGATGCCTTCTGGTTCGCGGCCCTGCCAATCCTCCACGCGAATCGTCGCGGGGTCGCGGTAGCGGAGGTTGAGCCGGCGGCACTCCTCCTCGGGGATCGCGGTCGAGAGCCTCACTTGAATGCGCGGGGTTTCGATCCCCGTTCGCGCGTCGTATTCGCCGAGGCCCTTGAGGTGAGTCGAGTGGGCGAGGACGCCCCACGGGTAATGCTCGAATCGCTCCCACTGCTTGAGGAAATAATCGCGGCAATGGTAGCCAATCTCCTCGATCTGCTTGCCGTGCGAATAGCTCACGGCATCGAGCCGCGGACTGTACAAAATCACTTCGCCGCCATCGGCCACCACCGGCTCGACTTTGTACATTCCTTTGGCCGCGGTCCAGATGTCGCGATACATTTCCGGCATCACCGAAAGCACCTGGCGGTAAGGCTTCTCGACGTAGCGCACGTGGATTTGCGCGGAAAGGGCTGCGGCGGCGCGCCACGCCTCGCGCGCATCTCCGGCGTACAGCCCGGCCACCCCCTCCTGGGTGACGGCCAGGGCGAGGCAGGAGACGGGCCGCGGCATCATCGCCGCGGCTCGGTCAATCACGGCCCGCACCGGCGTATCGGTGCGGCCGATGACGCGGTAGCTGGTGATGAGCGCGCCCAACCAATGCGTGAAATGGATGATTTCGGAGCTGGCGATGCCCGGGAAAAAGTATTTGTTGCCCCCGGAAAAGCCGGCAACTTCGTGGGGGAAGACGGGGCCGCAGATGAGCAGATGATCGTAGTCGAGGATCAGGCGGTTCAGCCCCACCTTTACATCGCGCGCCAACAGGCCGCCGGTGATCTGGCCCAGTTCCGCGGCGGAAATCGTTCCCAGCCAGACGAAAGTCTCGGGATCTTCCCAGTGATGGTTGAACACGCGGGAGGGGCCGGCGCGGCCGTCGCGCACCGGCTCGCCGACCAGCCGGCTCAGTTCGGCATCGGTCATCAGCGGGTGCGTGCCCAGGGCCACCAGATAATCGAGTGCGGAAACGCGCGGCCGCAGGATCTTCCCGAGCAGCCGGAACATCGTCGGCATGGGCATGGTGCGCGTGCCGTCGGGGATCACCACTAGCACGCGCTTGCCCGCGATCCCGAGCGAGGTCGCGGCCCGATCGAGGATGCCGGCGAGCTGCTCCTCGCTGAGGTAGCCGCCCGCGAAACCGGTTCCGATGATCATGGCGCCCTTCCTGCCCCCTACACGCCACTATAGGCGGAAAAGCCGCCGTCCACCGGCACCACCACGCCGGTGACGAACGCCGCCGCCGGCGACAGCAGCCAGAGCGCCGCGCCAACCAGATCTTCGGCCGCTCCCAGCCGATTCATCGGGGTGTGAGCCAAAATCGCGCGGCCGCGCGGAGTCCACTCCCCGGTGCGCCGGTCCTGGAGCAGGAAGCGGTTCTGCTCGGTGAGGAAGAATCCGGGCGCCAGGGCGTTCACCCGGATGCGGGGCGAATATTCTTGAGCCAGATGCACCGCCAGCCATCGGGTGAAATTGCTGACGCCGGCCTTCGCCGCGGAATAGGCCGGGATACGCGTGAGCGGGCGGAAAGCAGCCATCGAGGATAGATTCAGAATCGCTCCGCCACCGGCCTCGGCCATCGCGCGGCCGAACTCCTGGCAGCAGAGGATCGTCCCAACGAGGTTCAGATCCAGCACGTAGCGCAGCGCCTCGGCGGGAAGATCGAAAAACCCACCTTCCGGCCGCGTGGTGGCCTCGGGCGCGTTCCCACCGGCGGCATTCACCAAGGCGTGGACCGCGCCGAATTGCTCCTTCACCTCGGCGGCGGCCCGCCGTACCTCTTCCGCTTTCGTGACGTCGGCGCAAACGAGCGCGGCCCGCGGCGCATCGGCGCCCAGCCGCTCGAGCAGTGCGCGGCCGCGCTCGGGATTCCGATGAAGGATGGCGAGTTGGGCGCCGCAAGCAGCCAGCGCGCAGGCGATTTCGCCTCCCAGCACTCCCGTGCCGCCGGATACGACGACGGTTTGACCGGTAAAGTCGAATGCCCGGATCAGTTGTTCGCGGTCCATGCGCTCTCCGCGGGCTTCTAAGGCGCCGCGAGCCGGGCGCGGCCCTCGAGAAACAGCGGCTGGATGTGCCGCTCGAAGAGGTTTGCGGTAACGTTTCGGGCGACCGTCTCGCGGCAGGCATCGAGTAGCGCGAGGTAGCGGGTGCCCAGTTCCGCGGCGATTCGGTAAGCGACGTGGAGTAGCTGGCGGAAGTGGGGATTGTACTCCGGCGAGCGCGGATCGTGGCGCAGCGCCCGCACGAATCGCTCGAAAGACCAGTTTTGGACTTCGCGAGGCGCGGGGAGATTGTCGGGATCGATGTCGATCACCGTCGAATAGGGCGCGCACAACTCCTCGCGCCGGACGTAGGCGCGAGCGTAGATCTCGCGGGCGAGCGCGAGCGCCTCGCCGCCCGATTCCGCCAGGCCGATGACCTCCTCGAGCCAGGTCGTCCCCGCCGTTTTCAGGTGGAGTCCCGCGCCGGTTTCCGCGAGGGCGCGGCGAATCGCCGGGTAAATGGAAAATTTGTCGCTTCCCGAATGCACGCTGAGTTTGAGCGAAGCCGGCAGGCCGTACGCGGAAACGGCGCGGGCGGTCGCGGCGATCGCGGCGCGGAATTCGCGTTCGAATTCGGCGACGTCGCCCACGTAGTCGACGCCCTTGTTGAACCGGCCGGTGAATTTCGGCGCGATGGCCTGCACGGGCACGCCTTCGTCCGCGAGCGCGGCCAGGACGAGCAGCAATTCCGCCGGCGTTTGCGCGTGATCGGTTTCGTCCATCGAGACTTCGGTCACGAAGCTCGCGGGATCTTTCGCCGCGGCGATGCGACGGTAGATTTCCCCCGCCGTCTTCGCCGCCAGCAGATATTTTTCGGCCGCGCGCGTCGCCCGGGGAAGATCGAGCGCCACCCTTGCCCCGGCGCCCGGAGGATCGCCCGGCGCGTAAAGCTCCCGATGGCGGGCCAGGAAGGAAGCTACCTCCTCACTCGGCGCCGGTTTGCCGATCGCCTCGGCGACCTCGAGGGTGAAATAATCGCTCGAAGCAAGAAACGCGCCGACCGTCTCTTGCGTCACGTGGTCTGCATCCACGTGGAACGGCCGTCGCCAGCCGAGTTCTCCGACCGCCTCTTCGGCTGCCGCCCGCACGCTCGCGGGCTCGGAGCCCACCACCCGGTGCTCCCGGTTGGACTTGTTCCAAACCGGCGTGATCTCGAGACCTGCTTCCGCCGCCATCAGGCAGGCGCGCAGTTGCGGTCGCGCCTCGTGCGCGAAGCGATCGCCGACGCCAAAGGAGTATTTCTCGAGCGGAAGAAACGCCCCCGGTCTTGCGCTTTCACGCCGCGATGACGCCATGGTGTCGATCCCTCTAGAGGCAGCTCGAAAACCCCCGTCCCCGGGGGTCGGAGCTTCAGCTCCGACAAAAAGCGGCCGAAAAATAGGGGCTTCAGCCCGTGAAAACCGCCCAAGCAAGGTTTTGCAACAACTTCTACCCCACGGAGGCGGGGGCCGGCTCGCTCGCCTGGCCTTTGCTCGAAGACTCGGCCAGCGGCGCGCAGGATTCCCGGCGCACGAGCTGCGTCGGAATCGTAATCACTTCGGGCCCCGAATCCGGGTGGTCGATCTTCTTCAGCACCAGCTCGGCCATTTGCTTCCCCACCTGGTCGGTGAAAACGCGAACGGTGGTAAGCGGAGGGGTGAGCGCTGCCGCCTCCGGAATGTCGTTGAATCCGGCCACGCTGACATCCTCGGGAATGCGCAGGCCGGCTTCGTGAAGCGCCTTGTAGACGCCGCGGGCCGCGGCATCGTCGCCGGCGAAAATCGCGCTCAACGGCTCGCGCCCGCCGAGGATCGATTTCGTAGCCAGAAAGCCCAGGTCCTCGGCCTCTTCGCAATTCACATCTCGCTTCAACGGCGCGAGGCCGGCCTCCTCCATCGCCTTCTGATAGCCCTGGTACCTGCGCAGAAACCACAGCTTGCGGCAGTTGCCCACATACCAAATGTTTCGATGCCCGAGCGAGAGCAGATGGCGCGTGAGCGCGCACGCCCCTTCCACATCGTCAAAATAGACCGCGCTCGTTTCCGCTTGCCGCCAGGGGCCCGCGACGTTATTGCCCATAACGACGAATCCCACCCCCTTCTCCGTCAGGAAGTCGAGCAGGTTCTGCGAGTTCGTTCCAGCGAGAATCGCCGCGCGCACCAGATCGTGCCGCTCGAGCACGGCAGGCAGGTGCAGCTTCTGCCAGGCGACGTCGGGCGGGTAGTGAAGGGGAAGAAACAGCAGACCGTATTCGTGGGCCGCGCAGTAAGCTTCGGCGCCCACCAGCACCGCGGAATGGAAGGGATGCAGAACGCCCCGGTTGGCGAGGATGAAGGCGATGACGCGGGCGCGGCGCCGGCCATCGAGATCGAAATTCAGTTTGGCGGCGGCACGCGCCACGCGCTCCCGCAGAGGCCGACTCACGCTCTGGCTGCCGTTGGCGACGCGGGAGACGGTGGCGATGCTGACGCGCGCCTCGCGCGCCACTTCTTCGAACCGGATCTTTCGCGCCTTCCTCGTCACTTTCCGCTCGCTGAAAATCTGTCCAGGGTCCGCGCCCCTTCCGCTTTCGCGCTCAGCCCGCGCAGATCGCTCCGTGTACGGGAACGCAGCGACGCTGGCGCCGCAATCCACAAGGCCATGCGCCATGTTACAGGTGGTGAGAAAAGTTTTCAAGAAGCAGTCGTCTTCGGGGATTCGGACAGGAGGACCGCCAAATAAGCATTCTCCTAGCGTACTGAACCTCAACGACTTCCCCGGCTAAGCATGAGAGGTCTCTTTTCCGAAAAGATTACCAGGACTGTGAATGCCTTGCTTGACACCCCTTCCCGCGGGCTATATCGTTCCTGTGCGTAACGGCCCACAGCGAGTGGATTGCGGATTTGGCCACCGGCAAGGCGGCAGAGAAGAAAACTGGCGGCGAGTGACGGGCAGAGGCTGAAAGAGTCTGTGTGGCAACTGGCATTTCCACAGTTTGTATTTTTCATAGATTCGCGCAAGTCGTTTGCGGACAACGCACGAAATTTGCGCCAGGGCTGTGGAGTTCGCACCTTTTCGCGTTGCCACACAGATTCTGAAAGCCTGCGCCAGCAGAGGTAATTCGATGAACCTGGCTCATTCGCACAAAGCTCGGTGGCGGCTGTTCGCGATGGTCGCCGCGCTGGCCGTGGCTCCGAGCGCCATTCCCGCGAGCGCCTCGGTTCGCTTGCCCGCGCATTCGCCCGAATGCGCGCGGTGGGCCGCGGCGCGGCTGGGCACCGCCCTGAAATCCGCCGGCATCTCGCCCCAGGCTGCGGAAATCCGCGTGGTTTTTGCGGCCGACGTTACCGATCCGAAGCTTGGCGACCTCTCCCGGCGCGCCCAGTCCTTTTCCACCGAGACGACGGGAACGAAGGTGACGCTCGACGCCGGCGGCTGGCTGGGCGCGGTGTACGGCTTGGATCATCTGATCGACGTGGTGCAAGCCGCGCGGCATGGGGCAAGCTGGGCGGAGATCGCACGCCACGTGGGAAACGTCAGCCGAAGCCCCTTCGTGCCCATCCGTGCCGACAACATGTTTCTCCACCTCGTTCCTTCCAATCTTGAGAACATCGCGATGTGGAGTGCCTATATCGACATGCTGGCGCGCAACCGGTACGACCTGCTCGACTTGCACGGCGGGTACGACCTTCAAACCACCAGCTTCCCCAACCTGCTTCCCCTGCTCGTCCACGTCGACGCCTACCCGCAAGTTGGCAATCCCCAGATCGAGGCGCGGAATCTCGCCGCGCTCAAGGCGATCGTGGCCTACGCGCGCAGTCGCGGCCTGAGGGTTTCCCTCATGAACTACAGCGCGAACAACGGCTTCGGCGGAGGCCCGGCGAAAGACCGCTCGGTGACCGGCGTTCCCCCCGACCACTTGGCCGATTACACCACCCAAGCGGTCGCGCGACTCGTCGAGGAGATTCCCGATCTCTACATGATCGGCTTTCGCATTGGGGAATCGAGCCGGCCGGTGGGCTTCTACCAGGAAGTTTACCCGCGCGCGCTCGCGCTCGCGGGCCGGCGCGACCTACCCCTCTACACGCGAACCTGGAAAACGACGCGGGAAGGAATCGAGCAACTGGCGCGCGGCTCGCCGGCCGGGCTCGCGATCGAGATCAAATACAATGGCGAGCAGCTCGGCCTGCCCTATCAAGCGCTCCAGGGCGAGCAGTACGGCAGCTACAGCTACCAGTCCTATCTCGATTTGCCGGCCCCGTACCAGATTCTCTGGCAGGTGCGCGCCAATGGCACGCACCGCTTTTGGGCTTGGGAAAACACGGCTTTCATTCGCCGCGCCGTCCGCACCTTCACGCTGGGCCACGCGCTGGGCTTCACCTTGGAATCCCCGATGGCCTACTTCCGCGCCGACCCTGCAGCGTATTACCCGTCTTCCCGCGACCAGAAGATTTATCGCTGGATCTGGGAGAAATGGTGGATGTGGTTTTACGCCTGGGGCCGGCTTTCGTACAACCCCGATCTGCCGGATTCCGCTATCGTGCGGGCTTTCACCCGCCACTACGGAAGCTCGGGCCCGGCGATCTACCTAGCCATGCAAACGGCCGGCGAAATCGTTCCGTTTGCCCTCGCACGGGGGCTGCCAGCGACAGGCTGAATCTTTGCGGCGGCTCTTGGAAATGATTCATGATTTCCTGTAAATCTTTCTTGACACCGGCGCTCGCCCCGGTATAAGTTTCCCTTGCCCATCGCCTGCTCGCTGTCGATGCGCTCGTGGCCCCAGCCTTGGCGGGAGGTCGGCCCCGACGTCGTGAGCGGTTCCCGAGGGAGAGTGCAAGGGGGCGAGGCGGCTTCGCTCTCCATCGGCACGCCAGTTTCCAGAGCAGTGCGCGACGGGAAGTTCACCAATGCGGGGGTACACGTCCATGAGGCTCCGCCTTCTAGCTCTTTCGCTGGTTTTGTTTCTGACCGTCCCGGTCATGCTTCGCGCGCAGGAATTTCGGGCCACCGTCAGCGGCGTGGTGACCGACCCTAGTGGCGGGGCGGTGCCCGGGGTCACCGTCGTCGCTACCGAGACGAGCACCGGCACGAAAACGCAGACCGTCTCGGGGTCCACCGGCGACTACACACTTCCCTTCCTGCTTCCCGGCACCTACACGGTGACGGCGGAAACGAAAGGGTTCAAGACCTTCTTGCGGCAGGGAGTCAGTCTGGCGTCGGGCCAGCACGCGGTCATCGACATCTCGCTCCAGTTGGGCGCGGTGACCGAGAGCGTGCGGGTCGTCTCGAACGTCCCTCTGGTCAATACGGTCAATGCGACCACGGGACAGGTGATCACGACGAAGCAGGTGGAAGACCTGCCGCTCGACGGCCGGACGCCGATGATGCTGGCGCAGCTTTCGGTCGGTGTGATCGCCACCTCCAATCCCTCCCTGGTGCACCCTTTCGACAATAACGGCGCCGCGGCGTGGAGCATCGGCGGCACGCCATCGCAGGTGACCGAGCTGCTGATGGACGGTGCTCCCGACGAGATCTGGAGCGGTTCGCTCGCCTACAGTCCCCCGCAGGACGCCGTGCAGGAAGTGACGGTGGACGCGTTCAATACCGATGCGGCCTACGGGCACAGTTACGGCGGCACCGCCAACCAGATTCTCAAGCAGGGCACCAACGGCTTTCACGGCTCGATGTACGAATTCTCCCAGCCATCGAATCTGGATGCGAACAGCTTCTTCAACAATCGCGCCGGCGCCCCCCTCCAGGTGACCCACTTCAATCAATACGGTCTGACGGCCGGCGGGCCGGTGATTTTGCCCAAGATCTACGACGGCAGGAACAAGCTCTTCTGGTTTTTCGCCTGGGAGAACCTGAAGGACGCGCAGCCAAACACCGATTTCGCCACCGTGCCGAGCGCGGCGGAGCGGGCCGGCGATCTCTCCTCGCTGCTGGCGCTCGGGTCGAAATACCAGCTCTACAACCCCTATTCGGGAGTGCTGAGCGGGAAAACGATCACCCGGCAGCCCTTTTATTGCGCGCCGAATGGCACGCCGCTCCCGCTCAATCCCAACAACACGCAGTCGCCGGCGGCCGGCGATGTGAAGTGCAACGTGATTCCCTCCGGCCTCCTCAGCCCGATCGCGCAGGCCTACCTGAAGTATTTCCCCTCGCCGACCCCGGGACTGGGCACGTCGGAAGGTTTCGACAACTACGTCAACAACAATACGAGCAGCGACACCTTCAACAACGAGCTGGGCCGGCTCGATTGGAACATGAGCGCGAAGAGCCGCCTGTTCTTCGACGCGCGGCACAACTACCGCCTGCAAGCCAAGAACAACTATTTCGGGAACGCGGCCACCGGGGTATCCCTGTTGCGCGAGAACTGGGGCGGAACGGTGGACGAAGTGTACACGTTCTCGCCCACCACCGTCGCCAACTTCAGGCTGAATTGGACCTACATGAAGGAAGTCCACGGCGACCCGAGCATCGGGCTCAATCCCACCACGCTCGGCTATCCCTCCTACGTCGCCAGCACCGCGCAAAGGTACCAGATGCCCGCGATCCAGTTCTCCGGCAGTTGCGGCAGCCAGGACAGCTTCCAATGCCTCGGCAACACGGGCGATTCGGTCGTGCCCTCCGGTTCCTACCAGTTCTTCGGCGACGTGATGAAGATGGTGGGCGATCACGAGCTGCATGTCGGCGTGGACTTGCGGCAATACCGGCTCGACACAATCAGCTACGGTTGTCCGGACGGCTGCTACGCCTTCGGAACCAACTGGACGAACGGGCCGACGTCGAGTTCGCCCGCCGCGCCCTTCGGCCAGGATTTCGCCGATTTCCTGATGGGCCTGCCCAACAACAGCGGTTCGAGCAAGTACGACCTCAACACCTACGGAACATTCATCTCCTACTACTATGCCGCCTTCCTACAAGACAACTGGCGGGCGAAGAACAACCTGACGCTCAACCTGGGCGTGCGCTTCGAGCACGATACCCCCTACGCCGAAAGTTACGGCCGAACGGTGAGCGGGTTCGATACGACGGCGACCAGCCCCATCGCCGCCGCCGCGGAAGCGGCCTACGCGAAGAATCCGATTCCGCAAATCTCCCCGAGCGATTTCAAGGTTCTCGGCGGCTTGACCTTCCCGAACTCGCATCCCGGCAACGTTTACTACCAGGGCTCGTACATCTTCAGCCCGCGGCTGGGCTTCGCCTGGACGCCCAGATTCCTCGGCGGGGGAACGGTCCTGCGCGGCGGGTTTGGCATATTCGTTGAGCCGCTGACGGTCGCGAATCTGAACCAATACGGCAGTTGGTCCTCGAATCCGATCCTCGATCAGGAAGGCTTCAGCGCCAGCACGCCCTTCGTCGCCAGCAGCAACAATTATCTGAGCCCCGCCACTACCCTCGCGGATCCCTTTCCCGGCGGCAGCATCAACCAGCCCGTAGGTTCGTCCGAGGGTCTGGGAACGTTCCTCGGGCAAAGCGTCAGCTTCCTCGCGCCCCACGCCAACGATCCCTTCTCGATGCGCTGGAATTTCGGCATCCAGCGCTCCCTCACGCCGAACCTCCTGCTCGAAGTCGATTACATCGGCAACCACGCAACGGATATACCGATCCAGACCACTCAGCTCAACGTCATTCCCGTCCAGTACCTGAGCACGCTGCCGACGCGCGATCAGACCGTCATCAACACGCTCACGGCCAGCGTGCCCAATCCCTTCAAGAACCTCCTGCCGGGCACCAGCCTGAACGGATCGACCACTTCCGTGGCGCAGTTGCTTTCCGCTTTTCCCGAATTCCCCGGCCAGAGCGGAACGGGAGGATCGGGCGTAACGATGCAAAACAACACAGTGGGCAACTCGGATTACAACGCGCTGGACGTGCGGGTGGAGAAACGGTTGTCGCAAGGGCTTTCCGTAATCGGGAACTACATGTTCTCGAAACTGATCTCGCGCGACTATTACCTGAATCCCACCGACGCAAGGCTCGAGAGCCGCATCTCTCCCTTCGATCATACGCACCATTTCGTCGCCGGCTTCAGCTACGACCTGCCCTTCGGTCGCGATCGTCTGTTCAATTTGCGCTCCGGCTGGGCGGATGCGATCTTCGGCGGGTGGGTGATCAACGGCATCTATACCTACCAAACGGGCGCGCCGATCGTATGGCGCGCGAGCGACTACGTCTACCTGAACCAGCCGATCACCTTGAACAACCGCCAGACGGACGAAACCCTGGTGAACGGGAAAGAAAAGCCGCTCCCTGCCTTCGACACCAGCGCCTTCGACACGAATTCGAAGGATCAATTCCAATATCACCTGCGCACCTTCCCCACGACCTTCGCCAATCTCCGCCTCGACTCGATCAACAACCTCGACTCGTCGATCCTGAAAAACTTCACCTTCCACGAGGGCGACTACTTGCAGTTGCGCTTCGAGGCGTTCAACACCTTCAATCGCCCGCAGTTCGACACGCCGAACGTGAGCAGCCCGACGAGCAGCAGCTTCGGCGTGATTTCCAAGCAGGTGAATATCCAGCGGTCGATTCAGCTCGGAGCGCGCTTGGTTTGGTAGCTGCGAGACCGGCAGGCCGAAGGCGGTCTTGGCGGTTCGGGCGGGTCCCACACCTCCCGAGCCGCCGCGACGACAGTCGATCCATGGGAACCGATCTTCCAGAGAGCCCGGCGAGGAACCCGGGCGGCGGCCCTCGCGTTCCCGCGAGAGCTAAACCGTACAGAATCGCCGGCGAGCCGCCGGCGCTACAACACGCGCGTGCTCGATCGCTCGCGCCACACCGCCCCCACATCCCGTCATTCCCACGGAAGCTTGTCCCCCGCGAAAGCCCCCCTCCCCCGTCATTCCCGCCGAAGCTTGTCCCCCGCGAAAGCGGGGGGCGGGAATCCAGTCGCGTCCGCTCGTCGGCCGCGGATGTTGGTCTGAAAATCAAGCGTTTACGATCGTGTAGCACAGGCTTCAGAATCTGTGTGGCAACGCGAAAAGGTGCGAATTCCACAGCCCTGGCGCAAATTTCGTGCGTTGTCCGCAAACGACTTGCGCGAATCTATGAAAAATACAAACTGTGGAAATG